>NZ_WOTN01000002.1:600000-1200000 GCF_010993745.1 Fodinicola acaciae
TGACCTGGGTTGCCGCAGCCGTCCTCGGAGAGCGGGAGGCGGCCCGCGCCGCGGTGGCCCGGATCGCGGAGGGACTGCCGGCGGACGTACGCGCCGGCTGGCTCGCGCGGCCGGATGTGGCACCCTACGCGTAGCCCCGGACCGGTAACTTTGTGACCGACGTCGCATGTCCGATCGGGAAAGGATTTCCGGTGCGCTCGGTCACCGAGCGAATCCGGCCGGAGACCTGACATGAGCAGCCGGGAGCCGCCATTACCGGCATATGACCTGGTCTTCCCCGGTTTCGCCGCACTGTCCGGGTGCGGACAGTCCCACCGGGCTTACGTAACGGAGCGGGGTGGGCGTTAGAGTGTCTGCGGCCCACCCCACGGGTTACCGTCTGCTCTTCGGTGCCATGTGCCGAATGTGGTCACAGTCGTAACGGGAGGGATCACCGCCGCGATGGATGGGAAGGACGGCGAGCGCGAGCTCAGTGCCATCGCCGCCCGCGCCGCCGCGGACGACTCCGAGGCGATCGGCGAGTTGCTTACTCGCATCCGGCCAATGGTGGTCCGCTACTGCAGGGCTCGCCTGGGTCGCACCGGTGGCGGCGCGTACACGACAGCGGACGACGTGGCTCAGGAGGTGTGCATCGCGGTGATGTCCGCCCTTCCCCGCTATCGCGATGTCGGCCGCCCGTTCAGCGCGTTCGTCTTCGGGATCGCCTCGCACAAGGTGTCCGACGCGCACCGTGGTGCCAGCCGTGACCTCAGCCAGCCGGTCGAGGTGTTGCCCGACGTGATCGACTCCGCCAACGACCCGGAGCAGGCCGCCCTCGCCGCCGACCGGGCCGCGCGCGTACACGAGCTGCTCAACACGCTGTCCGACATCCAGCGCGAGGTCGTGCTGCTCCGAGTGGCCGTCGGCCTGTCCGCCGAGGAGGCCGGCGCGGTGCTCGGCATGTCGCCGGGCGCCGTACGGGTGGCGCAGCACCGGGCCCTCAACCGGCTGCGCGACATGGTGCAGTCCAGCGCCGACGAGGTGCCGGCATGAGCTTCCACGACGGCAACCGCGCGCGCCGCGGCCGCAACCCACTGGACATTCGTGCGCTCAACCGCGACGAGTCGCTGTTCACCGCGCTCGGCCAGGGCGAGCGGCCGAAGAGCGTCGACGGCGACCCGGTCGTCGACCTGCTCTACCGCTGGCGTGCCGACCTGGAGGCCGGCGCCAGCAACACCATCGAGATCTCCGCGCCGGACTCCGGCGTCCGTGGCCCGCACAGCCATCGGCCGGTCCGCCGCACGTCCCGGCTGCTGACCAAGGCCGGCCGGCGGATCATCGTGGCCGCCGCCGCGTTGGTGATCGGCCTCGGCTCGGTCGGCGGCGTCGCCGCTGCCACCGGCGCTGGTCCGGACAGCACGTTCTGGCCGGTCGCGCTCGCGCTGAACACCGAGCGCGCGCGTTCGGTGCAGGCGGCCAAGGACGTGACCGGCCTGCTGGACGCCGCCGAGGCGGAGATCAAGAGTGGCCAGCTCGACCAGGCCGCCGACAAGCTCAGCCAGGCCCGCCAGCTGCTGCCGGTGGTGCAGGACGTCGACCAGGGCCGGCAGCTGCGCCAGCGGCAGAGCGACCTGAACGACCAGCTGATCAAGGCGCGCGCCGACCGGTCCAACGGCACTGGCCAGGGTGGCAAGTCGACCGGTTCGGGCACCAGCTCCGGCAACGGCCGCCAGACGCCCGGCGCCAAGCCGGACCCGTCGCAGAGCCAGCGCTCGCACCGGCCGACACCGTCCGGCAGCGCGCCGTCGTCGCCGACGACCTCACCGACCCCGAGCGGCTCCGGCACCGCCGGACCCGGGACGGCCAACCCCGTACCAAGCTGACAACCCTCGCGAGGGGTGGCCTTCCGGCGGTCGTCGCGCGTACGTCCGCCGTCAAAACGTCACCTTCGTGACGGTCGTCGGAAGTGTCGTACGCGGCGAGGACTCTGGTTTCGGGGGCCCAAAAATCAGTCGTCGTGGTGACCGGAGCCCAAGCTGTCCTGCACGCCGTCGGCATAGCCGCGCGCGTAGTCGAAGGTGACGTAGTGCGCCGGATCCGGGTTGTACGCCGGCTCGTGCACGCGGCTCTCGCCGACCTCCAGCAGGTGGCGCAGGTTGGCGCGGAGCAGGTGCCAGCCGAAGTAGTGCGGGATCTGGCAGTCCTGGCAGTCGACGACCACGCCGCGATAGCCGCGGGGAGCGAGCAGCGCCTCGTAGACCTCCAGGTCGGACAGGTCGTCCAGCACGTCCTGCCGCTCCGCCGGGCTCAGCGGCAACGCCTGCTCCGGCTCCGGGTCGTCGATGGCCCGGGCCGGGTCGGCGGGATCGCCGGCGAACGGGTCGATCGGCTCCTCGTGCACACCACCACCGTAGTCGGCGCGCCAACCGGCGTTGTCTCAGGGCCTTTCGTGGGTCGGCCGCGGAGTCGCCCCACCCGCACCAGGCGCACGTAGGGCGCCCCCGCGGTCGTACGCGCCGGGAGACCAAGCGCACGTCACGGGGCCGGTCACGGCGTCGCTACGATGGATCTACATCCAGCCAGAGCCGACCGGAAACGAGAATCGCTGAACATGGCTGAACACACGCGGGACTTCCCACCGGTGCCTGACATGGACCTGCCGATCGGTCTCACCTTCGACGACGTCCTGCTGCTGCCGGCGGAGAGTCACATCGCGCCGAGCGCCGCCGACACCACGACCAGGCTGACCCGCGAGATCTCGTTGCGCATCCCGTTGCTGTCCTCGGCGATGGACACCGTGACCGAGGCGCGGATGGCGATCGCGATGGCGCGCCAGGGTGGCATCGGCGTGCTGCATCGCAACCTGTCCGCCGAGGACCAGGCGTCCCAGGCCGACCTGGTGAAGCGGTCCGAGGCCGGCATGGTCTCCAACCCGATCACCTGCTCGCCGGACGACACGCTCGCCGACGTCGACCGGCTGTGCGCCAAGTTCCGCATCTCCGGCGTGCCGGTGGTCGAGGGAGGTGGCGTCCTGGTCGGCATCGTGACCAACCGCGACATGCGCTTCGAGACCGACTTCGCGCGTACGGTCCGCGAGGTCATGACACCGATGCCGCTGGTCACCGCGCCGGTCGGGGTCGCCGCCGACGAGGCGCTCGCGTTGCTGCGCCAGCACAAGGTCGAGAAGCTGCCGCTGGTCGACGAGAACGGCCGGCTGTCCGGCATGATCACCGTCAAGGACTTCGCCAAGCGCGAGGCCTATCCGCTGGCCACCAAGGACGGCTCCGGCCGGCTGATGGTCGCCGCCGCGGTCGGTGTCGGCGACGACGCTTACAAGCGCTCTCGCCTGCTGGTCGACGCCGGTGTCGACGTACTCATCGTGGACACCGCACACGGCCACTCGCAGGCGGTGCTGGACATGGTGGCGCTGCTCAAGCGGGAGACCGAGGTCCAGGTCATCGGCGGCAACGTGGCGACCGAGGAAGGCGCGCGGGCGCTGGTCGACGCCGGTGCCGACGCGGTCAAGGTCGGTGTCGGCCCCGGTTCGATCTGTACGACCCGGGTGGTCGCCGGTGTCGGCGTGCCGCAGGTCACCGCGATCAACAACGCGGCCAAGGCGGCCCGGCCGGCCGGTGTGCCGGTGATCGGCGACGGCGGCATCACCTCCTCCGGCGACATCGCGAAGGCGCTGGTCGCCGGTGCCGACACGGTCATGCTCGGCTCGCTGCTGGCCGGTGTCGCGGAGAGCCCCGGCGAGCTGATCTTCATCAACGGCAAGCAGTTCAAGGCCTATCGCGGCATGGGCTCGCTCGGTGCGATGCAGTCGCGCGGCCAGGCCAAGTCGTACTCGAAGGATCGCTACGGGCTGGACGACGTGCTCTCCGACGACAAGCTGGTGCCGCAGGGGATCGAGGGCCAGGTGCCCTACCGCGGTCCGCTGGAGGCGGTCGCGCACCAGCTGGTCGGTGGCCTCGCCGCGTCGATGGGATACGTCGGCGCGACGACAGTCGAGGAGCTGCAGCGGCGTGGCAAGCTGCTCCGGATCACCGCGTCCGGCCTGCGCGAGTCCCACCCCCACGACGTGCAGATGACCGTCGAGGCGCCGAACTACTCGGGCCACTGATGCAGATCGGGATGGGAAAGGCCGCCAGAGCGGCATACCACCTCGAGGACGTCGCGGTGGTGCCGTCTCGGCGTACGCGCGATGTCGACGAGGTCTCCACGCACTGGCAGATCGACGCGTTCCGCTTCGACATCCCGCTGGTGGCGCATCCGTCCGACGCCATCATGAGCCCGGAGACCGCGGTCGCGGTCGGCCAGCTCGGCGGTCTCGGCGTACTGGATGCCGAGGGCTTGTGGTGCCGTTACGAGGATCCGCTGCCGGTGCTCGCGGAAATTTCCGAAAAAGCCGACGGCTCGACCGCGTTTCTGCAGAAAACCTACGCCGAGCCGGTGAAAACCGAGCTGATCCAGGAACGGATCCGGCAGATTCGGGAAAGCGGCGTGACCACCGCGGTGCGGATTTCCCCGCAACACACGCAGGATCTCGCGCCACATGTGCTGTCCGCTGGCGTGGACCTGCTGGTCATCCAGGGCACCATCGTGTCGGCCGAGCATGTGTCCACAGTGGACAGTGCGTTGAACCTGAAGCAGTTCATCGCGGATCTGGACACGCCGGTGATCGTCGGCGGCTGTGCCGACTACAAGACCGCGATGCACCTGATGCGCACCGGCGCCGCCGGCGTCATCGTCGGCGTCGGCGCCGACGCGTGGAGCACATCCGATCGCGTTCTGGGCATCCGCGTACCGATGGCGACCGCGATCGCCGACGCGGCGGCGGCGCGGCGCGACTACCTGGACGAGACCGGCGGCCGATACGTGCACGTCATCGCCGACGGCGACCTGACTTTCAGCGGCGACATCGCCAAGGCGATCGCCTGCGGTGCCGACGCGGTGATGCTTGGTGAGCCGCTGTCCGGCGCGCACGAGGCGCCGGCTGGTGGCGCCTGGTGGCAATCGGTTGCAGCGCACCCCAAGCTGCCGCGCGGCCAGTTCGCCGCCGCGGCGGGTGAGCCGGTCGGTTCGCTGCGCGAGGTGCTGCTCGGTCCGGCCGACAGTCCGGACGGCGACAAGAACCTTTTCGGTGCGCTGCGCCGGGTGATGGCGAAGACCGGTTATTCGGATCTGAAGGAATTCCAGAAAGTCGAGTTGGTGCTCGACCTGCACTGATCTGCGTACGACTTTGTATGCATCGCGACCGCGTCGCCTCGGCTGGCAGGCAAGGAAAATCTGTGCGGCAAAAGATTGCCGCGTCAACCATCAACCGTATCGACATCAGATGTCGACGCAGAGTCGCAGCGTCGCTACACCGTGGTAATGCGGCGTGTGTTACTTATCGCACTGGGATGTTCTGACCACATTTTTGCTGCAGATTCCTAGCCGAAACACCGCGGTTTCTGGCACCATGGGTCGTCGCCTACACCGGCGTAGCGATGGCTCACGATTGCACGAAACTGGCATACGTTCTGAGACGTCGACCGCGGGGGGACCGGTCGCAGTTGTAATCCGCCCCTGCCCTGGGGCGTGAAGGAGGCAAATGTCGTCCATGCGGCTGGGCGGCACGCAACGTGCCCCGGGTGGTTTACGTAGTTCGCTCCTGGCGATCGGCGCCGCGGCCTTCGAACAGGGTGAAGGCGCTCGGGTCGGAGCGCACCGTCGGCGCCGCGGTGCCGACTCTCGTACGGTCCTCGCGCTGCTGATCACCACCGGTCTGGTGGGTGTCGCTCTCGTCGTCCAACAGTGGTGGGTCGCCGCGCTGCTCACCGTCGGTCTCGGTGCCGGGCTCTGCTGGGTCACCGGCCAGCGCCGGCACAGCGTCGTCGGCGCCGCGGCCGCGATGATCTGGTGGGCCGCCACCGCGCCGCTGGTCAGCGCTGCCGCCTCGTACGGCCCGCCGACCGCGGACCAGTTCGTCCTGCTGACCCGCACCACCGGCGTCGTGGTCTTCACCGGCGCCGTCGTGTGGTTGCTCGCGGTCCTGCTGCCGTCCCGCAGCTCCTGGCTCAGCATCATGGTGTGCTGGGCCCTCAACGCTTCCCTGGCCGGCCCGCTGGCGCTGCTCGCGCCCGGCGTCACAGTGCTGATCGGATGGTCCATGATGGCCGCGTACCTGGCCTGGCGCACCGGCGCCATCGGCGCGTACGTCCAGCGGGTGCGCGAGCGCGCCCGGGTGTCCCGGCTCTACGAGCAGTCGACCACCGAGCAACGCGAGATCATCGACCGGCTGGCCGACGTGCCGCGCCGGGCCACCGTGCTGCACCAGATGTCGGTGCCGCGCGACTTCGGCGCCCGGCTGCAGTTCGACGCGTACGTCGTCGCGCAGACCGGTGTCTATGGCGTGATGGTCGCCGACGCGATCGGCCGGCTGCAGCTGAACGTCTCCGCGACCCGCCGGGTCGCGGTCGAGAATCGCAGCATGGACGACCTGCTGCTGGACGCCGCGGTGAGTGCGTACGCGGTGTCCGACGCGCTGCGCGTACGCGTGCTGCCGCTGGTGGCGCTGCCTGGCGCGACCTTCCCGCCGCAGTATCCAGGCGTCGTACCAGCCACCGTCTCGCCGCGTGAGCTGGACTCACCGGTCGATGTGACGATGCTGGAGCCGACGCTGTTGGTCGACCGGATCTGCCACGGCGAGACGATCTACACCTCGGCGCAGCTGGACATGATCGTCCGGCGGGCCAGGTCGGTGCTCTATCCGACCGAACAGGCGCCGGTGCGCCGGCTGCCGGTCCCACCGCACGAGCTGCCCGCCGTGCCGCTGGCCGCTCCACCGGCCGCCATGCCGATGGACCTGCCGGTGGACTCGCCGCCTCCGCCGCCGATCCCGCTGGTGCCGCGGCACTCGCCGAGCTCGCCGAATCCGCAGGTCACCCGCCGTAAGGTCGCGCAGGCCCTGCAGCGCCAGACGCCGGTGCGTACCGACTTCCCGCGGATCCAGCCGAGCCAGCCGGAGCCACCGGTGTCCAGCGCGCCGACCTGGGACGACGCGGTGTGGCAGCAGCCCGGTGGCAGCGAGTCGCTGGCCAACCAGCAGGCCTGGAAGCCCTACCAGGTGGCCGACCGGGTCGCCGCTCCGCCGGAGCCGGCCAGCTCCGCGGTGACCGTACCGGTCGGCACCGACCACCCCGAGCAGATCCTCGGCCCCGGCGTCGAGGTCATGTGGTTCGACGACAGCGGCGCCTGGTCGGGCTGGGTCTGCGCGACCGGCGTGGTGCGGCTGTCACACGTGCCGAACGGCGCGGTCGACACCGGTCTGACGCCAGGTGACCGCGTGGTGTGGGTCGTGGCCCGTACCGAATGGGATCGCGCGATCGCGGAGAACCGGGCCGTCAGCCCGGCGCTCATCCAGCCCGTACGCGCGGAGCTCCTGCAGATCGTCTGAGCCCTCACCGCCACATGCACGCATGGCCACCATGCGTGCGTCTGGCGGGGCGAGGTGCACGCATGGCCACCATGCGTGCGTTGGACGCACGCATGGTGGCCATGCGGGTATCGCGACCAAGATCAACTTTCGAAACTTGTGTAAGTTTCCACGCGAACCCACCCCCCACCCGATTTGGGTGGGGGCCCAGATTGGCGGGTGGGTACGACAGTTTCGCGCCGTAGCGGGTAACGGGCGGTCAGGACGGTGTGGCTGCTGGGGCGCTGACGGACGGCGTCGGCTGGGGGACGCGGGACTGCGTCACCGACAGGAAGTACGCCAGCGCTCCGATCACCACGACCGCCGCCGCGACTCCAACCAGCACGATCACGGTGAACCGTACGTCTGGCCGGGCCTTCGACCGCTCGACCGGAGCCAACGCCACCGCACCCGTGCGCAGGTCGATGACCACCTCGATACGTTGGCCGTGCCGGTAAGTCCGGTCGTCGGCGACGGTGAGCTCGGCGGGCAACTCAGGCGCGGCTGGATCGCGCGGATCCTCGACCGCGACCCGCAGCTCCACATAGCGCCGCGGCCGGGCATTGGCGGAGGCGCGACGCCACACCGCGACGGCGGCCAGTACGGTCGCCGTAGTGCGGCTGCTGGACAACGCTCTCCTAGGGTCTGTTTCGAAGTCCCACGCGGCGATAGCCGAGCCCAAACGCCACCTGGCGGCACGGCGGGACCGCCCACGTGGCGCTGCCACGCCGGGCGGTCCCGCCACACCGCCAGACGACGTTTGGATCTCGACTCTCATCCACGTGGGACTCCGAAACAGACCCTAGAGGGTTTGGCCAGAATCTGTCCGGGTGGCAATCTATCGTGAACCGGACGCGAGGATCGGCGGGAACGGGGTGACACGAGTGGCATCGGGTAACTCCGGTGGACTGCTGGGGCGGCTGCTGCGGCGGTCGTCGGAAGGTGCCGACAGCGTCTTTGTCGGCAAGATCGGCGAGGATCCCGAGCGTGAGCAGCAGCAGCTGCGGATCCGCCGGCTGGTCAGCTGGTTGGTGCTGATCTTCGCGGCCGCCGGGGTGCTCACGCTGGTCGCGTCGTGCGTGGCGACGGTACGCAGCACCGCCGGCTGGACGGCCTGGCTGGTGCCGCTGGCCTGCCTGGTGATCTGCGCCGTGCTGTACCTGCTCGACCGGCGGCTGTCCGACCATCCACCGATGTCGGTGGAGGTGCCGGTCAACCTGGAGCCGGTGCTCAAGGAGATGACCATCGCCTGCGTGGACATCGACCGGCTGAGCGGCCAGCTCTTCGACACCGAGCGGGCCACCCAGGTGCTGGGCGGCGTGCACGCGCGTACGGACGAGAGCATCGAGGCCGCCGGCGAGGCGCTCACCGCCGAGCGGTCCGGCGACATCCAGCGGTCGGTCGAGCTCCGCGAGCAGATCCGGATCAGGGCCCAGGCGGTGCTGGACCTGCGCGACGAGATGCTGGTGCAGGCTGGCGAGGCGGTGCCGTACGAGGAACCGGTCGCGTACGACCCCATCCCGCAACAGCAGCAGCAACCGCAACCGATGGCGCCGGCCGAACCGGCCGGACGTTCGGTGGCCGGCGCCGAACCGACCGTCGACCCCTGGCAGTATCGGCCCGACCAGACCGCCCAGCCGGCGGCCGGTTATCCACAGGCGCCGGCTTATCCCGATAAGCCGATTTCATCACCCTCGGTAGCCGCCGGCGGCGCGCAGCATCCGGCGCAGCCGGCCGCTCGGCCGGCCGGAGACCCCGGCCTGCCTGCAGGTTCCGGTCAGACGCCATTCACAGACGGTGCCGAAGGTGATAGTTCGCCCAACCGGCTCTGATCTCGGCCGGATATCTGGGACCATGGAACGTGCCGGCGTCTTCACACCGCGTGAGGATGTGGCTGTGGACGGGTTGCACGGAGCGGTCCCCGCAACCGCGATGATGGTAGGTAGCGCGCGAAACGGACGCCGCGGTCCACCCGGGCCACGGCATGAGAGGCGAGACGGAGAGTTCTCCTGATGACCAACGACGGCGTGCGTGGCCGCGACGGCGGACCCGCACCCTCGACCACCCCGCCGGGTGGCCAGCCGTCCGGTGAGGGCGACGACCCGAACGAGGTCACCCAATACGTCAGCCGCGGCCCGGTGTTCCGCGCTCCGGCCCGCGGCTCCGGCGCACAGGCGCAGCGCGGCGCGGCCGCGCCGGCCGGCCAGGCGCCGCCGCCAGCCGGCGCGCCGGCCTCTGCCGTGCCTGCCTCCGGGGTGCCGTCCTCCGGCATACCCGCCTCCGGGACGCCGGCGTCCGCCGCGCCAGCGTCCGGCCCGTCGTTCCGGACGCCGGCGTCCGGTCCGCCGTCCAACGGCTGGGGCCCGACCCCGCCGGCCGCCGGCCAGGCGCCGCCGGGAGGCCGCGCGCCCTACGCGTACGTGCCGCCGACCGGCCGCGCCGCTCCGATGCCGCCGGCACCGACTCCACCGCAGGCCCCTCCTCCGCCATCGACGTGGCAGCCTCAGCCGACCAGCGCGGCGCCAGCTCAGCAGACGGCACCGCCACGTCCCACCGCTCCGGCGCCGAACCAGCCGGTGTCCAGCCAGCCGGGGCCGGCCCAGCCACCGCCGCAGCCGCCGGGTCAGCTGCCAACTCAGCTGCCAGCCCAGCCGCCGGCCCAGCCGCCGAGGCCGCCGGCGCCGATTCCGCCGTGGACCGGTCAGGCGACCACTCAGCAGCCGGCTCAGCCGCCATACGCTCCGCCGCCACCACAGGCGCAGCCTCCAGCTGGCTACCAGCAGCCAGGTGTGTACGTGCCGCCACCGTCTGGCGCACCCGACGAGCCGAAGCGCAGCCGCGGCAAGCAGCGGCCGCCGAAGGAGAAGAAGGCCCGCAAGAGCAAGCGGCCGGTGCCACCGCAGCAGCCGCCGGGCGGCGACCGCGGCTTCACCGTGCAGGGCGGCAACGTCATAGCGACCGGCCCGACCACCAAGCGCCGCAAAGGCAATCCGCTGGCCGGCGGCCGCTGGATGCAGTTCGCGGTCAAGACGCTGATCGTCGTCGTTCTCGCGGTGATCGCGCTCAACGGCGTCTACCGGCTCGCCGGCAAGGCGCTGTACGACCCGCCGACTTCGCCGCCGGGATCCAACTATCCGACGCAGCAGGCGTCCGCGTACGCGGCCAGGTTCGCCTGGGCCTACCTGTCGTGGGACCAGGCCAAGCCGCAGGACCGGGCAACCGCGCTGCAGCCGTTCTTCCCCGGCAACAGCAACCTGCAGCTCGGCTGGGACGGCAAAGGCGTCCAGCAGGTGCTCGGCCAGCCGATCCCGGCCGGCGTGAAGGCGACCGACGACCAGCACGCGGTCGTGCAGCTCGCGGTCTTCCTGAGCCCTGGCGGCTGGACGTGCATGCAGGTCGGCGTGTTCTCACCCAATGGCGGCCAGAGCCTGGCGATCACCGGCTACACCGCGTACGTCGCCTGCCCGCCCACCGCGGCGGTCACGGTGCCGGAGGTGACCGACGAGGACACCGTGGTGGAGGCGCAGCTGAGCCCGGTGCTCGACTCGTTCTTCCGCGCGTACGGTGCCTCCAGCCCCGACCTGCAGCTCACGCTGGCCACCGGTTCGACCATCACCGGCCTCGGCGGCAGCGTGAAGCTCAGCTCGGTCGACCGGGTGGTCGTGCCGGCGCTGGTCGCCGGCGGCGATCCCAACCGGCGAGTGGCCACCGTCAACGTGTCCTGGACGACCGCGTCCGGTGGCATCCTGGCCCAGTCGTACCAGGTCAGCATGGTCAAGGCGGACAAGTGGACGGTGCTGAGCCTGTCCGGCGGTGCGGCCAGCGCCGACATCGCTCCGCAGCAGGGGGGCGCCGCGCAGCCAGGGCCGGCCGGCGGCCCGAGCGGTGGCCAGTCACCGGCCAACGGGCCGTCCACGACTCCATCCAGTACGCCGTCGGCAACGCCGAGCTGAGAGTTTGAAACGATGCGCCTGATTCTTTCGGCCGGTCGCGGGCCGCTCAGATCAGTCGCGAAAGGAATGTGAAGCAGATGGCATTGCTTGAGACAGCGGTTAACGTCGCCGCGGTGGCCGCCAGCACCCCGCTGGCGGCCACCGGCGACACGATCGCGCAGAACCTGCAGAACTTCGTGGCACCGATCGCCGGCATCCTGATCGGGCTGGTCGGCCTGAAATACCTGTTCGGCGAAAACCGGTCGCTGGCCGGCTTCATCGGCTTCGTGTTCCTCGGCGCCTGCGTGTTCGCGCTGATCAGGTTCGGCAGCGTCATCCTGGGGGCGCTCGGCGGCATCCTCAAGGGAATCCTGAGTTAGCGCACGTACGGGGAGGGCAGCACCATGATCGTCCGGACGTTCACGCACGCGTGGAACATGCGCGTGCGGATCTACGCGTTCGACGACATCCGGTTGCCGGTCAAGAACGGGATCTCGATTCCACAGGTGATAGCCGGAGTCGCCGCCGCCGTGGTCTGGGTGCCGCTGTGCTTCCTGCTCGGCGTCCCCAGCTGGGTCGGCAACGCCGGCGTGGCCACCATGATCATCGCGGCGCCACCGGTGATCGTGCTGCTCTACGCCGACCGGCCGATCGCGCACGAGAAGACCACCGAGGAGTGGCTGTCCTCCTGGCTGACCCACCAGTCCGAGCCGCGCCGGCTCGCGGCGCTCACCACCGCACCCGCGCCGCGCCGCGTGCTGCTCACCGCCTCGCGGTGGGTGCCGCAGGAGCAGTTGGACGGTGACCGGCGATGACCGAGATCAGCCTTCTTCTGCTGCTCATCCTGGTCGGCGCGATCCTGTACGTGGTCGTACGCCGCTGGGAACGCGGCAACGCGGCGCGCAACGTGCCGACCATGCCGGAGCGGCTCGCCGTACGGTATTTCGACGACCAGATCCTGCTCACCGACACCGAGGCCTGGACGTATCTCCGGCTCCCGACGGTGTCGGTCGAGTTCCGCACCGCCGACGAGTGGGACCGGCTGATCTCCAGCTACGCGCACGCCCTGGCCGGCCTGCAGGACTGCGAGATCCACCTGAAGACGGTGTTCCGCGAATACAACATCGCCGACTGGGCCGAGCGGCTCGACAAGCGTACGAGCATCGGCTCGCCGGGCTGGCGCAACCTGCTGGTGGCGCAGCAGCAGCACCTGTGGAGCGAGCAGTTCCTGCGCAAAGAGGTCTACATCGGCGTACGGCTCGGCACCCGCGTCACCGAGACCACCGGTCTCATCCGGTCGCTGGTGACGACGGCCTCGCGTTTCATCTCTTTCAGCACTGAGCTGCTGATCGGCGAGGACGACGTCGTCGACCGCAAGGAGATCGACCGCTGGCAGGGCTCCGCTCGGCCGATCCACCGGCTGCTCGCCGGAAGTGCCTTCGGTGCCGTGCCGGCGACCGCGGCCGAGGTCGCCTGGCTGTTCCAGCACCAGATGCATCCGGCCATGCCGGCCCCGACCGTCTCGCAGATCCAGGCCCGGCCGTGGGGCCGCGGCGAGGTGCAGCACCTGGCCGAGGGCTACGTCGACAACAGCGAGAGCCCGTACTATCTCAAGATCACCCAGCCCAACTGGGATTTCGTCAAGCAGCAGGAGGCGCACCAGCAGGGTGCCACGCCGGCCAAGCCGGAGCGCTTCTTCGACTCGTACGTGGCCACGCTCTGCATCTCCCGGATCCCGCGCGAGATGGACACCTGGGACGGCAACCCGTGGATCCATCACGCCGAGGACCCCTCGCTGGGGTTCCCCGTGGAGTTCTCCGCGCGCTGGGAGATCCATCCGCCGCGTAAGGCGAAGAAGGACGTGGAGAAGCAGATCCAGAAGGTGGCCGGCCAGCGGCGGCACATCCAGGAGGCCGGCGCCGAGGTGCCGACCGGCATCCAGGACGCCTTCGCCGACGGCCGCCAGCTGGACGTCGACGTGGAGCGGCAGCGCAAGTACATCGTCTACGGCGCCGGCCGGCTGATGGTCTCCGCGGAGGACCCGGAGGAGCTGAGCCGCCGGTGCGAGGTGCTGATCGAGCATTACCGCAACATCGGCATCGACGTGGCCTGGACGCCAAACGACCAGCTGCGGCTGTTCACCGAACAGTTCCCCGGTGACAAGACCCGGCTGCGCGTTCGCGCGTACCGACAGGTGCAGGAGCTGGAGACGGTCGCGGCCGGCCTGTTCACCGCGTCGAACAGCCTCGGCGACGGCGAGGGACCCTACATCGGCCGTACGACCGGCCGCAGCCAGGAGATCGTCCACTTCGACCCGCTGTACGCGCCACGGAACAACAAGCCGCCAGGCATCGCCATCGTCGGCGCTCCTGGTGGCGGCAAGACCTTCACCACGCTGACCATCGCCTACCAGACGGCCTCGCGCGGCATCACCACCGTGCTGCTCGACCCGAAGGGCGACGCGAAGGGCCTGGCCACGCTGGACGGCCTCGGCGACGTACGGATCCTGGAGCTCGGCTCCAGGATGGCCGGCCTGCTCGACCCGTTCTCGCTGGCCGAGTCGCGCGAGGAAGGCACGCTGCTGGCGATGGAGACCATGCGGCTGCTGCTCGGCGGCGAGATGACCGCCGAACGGGAGAACGCGATCGTCTCGGCGATCCGGCAGATCGCCGTCCGGCCCGACCCCAACCTGCGCAAGGTGGTCGACCTGCTGCTGGCCGGCGGCGTCGAGACGATGAACGACAGCCGGTCGGCCTACACCGACCAGATGATCTCGGTGGCCAAGAGCGCCGGCAACCTGTTGGAGGTGATTTCCGAGCTGCCGCTGGGAAACCTCTGCTTCTCCAGCGCCAAGTCGGACGTGAAGATCGCGCGCGACCGGCTGACGATCATCACGCTGGCCGGCCTGTCGCTGCCGTCCGCGTCGACACCGCAGGATCGCTACACGTACGCGCAGCGGCTGTCGGTCACGCTCCTCTACCTGGTCACGCACTACACCCGCACGCTCATCGTCGACCCGCTCTTCACCGGGCCGAAGGCGCTGGTCATCGACGAGGCATGGGCACTCACCCAGACGACCCAGGGCGCGCAGCTGATCGCCGAGGTGTCCCGGCTCGGCCGGTCCCGCAACACCGCTTTGGCTCTGGTGAGCCAAAACGCCAAGGACCTGCTGGCCGAGGACGTACGCAACTGCCTCACCACGATGTTCGTCTTCCGTTCCGAAGACGCCGACGAGATCACCGCCGATCTCGAGCTGCTGCGCATTTCCGACAACCCCGAGCACCGCCAGGCCGTCGCCACCCTCCCGACCGGCCGGCACTCCGAATGCATCATGCGCGACATCCGCGGCCACGTCGGCACCATGCGCATCGACATGTCCTACCTCCCCGATGTCACCGCCGCCTTCGACTCCACCCCGGACGACGGCTCCGGCCGCGTACAGGCCGCCGCGCGCCGCATCATCACCGACGTGTCCGGCCGGGTTCTTGGCGTCGCGGACACCGAAGCCGAGGCCGAGGCACTGCGGGCCCGGCTGGAGGCGGAAACCGGCGGTCCGGTCCAGATCCAGGCGGACGCCGGCCTGCCGACATTGACCAAAACGGGCACCGGGCCGCACGATGGCCCTCAGCAAGACGGGTCAACGGCGACCTCATCCGCAAACCTGGCCGGAGCCCGCTATGTCGGCGGGCCACCAGCCGGGCAGTAGTTCGCACACACGAGCACGTACGGATCGAGGGAGCAACCCTGATGGCGGCAGCCCCCGTGGCCACCACCACGCCTACCGGCCTGCGCGTCGATGCACTCACCGACGCGGACCAGGCGTTCTTGGACAGTGTCACGCGCGCTCGCCGCCGATCAGCGCTCTGGGGCCCCTTCGGTCTGCTCTACCGCTGCCGTCGTACGTTCCGCCGCCTCTGGCGCCGTACCATCGCCACCCTCCTGCTCGCCCTGGTCATCGTCGGCGTCGGTATTTCCGGCATGCAGCCGGCGGCCGCGATCGATCCGCCAAACCCCGCCAACCTCACCTGTCCGCGCGGTCCGTTCGCGCCGGAGCGAGCCGATCAGGGCCTGATGGCGCTGATCGGTTCTTTTGCCACCGGGCAGCAAGGCAAGTTGTCGGGTACGCCGCCGACCGACGAGATCGCGCAGGCAGCGGTGAAGGCCGCCGCCGACGCTCCCAAAGGCTCGATCTGGGCTCAGTACGGCTCAGCCGGGACTTACTGGACGACGTACGGGTTGGACTGTACGGACCTGGAAAACAAGATCCTCAACGTCGTCGCCAACCAGGTTTTCCAGTTGGCCAAGACGATGAGTGTGCTGACCATCGGCATTTTCCAGTTGACGTTCACCGGCGACATCCTGAGTTACTTCCTGGACAGCAACGGGGCGAGCCCGTCGTTGGTGGACCAGGTCATCGCCCAGACCCACGCCACGGTTTATTCCGCGCTGTCAGCGGTGGCGATTCTCATCGCTGCCATCGTCATGCTGTGGCGGTTTCTGTTCGGAAGACTTCCCGCCTCGACGTTCTGGGGAAAGTTCATCCAGATGGCGTTGATCGCCGGCCTTGCGGCGTTCATCTCGGCTGGTACCAACTTCACCGGCATGCTCAACTGGCTCAATGACCAAACCGTGACGATTTCCTCGACAATGATGTCGGCCTTTTCGAGTGCCGACTGCATTTCCGGACCGCCGGCCACCGGGCGAGCGACCGAGGCGACCGAAAAGGAAGCAGAAGCGCTGCGGAAAAAAGCCGTGATCTGCGCGGCCGACTCACTCTACCGTGCAACGGTCTACAGTCCATGGGTCATCGGCGAGCTCGGCTCTTATGACGACGGCGTCGGTCAGCGCATTCTTCATCAACAGGCTTACTCGTACACCGATATCGTCAACAACAAAGGCAAGAACAACCTGTACGCCAGGGATGGCGGCAAAGGCACCAACCTGAGTAGCTACGACGACAAACACGCCGACCGAAAGGCCATGGTCGGGACGTGGGGCGTGAGTGCCCTGGAGCAGCTCAACGCCACCAACTACTCCGACATCACCGCGGCCAACCAACCTGGATATTGGCAGTATTACAGCGGTGGTCAGTCTGGTGGCCGATTCCTGCTCGCGCTGCTGGCGCTTTTCGCCTGTCTGATGGTCGGCATCATCATTCTCGCGATCTCGGTCAGCTATCTGTTGCTGGAGATCTCCAGCATCATGTTCGCGATGCTGGCACTTCCGGCGGCGCTGTTCGGCCTCATTCCTGGATTCGGCATGCGGGTTTTCCTGCGGTGGGTGGAACTCCTGCTCGGATCCTTTGCCAAGCGCATTGTTCTGGGACTGTTCGCCGGTCTCGTGATCGGGCTTTACCAGGCGCTGCTCAACGTGAACGCCGTGCCGTGGGTCATCAAGATTCTCTTCATCACCCTCGTGGCCGGCTTTGGTCTGCTGTATCGAAAACGCTTCGCCGAGGCGTTCACCTTCAACTTCTCCGGGACACGCAGCTTCTACGAGCATGGCGAGGCAAGCAATCGGCTGCTTGGCAGCTACCTCGGGCAGGTCGAGAGGTTCGCGCAGAAAGGCGACCAGGCCGAGGCTGCGGCGAAGGCGGCCGCGGGCATGGGTGCCGGTGGTGCTGCTGGAGTCGCCGCCGCGGGTGCCGAGAGTGGTGGTGGCGGCGACGGCGGCAGCCAGATCGGCGACAAGATCCGCAGGGCCGGGACGTTCCTGCCTGGCCTGCTCGGGGCTGGCGACGACACGACGAGGAAAGGCGGTGGCGAGGTTCCGGTGCCTGGCACCGGCGGTGTCTACGCGCCTTCCAACACGACCATCCAGTCGTCGTCGCGTACGACGGTGGAAGGCGGCGGGGGCGACGCCGACCTGTCGAGCCTGGATCGTCTTGCCGCAAAGGCGAATCAGGCCGCCAACGCGTTCGACAGCGCCGCCGGCCGTGCACGTACCGCCCCAAACGTGTCGGGGCGAGGACTCAACGTCGTCTACGTCCCGGCGCCGCATGAGTCGGCCGGAGCGCCGGCGAGGTCGGCGGCTCCGACTCAGGGTGTGCCCGTACGAGGACGCCAATGAGCGTTGCCGGGCGAAAGAGACTGGTCTTCGGTCTTGCGGTCGCAGTAGCCGCGATCGTGGCCGGCGTGGCCGTCTATTTCGGGGTTTTCCGCGCGGGTGCGGCGAGCCACACCGTCACCCCGGCCGCGCCGCCGGTCATCACGCCGTCGTCGCATCCGAGTTCGAGCGCTAAACCTGGTGACACACCGTCCCCGGGGCAGATCGAGGCATCCCTTGGGCTGCCGACGAGCGACGATGCGGGGGACGTCAATCCGGCCGCGACGCCGGGACTCGCGGGTGCGAGTCTCATGGAAACGACCGCGCGCGTGTTCGCGGCTCGTTTCTCGGTGTACGCACCGCTGAGCAACAGTTCCACCAGCGAATGGGTTGCCTCCTGGAGCCCGATCGTGGTTCCCAGCTTTGCCAACAGCGCTACCGACCTGGTGCTGCAGTACTACAAGTTCACCTCCGACCAAGGTGTGAAGACCACCAATCCCCGGGTCGTGTCGGCGGCGCACGTCTGGTCCGGTCAGGCGCCGGACGGGCCGCAGCAGCTCTGGCGGGTGACGGTCCAGCGGACGCTCGTACCGATCGACGGGTCCACGCGAGCCAACACCGAGCAGACCGTGTTGTGGGACATCGAGCTGCGGGACGTGCCCAAACCACTGGTGGTGTTCGTGATGACAGGCGATCCACACCGAACCGCGCCGCCGCAGGAGAACTGAGATGCAGCGATCCGGGCTCGTCGTCATCGCCGTCGGATCGGTGATGGCCGCGCTGATGGCCGCGTCGACGATGACGGCCGTCGTCGGATCAAGCTTTTTCTCGTCGGTCTTCCAGTCCGGATGCGGAGTCACCGACGGGACCGGTGGCCAGTCGATCGTGAGCGTCGGCAAGTTGCTGGACCCGTTGAAGGGTGCCGGACAGAAGACCAGCCCGTTCGGCCCTCGTACGAACCCGGTCACCGGCGCCCAGGAAGGCCACCGAGGCCAGGACTTCGCCGCGCCGGTCGGGACGCCGATCTACGCGGCGGCGCCTGGCACCGTCGTCGCCGCTGGGCCGGCAAGTGGCTTCGGGGACTGGATCGTCATCGACCACAACATCGCCGGCAAGAAGATCTCGACCGTGTACGGCCACATGTACGCCGACGGCGTACTCGTCCACGTCGGTGACGCGGTGACCGCCGGCCAGCACATCGCGAACGTCGGTTCCAACGGTCAGGCCACCGGACCGCACCTGCACTTCGAGGTCTGGGTGGGCGGCCGTCTGACCGGTGGTACGGCGGTCGACCCCATCCCGTGGATCGACAGCAACGCGGCCAACGTGGCGAACGAGTCCACCCAAGCCGCACCGGTGACCTCCGCCGCGGCCGCTGACACGGCCACCGCGGCTCAGCTGATGCCGGCGCCACCGTCCGGACACCAGAACAGCCTGACCCCGACCAAAGACCAGATGGACAACGTCACCACGATCGTGGGCGTCGGCAAAGGCATGAACGTACCGCCGCGCGGTTGGGTGATCGCGGTCGCGACGGCGATCCAGGAGTCCAGCCTGCACAACATCAACTACGGCGACGCGGCCGGCCCGGATTCTCGCGGCTTGTTCCAGCAACGCTCGAGTTGGGGGCCGGAGAGCGTACGGATGGACCCGGCCGGCGCGGCCGGGCTCTTCTACCGGAAGATGTTGAAGATTCCCGGCTGGCAGAGCCTGCCGTTGACGACAGTGGCGCAGAAGGTCCAGATCAGCGCCTTCCCCGACTACTACGCGAAGTGGGAGTTGGCAGCGGTCAACCTGGTGCTGAAAGCGATCGGTGCTCCGCCGATTTCCGGGCCAGGAGGCAACGCCGCCGACACCTCCTGCATCGGGCTCGCCAGCGGACAGATCGCGGCCGGCGGCAGCGTGAATGGGCAGAAGGTCGCTGATGCGGCCCTGCGGTGGATCGGCACGCCGTACGTCTGGGTCGGCGGTGACGCGAAGGGGCCGACGCTTGGCGACGGAAGCGGTCCGGGCCAGCCTGGTTTCGACTGCAGCGGGCTCGCTCTCTATGCCTGGGCCCAGGTTGGTGTCACACTGGAGCATCGTGCTTCGTTGCAGTATGCCGCCGGGACCAAGGTGCCCCGGGGGCAGGAGCAGCCCGGTGACCTGGTGTTCTTCCACACGCCAGGCGATCCACCCGGATTCATGCACCATGTCGGTGTCTACATCGGGGGTGGGAAGATGGTCGAAGCGCCAGACCGTGGGCTCAAGGTCCGGATCAGCGACCGGGTGTTCAGCAGTTCGGAGTACGTAGGGGCCGTGCGTTACAACCCGGGTGCGTAACGCGGCGAGGGGGGACAGCGTGGCAGGACAGAGAGCGTTGATCGGTGCCGTCGATTTGCGGTGGTTTAGCATCTTCCCTCTGTTAGCGCGATGGTGAAGGCTGACGGAGCATGAAGGTGGCACGCCTGAAGGAGTGGGTACGCGGGCTGCTGCCGACCCGACCCGACGCGGCAGGTGTGTGGCGGTGGCTGGTCAGGGCAGCCCTGGAACCGGCGCCTGCTGACATCCAGGCCCCGAGCCCACGGCCGCGCAGGGACTATCGGCGTGCGTACTCGATCGCGCTGATCGTTGTTGGCGTGCTGACCGGCCTTGCACTGCTCAATAATCGGCAGGCGCTTGGGACCGCCCTGCTGATTGCGTTCGCGCTCGGGGCGGCGTATGTCGGATGGACAGTGCATCGCAGTGCTGTGGGTACGGCGCTGGCGATCCTCTGGTGGGTGCTGACCGCGCCCGCGATGTCCGCACTGGCTTCGCTGCGTGGTGACGGCGGGAGCGCACTGGCTCGCTTCACCGCTGGCACGTCAACGATCGTGGTGCTCGGAATCGCGGTTTGGCTCGTCGCCGTACTGACACGCGCGAACCATCCCTGGTTGACCATCCTCACCTGTTGGCTGATCACGTTGCTGGCGATCGGGGTCGGCACTCTCGTCGTCCCCAACTACGCGCTCGGGTTGGCTGTCGTGGTCACCGCGGCCTATCTCTACTGGCGGTCGGGCGCTCTTTTGCAGGTGGTCGATCGGCTGCGCGGTCAGGCGTACCAGAACCGCATCCTCGAAGGTGCATCGGACGCGCAGCGAGAGACGTTCGAGCGCCTTCGCGGCGTCAGCAAGGACATGCAGGTCATCTACCATCTCGAGGCGCCAGCGGACTTCGGCGCGGCGATGCCGGTGGACGCGCTCGTCGTGGCGCCGACCGGGGTCTACACGGTCTTCGCCGTCGACGCACTCGGTCGCCTGCGGGTGAACGTTCAGACGCGGAATCGGGTGTCGGTCGAAGGCCGGAGCATCGACAAGCTGTTGTACGAACTCGCAGGCACCGCTTACGCGATCTCCGAGGCGCTGCGGGTGGAGGTGACGCCGCTCGCCTCGATGGTCGGAGCGACCTTCCCGCCTGACTACCCGGGGATCATTCCGATTTCCACCGCGCTGAAATCCGAGGACGGCGTCATGCAGTTGACGCTCCTGGATCCTCACCTGCTGGTCGACCGGCTTTATTACGGCGATGCGGTCTACACCACCGGACAGGTCGCGACGATCGTGCATCGCGCGCGTGGTTTGTTGCACCGGTCCGGTGGGAAGGGACACGTGCCGAGTCACGTCGACGTGCGGAAGTCCAACGCCAGGCGAGTGAAGCCGGCCGAGTCGCTGGACGACAGCGTCCTCGAGGAGGTCGCCGACGTGCTGTCATCGTCGTCGACCGGTGCGGACGTACGTCCCCAGGCGGCCGGCCGGCAACAGGGTGACTATGCGCCGGGTGTCGAGGTGTCGTGGACCGACGACTCCGGCTCCTGGGACGGCTGGGTCTGCATGACCGGCGTCGTCGTTCTGATGGACATCCCGGATGGAGCGCTGGACACGACGTTGTCCGTCGGTGACGAGGTGGTCTGGATCGTGTCCAAGACCGAGTGGGAACGCGCGAATGACGCACAGCGCGACCCCGACCCGGCGCTCATCCAGCCCGTACGCGTGAACAGCCTGCGCGCCAACCACTAGTGTCCCGAGTCAGACTCGGGACACTAGTGGTGTGTTTCCGAAATGGCTCGCTGGTTCCGGCGCCCAGAAGCCGCCTGGACGCACCGGGAAGGCGCCCGGATACGCCCGCGGTATGAGGGCGCTTTCCCGGCACGCCCAGCCGCCTTCTGGATCACCGGACCCGGCATCCGATTTCAGAAACACACCACTAGCGCGGCACGGCCATCGCGATGGATGGATAGCCTTCACGCTTTTCACGATGGCCGGTTAGTTGCTGCTTCCGCTGGATCCCGCCACACCAGCAGCGCCAATTCCCAGGAACGCGACACCGAAGAAGAGATACAGGACGACCCAGAAAGCCCACCAAGCGGCCGCGATGCCGGTGATGATCCAGCCGATGATGATGCCGGCCTTGGCCATCCCGTCGCCACCGACGGTGTTGTTGCTCTCGCGGATCTGCTTCACGGCGACGTGGCCGAGCACGGCTCCGACGATGGATACCGGACAACCACAGACAATGAGGGAGCCCAGCGAGACGATCAGCGAGGCGATGGCGAGGCCGCTGGTCGGTGGCGCCACCGGGTATGGCGGTGGATATGGCTGTCCGCCGTACGGGTTCGGGTTGTACGGGTTGGTCATCGAGTTGCTCCCTCTCCTGCCACCTGCCGGCCACAGGTTAGCAGCAGGGGTCCATCGTCGTGATCCGGCTTGGCGGACCGTGGCGCGGTACGCGCGGCCTGCCTGATGCTTCTCGTTGGCGAGGCGTCAGGCAGACGGATGCAACTAATTCGCGGGCAGGGAGAACTGGACGGTCACCGGTGCGGATGCGCGCGTAGGCAGGTTTGAGAGGCCCAAAGTCGCCGTCCAACGACAGGTGAGCGTGGCGGTCGTGGTTGCGGGGCTGACCGGCACCAGCACGCGATCGGGGAGCATGCCGAGTGCGTTGTAGATCGGTGTGGCGTTGATCGGTTGGACGCCTGCCGGCGTAATCGTGAACGCGTCGGCGGCGAAATGTGGTCCCAGCACGTCACTCCACACCCGGGTTGACGAGGTTCACGCTCAGCCAGAGCATACCAGGCGGCGCGTATTTCTTTTCCGGGTCGAATGGCGTCAGTGCGGTCTGCGCCACGTCGACCTTGAACGGCGTCGTACCCGATGAGCTGACAGTTTTGTTTATCACCACGTAGTTCTTGGACCGGTGGAGCGGGGCGAACTCCGGAGCCGCGACACGCGCGGCGGCGCGAATGTCGTACCGTTGCGTTTTCCCTGGGCTGTCAGTTCCAGATAGACCGGCGTTTTTCGGCGTGGAGGCGACGACGACATGTCGAACGACAGGAATTGGGTATTTCACGCACGGGTCGTAGGGCTTGGCGCTGATGTCGCACAGCGCCTTCGGTAGGTCTTCCTCGGGGGTCTCGAGGAAGACCTACCGCCGTTAGTTGGCCAGGTATGGTTCCCAGGTCGGGTCGGCGGCGATGAGGCCGATGACCAGCCAGCCGGTGACGCGGGGTGCGACCGGCGTGTGCGGCAGGGTCCAGCCGAGCTCCTTCAGCAGCCGGTTTCCCTTGCGAGCGTTGCAGGACTCGCAGGCGGCCACGCAGTTGGTGAAGGTGTCGCGGCCGCCGCGGGAGCGGGGGAGGACGTGGTCGATGGTGGTGGCCTTGCCGCCGCAGTACGCGCAACGGTGCCGGTCGCGCTGGAGCACGGCCCGACGGGAGAATGGCGCGGTGCCGCGAAAAGGTACCCGGACGAAGCGCGTCAGCCGGACCACCCTCGGCAGCCGTACGGAACACCGCGCGCTGCGCAGTTCGCCGCCGGACTCGACTATTTCCGCTTTTTCGGCCAACACCAGGACGATCGCGCGCCGGGTCGATACGACGGTCAGCGGCTCGTACGTGGTGTTGAGCACGAGAGTGGTGTGCACGGTGTCCCTCCTTTCTGGCCGTCCGCGCCGGCGCCGGAAGCTGTCTTTGTCCGGCGCCGGCCGTTCTTTTTCAGGCAGCGCTTCGTTTTGGCTCGGTGAGCTGGCCGTCCTCGAACAGCAGGCCGCCCCACACTCCCCACTCGCGGTGGCACAGAGCCCACTCCCCGCAGGAATCCACGATCGGACAGCTCGCGCAGACCGTGATGGCCTCGGCGAACTGCGACGGAGAAATCGGGTCGAAAATCTCCGGGTCCGGGTGATCGCGGCACGCGCGGTGGCGGTCGTGGCGCGGGTCACGCAGCTCCTGGATCGGTGTCATGCCGGTCACCTCCTTCAAGGCAGCACTGAATCGCCGGACGTCCGGCGGGTTTTGGTGCGGAGCAACAAAAAAGCCGCTCCGGTCGGTCCGGAGCGGCTGGCGCGAGCCAGAAAACCTAGCTCGTGGACAGGCGCGTCCGGGTGATCGTCGGGTTGTCCTTGTGGCTGGACGACAACGGTCCCTGGCAGGCCAGGTGACCGAGCACGACGACATGGCGCCGATAGCGCTCCGTCGGTTTCGCGTACGCGGTCACGAGTGATCAGTCCTTAGTCGAAGGTCGGCCCCAACCGAGGCCGAAACCAACTGTACCGCGACCGCGCCAACCGACAACAGACTTTTCCACAGCCAAGATCAGAACGACCGCTGTACGGGATGACGGGCGACGACCCGACGCTGAGCGTCGGAGCCGTTTCGCTGCAGTGGCGCACCGAATTTCCGTGCGCGTACGGCCGCCAATGTGCGTTGAGCGCGCGCGTTGACCGCGGCCGTACGTTGTGACTCCTCTTCCGACAGCGGAAGGTTTGGCAGTTCTTCCTCGACATCGGCGTCCGGCCGTGCGTGCCGGCCGACCCGGGAGGTCGGGCGTGGGGCGGTTTTTTCCGGGTTTTTCAGGCCGACCGCGCGCGCGAGCAGGTCGTCCTGCGCGCTCAGCCGCTGGTCCATCCGCAGGATCAGCTCCTCGTTGCGCTTGAGCTGCTCGGCCTGCCGGTCGATGACCAGGGCCTGGTCGTTGATGATCCGCTGGTAGTTTTGCAGCGTCGCGTCCTGGCGCGCGATGATTTCGTTTTGCTGCTGGATTGTCTGTTGCAGCACGGCAATGTGTCCGGAGAACGCGTCGGGTTCCGGCTCGGCCGCGGCGGGCCTCGTCGCCGACACAGGACGCTGTTGGAAGCCGGCCGGCCATGCCGACGAGACGCCTGGCGCGGTGGCGGAGCCGGCGATCTCGTCGAAGGTCTCCCGCAAGTCGACTCCCTGGGTCGCGGCCCATCCGGTGACCGTGGTGGCCTGTTCGGCGTACGCGATGCCGTGCGGTTCGCCGACGATGTGGACGAAAACGCCGTGCACGCTTTCGGTGCGCAGGCCGGCCGGCAATGCCCTGACGTATTCGCGCAGCCCGCGCGGCGAGGCCATCACCTTCTCGCCGATTCGTTTCCACAGCGGTGCGGCGGCCGCGGCATGCCGCCGGTGCCGGCTCTGCTCCTCGAACGGCACCGTCACAGTGGCTCCAGGAAACCGCACCGGGCCGCGACGATCATCGGCACCGCGGCGGAGAACATCTGCGCCAGTTCTTCCAGCGTCAGCGGCGCCTCCTCGGAGCCGGACATCAGGCCGAGGTCGTACTTGACGATGTCGTCCCAGATCGACGAGGAGTTGTACGAACCGCACCAGAACGTGTAAACGTCCGGCACGACCTCCAGCAGCACCTCGCCGTTTTTGCCGATACGGAAGGTCTCCGGCTCCTCGGCGGTGTTGCCGAGGCCTTCGGCGGTCGGGAAAAGCCGGTGCGTACGCAGAAAATGCAGCGCCGACTCGGCGCCCGGCTCGTACTCGGCCAGTACGCGGCTGCTCAGCAGCCGCTCGACCAGCTCGGTGGTGCCGTCGCCGACCGACGGCTCGGCCAGCTCGACCAGCCGCTCACGGGTGAACGTGAGGTTGGCGTGCGACTCGATGTCGGCGTGCGCGGTCAACCACACCTGGTAAGCGTCGTGTGGCAGCGCGATCGACTGGTCGGCGCGCAGCACCTCGTAGAACTCCGGCTCGGGTCCGCTGCCGATCGCGAACCGGGGCCCGTTACCGAAGCCGACCGGCACGACGATCGCGGTCACCCGACCTCCCAGTCCGGACAAGCACCTGACCATATCCACGGTATCAGCGGGTATGCACGGGTCGGGCCCGAACAAAGCAGTCTGTGGAGGATGGCCGGTACCCTGAGCAGCGCGGGGCGAACCATGCGGGAAGGCGAAACGTGGCACTGGACGACAAGAGCGAGGAGCGGCTGGTCTGGGCCTTCGCCGGGCTGACCGTGTTGGCCATGCTGGCCTGGCTGTTCGGATTCCTGATCTGGGACTCCGGACAGCTCGCCGGCCTGGTGGCGCACGGCCGGTTTCCGGCGTCGACGCCGGGCGACGTGCCCGGCGTGCTGATCCGGATCTGGAGCACACTGGCGGACCCGGCGCAGGCGTGGCCGGTCAAGGCCAGAGCCGGCGTGGGACCCGCGGGCTTGCTCTACGTGTTGTTCGCCGTACAGCTGGTCGTCGTCATCGCGGTCATCCTGCTGATCGTCCGGATGGTGTTCCGGTTTCGCCGGCGCCGCAAGAGCCGCCGGCTGCGGCTCGGCTTCGCCTCGCCGGGTGAGATCGACCGGTTGCTCTCCGCGTCCGCCGTACAGAAGAAGGCTCCGTCCGTACGCCCGTCGATGCCGAAGGCCCGTCCGGGTGACGTCGGTTTCGCGATCGGGAAGGACATCCGGTCCAACAAGCAGTTGTACGGGTCCGTCGAGGACGTCTTCCTGATCGTCGCGCCGCCGCGGCAGGGCAAGGACGTGCATTTCTGCATTCCCTACACGATCGACGCTCCGGGGCCGGTGCTGATGACCTCGACGCGCGCCGACGCGTTCGGGGCCACCGTTTCCATGCGTGAGCGGGTCGGCCAGGTCTGGGTTTTCGACCCCAACAACATGACGTCCTGGCCAAACCGGTTGCGTTGGTCGCCGGTGCGCGGTTGTGAGGAGCCGCTGCGCGCGCTGTCCCGCGCGTCGGCTTTCGTCGCTGGCGCCGGTGTCAGCGAAGGCGTGACCAACGCGAGCTACTGGACCGGCGTGGCGACCTCGATCCTGCGCTGCTATCTGCACGCCGCCGCGCTGGCAAACCGCACGATGGCCGATGTCGTACGGTGGTCGACCCAGCCGACCAATCCGGAACCGGCGAACATTCTGCGCTGGGGCGAACAGCAGGGCATCGCGGCGCCGGGATGGGCCGGTGAGCTCGAGCAGGCCGCCGCGGCGGACTCGGAGTCGCGCGGAAACATGTGGAACGGCGTACGCCGTGCGCTGGACTGCTTCGCCGACCCGTCGGTGCTCGCGTCGTGTTCGCCGGGACCGGACGAATCCTTCGACGTGCAGGCGTTTCTCAACGGCCGCAACACGTTGTACGTGCTGGGCAAGGAAAAGAAGGCCGGCAGCGTGGCGCCGTTGGTGACCGCGCTGATGGAGGACATCTTCGACCAGGCGCGTGCGATCGCCACCCGGATGCCGAACAGCCGGCTCGACCCGCCGCTGACCGTCGAGCTCAACGAGGCCGCGCACATCGCGCCGATGCCCAACCTGCCCGGCTACATGGGTGACTCCGGCGGTTTTTCCATCGCCCTGCACGTGTATCTGCAGTCGCTGGCGCAGGCCAGGTCGCGCTGGAGCGACGACGAGGCGGCGGTCATGTGGGACACCGCCGCGGTCCGCGTCGTGATGGGTGGGTCGGGTCACGTCAACGATCTCGACGACATCTCGCGGCTGATCGGTGAGGTCGACGAGAAGCAGAAGACCAGGACGCGCGGCAACGACGGCCGGTCGGTGTCGGTGTCGCAGCAGGCGCGGCGCGTACTCACCGTCGACGAGCTCCGCACCCTGGAGTTTGGTCGCGCGGTCGTCGTCGCGCGGTCGGCGCGGCCGGTGGAGATCCGGTTGACGCCGTGGTGGAAGCGCGCGGACGCCGAGGCGATCAAGGCCGGTCAGCAGCGGGTGAGCGCGATGCTCGCCGAGCCGGAACGGCCGACGATGTTGCTGCCCGCGGCCAAGCCGAAGCCGGGTCTGCCGCCGGCCGGTCCGCGGCCCGAGTCGAAGCGGCCGGCCGGTGTGGAGCATCGCGGCTATCGGCCTGCGCTCGGCGGCATTCCGGCGTACGGCGGACCGCAGGGCGCGGCACCGTCGGACGAGCCGGCGCAGTTGCCGTCGTGGACCGACGTGCCGCAGATCCCGGGGCCTGAGCCCTCGGAGCCGTCCGCGGCTGCCGAAGCCGAGGTGCCGATCCACGAGCGCGAGACGACGCGGCTGCCGTACGGCCAGTCGAGTGCGGCGCCGGAGACGGCGGCTCCGGCATATCGCGGCATCGACTCGACCACCGAGTGGCGGATGCCGCGATCGGCGCAGCGTCCCGCGGACTCGGCGCCGGTGTCGGCCCAGCCGGCGGAGCCTGAGCCGGCGTCGAGCCCGCCGTACGCGAGGTCGGCGTCCGGCGCGCCGTATGACCCAGCTCAGCAGGCGTCCGCGCCGCCGCGGCCGGTGTCGGCTTCGCCATCGGCGCAGCCGGTGTCGGGGATGCCTTATGAATCGGGTCGGCCGGCGTCGAGCCCGCCGTCCGCGCGGTCGGCGTCCGGAACGCCGTATGAGCCGGCGCAGCAGGCGTCCGCTCCGCCTGAGTCGGCAGTGCCTCAGCCGGCATCGCCTCAGCCGGCATCGGCTCCGCCGTATGCGCAGCCGTCGTCGGTCACGCCATCTGAGCCTGCGTCGAGTCCGCCGTATGCGCGGCCGGTGTCGGCGCAGCCTGCCGCGCCGCCAGCCACGCCGCCGGTCGCAGAGCCGCCTGCGCCGGTCGCACCACCGTTCGGCCAGCTGCCTGCCGACCGACCGGCCCGGCGGGTTCCACCTCCGGTCGCTCAACCTCCGATTGCTCAGCCGCCGGTCGCTCAGCCAGCGCCGCCGGTCGTCCAGCCGGAGCCGCCGGTCGCCACGCCGGCTCCGCCGCTGGCCGGTCCGCTGAACCAGCCGTCGCCACCGGAGACGCACGAGCCGCCGGCGCCGCCGCCAGGCCAGCCGGCTCCGTTGTTCACGCCGGTCATCCCGGTCGAGTCCGGAGCGCAGCAGTCTCCGGAGGCGGCTACCACCGAGCTTCCGCCGCGTTCGGCGGAGCAGCCGGCGCCGCAGTGGGGACCGGTCGGGTCGGCCCGTGACGAGGCGCCGGTGCCGCCGGCGGCCGAGACCCAGCAGATTCCTCGGCCGGCGCCAGCTGCCGCGCAGCCAGCACCCCCTCAGTCCGCGGGGCCGGCATCCGTGCCTCCCGCGTCGGCAGCTCCTCCGGCGTCCGTAGCTCCGCCGGTCGCCTCTCCTGCGTCCGCGCCGCCGTTTCCGGCGCGACCGGCGTCGACACCGCCAGCCTCGCCGTATGTCGGCCAGCCGGTGATGGGACGGCAGGCCGCCGTCCCGCCGCCGGTACGGCCGGCGTCGGCTCCGCCGGTCGCGTCTGCGGCTCCACCGTTCGGCGTACGTCCGACGACTCCGGAACCGGCAGCCGCTCAGCCGGCGGCCGGTCATCCGCCGGCCGCCGAACCGCCGCCCGCGCAGCGGCCGACAGCCGAACCGCCGGCCACACCTCCGCCGCCTGTGCAGCCAACCGCGGAGGCGGCGGACGCGCCCCCTCCTGCCGCACCGCAGCAGCCGATCGCCCAGCCTCCGGCCAGCCAGCCTGGCGCCTCTACGGCTCCGGTGTCGCAGCCGCCGGCGGGTCAGCCTCCGATCGGTCAGCCTGCGATCGGTCAGCCCGCGGTCGCCTCGACTCCGGTGTCGCAGCCGCCGGTCGATCAGCCTGCGGCCGGCGAGCCTGGCGGCGCTACGGCTCCGACGCAGCAGCCGGCCGGTCAGTCTCCGGTCGCTCAGTCTCCGGTCGCTCAGCCCGGCGCGGTGCCCGCTCCGGCACCGTCTGAACAGCCTCCGGTCGCTGAGCCGGCCGCGCAGCCGGCGTCCGCGCCGCCGTTCGGTCCGCCGGCGTCGCTGCCGCCGTACGGCCGGCCGGCGACGCGTACGACCGGTCAGCCAGCTGACCGCACGCCTGGTGTCGCGCCTGGCTGGGGTCCACCGCCGGCGAGCCGCACGTCGTGGCCCGCCGACCAGGCCGACGAGTCGCCGGAGCCGGCGGCGGACGCGTACGAGTGGCCGGCCGAGGCCACGCCACCGGCGCACTGGGGTGAGCCGCCGACGATCCCCGGCTGGGGAGCCGAGCCGGCGCAGACCCCGGAGCCACCACCACCGTCCGGCCTGCCGTCGCGAGTCGTCGCGACACCGTCGCGTCCGGCGGGCGCGCCGAGCGCCGAGTGGGGACCGGCCAGCCAGCTGCCGTCGCGCGTACAGCGCGGACCGGCGCCGCAGAACCCGGCGGGCGGATATCCGGGTGAGCCGGCGGTGCCGGCACCGCCGGCGCGGGTCGACCAGCAGCCGGTCGCGCCATACCGGGTCGAGCCGGCGGCGCAGCCGGCGCCGTACCGCGTCGAGCCGGCCGAACCGGCGCCGTATCAGGTGCTGCCGGTGGAGGAGTCCAAGCCCTACCGGGTCGACCCGGAGGGCTGACCGGCGGACAGGGGTGGCGTCAGCGCGTCACCCCTGCTGCTCGGCCTGGACGGCACCTTCGCGGTTGATGGCGGCGTTGAGCTGCTGGCGTACGTCGTCAGGCATCCAGTGCGTCATCGCATGCGGCACGTGACCGTCGCGGCACGACGACAGCGCACCGGCGACCCGGCTGCGCGTACGTTCCAGCATGTCGTGCCAGAGCACCGGCTGGCCGGCATCGGCCGACGCGTCGTAGGCGATCTCGCGTGCCGAGAAGAGCGCGGTCAGCTCCTCGACCGCGTCGCCGTGCTGCCACCAGCACGGCAGGATCTCGCGCTGGAGGCTGTAGCGATAGACCAGGCCTTCGACGAACCGGACGAGCTTGCGCCAGGCCGTGCCGCGTTCCGGACCGGTCAGGGTGGCCCAGTCGACCGACTTGGGCGCGTCGGGTCGGTTGGCGCGCTTTTCCTCCAGCTCGTCGACGCGTTGCAGCAGCTGGTCGATGACCTCCTGCTGCACCTCGATGGTGTTGATCAGCGCCTGATAGCCGGAACGCAGGTCCATCGGCGGCAGCGCGTCGGGGTCGAGCACCAGGCCGTTGACGCTGACCTCGGGGGGTGCGGCAACCTGCTCCACGCCGTCGGACGCGTCGCCGTCGGGGCCGGTCATCGCACTCCCTCCTGCAGCCGGCGATCTTCACGGATGGTAGCCGACGCGGCCGACGGTCGTACGAACAAAGTCCGCCTTATGCCAACGAGATCGTGGCGCGCTGATCGCTCACTGTGACGTCCCCAGGTAGTCACCCCAGCCACCCTGGATCATCGTCTGGAACAGCCAGCGGCCGTCGCGCCGGACGAGTACGTCGGCATAGCGCACGCGCTGGACCTGGTCGCCGGTGGTGAAGGTGGCGTTGGTGATGACGACGACCAGGTTGCCGGTGAGGAAGATCGGCTCGCGGGTCGAGTCCATCGTCGTGCCGCCGGCGATGACCTGCGACATCGTGGCCAGGTATGTCTCGCGGTCCCACTGGGCGGCCGATCCGTTGCCGGACGGCCCGTCGCTGACCACGTTCAGGGGAAACATCGCCACGTCGGCGCTGGCCGCCGCGTCGCCACGCGCGGCCATCTTGTCGTAGTCGGCAAACCACGCCTCGACGCTCGCGATGTCCTCCGCCGACGGTGTGAAAGCCGCGCTGTCGGTGACCTGTTCTGGAAGCTCTGCCACGTGTCCCCAATCTCTGTACGTTGTACGGAGATTATAGACAGACTTTCCCTGGACCGTAAAGGCAGATAACCTATGCACAGATAATCTATGTAGAGGTTATATGGAGGACGCGATGTGGACGTACGAGCACAGTGTCGAGACGACCGCGCAGCCGGCGGCGATCTGGCGGCTGTGGGCCGACGTGGCGCACTGGGGTGACTGGAACGCGGAGATCGAGGCGGTCGAGATCCACGGACCGTTCGCCGAAGGCACCGAGATCGTCATGACGCCGCCCGGCATCCGGCTCACCCTCGCCGAGGTGGTCGAGAACGACCGCTTCGTCGACGAGGCGCGCGTCGACGGGATGGTGATCCGCACGATGCACCGGATCGGCGACGGCAGGGTCACGTATCGGATGGAGATCAGCGGACCGGCCGGTGCGCAGGTGGGGCCGCAGATCACCGCCGACTGGCCACAGACGATGGCGGCACTGGTGAAGCTCGCGGAGAACGGATGACGCTCAAGCCGGGTGAGAGCCCTGGTTTCCTGCTCTGGCACGTCACGCTGCGCTGGCAGCGCCAGGTGGTCGCCGCGCTGGCCCCGCTCGGTCTGACGCATGTCCAGTTCGTGCTGCTGGCCTGCACGTGGTGGCTCAACGAGAGCGGTGAGCATCCCAACCAGCTGGCGGTGGCGACGCAGGCGGGCACGGATCCGAAGATGACCTCGCAGGTCGTCCGTACGCTGGTCGACAAGGGCCTGGTGGAGCGCGAGATCGACCCCGCCGACACGCGCGCCAAGCGGCTGCGGGTCACCCCGCGCGGAGCCGAGCTCGCACCGCGGGCGATCGCGGTCGTCGAGCAGGTCGACGCCGAGTTCTTCCGAGGCGTACGCGCCAAGGACGCACTCGACCTGCTGACGACGCTTGCTCGCTGAAACTGTCGGTGGCTGCTGGAAGAATAAATTCAGGGGACCTCGTTCCCCCGGGGCCCCTGGAGGCCCCCCGAAATCAATTCTTCGCTTCGGGGCCGACAGTATCGCCGCGGACCACCGCCGGACGCACGCATGGTGGCCATGCGTGCGTCCCGGATCAGGACGGGATGTCGGCCTCGGTTGGCATCAGTGAGATCAGCGTGCGCCAGACCGCGCTCGGTGTGGTCGGCCAGACGACCGAGACGCCGACGGTCGGTTCGGTGATCCACAGGCCGGCGGCGGTGTCGAGTACGCGGATGCCGCGACCGCCTGGCGAGCCGTCCGGCGCGGTCCACTCGATCCGTACGCGCCAGCGGTGGCTCAGCCCGGAGCCCAGCGCCCGCGCGGCCTCGGCGGTGAGCTCGCGTTCGCCCTCTGGGGTCTCGGCGATCAGCGCGTCGACGGCCGTCGCGCGGACCGACTCGTCCGCCGACAGCAGCTCGTCCAGCAGCGTGTTGCGGACCTGCAGCGGCATGGTCGCGGTCCGCGGCCGCGGACCGAGCCGCACGACGCGAGCCAGCGCGGCCGGCAGGAACGTCGGATGTACGGTCACGAACTCGTGCAGCTCGTCCGGCAGGTCGAGCAGCAGCGCGGCGGCGTCGTCGCAGACCCAGCCGCGACCCGACTCCACGTTCCGGCCGGCGTCCTCGATGGTGATCTCGACGGTGCACAGCGGCTCGCCGACCGCGACCAGGCCAGGCATCAGCAGCTCGTGTGGCCGGCCGCGTACGATCACGCCGGCCGCGCGCAGCGGCTCCAGCGCCGCCGGCGTGGTGTCGTGACCGGTCACCCAGCCGGACAGCACGTCGAAAGAGCCCGCGTCCAGCCGCAGCCGCCCAGAGGTGGCGTCGAACAGCACCGGCATCAGTCGTCCTCCCCGTCGAAGCGAACGCTGGTCGCGACATCGGTGAAGAAGTCGGCGCGGTACGCGTACTCCATCGTGCCGACCGACCCGGTCAGCGTGAACCCGCGCCCGGAGCGCAGAAACATCCACTGAGCCATCGTCACCGCGCCCTGGTCGGGCACCAGGTGGTGCGCCAGCCGATACATCGCCGGCCGGCCGCCGATCTCCACCTCGTCCAGGTCGATCAGCAGGAAGTCCGGCATCGCCTCGCGCATCATCGTCTCGGCGCCGGCCTGCCAACCACCGAGGTCGAGGCCCTCCGGCACCACGTCGACGCTGACCACCAGGTTGCAGCGGAAGACGCCGTCGCGGTCCGGCTCCAGCGCCACCAGCGCCACACCTGGCTGCGGATCCTCCACCAGGTCCCAGTTTTCCGGAAGTTTCAAGGAAAACTCGTTGGTCGGATGGTGATAGGTCACCAGCGTCTCGGTCACCGCGCAAGCCTCATCGTCGACTGGATGGTGGTGGCGGCCTGGTTCGCCTTTCCGAACGCCACCTCGAAAACATAGCTGTCCGCGGCCGTGTCGATCACCAGCCGGCGAAACGGCGAGCGATGGAGCACACCGCGCCGTGGCCGGCCGTCAGCTCCAGCGCGTGCCGGCACGACGCGTACGCCGGTGACGGCCGCCGACGGCAACACCAGCACGGTCGGATCCTCGCGCAGGCTGTCCTCCGTACGATCGGCGGCGAACACGACACCTTCAGCGAAGACCTCGACCCGGCCGGACACCGTGCCGCGCCTGGCCAGCGCGTGGTCACGCTCGGCGCGGTCCGGGTCGCGCACGTATCCACCGTCGTACGCGGCGACCGCCTGCGCCTTGGCGCCGAACCGTTCGGTCACCGCGCGCCGGGCCGCCTGCTGGCTGTCGACGCCGCGTCCGCCGACCAGGCTCGCACGTACGGCGGTGACCGGGTCGTCCAGATCCGAGTGCCGCCGCGACGCCGGCATCCGCCGATACCAGCGCGGCCCCCACCACCGCGGCTTGAAGACCAGATAGATCATCCCCATCCCGAACACCGCGAAGGCGACCAGGATGAGTGGCGCGGCGAAGCCGACGGCCGGCTCCGGCAGCATCGCGGCCACGCCGCTGGCGAACAGCACCAGGCCGAGACCGGGGAACAGGCCGAGGATCATCGAGTCCCAGCTGGTCCGCCGGCTCCACCGACGCGCGCGCGTTGAGCGGCCGGCCCAGCACCAGCCGGTGTACGCGAGCAGCGCCACACCGGCCAGTGCGATCCAGAAACCGGCCATGCCGCCATTGAACCAGCGGCGTACAAACCGGACCGCTCTACTCAGCGTCCTGCCAGGAACGCCAGAGGGCCGCGTACGAGCCGCCGGCGGCGATCAACTCCCGGTGGCTGCCGATCTCGCTGATCCGGCCGTCCTCCACGACCGCGACCCGGTCGGCGTCGTGCGCGGTCTGCAGCCGGTGCGCGATGGCGACGACCGTGCGGCCGCGCATGACCGCAGCCAGCGACTGTTCCAGGTGCCGCGCCGCGGTCGGGTCCATCAGCGACGTCGCCTCGTCCAGCACCAGCGTGTGCGGGTCGGCGAGCACCAGCCGCGCCAGCGCGAGCTGCTGCGCCTGTCCGGGCTCCAGCGTCTGCTCACCGGAGCCGACCGTCGTCCGGATGCCGTCTGGCAGTGCGTCGACCCAGGTGTCGGCGTCGACGGCGCGCAGGGCACTCCGCAGCTCGTCGTCGGTCGCCTCCGGCGCGGCCAGCCGTAGGTTGTCCGCGACCGTACCGACGAACACGTGATGTTCCTGCGTCACCAACGCGACGTGTGCGCGCAGCCGGTCCGGTGGCAGGTCGGCGATCGGTACGCCGCCGACGGTCACCTCGCCGGAGCGCGGTCGTGCGATGCCGGCCAGCAGCCGGCCGATGGTGGACTTGCCGGCGCCGCTCGGACCGACCACGGCGAGCCGTTCGCCGGGCCGCAGGTCGAGATCGACGCCGTGCAACACGTCACGGCCGGAGTCGTACGCGAAATGTACGGCGGAGAGCCGGATCCGCTCGTTGGTTGGCTCGGGACCGCCGACGGCTCGCGGCGCGCGCGACTGTGCGACGCCGACCAGCCGCGCCAGCGAAGCCGCACCGACCTGCACCTCGTCGAGCCAGGAGATCAGCCGGTCGAGCGGGTCGGCCAGCGCGATCACGTACAACGTCACCGCGGTCACCGCGCCGAGGCTGGCCAGGCCCCGCGCGTACAGCCAACCGCCCCAGGCCAGTGCGATGACGACCGGCGCGAGGAAGGTGAGCTCGACCGCCGGATAGAAGCGGGTGCGCAGGCCGAGCGTGTATTTCTCGATGTCGAAAGCGTTTCGGATGTCCTTCTCGGAGCGGCGGATCCGCCGGCGGTCGAGCCGCAGCTCCTCGACCGTACGCGCGCCGTCGACGGTTTCGTGGACTCCGGCCAGAAGCCTGGCGTAGAGCTCGCGTTCTTTGAGATATGCCGACGGAGCGCGCTTCAGATACCACCGCGTGGAGACCGACAGCAGCGGCAGCACCAACAGGCACGGCAACAGAATGTGCCAGCCGGCCAACGCGGCGGCCGCCACGGTGAGGACCGTCGTCACGGCCGCGACCATCACCTCGGGCACACCCCACCGGATCACTCGGTTGAGCGACCCGACATCGGTGGTCGCGCGGGTCAGCAGGTCACCGGAGCCGGCTTTCTCCACAGTGGACAGTGGCAGCTCGGTGACCCGCTCGACGAACTCCTCTCGCAGCTCCGCCAACACCTTTTCCCCCAGTGACGAGGAAAAATAGGTCGCGAAGCGGACGAGTGCGGTCTGCGTCAGCAGAAACGCGGCACCCAGCAGCGCGATGAGGTCGATGCCGATCTGCGTGATGCCGGTGCTGACACCGTCGACCAGCGCGCCGAGCAGCCGTGGCCCGGCCAGCCCGGCGATCGCGGCCAGGGCGTGCAGGGCCAGCATGCCGGCGATCGCCCGCGGATGGCGGCGAAACAGTCCGGCCGCGTACCGCCGAGTGTCCACAGTGGACGCGACCGGCAGGATGTGGCTCATGAGGTCCCTCGGGTGACGACCGCGCGATAGGCGGAGTTTTGCCGCAACAGCGCGTGATGGTTGCCGGTCGCGGAGGTTTTTCCGCCATCCGGCAGGAAAACCACCTCGTCGGCGGCGCCGGCCAGCAGCGGACTCGTGCTGAAGACGATGGTCGTACGGCCGGCGCGCGCCGCCGTCAGCCGGCCGGCGATCCGGCTTTCGGTGTGCGCGTCGACCGCGCTGGTCGGCTCCAGGAGGATCAGCACGTCAGGGTCGGCGACCAGCGACCGCGCCAGCACCAGCCGCTGCCGCTGCCCGCCGGAGAAAAACCGGCCCTGCTCGATGACCTCGGTGTCCAGGCCGTCCGGCAGTGCCTCGACCACGTCCTCGGCGTCGGCGACGCCGACAGCCGCCTCGATGGCGGCGCGGCTCGCCTGGCCGGTCGGGTCGAGTTCTTCGGCCAGTGGACCGGAAAACATGTGCGGATGCGGATCGGCGAGCAGGATCGCGGCGCGTACGGCGGCAAGCTCCAGCTCGGCCAGCGGCACGCCGCCGAAACGTACGTCGGCGTCGACGTAACGCGCCAGCCGCTCGGCCAACGCGTCCGCGTCGGCGCGCCGCTCGCACACCACCGCGGTGCGCAGCCCCGGCTTGAATTCCGCTCCGGACAAGGCATCCGCGAGCGTCGCGGTCGCCGGATCCGGCATCGGCAACGGATCCGCCGGCGAGACGATGTCGCGATCCAGCCGCAGCACCGCGATGATCCGCTTGGCCGCGACCACCGCCTTGGTGAGAACCTCTGCCATTTCCGCGAAAGTGCGCAGCGGCAGGACCAGGAAGGCGGCATACGCGTACGCGCTGACCAGTTGGCCGGCGCTGATCTGGCGGTCGAGCGCGAGCCGCGCGCCGAGCCAGGCGATCATGATGGCGAAAAGTCCCGGCAGCAGGATCTGCGCCGCTTCCATCATCGACGCGACCCTGGCCACCCGTACGCCGGCCTGTCGCACCTTCTGCGAGGCCGTTTTGTAGTTGCGTACGACCAAATCCTCGCCGCCGATGCCGCGCAGGATCCGCAGGCCCGTCACCGTGTCGGAGGCGATTGTCGTTGTTTCGCCGAAAAGTTTGCGCTGTTCGGCCTGCCGGCGCTCCAGTGGCCGCATCATCGGGCCGACGATGAGCATCAGGATGGGCGTGCCGACGACCACCACGATGCCCAGCACCGGCGTGGTGACGATCATCAGCGCGGCGACCCCGGCGAAGACCAGCACCGCGCCGGCCGTCCGGTTGGACACCTCGTACGCGTCGCCGATGTGTTCCATGTCGGAGGCGGTGACGGCCACCACCTCACCGGTGGAGATCCGCCTCGGCAGCACCGCACCGAGCCGTGCCGCGTGCTCGACGACCAGCTGCTCGACCCGGTAGGCGGCGGACAGCCAGCTGGACACCGCGAACCGGTGCCGCATCGTGCCGGTCGCCGTCTGGATCACCCCGCTCACCGCCAGCAGGCCGACCCAGAACGCCAGCGCGGCCGGATCGTGCGCGGCAAGGCCGGTGTCGATCGCCTTGCCGAGCGCCAGCGGCATCGCCGCCGCCGACGCCATCCAGAGCACACCCCAGGTCATCCCGCCGGCCGAGATCGCCGCCTGTTTGCGCCACATCCACAACAGAAAAACCGCCGGCGAGCTCAGCGGCGGCCGGCCGGCGTCGGCGTGGGGGAAGGTGCGCACGCGTTCATACGCTACGTCCGATCGCGCCGGCCTCCGAACGATTTTCCGCCCGGTTACCCGCTACGGCGCGAAACTGTCGTACCCCCGTGCCAATCTGGGCCCCCACCCAAAACGGGCGGGGGGTGGGTTCGCGTGGCTACTTGTACACGTTCGAAGTTGATCTTGGTGGGCGTACAGCCAGACTTGCGCCAGCCATGATCCTTCGCCGGGCGAGCGCAGACGGGGGCAGAATGCTGGAGGCCGCTGACGTTTGAACGCGCGCTCGTCGGGGTAACAAGAAAAAACGTCTGTCAGTGATGTTAATCGAGGCCGGAATTACCAACACAATTTCAAGATCATCAATTCCTGGGTGGACCTGTGTTTATGCGTGGTGAGAATCATTGCGTCTGGTGCGCCATTCCTGAAAGGCTGGGCGAGTGACCGACGACGTGTCGATGGGGCCGCTCAGCGAGGAGATCGATCTCGACCTGTGCCTGCTGGGTGACGCGCTGGCCGGCTGGTATCGCGAGGTCGACGCCGGCGAGCTCACCACCGTCGGCCGGCTGGCCGTGCTCAGCTCGCTCGGCGAGCCACTCGTCGACCGCGTTCTGACCGAATGGCACGTCGACCGGCTGGCCGGCTATCTCGTCGGCGAGTGGGCCGGCCTGCGGCTGGCGACGCCGATCGTGCTCGTCGAGCTGCTGCACCGCATGGTCGAGCCGGACGCCGACGGCGAGCCGACGATCGGCTATCTGGCCATCGACGACGCCAACACCAACAGCCGCCACCTGCTCGCGGTCGGTCCGCACGGAGCCGAGCACCTGGCCGAGATGCTCGGCGTCAGCGCCGAGATCGCGCGGGTCGAGCGCGCCGAGGCCACCACCGGCACGCTGCGGCCGGGCATGCGCGTACGAGTGCTCACCGACATCGAAGGCAACGGCCTCGGCACGGTGTCGCGCGTACGGACGACCCTGCGCGTCGGCACTCCGGAGCTGTTCGTCTACGACGTACGCCTCGACGACGGCCACGGCGAGCTGCTCCGCTTCACCGCCGACCGCCTGGAGCTCCAGCAGTAAGTCCGCATGGTCACCATGCGTGCGTCAGGCGCACGCATGGCGGCCATGCGACCATCACGTTCCGGTCAGGCGTTGGCGACAGCGGTCCAGAGGTCGCCGAAGCGCTTGACGAAGCCGTTGGTGTCGACGTCGATGTCGGCGCTGAAGCCGTCGGCGGAGTAGCGCCAGCGGTCCATGCCGATCCGGACGTACGACTGTTGTTGCATCGTCAGCTTCATCTCCGGAAACCGCAGCACGACGACGTTGAGGTCGGCGCGCAGGCCCATGTCGTCGGGGTGGCCGCGGATCAGCCGGCGGATCGGGAACGACTTGCCGATCGGTGAGAAGCCGAGGTCGGCGTCCACGCAGCCGTCGAAGGCCGGGGTGTCCTCGCCGTCGACCCACCAGTGGCCGTCTTCGGTCGCGAACATCGACAGCGGCGGGTGGTGCTCGGAGACGATCGCGACCGAGCGCGTACGCCAGCCGTAGTCGGTCTCGATCCGATAGCGCAGGTGCGCCGGCCTGCCGTCGATGGGGATCAGGACGACGCCGTTGAGCCGGTGGCCGCTGCCGTTGATCGCCATCTCGCAGTATTCACTGCTCGAGAAGCGATCGCCGCGCCACAGGATCGTCGCCATCCCTAGCCCCCAAACGGCCGTGCGAACCGCACGGCGCAATGAGCCGATAATAGGCGGTGACCGCTGGCTCAGGTGGCCGACTTTGGCGTGACCTGCGAAGGATCGGCCGCACCGGACCCGAAACTGACGCCGCGGGCCTCCTTGCCGACGGCCGCCAGCAACACCACCGCCAGCAGTACCGGAACGATCGTAACGATCAGAGCAAACGGGTACCCATGAGACGTGGCTAATGCCTGCTGGATCGGCAGGTTGAGCGCCGCGATCAAATTCCCCAGTTGATAGGTCACACCAGGATAAAAGCCGCGAATCTCGTCGGGGCTCAGTTCGGTCAGGTGAGCCGGGATGACGCCCCAGGCACCCTGCACGACGAACTGCATCAGGAAGGCACCGAGCGCGAGCGCGCCGAGAGTGGTGGAGAGCGCGAACAGCGGCACGATCGGCAGGCCGAACAACGCGGCGACGATGATCGTACGGCGCCGGCCGAAGCGCTCGGACAGGCCGCCGAGCAGCGTACCGCCGCAGATCGCGCCGACGTTGTAGATGATCGCGACCAGGATCGACTGGTTTGCGGTGAAATGCAGGCCTTCCTTGAGAAAGGTCGGATAAATGTCCTGCGTGCCGTGGCTCATCCAGTTGAACGCCGTCATCAGCAGGACCAGATAGACGAAGCGCCGCAACACTGCCGGGTTGAGGAAGACCCGGCCGGGGGTGACGTTGGTCTGGCGTACGCGCTCCCGCGTACGTTCCCACGCCTCGCTCTCCCTGACCTTCACCCGCAGGTAGAGCGCGATCAGCGCGGGGACGATGCTGAAGGCGAAAAGTCCACGCCAGCCGAGGAACGGGTTGATGACGAAGAACGCCACCGCCGCCAGCAGATAGCCGACCGCGTAGCCCTGCTGCAGCACGCCGGAGTAGAAACCCCTTTTCTCGGTGGGAATCTTCTCCATCGCCAGCGCCGCGCCAAGACCCCACTCGCCACCCATACCGATGCCGTAGAGCAGCCGCAGGATCAACAGGATGGTGAAGTTTGGCGCGAAAGCACAGAGAAAACCGACGACCGAATAGAACACGACGTCGACCATCAGCGGTACGCGCCGGCCGACTTTGTCAGCCCAACGACCAAAAACGAACGCGCCGACCGGTCGCATGGCCAGTGTCGCCGTAGTCAGGAAGGCGACGGTCGTCAGCTCGACGTGCAGCGACTTGTGGATCTCGTCGTAGACGAGCACCACGATGAAATAGTCGAACGCGTCCATCGTCCAGCCGAGCAAGGCGGCCAGGAAGGCGTTGCGCTGTTCGGGGGTCAGCCCGCGGGCCTGCTTGACGAGAGAAAAGGCCACGGCATGACGCTATGGCCCAGATCCCCACATCGCACCCAAAGCTTTATTTAAGTGTATTGAGGAAGGTCTCGATCGCGCCGGTGACCTGCGCGGCGTGGTTGTCGGTCAGCAGCGCGACGCCGTGGTCGGAGCCGGACAGGATCAGCACCTGCTCGGCGCCGGGATGCGCGTCGGCGAGCTTGCGAGTGTCCGCGGCCGGCGCGTAGCCGTCGTTTTCCGTGGTGATCAACAGCAACGGGCCTTTGAACCGCGCGATCAGCGTGGTCGTCTGGACGGCCTCGGTGTTCAGGTTGAGCTCGCCGCCGAGCGAGATGACACCGGCCGCCGGCGGCTTCATGTCCGCCGCGTACGCGAGCGAGGTCGCGGCACCTTGCGATGCGCCCATCAGCACGATCGAGGTCGCGCCGGCCTTGCGCAGCGTGTCGTACGCGCTGGCGACGATCTCCTTGTACGGCGAGGCCCACTCGTAGATCGCCACGTGATAGCCGAGCTTGACCAGCTTGCGCGCGTACGGCATCCACTGGCAGATGTCGCCGTCGCTCTGCGGACCGAGCACGACCCCTTTCGGGCCGCTGCCCAGCACCAGCACCAGCGCGCTCCCGCCGGACGGCAGGTTGGCCACCTCCGGCTTGCCTTCGCCGGCCAGCAGGCACTGCGGCGCCGGCAGCGGGTGGCCGCTCCGGTCCGTCAGGTCTGGCAGTTTCACGTACGACGGGCTGGGGGAGGCGACCGGCTTCGGAGCCGAGCCGCAGGCGGCGGTCATGAGCAGCGCGGATGCTGCGACGATGGTCGCTAAGGTCGTTCCGATCCTGTGCACCGCCGCAGAATAGACTCGGCTCCACCGGCCTGACCGGCCATTTGAAAGGATTTGAAAGTCGTGACCAGCCAGCCGACCGACCGACCGGTCCTCGTCGTCGACTTCGGCGCGCAGTACGCGCAGCTGATCGCTCGTCGAGTCCGCGAGGCGCGGGTCTACTCCGAGATCGTCCCCCACACGATGCCGGTCGCCGACATGCTGGCCCGCCGGCCGGCGGCGATCATCCTGTCCGGCGGGCCGTCCAGTGTGTACGCCGACGGCGCGCCGAGCCTCGACCCGGCGCTGTTCGACACCGGCATACCGACTTTTGGCATCTGCTATGGCTTTCAGGCGATCGCGCTGGCGCTCGGCGGCACCGTCGCGCACACCGACAGCCGGGAGTACGGCCGGACGGCGCTGAGTGTCAGCGCCGGCGACTCGGCGCTGTTCCACGGCCTGCCACCGCTGCAGTCGGTGTGGATGAGCCACGGCGACGCGGTGACCGAGGCGCCGGCCGGCTTCCGCGTCATCGCCTCGACCGACCGCGTGCCGGTGGCGGCGTTCGAAGACACCGACCGCGCGATCGCCGGCGTGCAGTTTCACCCCGAGGTGCTGCACTCCGAGCACGGCCAGGCGGTGCTGGAGCACTTTCTCTACGAGGTGGCCGACATCCGTCCACAGTGGACGACCGCGTCGATCGTGGCCGAGCAGGTCGAGTCGATCCGCGCCCAGGTCGGCGACAAGCGGGCGATCTGCGCGCTGTCCGGCGGCGTCGACTCGGCGGTCGCGGCCGCGCTCGTACAACGCGCGATCGGCGATCGCCTGACGTGTGTTTTCGTCGACCACGGCCTGCTGCGCGCCGGTGAAGCCGAGCAGGTGGAGCGCGATTTCGTTGCGGTGACTGGCGTACGGCTGAAGGTCGTGGACGCGAGCGAACGGTTTCTGTCGGCGCTGGCGGAGGTTTCCGACCCTGAGGACAAGCGCAAGATCATCGGCCGCGAGTTCATCCGGGTTTTCGAGCAGGCCGCGCGCGAGGTCGTCGACGAGGCCGGCGCGTCCGGTGACACGGTCGAGTTTTTGGTGCAGGGGACGCTTTATCCGGACGTGGTGGAGTCCGGCGGCGGCACCGGCACAGCCAACATCAAGAGCCACCACAACGTCGGCGGCCTGCCGGAGGACCTGCAGTTCGCGCTGGTGGAGCCGCTGCGGACGCTGTTCAAGGACGAGGTGCGCAAGGTCGGCCTGGAGCTCGGCCTGCCGGAGGCGATGATCTGGCGGCAGCCCTTCCCCGGCCCCGGCCTGGCGATCCGGATCGTCGGCGCGGTGACCGCCGACCGGCTTTCGTTGCTGCGCCAGGCCGACGCGATCGCGCGCGCCGAGCTGACCGCGGCCGGCCTGGACCGCGAGATCTGGCAGTGTCCGGTGGTGCTGCTGGCCGACGTACGCTCGGTCGGCGTGCAGGGTGACGGCCGCACGTACGGCCATCCGATCGTGTTGCGGCCGGTGTCCAGCGAGGACGCGATGACCGCCGACTGGACGCGGCTGCCGTACGAGGTGCTGGCGCGGATCTCCACGCGGATCACCAACGAGGTGGCCGGCGTCAACCGGGTCGTCCTGGACGTGACCAGCAAACCGCCAGGCACCATCGAGTGGGAGTAGCCGCACCCCGGCCGTTACCGGCGGGTAACGACGCAATCGGATTCCGATCGAGTCGTCGCTGGCCCGTTGACCTGCAGTTCTGTCATAAGAAGTGACAATCGGACACAGGGAGGCCGACAAGTGACGCTGGTAGCCGGTGTCGACAGCTCCACCCAGTCGACCAAGGTCGTCGTGGTCGACGCCGCCGACGGCCGGATCGTCCGCACCGGCGGCGCGCCGCATCCGGACGGCACCGAGGTGAGCCCGCAGGCCTGGTGGCAGGCGTTCACGACCGCGGTCGGCGACGGCCTGCTCGACGGCGTCGAGGCGATCGCGGTGGCGGCGCAGCAGCACGGCATGGTCACGCTCGACGCGGCCGGCGAGGTGGTACGCCCGGCGCTGCTCTGGAACGACCTGCGCTCCGCGCCCGCGGCGGCCGACCTGATCGCCGAGCTCGGCGGTCCCGACAGGTGGGCCGCCGCGACCGGGTCCGTACCGGTGGCCAGCTTCACCGTCACCAAGCTGCGCTGGCTGCGCCGCCACCAGCCGGAGCTGGCCGACCGGGTCGCCGCGGTGCTGCTGCCGCACGACTGGCTCACCATGCGGCTGAGCGGCGGCGAGCGGGTCACCGACCGCGGGGACGCCTCCGGCACCGGCTATTTCGATCCCGCGACCTCGACCTACCGGCCGGAGATCCTGGAGCTCGCCTTCGGCAGCCGGCCGGAGGTGCCGCGGCTGGCCGCGCCAGGCGAGGCGGTCGGCCGTACGCCCCAAGGCGCGGTGATCGGCGCCGGCACCGGCGACAACATGGGCGCTGCGCTGGGGCTTGGCCTGCGCACTGGCGACGTCGTCGTCTCCATCGGCACTTCCGGCACGGTGTTCGCGGTCGCCGAGCATCCCACCGCTGACGCGTCCGGCGCGGTGGCCGGCTTCGCCGACGCGACGGGCCGCTATCTGCCACTGGTCTGCACGCTCAACGCGGCGCGCGTGCTCGGCGCCGGCCGCGAGCTGCTCGGCGTCGAGCCGGCCGAGTTCGACGCGCTGGCGCTGGCCGGCCCGTCCGGCGCCGGAGGCCTGACCCTGGTGCCGTATCTGGAAGGCGAACGCACGCCCAACCTGCCGTCCGCCTCCGGCCGGCTGGTCGGGCTGCGGCTGGCGAACACGACACGCGAACATCTGGCGCGTGCGTTCGTGGAGGGGATGCTGTGCGGCCTCGCCGATGGTCTGGACGCGTTGCGTGCGCAGGGCGTACGGCCTGGTCGCGTGCTGCTGACCGGAGGTGCCGCGCGGTCGGCGGCCGTACAGCGGATCGCCGGCGAGCTGTTCGACGTACCGGTCGAGGTGCCCGAGCCGGCCGAGTACGTGGCGGTGGGCGCGGCGCGGCAGGCCGCGTGGGCCTTGTCCGGCGCCGAGGCGCCGCCGGACTGGACCATCCAGTCGCGTGCCGTCGAGGCGACGGCCGGTGCCGCCGGCGAGGTGCGGGCCGCGTACGCGGCGGCGCGCGACCACCTGGCCGCTGAGTTGCCGGACTGATCCGCAAGGTCATCCGCGCGGCGATCCGGTGTCGATTAGGTGATCGGTCCGTTACGTCCCGCCTACTTGATCGTGCGAGAGTCCGATTTCGGACTCTTCCCGCGGAGTGAATCGCGGGTCCACCGGGTACGGAAGATCAACCCGGTATGGCATGGTGGTCATTCGCACCCGGGAGTCCCGCCGACCGGCGGATAACGTGACGAACCCGGGCAGGAGGACGTAAGTGCAAGCACGACCCTGGCGTCGGGGCACCGTCGACCGTCCCCGACCACTGGGCCGGCGGTGGCGGCGGGGGCTGCGTCAAGGCGGCGTACTGGCGCGGCGGGTGCTGATCCGCCGGCCGGGCTCCGGACGTGCGTTCAGCTGGAACTTCATGTCACCGCGCGGCCGCTCGACGGTCCTCGAACGTGCCGCGGACGCGGCCGTGGAGGCGCCGCCGAGCAAGCCGAAGAAGGTGCTGCCGGAGGCCGATGCGCCGGTGGTCGTACCACTGCTTCCCGGGCCACAGACGCTGACCCGCAAGATCAGCTTCCTGGCCGTCACGGCCTGCTCGATCGCCAGCCTGGTCTTCGGTACGAGCGCCGTGCTGGTCGCCTTCAACGGCCTGCCGCGGCTCGCCGCGATGCTGCTGATCGGCTCGGTCATCTGCGACGGTCTGGACGGGCCGATGGCGCGCAAGTTCGGCGTCGCGACGCCGTTCGGTGCACAGCTGGACTCGCTGGTCGACATGTGCTCCTTCGGCGTGGCCGCGCCGGTGATCTGCTACGTGTGGCTGACCCAGGCCGGCGCGCCGGTCCTCCTGGTCGGCCCGGCCTGCCTGGCCGTCGCCGCCGGTGCGGCGCTGCGGCTGGCCAGGTTCAACGTGTCGCCGAAGAACTCGGCGTACTTCTGCGGCGTACCGACCACCCTGGCCGCCGGCATCCTCGCCGTCTTCGCGCTGCTGGTGCAGCACCCGGCGTCGATGTGGTGGCTGTCGCTGCTGGTCATGATGCTGGCGATCCTGATGGTCAGCACGTTCCCGTACGCGAAGCTGGCGCGCGTACTGCGGCTGCCGCCGTGGCTGTGGCTGGCGGTCGTGGCCGGCGCGGTGCTGGTGGATGTCACGGTGACGTTCATCGCGCTGGTGACGGTGTATCTGGTGTCAGGTCCGGTGCTCTGGATGCGGCAGCACCACCAACGCGCTGCCGCCGCTCGCTAGTCGCTGTTTGCGCCTGGCTTGGCCGCGCGGCCACCCTACGTGCGGCGGCTTGGCCGCGGGGTGACCCTACGTGCGCTGGCCGCGCGTAGGGCCACCTTGCGTGCGGCGGTTTGGTCGTAGGGCGACCCTGCGTGCGTCTCAACCGGAACCAAGATCAACTTTCGTACTTATGTAAGTAACCACGCGAACCCACCCCCCACCCGATCTGGGTGGGGGCCAAATTTCGCAGGGGGGTGCGACAGTTTCGCGCTGTAGCAGGTAATCAGAGCCAGCGGGCGATGAGGGTCTCGCCGCCGGTTACCCGGTCGCCTTCGGTGACCAGGGGACGCGCGGCGCCGGCCGGCAGGTACACATCCGTACGGGAGCCGAAGCGGATCAGGCCAAACTTCTCGCCGCGCGCCAGCAACGCGCCGGGCCGCGACCGCTGTACGATCCGGCGCGCGATCAGGCCGCTGCGCTGCGCGACGACGACCGGACCGTGAGTCGTCTCGAGCACGGTGTACTTGCTGTTGTTGTGCTCCGCGTTCGGATGCCGTGCGTCCGCGTAGCCACCCGGCTCGTCGATCACGTCGACGATCCGGCCGGCGACCGGGCTGCGGTTGACGTGTACGTCGAGCACCGACAGGAAGACCGAGATCCGCAGCCACTCGGCCGAGGCGGTGCCGAAGCCGTCGTCGGTCACCTCCTCGACGGAGAGTACGACGCCGTCCGCGGACGACACGATCGCGTCGGCCTCGGCGGTCTCGTCCGGCAGCAGGCGGCGAGGGTCGCGGAAGAACGCCGCGACCGGCAGCGCGGCGGCGGCGGGCAGCAGCCACACCGGCCGGCGGAACAGCCGCTTGGTGAGCAGCGTCAGACCAGCGACCGCCGCGACCGCGACGACACCGTTGACGTCGATACGCATGTCGCGGGTCACCGGGATCCGGGTCGGCGAGTACGCCGGCGCCATCCGTTCGGCCAGCGCCGCCGGCGCCTCGCCAAACCGCAGGTGGTGGACGCGCAGCGGCGGAAGGTTTCTGACGACCGTCTCGGTGCGGAACGCCGACGCCTGCGCGAGCCGGCCGATCTCGGTCGCCGCACCGCCAGGCGCCGGCGGTCCGAGCGGGGTGGCCAGGCTCAGCACGCCACCTGGCACGAGCTTCTCGCGAGCCTGCTCGACCAGCTTGTCGGCACCGGCGCCGTCCCCGGAGAGCGGCTCGGCGATCACCACGTGGTCGTATGTCTCGATCTCCGGCGCGATGTCCGCGTCGAGCACCTGGACGCGGCCGCTCAGCCGGGTCAGCGACCGCTCGCCGGTCAGCCGCCGGCGCAGCCGGTCGGTCCAGTCGGTGCGCGGGCTGGTGACCACCAGCCGGTCGGCCGGCATCAGGTGGTCGAGCACGTGGTCGACGACCCGCGGGTCGATGCCGATCACCAGCACGCGCTTGGGCTCCGGGTGCCGGGTGACCTCGCTGGTCAGCGTCGCGGCGGCGATCCTGCCGAGCGGACGAGGGAAACTGCGCATCAAGCTGCTGCCTTATACGTCGAAAACAGGAGTCCGCAGCCAGAGTAGGTCAGCCGGCGTCCGGTCCGATGTCGGGGCAGCGCGTGCCGTCGGCCGGCGCCGCGAGGCTGAGCAGGTAGTGGTCGACGGCCGCGGTGACGCACGGATTGTCCGGGCCGTAGTTGCCGTGTGCCGAGCCGTCGTACGTGAGCAGCACCGACCGCGAGATCCGCCGATGGACGGCGACGGTCCAGTCGTACGGCGTGTGCGGATCGTGCCGGGCGGCGACCAGCAGGATCGGCGGCGCGTCGGCGACCCGTAACGCGTGCTGCGGATTGCGGACCGCGATGCCGGCACCGAGGCAGTTGACCAGCGAACCCCAGGCCACCGTCGAGCGCCGGATGTGCGACGCGACCCTGGCCAGCTCCGCGCGCCAACCGGTGAGCTGGTCGAAGCCGGACACGGTCAACTGCCAGTCGGCGCAGAAAATCGCCTCGTCCGGATGAAATGTCGGGGCACCCCAACCGCCTGGACCGGTCGGCTCGCTCGGCGCGGTCCGCGGCGGACGGCCGGTGTCCAGGGCCTTGAGCCACTCGGCCAGATAGAGGAAGTTTGGCTCGTAGTCGGCATAGTACGCGGCATTGCTCAGGTCGTCGGGAGCGACCTTCTCGCCTTCGTGCATCGGATCGGTGAGCGTGCCAGCCACCGCTTTGTCATACAGTGACTGGAAAATCCGGCCGACATCCTGTCCGTGCAACGCGCAGGTGGACGACTTGTCGCACCACTGCAGGAAAAACTGGAAGGCATCCTCGCCGGCGACGGTCTGCGAGCGGAGAAATCCCCAGCCGTCCAGGCTGTGGTCCATGTTGCTGTCGAGGACGAAAGTCCTTATCCGGTGCGGAAACAGCTCCGCGTACTGCTGGCCGAGCAGCGTGCCGTAGGAGGTGCCGAGAAACGACACGGTCGGCACGCCGAGCGCGGCGCGTACGGCATCCATGTCCCGCGCCGCCGTCATCGTGTCGGCCTGGTCGAAGACCGGACCGGACAGCCGCCGGCAGTTGTCGGTCAGCTTTTCGTTGTACGCGAGCAGCTTCGCATACTGGCCGGCATCGGCCGGCACGGTCGGCGGTTGCTGACCGAGCAGGTCGCCGTCGCATGTCACCGCGTACGCCTCGCCCGTGCCGCGTTGGTCGAAGCCGACGATGTCGAAGCGTTTCCTGATGTCCGGGGAAAAGTTCTCGTAGTAGTCCTGGTCCCGCAGGTCCTGTGCCGGCGAACTGCCGGGACCGCCCGGGTTGAACAGCAGCACGCCGATCCGCGCGTCCGGATCGGTGGCCGCGCGCCGTGCCACCGCCAACGACATCTTCGGTCCGTCGGGCCGGTGCCAGTCGACCGGTACGGCGACCGTCGCGCACTCGGCCGGCGACTGTCTCGCGCACGGCCGCCAGTCCAGCGCCGGCGCTGGTGGCAGCGGGATTGACAGCGGAATCAGCGTGGTCGCGGCCAACGCGATGGCGAACAGTGATCGCACCCGTCGCAGCCTAGGCTGATCGGCGCCGCCGCGCCTCGCGAGAGCAGGCCGCTATGCGTCGTCGTGCTTGACCAGGTCGACCGGGGTCGCCTCGGATGGCGGCGCGACCGGCGTACGGCGGCGGGGGATCGCGGTCAGCAGGCCGGCGATGCCGATCACCACCAGGGTGATCGCGGCCGCCAGGCTGATCGGGATGCCGGAGCCGCCGACCACCTGGTAGATGGCCCACCAGCAGGCGACCGCCACGAACAGCAGGCCGAAGACCAGCGACAGCCCGTCGAGCTCATGCCGCTTCACGGGTCACCTCCATCTCTCCGGCGCCGACGCTCAGCCGCAGGTTGAGCCTGCCGCCGCCAGGCCCGTCCGAGCCGTGGTCCTGGAACTCGCTGTTGATGTCCAGACCGTCGTACTGACGGCCGAACAGCTGCGCGGACCCGGCGCTGACCTGCGCGTCCAGGTCGACGTCGACCTTCTCCGGCAGCAGGATGCGCAGCTCGCCGGCCGACACGTTGATGCTGGTCGTCACGGCCTTGCCGGTGAAGTCGACCTGCCGCAGGTCAAGCGTCGCGTCGCCATAGCGGCCGCGGTAGGTGGGGCTGATCTGAGCGGTCGTCGTCGGCGTCCAGTGGACCGGTGTGAGCTGCGAGGTCGGCGGCAGGTCCGGCACGACCTGGTTGATGCCGGCGCCGATCAGCAGCGCGACGCTCAGCAGCAGGCCGATCGGGATGAGCCAGCGGGCCCGGCCGTAGCGGCTGCCGATCAGCAGACCGACGCCGATGATCCCCAGCGGGATGGCCAGGTACGCGGTCCAGTCCAGCCGGGTGGTGGCGACGAGTACGGCCACCGAGCCGACCGCGATCAGCGCGAGGAAGAACACCACCCGGCCGAGCCGCGACGGCTCTTTCGGTGGTTTCGGTGGGCGGGACGGCATCGGCGGCGGTGGCGGAGGAGGTGGCTCGAAAGGTCCGTGTGGCGCGTACGACGGCGGCGGTGTGTACGTGGGGGTCGTCATCTGCGGTTCTTCCTGGTCGGTTGCGACGACCGCGATCCGCTCGGTCACCGCGGTGGAGCTCGGCTCGGCGGCCGGTGGAGGCGCGGCGACCGGCTGCGGGGTGCCAGGCGGCCGGCGCAGCAGCAGCGCGAGGCCGATGACGGCGGCCGCGGCCAGCAGCATCGTGCTGGCGCCGCCGTACAGCATCGCGATCGCGAGCAGTCCGGCGACGATCGTCAGCAGGATCGTCCAGGCGGCGTGCAGTGACGCGCGGCCACGGCCGACCAGCGACTCCAGCGGCGACACCTCGTCGCCTTCCTCGGCCAGCAGCAGGATGCCGAGCAGATAGAAGAGCACGCCGACGCCGTTGAAGAAGACGAGTACGCCGAGAATCACCCGCCACAGCAACGGATCGGTGTTGGTGGCCTTGGCCAATCCGGCACATACGCCGAAGAAGATGCGGCCCTGCTTGGGCCTGGTGATGCCGACATGGTCGGAGAACGTGGCGGGCCGCGGCGGCGCGGCTGGCGGCGGTGTGTCCGCGCCGGTGGTGCTGTCCATGCCGACCATCGTCGCGCTCGGCCGGCGGTCCCACTATCCGGTACGACCCTGAGCCGACCCTGATTCGTAACGGTGCGAAAGATCCGTGGCGTGCCCGGTGTCCGGCCGTACGCTCGCGTGTGACCATCGTGGTACGTCCAGGAAACGAGAGGTCCACCGCCAGTGTCCAGCCCCTCCGTCGAGCCGCGCCGGCTCCATCGGCAGCCGCGCGGCTGGCTGATCGCCGGCGTCGCGAGCGGCATCGCCGAGCACCTGAACGTGCCGGTGATCGCCGTACGCATCGCGTTCGTCCTGCTCACGGTGCTGGTCAGCGGCGCTGGAGCGCTGCTCTACGTGGCGTGGTGGATCTTCGCGCCGCTGGCGCCGACCGAGCCGGACGAGCGCCGGCCTCGCGACTTCGGCCAGCTGGCCGCGTTCATGCTGCTCAGCCTCGGTCTGGCCGTCGTCGCGGCGGGAGCCGGCCTGCTCGCCTGGCTGGTCTTCGTACTGCCGGCGCTCGTCCTGATCGTCGGCGCGACGCTGCTCTGGCGGCGGTCGGACCCGGAGCGGTGGCGGCGGATCGTCGCACGGCTGCCGGGGCCGGCCTGGCTCGAGGAGCTGGCCACCAGCCGCGGCTGGCTGCCGCTGGTGGCGCGGATCGGCATCGGCCTGGTGCTGGTCGTGCTGGGAATGGCCGGCTTCCTCACCATCAGCGGACAGCTGCAGAACGTCCAGAGCAGCCTGGTCTTCGGGCTCGTCCTGATCGGCGGCTGCGCGGTGGTCGTCGCGCCGCTGCTGTGGCGGATGTTCGCCGAGCTGCGCGCCGAGCGGGCCGAGCGGATCCGGTCGCAGACCCGCGCGGACGTGGCGGCGATCGTGCACGACCAGGTGCTGCACACGCTCGCGCTCATCCAGCGCAACGCCGAGGACGCGCGCGAGGTGAGCCGGCTGGCGCGCGGCCAGGAACGGCAGTTGCGCAACTGGCTCTACAAGCCGATGGGGTCGCCCGACGAGCGGCTGGCGGCGGCGCTGGAGGAGGCCGCCGCCGAGGTCGAGGACACGTACGCGGTGAGCGTCGACACGGTCATCGTCGGCGACTGCCCAGTCGATGAGCACGTACAGGCGCTGGTGCAGGCGGCTCGTGAAGCCCTTGTGAACGCTGGAAAACACGCGAAGGTCTCGACGGTGTCGCTCTACGCGGAGGTCGAGGACGGCACCGCGAGCGTGTTCGTCCGCGATCGCGGCACCGGCTTCGACCTGGATACGGTGGCAGACGATCGGCACGGCGTCTCCGGGTCGATCGTGGACCGGATGCGGCGGCACGGCGGCTCGGCGGAGATCCGTACGGCGCCGGAGTCCGGCACGGAAGTGAGACTGAAGATGGGATTGGCGCGCTGATGTCCGAGCCTCGGGTTTTTCTTGTCGACGACCACGCGATGTTCCGCGCCGGCGTACGCGCCGAGCTCGGGCGGTACGTCGACCTGGTCGGCGAGGCCGGCACCGTCGCTGAGGCGATTTCGGCGATCCAGGCGGCCAAACCCGATGTGGTGCTGCTGGACGTACACATGCCCGACGGCGGTGGCCGTGCGGTGCTGGAGGCCGTACGCAAAAGCGACTCGTCGATCCGCTTTCTGGCGCTCAGCGTGTCCGACGCGGCTGAGGACGTGATCGGCCTGGTACGCGCCGGCGCGCGTGGTTATGTCACCAAGACGATCTCCGCGGCCGAGCTGGCCGACGCGATCCGTCGCGTTGCCGATGGCGACGCGGTGTTTTCGCCGCGGCTGGCCGGTTTCGTGCTCGACGCGTTCACGCAGCATCCGACCGCGCCGATCCGCGACCCCGACCTGGACCAGCTGACCAACCGGGAGAAGGAAGTGCTGCGGCTGCTGGCGCGCGGCTACGCGTACAAGGAGATCGGGTCGGAGCTCTTCATCTCCGTCAAGACGGTCGAGACGCACGTGTCGTCCGTGCTGCGCAAGCTGCAGATGTCCAACCGCTACGAGCTGTCCCGCTGGGCCGTCGACCGACGCCTCATCTGAGCAGATGGCCGCATGGCCACCATGCTTGCATCCGACGCAAGCATGGTGGCCATGCGAACTTCCGAGCGTTACTTGAGGATCTTGCGCTTGACGAAGAAGGGCCGGATCTTGTCGGCGGTCTGCTTGCCATAGAGCGCACGCGCGGTCGCCACGACGTTGTTCGCGGCGGCGGCGAAGGACGTGTCGGGCGCGTAGTAGAACTGCGACTGGATGATCAGCTTGTCGGCCTTCGTACGACCCAGCGCGCGGTTGATGTCCCAGAGCGCTGCCGACCAGATCTCGCCGTCGTCATGCACCTCACCGGTCTTGTCGTCGACTGTCTTTTTGGTGTCGACGCGACGCAGGCAGTGTGGAGCGTCGGTGTAGGAGGTGGAGTCCCAGTCCATCACGCACGCCGGGTCGTAGCCCTTGCCCTGCGGCAGCGACAGCGTGACGGCCAGGTAGTCGCCGAAGCCCTCGCCGATCGCGCCGGCCTCCTCGCTCTCGCCGAAGCCGGGGACCTGGTCGTCCTGCACGGCGTGGCCGTACTCGTGCTGCACGACCTCCACGTCCTCGGCGTCGTCGACGCCGCCGGTGCCGGTGGTGATCTGGTCGACGCTCGGGTCGTAGAAGGAGTTGTCGTCCGGGATCGTGTCGGTCTCGATCTTCTGCGGCTCGGCGTTGACGTCGGTCAGGCCGAGGCTGCGGATGTAGCGCTGCGCCGTGGTGATGGCGTAGTACGCGGACACCTGCTCGAAACCGGCCTTGTCGCGCGTGTAGACGAAAAGATGCGACCTGGAGCTGACCGCGTCCTTGTTGACGATCTTGGCCCATTTGCCGACCAGGTGCGTCTTGTCGGTCAGGTCAGGCAGGAGCTTGAACTTGTACGCCTTGTGGATCGCCGGGTAGTCGGCGTTGTCCTGGTCGGTGAGCGACTGGTTTTCCAGCGCCACCACGGGATTGGGGTCGAAGACCTGGCCGATGCCGTCGTAGTTGTCCGACAGCGGCGCCACTTTCAGCGTCTGCTTGGTGGTCGCGTCCACCAGCGTCTGGATGCTGCCGCCGGTGCCGCGGCTGGTGACCTGCCAGACCAGCCGCGACCCGGGTCCGCCGACCACGCCGAGCCTGGTCGACACGGCGGTCTGCTTGGCCGTCTTGCGGCCGCCGGTCTTGTCCGCCGCACGCGCGTACTGGGTCGCCGCGTCCTGCGCGGTCTGCGCCGCCTGGCCGGCCGGCACGGTCGCGCTGACCGCGACGTTGGCCGGCACCTGCTTGCGCGCGTCGGTCACCGACGACAGGTGGCCGTCCTGGTCCAGGTGTTTGGCATACCAGCCGTTGACCACCGGCAGCCCGCGATAGGTCTGCTGGAACCACTGGTGCGTGCCGAGCAGCGACGTACGGCTGCGGATCAGGGTCAGGCCGTCGGTCGCCGGCGGCGCGGCCGCGGCCGGCAGGCCGCTCGCGACCAGCGCGGACACGGCCGCCGCCGCGACGACGGCGACGCGGCGGGCAGTGGGTGGACGCATACGGTTTTCCTCTCGGCAGCGGACGGTCAACGCACTTTATCCGCCGGAGGACAGGACAAAGGTTAAGAATTCCAAAAATAACGTCATGAGACGGGGACCGACGCCGGCCATCCGGGCTGAACGGATGGCCGGCGCCGGGGCTGGTCAGCGGACGGTGAAGTCCGCGGTCAGTGCGTCGACGACGACCTGGTAGCCGCCGGGCAGGACGCGTGGCACGCCGGCTCCGTCGACATCGCCGGTCGTCACCGCCAGCTGTTTCGCGGCGAACGGCACGGTCACGGTCTGCGCGGCACCGGGGTCAAGGGTGACGCGCGCGAAGCCGATCAGCTGCCTGGCCGGCATCAGCACCGGACTGACCGGACGGTGCAGGTAGACCGGCACCACGGCCGTACCGGCCCTGGACCCGGTGTTGCGTACGGTCACCGACGCCGTCGCCGTGCCGGTGCGCGAGATCGCCGGGGTGACCGTGAGTCCGGACGTGGCGAAGGTCGTGTATGACAGGCCGAAGCCGAACGGATAGGCCGGGTCGTAGGTGTTGGTGCCGTTGGCCGGCAGGGTCTGGTAGGACATCGGCTCGTCGGCGGCGACCTTCGGCCAGGACACCGGCAGCTTGCCGCTCGGGTTGGCCTTTCCGTACAGCACGTCGGAAATCGCGTGTCCGCCTTCGGTGCCGGGCAGCCACGACTGCACGATCGCGTTGGCGTCGGCGACCGCGCCGAGTGCGCGCGGCCGGCCGGTCATGATCACCACGATCACCGGTTTTCCGGTCTGCTGCAGCGAATCCACCAGCTGCTGCTGTGCCGTCGACAGCGACGGATCGCGTACGTCGCCGGGGCCTTCGGCACCGGGTTTCTCACCGAGCACGACCACCGCCGCGTCGGCGCTCGCCGTCTTGCTGACCGCGTCGGCCGCGTCGGGCGCGTACGTGACGTTGTCGCCGGCGGCCTCTTTGAGCGCCTGCAACGGCGTCACGACCGGCGGCTTCGGCGTGTTGTCGTCGGGGATTCCCTGCCAGCCGATCGTCCAGCCACCCATCTGCTGGCTGAGGTTGTCGGCGCTGTCGCCGGTCAGCACGATCTTGCTGGACACGCTCAGCGGCAGCACGTTGTTTTGGTTGCGCAGCAACACAATTGACTCGGTCGCGGCCTTGCGGGCGAGCGGCCGGTCGGCGTTGAGGACGGTCTGGTTGGCGGTGTTGGGGTCGACGTACGGATGGTCGAAGAGGCCGAGCGTGAACTTCAGGGTGAGGATGTGGCCGACCGCCTCGTCGATCCGCGCCTGGCTGATCCTGCCGGCGTTCACGTTGGCGATCACGCCTTGCGTGAAGGCGGCCGCGTCGGCCGGCTCCATCGCCATGTCGACACCGGCGTTGACCGCCACCGCGATGGCTTCCTGGTAGGTCGAGACGATGTGATAGCTGCTCGCCAGCTGCGCGATGTCGTTCCAGTCGCTGATCACCACGCCGCGGAAACCGAGCCGCTGGCGCAGTTGGTCGGTGAGCATGTATTTCGAGGAATGCACCGGAATGCTGTTGACCGAGCCGGAGTCCGGCATCACGGTGTCCACGCCGGCGTCGATCTGCGCCTGGAAGGACGGCAGGAAAACGTCCTGGAGATAGCGGATCGGCAGCTGCGCCGGCGTACGGTCGTGGCCGCTGCGCGGTTCGGAATAACCGGCGAAGTGCTTGCCGGTCGCGGTCAGCTCGCCGCTGGACTGCATGCCGGTGACCGCGCCCGCGGCGAGCTGGCCGGCGAGGAACGGATCTTCCGAGTACGTCTCGTAATAGCGGCCCCAGCGTGTGTCGCGTGCGATGTCGGAGACGGGCGCGAAGTTCCATTTCACGCCGGTGGCGACCATCGCGTTGGCGGTCGAGACGCCGAGGTCGCGGGTCAGCGCCGGATCCCAGGTCGCGCCGAGCCCGATCTGGTGCGGGAAGATCGTCGCGCCGGAGACGTCGTTGTGGCCGTGTACGCCGTCGGCGCCGTAGATGATGGGGATCCGCAGCCGGTTGTGCGTCAGCGCGTACCGCTGGATCGCGTTGATCGTCTCGGCCCACGCTTTCGGGCTGTTGTCGGGAAATGCCGTGTCGCCGCCGCCGGACAGGATGGAGCCGGCGTGGTTGGTGGCGAGTACGTCGGCCATGCACGAGTCGACCAGCGGCCCGTTGCCGTAGTCGCAGTTGCCGCGCAGCTTGCCGACCCGGATCTGCACCATCTGCCCGGCCTTCTCGGCCAGCGTCATCCGCTTCAGCAGATCAGCCACCCGCGCCGCGACCGGCGCTTTGGCATCGGTGTAGGCGACCGGCGCCGCCGTGGCACCGCTCATCCCGGCGGTGGCCAGCAGGGCCGCGGTGACCGCGGCGGGCAGCAACAGGCGTCTGTTCACGCTCGACATCGGGCCTCTCCCGGCGATGGTGGAAGCAATAGCCGACCGCAATGTGCAACAGTGATCTAGGTTACGTCAATACCTGACGGAAAATCGGCCCGAATGTCGCTTTCTGCGTTCGACTCTCAACTGAAGCGGTTCAGGCTGCCGCAACTACCCGCTGCAGCCCAAAACTGTCGTACCCAGGTGCCAATCTGGGCCCCCACCCAGATCGGGCGGGGGGTGGGTTCGCGTGGTTACTTAGATAAGTTCAAAGTTGATCTTGAAGTTGCGCCTCACAGAGCTCTTTGACCACTTTGGTCTCTTTGGTCACGCTGGCCACACGATCTCATGCACGCAAGGGGGCCTTGCGTGCGCTGGGCGCACGTAAGGGGGCCTTACGTGCATCGACCAAGCCGACAAAAGCTGCATTTAGCGCTCAAACCATGGAACCAAGATCAACTTTTGATGTACGTAAGTAACCACGCGAACCCACCCCCCACCCGTTGTGGGTGGGGGCCAAAATTGCCAGGGGGGTACGACAGTTTCGGGTTGTAGCGGGTAGTTCAGTGCTCGAAGGGCAGTCGTTCGGCGTGTTGTAGGGCCAGGGCGAGGGCGCCCAGAGCTTCGGCGCGGTTGCCTAGTTGGGTGGTGACGACCTCGGCGAGGGAGGCGGCGCTGGGGATGGCATAGCGGCGGACGACGGTGCGCAGGGGGTCGAGGAGGAGGTCGCCGGCCTGGGCGAGTTCGCCGCCGACGACGATGACCTCGGGGTTGAGGAGGTTGGCGAGGTTGGCGGCGGCGACGCCGATGTGGCGGCCCGCGTCGGCGAGTACGCGGACGCAGCCGGGGTCGCCGGCCTGGGCGCGCGCGATCGCCTCCGGCAGGGTCAGCGCGCGACCGTAGGCCTGCTCCAGCAACCGCAACAGGATCGGTACGCCGGCCAGCATCTCCAGGCAGCCGCGGTTGCCGCAGCGGCAGACCGGGCCGTTCTCGTCGATCGTCGTGTGGCCGATCTCGCCGGCGGTGCCGGCCAGGCCGCGAAACAGCTCGCCGGCGATCACCAATCCAGCGCCGATGCCCGTGGAAGCCTTGATATAAGCCGAATCCCGCTTGCCGGCGCTGGCACCCCAGGTCATCTCGCCCAGCGCACCGAGGTTGGAGTCGTTGTCGACCACGACCGGCAGGCCGAGCCGGTCGCGCAGCACGTCCTCGGCGCGTACGCCGACCCAGTTCGGCAGGATCGACGACGAGCCGACCTCGCCGGTACGCACGTCGACCGGCGCCGGCAGGCCGAGCGCGACGGCGGCCAGCCGGTCGCGTCCCGACTCTCGCAGCGCCTCCTCAAGCAGCCGTACGGCCGTGTCGATGCCTTCGACAGCGCTGAGATCCGCGTCCACCTCGACGAACCGCTCGGCCAGCACCGACCCGGACCCGACGACGACGCGGATGTGCCGGTGGTCGAGGTCGATGCCGGCGGCCACCGGACCGCTGCCGAGCCGCACTTCGTGCGCTCGCCGGCCGTTGCTGGTGCCGATGCTGACCTCGACGGACCCGGTCGCGGTGAGCGTGCGTACGATCGCCGACACCGTCGCCGGCGCGAGACCGGTCCGGCGGGCCAGCTCGGCCTGGCTGGCCGGACCGCGGCGCAGCGCGTCGAGCACGCGGCGAGCGTTGGCGGCCCGCAGGGCGGCGGTCGACGCCGGCATCTCGTTCACCTCGTACGCAGCACGACGAAGGTCTCGGCCGCGCGATCGGACCCCAGGATCGCGGCTCGCTCGCGTACGCGCGCCTCCATCGCATCCGGGTCAGGCAGCTGCGACACATGCGACCGCAGCGCGGCGATCTTGGCGTCGAGCGTGTCGGTGATGTCGACGACGAAGTCCGGGTTGGGCGCGTCCATCAGCCACAGCTCGGACACCGTCCACGGCGGCAGGCCGAGCTCCGGATGCGCGAAGGGGTTGCGCGCGTCCGGATAGATCGCCGCGAAGGCCGCCTCGCCGACCGCCTTGTGGTCCGGATGCGTGGTGCCGAGCCGTGAGTAGTCGCGCTCGATCGCCGGCGCCACTACGCGCTGCGGTCGCACCTGCCGGATCACCCTGGTCAGGTCGCGGCGCAGCTCGTGCGTGACGTAGACGGCGCCATCGACATAGCCGTCCAGGAAACGCACGTCCGTCACGCCGACCGCCGCGGCCGCCGCGCGTTGCTCGGCCTCGCGGATGGCCGGCATCCGGTCGCGCGGCGTGTCGTCAAATCCGCCGGAGTCGCCGCGGGTGACCAGGCAGTACGTGACCTCGACGCCGGCCTTGGTCCATCGCGCGATGGTGCCGGCGGCGCCGAAGTCGATGTCGTCCGGATGCGCGGCGATGGCCAGCACCCGCCGTACGTCCGCGCTCGGCTCGGCGGACTTCGGATAGCTCATGCGGACGAGCGTATGCGGTGGTTACAGCGGGCCGCGGCCGGCTTCCAGGACGAGCATCGCGAGCCGTACGCCGATCGCGCCGACGCCTTTGCGGTAGCGCTCCAGGATCTTCTGCTCGCGGGACAGCACCAGCCGCGGTCCGCCGGCGGCGCGTCTGGCCAGTCCGACCTCGGCGGAGATGGCCGCGCGCTCGTTCCACAGCTCGATGATCGCCGCGTCGATCTGGTCGATCCGCTCGCGCCACTGGCCGAGCTGGTCCTGGTAGGTGGTCTCCTGCGTGTTCACCGGTTCTCCTGTCGGGTTGGTTTCCCCTGGCCCGGCAAGAAAAAGCCCCGGGCCGATGCAGCCTGGGGCGGGTGGTCTGTTCGCGCGTCAGTCCACGGCGGCCGAGGCTCGGTCGCCGTAAAAAAATCGTGCACAGTGCGCGCGCATGCCGTCAGTCTGCCACGAAACCGGCGACTCGCGGAACAGGCGTCCCACAGTGCAGGAAACCGCTGGCCAGCGGCCCGCGCGAAACACGTGCTCCTCCTCGAACGTGTGTCCGGCTCCGGCGCCTACACTGGACGGTGATGAGCACCCTTTTCGAGGTTCCGGTCGCTGCCGAGGAGAAGCCCAAGCGCCGCGGGCTCGATCCGGAGCGGCTGCTGGACGGCCTCAACGACGCGCAGCGCGCCGCCGTGACACATGCCGGTGGTCCGCTGCTGATCGTGGCCGGCGCAGGCTCCGGCAAGACCAGGGTGCTGACCCACCGCATCGCCTATCTGCTGGCCGCGCGCAAGGTGCATCCCGGCCAGATCCTGGCGATCACCTTCACCAACAAGGCCGCCGGCGAGATGAAGGAGCGGGTCGGCGGCCTGGTCGGCAACCGCGCCAGGGTGATGTGGGTGTCGACGTTCCACTCCGCGTGCGTACGGATCCTGCGCGCCGAGGCCAAGACGATCGGCATGAAGAGCAGCTTCTCGATCTACGACGCCGACGACTCGCGGCGGCTGATGACGCTGGTGGCGCGCGAGCTCGACCTGGATCCGAAGCAGTATCCGGCTCGTTCGCTGATCGCCAAGGTCTCCAACCTCAAGAACGAGCTGGTCGACCCGGAGACGTTCACCTCGCAGGCGGCCGGTCCGGCCGATCGTGCGCTGGCCGAGGCGTACGCGGCCTACCAGCGCCGGCTCACCGAGGCGCACGCGCTGGACTTCGACGACCTGATCATGACCACGGTCAACATGATGCGCGCGTTTCCGGCGGTCGCCGAGCACTACCGGCGGCGGTTCCGGCACGTGCTGGTGGACGAATATCAGGACACCAACCACGCGCAGTACGCGCTGATCCGGGAGATCGTCGGCGGCCCTGGCGACGGCATCAAGACCGAGGACGGCGAGGAGCTGTCGCCGGCCGAGCTGTGCGTGGTCGGCGACGCCGACCAGTCGATCTACGCGTTCCGCGGCGCCAGCATCCGCAACATCATGGAGTTCGAGCGCGACTATCCGGACGCGAAAACCATTCTGCTGGAGCAAAACTATCGTTCCACCCAGACGATCCTGTCTGCGGCCAACGAGGTCATCACCAGAAACACCGAGCGCAAGCCGAAAAACCTCTGGTCGGACTCCGGCGACGGCGAGAAGATCCGGCTGTACGTCGCCGACAACGAGCACGACGAGGCGGCCTGGGTGGCCGGCGAGGTCGACCGGCTGTGCGACCAGGACGGCGTGCGTCCCGGCGACGTGGCGATTTTCTACCGTACGAACGCACAGTCGCGAGTTTTCGAGGAAGTCTTCATCCGGGTCGGCCTGCCCTACCGGGTGGTCGGCGGCGTACGTTTCTACGAGCGCAAGGAAGTCCGCGACGCGCTGGCCTATCTGCGCGCACTGTCCAACCCGGACGACACGGTGAGCGTGCGGCGGATCCTCAACGTGCCCAAGCGCGGCATCGGCGACCGCGCGGAGGCGTGCGTGGCCGCGCTGGCCGACCGCGAGCGCATTTCTTTTGGTGCGGCGCTGGAAAAAGCGATCGAGGCGCCGGGCATCTCGACGCGCGCGGTCAACGCGATCGGCGAGTTCGTCGACATCATGGCGCGGGTACGGTCCAAAGTGGACAGTGAGCCGCCGGCCGAGCTGCTGGAGGAGCTGCTGGCCGGCACCGGCTACGTCGCCGAGCTGGAGGCGAGCACCGACCCGCAGGACGAGTCGCGGGTGGAAAACCTGCAGGAGTTGGTGAGCGTCGCGCGTGAGTACGCCGACCGCGCGGCCGCCGCCGGCGACGAGGTGTCGCTGGCCGGCTTCCTGGAACAGGTCGCGCTGGTCGCCGACGCCGACTCGGTGCCGGACGCGCCGGAGGACGGCGAGTCCGGCCGCAGGGCCGGCATGGTCACCCTGATGACCCTGCACACCGCCAAGGGCCTGGAGTTTCCGGTGGTGTTCCTGACCGGCCTGGAGGACGGCGTCTTCCCGCACCTGCGCTCGCTGAGCAACATGAAGGAGCTGGAGGAGGAGCGCCGCCTCGCGTACGTCGGCATCACGCGCGCGCAGAGCCGGCTCTATCTGTCCCGTGCCTTCACGCGTACGGCCTGGGGGCAGCCGCAGTACAACCCACCGTCCCGGTTCCTGGAGGAGATCCCGACCTCGCTGATGAAGGTCGATCGCGAGGAGCCGACCCGCGAGGACCGGTCCAGGTGGAACGGCAACAGCGCGCAGCAGCGGCTCGCCAACCGGGGCATGACCTCGTCGTACGCGCGTCCGGCGCGGTCCCGGTCGGCGTCGGCCGGCCCGGGTGGCCGGGAGATCCCGGTGCTGGAGGTCGGCGACCGGGTCACCCACGACAGCTTCGGGATGGGGACGGTCGTCGGCCTGCGCGGCGCCGCCGAAAAGCAGCAGGCCGAGGTCGACTTCGGCAGCAGCGGCAAGAAATGGCTCCTGCTCCGCTTCGCTCCACTGGAGAAGATCTGAGCTGCTACACCTGCGACCAGGAGGTGGCGCTGGCGACCGCGCCGCCGCGTGAGCGGATCGCGTACGACGGACACTGGCGGGTCGCGCACGTGATCACGTCGTCGTTGCCCGGCTGGCTGGTGCTGATCCCGCGGCGCCACGTCGTCACGGTCGCCGAGCTGACCGACGGGGAGGCCGCGTCGCTGGGCACGTGGCAGGTGCGCGTGTCACGGGCGCTGCACGAGGTGGTCGGCTGCGAGAAGACGTACGTGGCGCAGTTCGCCGAGGCCGCCGGCTTCGGCCATGTGCACTTCCACCTGATCCCGCGGATGCCGGGGTGGGCCGCCGGCGAGCGTGGACCGCAGGTCTTCCGCCGTCTGGGCGTGGCGGCCGCAGATCACGTGCCGGAGGCGGAGATGGACCGGCTGTCCTCGCGACTTGCCGCCGCGCTGGTTTGAGCCGTCGCGTACGCGGGTATCCACCGAACGCGATGGTGACCGAGAGGAGTTCTCAGAGGTTGGTGTTCTCGCCGTCCTTGGCGAGGTTGAGGCCGCGAGCGCGCAGCCACGGGATCGGGTCGGTGGGCGTGCCGTCGACGCGGACCTCGAAGTGGCAGTGCGGGCCGGTCGAGTCACCGGTGCTGCCGACCAGCGCGATCGGGTCGCCGGCCTTGACGCGCTGGCCTTCGTGCACGAGCAGCTTGGAGTTGTGGCCGTAACGCGTGCTGATGCCGTTGCCGTGGTTGATCTCGACCAGGTTGCCGTAACCGCCGTACCACCGGGCGATGCTGATCACGCCGTCATGCGAGGCGACCACCGTGGAGCCGAACGGAGCGGCGATATCGGTGCCGGCGTGCAGGACACCCCAGCGGATGCCGAAGCCGGAGCTGAGTGGGCCCTGTGCCGGCTTGAGCCAGAGATCGGCGGCCTTTGGCTTGGGGGCCGCGGTGCGGCGCTGCGAGCGCGAGGCGCGGTCGACGCGCGTGCTGCTTGGCGCCTGGACCGTCGTGTTGGCGTTGCCCGCGTGTAGGTCGACGTTGGTCGGACCGGCGGCGTTGGTGCTGCCGATGGCCGGCAGAGCAGAGCCCGCGCTGAAGGCCACCACACCGGCGCCGACGACGGCGCTGGTGACCACGATCGCGTACCTGCTCCGGGTGTCGATCGGCGCACGATGGCTGCCGCGATGACGTCCGTGTGGTTTGCGATGGTGCACGTGACACCCTTCGTTCCTCACCCGCTCGGCGTTACAGGTGCGTGCGGGCCCATTTCACGCGCGGCCGTGCGGCGTTAACCGTCTGAGCCGGGGGAAGTCGCGGCGCCGGCCCCTTTCACCGGCACCGCGAAACAGTAGCACTCGTCACCATCCGGACCGTCGCGGGCCGTCGGCGTGTCCGGAAAATCCCTGCCTGACCTGCGATATCGGCATGTCAGCGCAGGCATGTCGAGCAAGATCAACGATCATGCGCGTATCGCATCATCGGCAATGTGAAGAAGTCCTGCGGGGATTCCGCATGTGGCCAATGCCATCCGGCTCGCTGAACGCTCGTTAAGCACGTCGCCGTACCGTTAGGCTGGCGTTGCAGGGACTGGCTGGGAGGTGCGCGATGGCCACGGAGTTGCGGAGCCGGATCCGGGTGGTGGTCGCCAAGCCGGGCCTGGATGGCCACGACCGAGGCGCCAAGGTGGTGGCGCGGGCGCTGCGCGACGCCGGCATGGAGGTCATCTACACCGGCCTGCACCAGACGCCGGAGCAGATCGTCGAGACGGTGATCCAGGAGGACGCCGACGCGGTCGGCCTCTCGGTGCTCTCCGGTGCGCACATGACACTGTTCACCAGGGTCACCGAGCTGCTCAAGGAACGCGGCGCCGACGACGTGGTCGTCTTCGGCGGCGGCATCATCCCGGACGCCGACATCGCCGAGCTGCAGCGGCTCGGTGTCGCGAAGGTCTTCACGCCTGGCGCGGCCACCATGACCGAGATCGTCGACTGGGTCCGCGCGAACGTCGCCTCGCCGGTCGGCTGACCCGGCTCGGGCAAATCGCAGCCGTACGGTCGTGGCTGGGGCGATACTCGGCTCGGAGGAGCCGACGATGCCGGGGATCGAGAAGCCACCACCGCCACAGCCATCGCGCGACGCACTCGTGCTTTTCGCGGGACGCCAGACGCCGCAGTCCATCGCGCTGGCCACCGTGGGTGGCGTGCTCGTCCTGGCGCTCGTCGCGTTCACGCTCGGCGATTCGAGTCGCCCGTGGATCTTCCTGGTGTGCGCGGCGGTCGCCGTCGTCTTCGTCGGCGTGATGGTGTTCCGGGCCAGCAGGACCAAGGCCGACCCGGTGCCGGTCTTCGCCGCGGACCGGCGCGGCGTCTGGTATCGGACCAGCGGACCCGAGCTGGAACACGCGCCGTGGCACGCCATCGGGTCGATCACCGCGTACGGCCGCTATCTGATCCTCAACCCGGCGGCCGGACGGCTGCCCGGCAGCGGCATGTCCGGCCAGGTCACCGTCGCGGTGTGGAACGTGACCTGGGGAGGCGTGCCCAACCCGAGCATGCGGTCGGTCCGGTATGCGCTGCGATATCTCGCCGGCGACCGGGTGGAGATGCTTGGCTGGTGGTGACGAGTGCAATCGGCCACAGGACGCCGGTCGCGTGTCGTACGCCCGATGGCGTGTCGATAGTCTCCGGAACAGTCACCGGCGATGAGGACGAGGCGGTACGGCAGTGGATCTGTACGAGTATCAGGCGCGGGACCTGTTCGCCAAGCACGGCGTACCTGTGCTGGACGGCGCGGTGGCCGACACCGCCGCGGAGGCGAAGGCGATCGCCGAGCGGTTCGGTGGTCAGGTGGTCGTGAAGGCGCAGGTGAAGACCGGCGGCCGCGGCAAGGCCGGCGGCGTGAAGCTGGCCGACGACCCGGCCGACGCCGAGGCCAAGGCGGGCCAGATCCTCGGCATGGACATCAAGGGTCACACCGTGCACCGGGTGCTGATCGCGCAGAGCGCCGAGATCGCCGAGGAATACTACGTCTCCTTCCTCCTCGACCGGTCCAACCGTACGTTCCTGGCGATGGCCAGCGTCGAGGGCGGCGTCGAGATCGAGGTCGTCGCGGCCACCAAACCGGAGGCCCTCGCGAGGATCCCGGTCGACGCGCTGAAAGGTGTCGACGAGGCCAAGGCGCGGGAGATCGCCGAGGCGGCCAACTTCCCCGCCGAGCTGGTCGAGCCGGTCGCCGCGGTGCTGGTGAAGCTGTGGGAGGTGTTCACCACCGAGGACGCGACGCTGGTCGAGGTCAACCCGCTGGTGAAGACCAGCGATGGCACCGTGTTGGCGTTGGACGGCAAGGTCACGCTGGACGACAACGCCGACTTCCGGCAGCCGGAGCACGCGGCGCTGGTCGACAAGGCGGCGACCAACCCGCTGGAGGCCAAGGCCAAGGAGCTCAACCTCAACTACGTCAAGCTGGACGGCGAGGTCGGCATCATCGGCAACGGCGCCGGCCTGGTCATGTCCACGCTGGACGTGGTCGCCTACGCCGGTGAGAAGCACGGCGTGAAGCCGGCGAACTTCCTGGACATCGGCGGTGGCGCGTCCGCCGAGGTGATGGCCAACGGCCTGTCGGTGGTGCTCGGCGACGAGGCCGTACGCAGCGTCTTCGTCAACGTCTTCGGCGGCATCACCGCCTGCGACGCGGTGGCCGACGGCATCGTCAAGGCGCTGGGCATCCTCGGCGACCAGGCGACCAAGCCGCTGGTCGTACGGCTGGACGGCAACAACGTGGTCGAGGGCAGGAAGATCCTCACCGACGCGGCGCACCCGCTGGTGACGCTGGTGGACACGATGGACGACGCGGCCGCCAAGGCCGCCGAGCTTGCGGCTGTGGGGGCCTAGGTCATGGCGATTTTCCTGAATGAGAACAGCAAGATCGTCGTCCAGGGGATGACCGGCTCGGAAGGCATGAAGCACACGCAGCGGATGCTTCGCGCCGGCACGACGGTCGTCGGTGGCGTCAACCCACGCAAGGCCGGCCAGAAGGTCGACTTCGAAGGCAACTCGCTGCCGGTCTTCGGCACGGTCGCCGACGCGATGGCCGAGACCGGTGCGGACGTGTCGGTGATCTTCGTACCGCCGGCGTTCGCCAAGAGCGCGGTCATCGAGGCCATTGACTCGGGTATCGGCCTGGCCGTCGTCATCACCGAGGGCATCCCGGTGCACGACTCGGCGGCCTTCTGGGCGCACGCGGTCGCGACCGAGGCTGAGTCTCCGGGGACACCCCGAACCCCGAGGACGCGGATCATCGGCCCGAACTGTCCCGGCATCGCCAGCCCCGGCAAGTCCAACGCCGGCATCATCCCGGCCGACATCACCGGCCCGGGCTCGATCGGCCTGGTGTCGAAGTCCGGCACGCTGACCTACCAGATGATGTACGAGCTGCGTGACATCGGCTTCTCGACGGCCGTGGGCATCGGCGGTGACCCGGTCATCGGCACGACGCACATCGACGCGCTGCAGGCCTTCCAGGACGACCCCGAGACCGAGTCGATCGTGATGATCGGCGAGATCGGCGGCGACGCCGAGGAGCGGGCGGCGGCGTACATCAAGGAGCACATCACCAAGCCGGTCGTCGGTTACGTCGCCGGTTTCACCGCGCCGGAGGGCAAGACGATGGGCCACGCCGGCGCGATCGTATCCGGCTCCTCCGGCACCGCGCAGGCCAAGAAGGACGCGCTGGAGGCGGCCGGCGTCACCGTCGGCAAGACCCCGAGCGAGACCGCCCGCCTGCTCCGCGACCGCGTCAAGGCTTAGAGGCCGCGCGAATAGGGGAACGACTTCTTAACCTTCTTGTACGGCGCGAAAGTGTCGTACGTGGTTGGTGGAATGGCCCCCACCCAGTGACGGGTGGGGGGTGGGTTAGAGGCCTTTCGCCATGACGAAAATTTTGCGCCATGGGCGTGCCTCTCGACCCACCCCCGCCCCGAGCACTGGGTGGGGGCATTTCGTGCGGCACGTGGCGAGCGCCGGCATTTGTGTGGGGCTCGCCGAGTGACGTTATTTGCCCGGCGTTCGCCGAGCGACGCCTTTTCTGTGTCGCTGAGCGGTGAACGACGTACATCAACCGGCGGTCAACGAGCGCCGGCATTTGTGTGGGGCTCGCCGAGTGACGTTATTTGCCCGGCGTTCGCCGAGCGACGCCTTTTCTGTGTCGCTGAGCGGTGAACGACGTACATCAACCGGCGGTCAACGAGCGCCGCACATTTCTCGGCTCTCGGTGAGTGGCGACGTTTGTCCGGTGGTCGCGGCCGTGGCGACATTTGGGCGGCTCTCGGTGAGTGGCGCCGTTTCTGTGACGCCGAACGCCCAACGACGGACGTTAGGCGGCAACCGGCAACCGGCAACCGGCAACTGGCGAGGGCCGGACATTTGGTCGGTGCGTACGACAGTCTCGCGCCGGAGCGGTCGGTGGGAAGGCTGCCAACGGCGTGTCCGGGCCGGGACCGGGGGATGTGGCTGTCAGAGTGGATCGAGTGACGGACGTGCTGGAGCCCGGGACCGAGACCGGCGAGCTGCCGAAGCCGGATCCCGACCGCCGGCCGGTGCCGCTGTGGCTGGCCGCCGCCAGCACGACCGGTTGGGCCGTGCTGACCAGCATGGGGCCGCTGCTCGCGGTCGTCCTGCTCACCTGGGTCGTCGACGCCGGCAACGGCACGAAGGCGATCGACGCCGTACGCATCGGCATCGGCATCTGGCTGCTGGCACACGGCGCCAGCCTCAAGATCGGCGGCCTGCTGGTCGGCCTGGCGCCGATCACGGTGACCGCGCTGACCTGCTGGCAGCTGGTACGCGCCGGCACCAACGCCGGCCGGGCGGTCGGCGCCGACAACCTCAAGCTCGGTGCCAAGGTCGTCGCGACGGTCGCCGCCTGCTACACGCTGGCCGGCGCGATCGCCGCCGCGGTGGTCCTGGGCGGTCCGGCCGAGGTGCCGATCCTGCCGGCGGTCGCCTCGGTCGCCACCCTCGGCCTGCTCGGCAGCGCGCTCGGCGTGCTGCGGCTGGAGCGCGTACGCAAGGACCTGCTCTCGCGGTTTCCCCGGCCGGCGCTGGTGATCGGCCGCGCCGGCCTGGCCGCCGCCATCGCGGTGCTCGGCGCGGGCGCGGTGGCCGCGGCCGCCGGCCTGGTCCTGCACTGGCAGCGGACGGCCGCGCTGATGGGCAGCCTCGACGGCGGTCCGGTCGGCGTGATCGGCCTCAGCCTGGTCTGCCTGCTGTACGTACCGACCGTGTCGATCTGGGGTGCCGCCTATCTCACCGGCCCCGGCTTCATGGTCGGCGCCGGCACGCACGTCGGCCTCTTCGGCGTCAGCCTCGGACCGCTGCCGGCGATCCCACTGCTCGGCGGCATTCCGTCGGCGGCCGCACCCTGGCCGGCATACGTCCTGCTGGCGCTGCCGGTCGCGGCCGGTGTCGGCGCGGCGCTGATCCTAAAGCGGTCGACCGCATGGCCGCGGGAGTGGTCGTGGCGATTCGGTTACGCGGCGCTCACCGGTCTGGTCTCCGGGGTGCTGCTCGCGGCGGCGGCGCTGGCCGCGGCCGGTCCGCTCGGGGCCGCGCGGCTCGCCGCGATCGGTCCGTCCGGCTGGCAGGTCGGCCTGTCCGGTGGCCTGGAGATCGCGCTTGGCGCCGCCGGCCTGGTCGCCTACGACTACGGCCGCGAGTGGTGGCTGGAATATCGGCAGGAGCGTGCCGAGCAGCTCACCGAGCCGCTGCAGACAGAGCCGGCCGCCGAGGACTCAATCACCGAGGACTCAATCACCGAGGACTCAATCACCGAGGAGCCAGCCACCGGGGACCAGTCGACCGAGGCGCTGCCGGCCGAGTCACCGGCCGGCACCGATAGGCCCGACGAGCCGGAAAACTGAAACCGGCCGCGGCCCGAGTCGGGGCCGCGGCCGGCGGGACCAGCGTGCGTGCTGGTCAGTAGCTACTCGTTGCGGCCGAGCCGGCCAGGATGACGACGAAGATGATGTAGAGGATCGTGCACAGGCAGATCAGGCCGTACCAGCACGAACCGATGATGATGTTGATCTTGGCGAGCCGGTTGGCGTTGGCGAACGCCTCCTGCGCGCCGGCCGCGTTGCCCTGCAGTGCGGCGTTCTTGCCCTCGTTGTTCTTGATCAGCACGAAGATCGCCATCGGCCAGAACAGCAGGAAGCAGGCGACCAGCTTGCCGACGCTGACCTCACCACTCGGGCCACCCGGCTGGCCGGAGCCGCCGTAGCCACCGCCACCGGAGTACGGCGGCTGGCCACCGTACCCACCCGCGCCGGACGGCTGGCCGTAACCGCCTGGCTGTTGGCCGTAGCCGCCCGGCTGCTGGCCGTATGGATCCTGGCCGTATGCCATTTCGCAAACTCCTTGGCGGTCTCGACGACGACCCCGTCGGTCGCTCGTCAGTTATCCCTTTACCGGCCGCAGCGTACAGGCCGCTGGCCACCCCCCGTCACGACGGGGCTCGGTCCTCCGCACACCAGTGCACCTGCGGGGACACAGCGTAGCCGCACTGACACCGGTCATCTGACACCGACACACTGGCGAACTTTCTGCGGGTTGTCGCCAGCGGCGGTGGCGCACTGGCCGGCCGGAGTGTTCATGAACAGGAACAGCCCGCCGACAAGTACGGCGCTGACCAGCAGCGCCATCGCGCCGAGAGCGACGCCGGCCAGGGCCCTGCCACGTCCGCGCGCGCGGCCGGCGGCGACCTGCCGGATGCCGAGCACACCGACGACGATCGCCGGTACGCCGAAGTAGAACCCGCCGAACACCAGCGATGTGAGCAGGCTGACTATGCCGAGGAGCACAGCCAGTATGCCGAGCGCGGAGGATGGGCGACGGGTGTCCGAGATTGGCTGCGGCGCTGGCTGTGGGGCTGATTGTGAGGCTGGCTGTGGGGCTGGCTGTGGACGCGGCGGCGTTGAGACCGGCATGCCGTATGCCGACAGCGGCACCCCGGACACCGGCGGTGTCGCGTCCGGTGGGGTGGGGGTGAACGCCGGCGGTGGTACGGGCCGCGCGCTTCCTCTGGCCGGAAGTCGCTGCGGCAGCGGCGGTACCTCGTCGGCTGCCGGGGTCTGGCTCGCCGGTGGTGCGGAGGTCGGTGGCGGCTCGGAGGTAGGTGGAGGTGCGGAGGTTGTCGGTGGTGCGGAGGTTGGTGGAGGCGTGGAGGTTGTCGGTGGTGCGGAGGTCTGTGGCGGCGTGGAGGCTGGTGGTGGCGCGACTGGTACGGCGGCGACGGCGCGGGTGGGCGGTCGCGGCGCTTCTGTGGCTGGTGCCGAGCCTTTCGCCGGATCCGTCGGCGCGGTCGCGACGGGCTGTGTCGTGGACGGCGACGGCGTACTCGTCGGTTCAGCGTCATCCGCCGGCGCTTCGATCGCTGACGTGGCCGGCGTCGGTGCGGCGAGCGTCGGTGCGTCTGCCGGAACTGTGGCCGAGGGTGCGGCTGGCGTTGTCGGTGGGGCCGTGGCCGGCGATGCGTGTGGAGTTGTCGCTGGTGGCGGTGGTACGGCTGACGGCTGCGCTGATGTCGTAGCCGCGGCTGGGGTCGTGTCCGGAGCCGTAGCTGGAGGCGGTGCTGTGGTGGTTGGTGGTGGCGCCGGCTTTGCCGCCGACTGAGATGCGGTCGGCGGTGTGGCCGGTGGCGGTGTGGCCGGAGGGGGAACCACGGCTGGCGACGGGGCTGGCGACGCAGCTGTCGTTGGAGGTGCGGTTGTGGCTGGCTCCGCCTCAGGCGTTGTCGGCTGCGGCTGTGCGGTTGGCTGCGCGGCAGTCGGACCTGCGGTTGGCGACGTGGCCGGAGTCGCGGCAGGCGGAGGCGCGGCTGGAGGGGATGCGGCTGCCGCTGGTTCCGCGGCCGAAGGTGGGGTGGTTGGAGGTGGCGCTGTCGGCGACTCGGTGGTCGCCGGCGGTGTCGCGGCTGGCTGCGAGGTCGCAGGTGTGGCCTCCGGAGTTTCGCTCGCCGCAGGCTGAGTCGCGCTCGGAGGCGTAGCTGTCGGTGGTGCGGTTGGTGGCGCGGCACCAGTTGGAGCCGACGACGCGGGAGGAGCCGGCGGCGTATCCGTCTGCGGCGCCTCGGCTGCTGCTGGCGCGGTCGCCGCTGGCGACGCGGATTTGGCGGCCGTCGTGGGAGGCTGCGGCTCCTCAGCTTGCGGTCGCGCCGTCGTCGGTTGTGTAGGCGTCGGCTGTGTAGCCGAAGCCGGCGGCTCCGAGGTTGCTTGCGCGTCTGATGCCGCGACGCCTGATGACGCAGCGGTCGGCCATGCTGGTACGGGCTGCGCCGCGGCCGGTGGCGTGTCCGCCGGTTCCGCCGGCGACCCGCCGACCGGCGTGACCGGCTCGAACCACGAGGCCGTCGTAGCCGTCGGTGGCGGCGCGCCGGCGGGCAGCACCACGGTCTCCTCCGGTGTACGCGGAGGTGTCGGGCCGGAAGGGATCTCCCACCAGCCAGGTGGACCGGCCGCGGCGGGATCGGGACGTACGACGGTGGTCTCGTCCGCGGACGGGGACGGCTGGTCGGGTTTTGGCGCCGGCCGATTCGGATCGGTCATCGTCGTCTCAAGATCCCTTCCACCGCCACACAAAAGCCGCGACGCGGACGCTACTGCATCCGGGTCGCGGCTTCGCGTACGGCCGTCAGCTGGTCGGCACGGTGGGCCCGAAGGCGATCACGCCGGCGATGTTCAGGATGAGGCCGATGATGTGCAGCACCAGGAAGATCGCGCCGACGATGATCGCCGCCTGCGGCAGCTTGGTCTGCAGGCCGGAGCTGGCTGCCTGGCCCTTCGAGACGAAGCCGAGGATCAGTCCGGCGATCGGCCCGATGATGAAGCAGATGATCGAGACGACGATGCCGATGATCGCCAGGACGTTCGGCGTGTTGCTCTGCTGCGCCGGTTGTGCGTTCATTGCTTCCCTCTCCATTGATGGGTTCCCCGCGTCGCGCGAGCGGTGCGAAACCTCCGCTGCCGACCGCGACGACGGCACATCGTGTCGTGAGCTGTTGTGCCGGTCAAGCGTTGGCGACGGGTTCGGCGAAGGGTTGGGATGAACGGCGGTCAAGTCGACCCGTATGGAGGGCCTGCCGGATCGGACGTTAATCTGAAAGCTGCGGGTTCGGCATTCGGAGGAGCAGCCCTGACCGCGCGACTGGTCGTTCTCGTGTCCGGCTCGGGCACCACTCTGCAGGCATTGTTGGATGCGTGCAGTGATCCGGCGTACGGTGCGCGGATCGTCGCGGTCGGTGCCGACCGGGACGGCATCCAGGCACTGGACCGGGCCGAGCGCGCCGGAGTGCCGACTTTCACCCACCGGCTCAAGGAATTCCCGTCCCGGCACGACTGGGACGCGGCGCTGGCCAAGACGGTGGCCGAGTTCAGCCCCGACCTGGTGGTGTCGGCCGGGTTCATGAAGCTGGTCGGCGAGCCGTTCCTGGCGGCGTACGGTGGCCGGTTCGTCAACTCGCATCCGGCGCTGCTGCCGGCTTTTCCCGGCATTCACGGCGCCAGGGATGCGCTCGACTACGGCGTGAAGATCACCGGCTGCACCCTGTTCGTGGTGGACGCCGGCGTGGACACCGGCCCGATCCTCGCGCAGCGTGCGGTGCCGGTTATGGACGATGACGACACCGAATCCCTGCACGAGCGGATCAAGGTGGCCGAGCGCGAGATGCTCGTCGACACGGTCGGCCGGATGGTGCGGGTGGGGTGGACGGTGACCGGACGAAAGGCAACGATCCCATGACCACCTCTGTGACTGCCGCGCAGAGCCAGCGAGTGCCGATCCGGCGCGCCCTGATCAGCGTGTACGACAAGACCGGGCTGGTCGAGCTGGGCCGCGGGCTGGCCGAGGCCGGCGTACAGATCGTCTCCACCGGCTCCACCGCGGCGACCCTGGTCGAGGCCGGCGTCCAGGTGACCCCGGTCAGCGACGTGACCAACTTCCCGGAGTGCCTGGACGGCCGGGTGAAGACCCTGCATCCGGCGGTGCACGCCGGCATCCTGGCCGACCGGCGCAAGGAGGAGCACCGCCGACAGCTCGCCGAGCTGGACATCGCGCCGTTCGACCTGGTGGTGAGCAACCTCTACCCGTTCCGTGAGACGGTCGCCTCCGGCGCGCGCGGCGACGACGTGGTCGAGCAGATCGACATCGGCGGTCCGGCGATGGTGCGCTCGGCGGCGAAAAACCACGCCAGCGTCGCGATCGTGACCGAGCCGGCCGCGTACGACAGTGTGCTCGCCGCCGTGCGGGCCGGCGGTTTCGACCTGCCGGCGCGCAAACAGCTGGCCCGCAAGGCTTTCTCGCACACCGCGTCCTACGACGTGGCGGTCGCCAGCTGGCTGGCCGGCGAGGAGGTCGACGAGCAGACCGGTCCCGGCGCCAACTGCTGGCCGGCGTTCGCTGGCGTGACCGGCGAGCGTGCCGCTGTCCTGCGATACGGCGAAAATCCGCACCAGGCGGCCGCACTTTACGTCGACCACAACGCTCCTGACGGCATCGCGCAGGCCGAGCAGTTGCAAGGCAAGGAAATGTCTTACAACAATTACGTCGACGGCGACGCGGCCTATCGCAGCGCGTACGACTTCGCCGACCCGTGCGTGGCGATCATCAAGCACGCCAACCCGTGCGGCATCGCGGTCGGCGCCGACATCGCCGAGGCACACCGCAAGGCGCACGCCTGCGACCCGGTCTCCGCGTACGGCGGCGTGGTCGCGGCCAACCGGCCGGTCACCGCCGACCTGGCGCGTCAGCTCGACGGCATCCTCACCGAGGTGATCCTCGCGCCGTCCTTCGACGCCGAGGCGCTGGAACTGTTGGCGAAGAAGAAAAACTGTCGCCTGCTGATCGTGCCGGAGCGCAACGTCAAGCCGGTGGAGCTGCGGCAGGTCTCCGGCGGCATCCTGGCGCAGACCGCCGACCGGATCGACGCTCCCGGCGACGACCCGGCCAACTGGCAGCTGGCCACCGGCGAGCCGGTCGACGAGAAAACGTTGGCAGACCTGGCATTCGCGTGGCGCGCGATCCGCTCGGTGAAGTCCAACGCGATCCTGCTGGCCGCCGACCGGGCCGCTGTCGGCATCGGCATGGGACAGGTCAACCGGGTCGACTCGGCCCGGCTCGCGGTGTCGCGTGGCGGCGACCGCGTTGCCGGATCGGTGGCCGCCTCCGACGCGTTTTTCCCGTTCTCCGACGGTCTTCAGGTGCTGCTGGAGGCGGGCGTACGAGCGGTGGTGCAGCCCGGTGGATCGATCCGCGACGACGAGTCGATCCAGGCCGCCAAGGAGGCCGGCGTGCCGATGTATCTCACCGGGACCCGGCATTTCTTCCACTGACGACGCCGTGCTGTCCGGAGTGGACTGGTCACTGTCCACTCTGGACGGTGACAGCTGGACCGACTGTTCCTTTCTGCAGTCCGATCTTTCCGAGCTGACCGCGCGTCGGTGCGTGTTTTCCAGGTGCGACTTCACCGGCGTACGGTTCAACGGCTCGAAGTTCACCAGTTGTGCCTTTCTGCACTGCACTTTCCGCCGCTCGTCGCTGTTCGCGGCCGAGCTGGTCGACTGCAAGATGACCGGCTCGATCTTCGTGGAATGCTCGATGCGGCCGATGAAGGTCGACGGCGGCGACTGGCGTTACGTGGATCTGCGTGCCGCCGACCTGTCGCGCGCGGACCTGCGCGGTCTCAAGCTCGCCGAGGCCGACCTGTCCAAAGCCGACCTGCGCAAGGCGGACCTGCGTGACGCCGACCTGTCGTACGTGCGGGTCGAGGGCGTCAAGCTGGCCGGCGCCGACCTGCGCGGGGCCAAGCTCGACGGCGTACGGCTGGCCACCATCGACCTGCGGGACGTACGCATCGACATCATCCAGGCCGCACTGGTCGCGCAGGCCTACGGAGCGCACGTTAGTTAGAGTCCCAGGCGTGAGTGCGACGATTCTGGACGGCAAGGCGACCGCGGCTGCGATCCGCGGCGAGATCAAGGCGCGGGTGGCGGAGCTGGCGGCGACCGGCCGTACGCCCGGCCTCGGCACCATCCTGGTCGGCGACGACCCGGGATCGGCGGCGTACGTGGCCGGCAAGCACCGCGACTGCGCCGAGGTCGGCATCGCCAGCATCCGCGTCGATCTGCCTGGCACCGCGACCGAGGACGACATCAACGCGGCGGTCGACGCGCTCAACGAGGATCCGGCCTGCACCGGCTACATCGTCCAGCTGCCGCTGCCGGCCGGCGTCGACTCCAGCCGGGTGCTGGAGCGGGTCGACCCGGCCAAGGACGCCGACGGCCTGCATCCGACCAACCTCGGCCGGCTGGTGCTCGGCGCCGACGGACCGCTGCCGTGCACGCCGCGCGGCATCGTCGAGCTGCTCCGCCGCTATGACGTGGAGATCGCCGGCGCGCACGTCGTGGTCGTCGGTCGTGGAGTCACCGTCGGCCGGCCGCTTGGCCTGCTGCTGACACGCAAGTCGGAGAACGCCACCGTCACGCTCTGCCACACCGGCACGCGCGATCTCGCGTCGTACGTCCGGCAGGCCGACATCGTCGTCGCGGCGGCCGGAAACCCGGGCCTGGTCACCGCCGAGATGGTCAAGCCCGGCGCGGCGGTCCTGGATGTCGGCACGACCCGTGCGCCTGGCGAAGGTGGCAAGACGCGGCTGATCGGCGACGTGACCAAGGACGCGTACGAGGTGGCCGGCTTCGTCGCGCCGATGCCCGGCGGCGTCGGGCCGATGACCCGCGCGATGCTGCTCAGCAACGTCGTCGAGGCCGCCGAACACGGCCGTTAGAGTCCGGCCTCTTGTCCGATTGTCACCCTGTTGACCTGCTGAACCGATCTAGCCGGTCAAGAAGGTCACAGCCGGGCGCCGGATCACGTGTCCGATTGTTCCCTCCGCGGGTAAAGCCGCAGCTCAACCCACGTCCGTCGACGCAATCGGATTCCGATTGTCTTTTGGCTGGGCCGGACCCCAGGCGAGGCGGCACGGGTGTACGGCATAGCCTGGGCTGACAGAGCAGAGACCTGCTGAAAGGGAGTCCAAGTCGTGGGTAAGAAGGTCACCGTCGTCGGTGCCGGGTATTATGGCGCGACCACCGCGCAGCGCCTCGCCGAGTACGACATCTTCGACACCGTCGTGCTGACCGACATCCTGGAGGGCCGGCCGGAGGGCCTCGCGCTCGACCTCAACCAGTCGCGGCCGATCGAGGGCTTCGAGACCAAGGTCGTCGGTGTCGGTGGCGGGTCGTACGACGGCACCGAAGGCTCCGACATCGTGATCGTCACCGCCGGCCTGCCGCGCAAGCCGGGGATGAGCCGGATGGACCTGCTCGGCACCAACGCCAAGATCGTCCGCGAGGTGTCCGGCAAGATCGCCGAGAAGAGCCCCGACGCGGTCGTCATCGTCGTCTCCAACCCGCTCGACGAGATGACCACGCTGGCCGCCGAGGCCACCGGCTTCCCGCGCGAGCGCGTGTTCGGCCAGGCCGGCATCCTGGACACCGCGCGGTTCACGCACTTCGTCGCCGAGGAGCTCGGCGTCAAGATCGCCAGCGTGAAGACCCTCACGCTCGGCTCGCACGGCGACACGATGGTGCCGGTGCCGTCCCAGTGCACGGTCGACGGCAAGCCGCTGGCCGACGTGCTGCCGCAGGAGAAGATCGACGAGCTCGTCACGCGTACCCGCAACGGCGGCGCCGAGGTCAACAACCTGCTCAAGACCGGCTCGGCGTTCTATGCCCCATCGGCCGCCGCGGCGCGGATGGCCAAGGCCGTCGCCGAGGACTCCGGCGCGGTCTTCCCGGTGTGCGCGTGGCTGACCGGCCAGTACGGCATCTCCGACGTCTACCTCGGCGTCGAGGCCGAGCTCGGCGCCGGCGGCGTCAGGAAGGTCGTCGAGACCAAGCTGACCGACGACGAGCTGGCCGGCCTGCAGGCCGCCGCGGACGCGGTCAAGTCCAAGGCCGCCAGCCTCAACGAGCTCTAGCCCTCCATTCGCCGCAACGCCTCGTTACTGGCAGAAAATGCCAGTGACGAGGCGTTGCGGCGTTTCACCGCGGCGGATAGGGCTGCGGCGGGTAGGGCGGATACGGCTGAGGCGGATACGGCTGAGGCACTGGCACCGGTGGTGGAGGTGGCAGCGGCGGGTACGGTCCGGCCGCCGGCATGATGCCGCGCGCATACATCCGCCGGATCTCCCACAACGACAATCCGGTCAGCACCAGCGCGGCGACGACTCCGGACAGGACGTCGAGCCACACCGGCCGTACGCTGCTCTGCCAGATCAGCCGCTGGACCGGGATCCACCAGCCGAAAAGTGTCGTGATGACCGGCGGCAGCAGCAGGTTGGCGTCGATGGCGTTGAGCAGGTGGCGCAGGACCAGATAGATCGTCTGGATGAAGTAGATGATGAACCAGAGCAGGAAAAACGCGAAGAGCAGCTGCGAGACCACCAGGCGGTCGCGGTCGACGTGGAAGGTCGGCAGCTGCGCGGCGATCCAGGCGACCACACCGAACGAGACCGCCAACGGGATGAGCGTCGTCAGCGTCGGCCGCAGCATCAGCCGGATCGCGTCGCCGCGCCACCGCAGCGGAGTCAGCAGGACCACTATCGCGGCCGAGATCAGATAGATCGGCACCAGCGCGATGGCGGTGTTCGGAGCGTCGCCGGCGAACGCGTCGAGATAGACCCAGAAATCCGGGTGCGTGATGTACGGCAGGGTGGTGGCCAGCGCGCCGACGATCGCCACCCACGTACGGATCCGGTGCATGCGCTCGATGACGTGGTCCGGCTTGCCGAGCCGGTAGTCCGGGGTGAACAGATAGAGCGGCAGCATGAACGGCAGGAACGACAGCCAGAGATAGACGCGCTTGCGCTGCCTGCGGCCACGCGGTTGGTACGCGCCGGCCCTGACCAGCCGAGCGCCTTCGGAACCAGGCATCTTTTCCTTCAGTTGACCGGATAAGGACCAGGTGGTGGATACGGCGGATATGGCTGCGGAATCGGTGGTGGCGGCGGCACGGGGACCGGCGGATAGGGTCCGCTGCGGAAGCTGATCCCGCGCTGCGCGAGCCGGCGGATTTCCCACAGTGACAACGAAGTCATCACGAGCGCGGCGCCGAAGGCGAGCAGCAGGTCCAGCCACAGCGGCTTGAACTCGTTGCGGAAGATCAGCCGTTGGATGATCTGCCACCACGCCACGACGGTGGTGAAGATGGGTGGCAGCAGCATGTTTCCGTCGACGGCGTTGAACAGGTGCCGCGCGGCCAGAAAGGCGCTGCTGATCAGGAAAACGATGTACCAGAACAGTGCGAGAATGATCAGCAACGTGACCAGTGGATGAAAGCTGGTCATCTTGTCGATCAGGCCGAAACCCATGGCCGTCCCGAAGATCACGTACGTCAACAGGAAGGCGCCCATGGCCCCGAGCGGCCGGCGCAACTCGCGCAGTGTGTCCGCGCGCTGCCGGTAGTTGGTGACGCCGACCAGGATGCCGCAGGCCACCAGGAACAGTGGGATCAGGAACATCCCAGTGGTGAACAGGTCGCTGAGCATGTCGCTGCCGACCTGCTCGACCTGCGGCGCGCCGATGTAGGGCAGCAGCGTCGAGAAGCCGATGACGACCGCGAGGACCGTACGCCAGCGGTGCGCACGTTCGATGACGTGATCGGGTTTGCCGAGTTTGTAGCCCGGACTGAACAGGTAGAGCGCCAGCATCGGAGGCAGGAAGCACAGCTTCAGATAGAGCCGCTTCCGCTGCCGACGACCCGGTGGCTCGTACACCCCCTGCTTGACCAGCTGTGCACCTGACGGTGCCGACATCCACCACCCATCTTCCCACCTACCCGTGACCAAGATGTCATAACTGGACAACCCAGTTGGTGGCGAGGTCCTGCTCACCCTGGCAGGACGCGCCGGCGGCATTAGCAGTACGCTCGTACCGTTGGGTAGCCGAGTGGAAATGGACGAGTTTCATGGCCAAGATCAAGGTCGAAGGAACGGTCGTCGAGCTGGACGGCGACGAGATGACGCGGATCATCTGGCAGTTCATCAAGGACCGGCTGATCCATCCGTATCTGGACATCAACCTCGACTACTACGACCTCGGCATCGAGCACCGTGACGCCACCGACGACCAGGTCACCGTCGACGCGGCCAACGCGATCGCCAAGCACGGCGTCGGCGTGAAGTGCGCCACCATCACGCCGGACGAGGCGCGGGTCGAGGAGTTCGGCCTGAAGAAGATGTGGCGCAGCCCCAACGGCACCATCCGTAACATCCTCGGCGGTGTGATCTTCCGCGAGCCGATCGTCATCTCCAACATCCCGCGGCTGGTGCCCGGCTGGACCAAGCCGATCATCATCGGCCGTCACGCGCACGGCGACCAGTACAAGGCCACCGACTTCAAGGTGCCCGGCCCCGGCACGCTGACCATCTCCTACCAGCCGGCCGACGGCGGCGAGCCGATGGAGTTCGAGGTCGCCCAGTTCCCGGAGGGCGGCGGCGTCGCGGTCGGCATGTACAACTACCGCAGGTCCATCGAGGACTTCGCGCGCGCGTCGCTGCGTTACGGCCTGGAGCGCAACTACCCCGTCTACATGTCGACCAAGAACACGATCCTCAAGGCGTACGACGGCATGTTCAAGGACGTCTTCCAGGAGATCTTCGACGCCGAGTTCAAGGCCGACTTCGACAAGGCCGGCCTGACCTACGAGCACCGGCTGATCGACGACATGGTGGCCGCCGCGCTGAAGTGGGAAGGCGGCTATGTCTGGGCCTGCAAGAACTACGACGGTGACGTGCAGTCCGACACGGTCGCGCAGGGCTTCGGCTCGCTCGGCCTGATGACCTCGGTGCTGATGACGCCGGACGGCAAGGTCGAGGCGGAGGCCGCGCACGGCACGGTGACCCGGCACTTCCGCCAGCACCAGGCCGGCAAGCCGACCTCGACCAACCCGATCGCGTCGATCTTCGCCTGGACCCGCGGCATCGCGCAGCGCGGCAAGCTCGACAGCACGCCGGAGGTCACCGCCTTCGCCGAGACGCTGGAGAAGGTCGTCATCGAGACCGTCGAGAGCGGCAAGATGACCAAGGACCTCGCGCTGCTGATCGGTCCCGACCAGCCGTGGCTGACCACCGAGGAGTTCCTCGCGGCGCTGGACACCAACCTCGCCGCTCGCCTCGCCTAGCGCTTTTCGGTCGCATGGCCACCATGCGTGCACTGGACGCACGCATGGTGGCCATGCGAACTTTTCTCGATGGGGACCTACGAGCTGACGTTCGACGGATCGACGACGTTGTTGGCTGCTCTGCAGCCGCTGGCCGGTGCGTACGCGCTCAGCGTCGGTCCGCGCAGGACCGCCACGATCGCCTATCTCGACACCGCCGACCGCCGGCTGCGAAAACGCGGCCTGACGCTGTCGTACGAGCGCTCCGCTGGCACCGGTGCGTTGGTGCTGGTCGACGCCGACGGCGCGCGTACGGTCACGCCGTTGCGCCAGGCGCCGACGCTCCCGGCGCTGGTCGACGCGTTGCCGGCTGGCCAGGTCCGGGACCTGGTGGCCGACGCGATGTGGATCCGCGCGGTCGCGCCGGTCGCGCGGTCGAAGCGGTCGTCACGGCAGGTCGCGGTGCTCAACGCCGACCAAAAGACGGTCGTACGCCTCGAATGGGTTGAGTCGAGCGCGGTCGAGCCGGTGCAGGCGCCGATGCCGCCGCGCGTCGAGATCCGGCCGCTGCGCGGCTATGACCGAGACGGCGACGCGGCCTCGCGGCTGCTGTTGTCGGCCAACGGCGCCGGCGGCTTCCGGCCGGCCGAGTCGACCGCCTACGACGACCTGCTCCGCCTCGCGCCGGCCGCCGCCGCGCGGCCGTCGCTGGAGCCGGGGATGCCGGCTGACCTGGCCGTCGCGACCGCGCTCCTCGGCTTCCTCGACGACCTGGAGGCCAATGTCGAGGGCACGATCGACGACGTCGACACCGAGTTTCTGCACGATCTGCGCGTCGCCGTGCGGCGTACGCGGTCGCTGGTGAAGCTGGCCGGCGACGTGTTGCCGGCACGGTTGGTGGCCCGCTGCGGTCCGGGTTTCAAGTGGCTCGGCGATCTCACCACGCCGACCCGCGATCTGGACGTTTACCAGCTGGAGATGCCGAAACTGTCGGCCAGCCTGGCCGCCGGCGATCCGGCGGATCTGCGGCCGTTCGCGGCTTTCCTGCACCAGCAACGCACGTTCGAGTGGCGGAAACTGGTGCGCGGCTTGAAAACGCAGCGCTTCGCGACGTTGTGCGCCAGCTGGCGGTCGGGCCTGGCAGCGATCGGTGGGGCTGGTCGTACGGTCGACGAGCTGGCCGTCGAGCGAGTCGGCCAGACTTTCAAGCGTGTGCTGAGAAAGGCGCGTGCGATTACGCCTGACTCGCCATCGGAGGACGTGCACGCGTTGCGCAAGCGCGGCAAGGAATTGCGTTACGCGCTTGAGGTTTTCGGTCCGTTGCGGGGCGCCGACGCGACCAAGGAGGTCATCAAGGACCTGAAGCTGGTCCAGGACACGCTCGGCGAGTTCCAGGACGGCGAGGTGCAGGCCGCCGCGTTACGCGATTTCGCCGGCAGGATGCCGAACCCGCCGGCCGTCACGCTGCTCGCGATGGGTGAGCTCGCCGCCGGTTTCGCGGCTCAGCAACGAAAAGCGCGCGCGGAGCTGACCGACCGGCTGGCGGCGTATCTCGGCGGTCGTACGCAGGCGCGCATCAAGGCGCTGCTGTCGTGAGAGTCGTCGCGTCGTACAACGTCAAAGGTGGCGTCGGCAAGACCTCCGCCGCGGTGAATCTTGCCTATCTGGCGGCCCGCGACGGCCGCCGTACGCTGCTGTGGGATCTCGACCCGCAGGGCGCGGCGACCTACCTGTTCCGGGTACGTCCGCGGGTCAAAGGCGGCAGCGGCAAGCTGGTGGCCGGCTCTCGCGCCATCGCGGCCGGCCTGAAAGGCACCGACTTCGACGGTCTGGACCTGCTGCCGGCCGACTTCACCTACCGCAACATGGACATCGACCTGTCACACGAGAAAAAGTCGACGCGCGTGTTACGCCGGCTGCTCGACGGGGTCGCCGACGAGTTCGACCTGGTTTTCCTGGACACGCCGCCAAGCCTGTCGCTGGTCTCGGAAAACGTGTTGCACGCGGCCGACGTCGTGCTGGTGCCGATCATCCCGACCGTGCTCGCGGTGCGGACGTACGACCAGCTCGTCGACTTCGTGGACTCCTTCGACGGCCGGCGACCGCGCGTGCACGGATTCTTTTCCATGGTGGACCGGCGCAAAACCCTGCACCGCGAGATCATCGGCACGCTGCCCGCCGACCGTCCGGACGTGAGCGCGACCGGCATTCCGGCCCTGTCCGCGGTCGAGCAGATGGCGGTGCACCGCGCGCCGCTGCCGACCTTCGCGCCGCACAGTCCGGCCACTCGTGCGTACGAGCAGCTGTGGCGCGAACTTGTGCCGCTGCTGTAGGGAAAACCCTACCGCGTCTTCGTCGGCTGACCCTACTCGTCGCCGATCTTTGCCCGTGCCACGCTCCTTTCCGGGATATCACTGCGAAAGGCCTGACACATGTTAAAGGAAATAGCGGTCGCCGCTGTGCTGAGCTTGGTGCCGGCGTCGGCGCCACCGCAGCTGCCGCCGCTCAACGATGCCGTGCTGCGCAAGGCGATCGCCATCCAGCCGACCGACAGGGTGACCGGCGTACAGCTGCGGATCACCGGCACCGCCGGCCACTGGTCCGGCACCTCCGGCGTCGGCGACGTACGCACCGGTGCGCCGGTGCCGGCCAACGGCCGTTTCCGGATCGGCAGCATCAGCAAGGTTTTCACCGCCGCCGTCGTGCTTCAGCTGGCTGCCGAACACAAAGTCGACGTCGGCCAGACCGTGCAGCACTATTTGCCCGGCCTGTTGCCTGACAACATTGCGCCGGTCACCGTCGGACAGCTGCTCGACCACACCAGCGGCCTGCCCAATGACGACAGCCCGTACGAGACGACCGGCGACGCGGCCTGGTTTGTCCAGCACCGCTTCGACAGCTGGACGCCGGCGCAGATCATCGCGATCGACACGCGGCACCCAATGCGGTTCACGCCCGGCACGAAACAACAATATGCCGGCATCAACTACTATCTGGCCGGCCTGCTGATCGAGAAAATCACCGGCGACACGTACGCACACGCCGTCCAGGCGCGGATCATCACGCCTCTCGGCCTGCGCGACACGTCCGTGCCGGGGATGAACGATCCGCGGATCCCCGGACCGCACTCGCACGGATACGTTGAAGTCAAAGGAAAACTCGTCGACATCACCGAGCAGATCCCATGGCCGTGGGCCGAAGGTGGGATGATCTCCAGTGCCGCCGACCTCGACCGCTTTCTCGGTGCGCTGTTCACCGGCCGCGTCGTGCCGGCCAGTGAGCTCGACCGGATGTTCACCCTGCCGGACGTGCCGTACGCGGACAACACCAACTGCCCGGGTGGACGTGCCTGCTTCAGCATGGGACTGATGAAGGCGACGCTGCCGGGCACCGATCTTTTCGCCTGGGGCAAGACAGGATCGAGGCCTGGCTACACGTCCGGGTTTTTCGCCACGCGCGGCCTGGAGCGTCGAGCCGTCTACGTGCTGAACTCGACCGGCAACAAGGACGGCTCGGACATGCCGTTCGTACTAAGGATTGCTTCGGCCACTTTCCTCGGCAAGTGACTGGACGGCCTTCGTGAAGCCGGCCATCGCCGCGCGATAGAAACGCGGTCCGTAGGACACCCTCGCCACCCCCAGCTCCCGCAATGTGGCCAGGTCGAGGTCGTCGCTGGTGTTTCCGTTGACGGGACAGGACAACTCGGTGACCAGGGTGGCGATGGTGTGCTTGTCGCGTACGCCGATCGGATAGACGCAGTCCGCTCCGGCGTCCCGATAGAGCCGTCCGCGTCGTACCGTTTCCTCGATCCGCTTCTCTTCGGAGATGCCGCCGCTCGGAAGGAATGTGTCGACGCGCGCGTTCACCACGATCGGGACGCCGGCGTCGCGCGAGGCCGAGCGTACGCCGGCCAGCCACTCGGCCTGCTTTTCCGCGTCGCGCAGGCCACCTGCCAGGTGGTCGGTGTCCTCCAGGTTGCAGCCGACCGCACCGGTGTCGAGCAGCCGGTCGACCAGCTCGCGCGGCCGCATGCCATAGCCGCCCTCGGCGTCGACCGTGACCGGCACCGGCACGGCTCGCGCGATCCGGCTCGCCGCGGCGAACATCTCCTGCCACGGAGCCTGCTCGCCGTCGGGATAGCCGAGCATCGCCGACACGGCGGCGCTGGCGGTCGCCACCGCCGGAAAGCCGGCGTCGGCCACGATCTTCGCGCTGGTCGCGTCCCACACGTTGGCCAGCACGAGCATTTCGCCGCTGTGCAGTTCGCGAAGCCGGTCCGCGCGTGCCGCGAGGTCGTCAGGCATGTGTGTCCTCCAAAGTTCGGTGTCTCATCACGGGCAGACACCATCGCCGTCGCAAACTAGTCGGTCCGCAGCGTCGACGCGAGCAGGCTCACGGCCTCGGCCATCGATCTTTCGGTGACGTTGGCGTAACTCAGGACGAAACCGCTCCTGCCGTCCGTGTCGCGGCGATAGCGTACGAGGGGAGTCACCGCGAGGCCGCGGGACAGCGCTCTGGCCGCGATCGCGTATTCGTCGAGCTGCCTGGCAAACTCGACCACCAGGTGCAGGCCGGCGGCGACGCCGCGTACGGTGGCGCCCGGCAGCTGCCGGGCGATTTCGGCGACCAGAGTGTCGCGCCGGCGCCGATAGGTGGTCCAGGTGCGCCGCAGGTGGCGGTCGTACGCGCCGGACTCGACCAGCCGGGCGAAGGCCAGCTGCTCCAATGTGGACGGTCGGCTGCCGTCGCGCAGCAGCCGGTCTGTCACCGCCGCCGCGATGGTGGCCGGCGCGACCAGCCAGCCGATCCTGATGGCCGGCGACAGTGTTTTGCTGACAGAGCCGACATAACAGACCCGACCTGGATCCTCCGGCTGGAGCGCGCCGACCGGTTTGTTGTCGAAGCGGTATTGCGCGTCGTAGTCGTCCTCGATCACCAGGGCGCCGGTCTTCCTGGCCCAGGCGACAATGTCGTCGCGGCGTCGGCGAGAAAGCACGACACCTTGCGGAAACTGATGCGCGGGTGACACGATCACCGCCGCTTCGTCGCCGAGTTTGCGCACTCTGAGGCCGTTTTCGTCGACCGGCACCGGATGGGTCGCGAGGCCGGCCTCCGTCACCGCCGCCGGCAGCCGCGGCCAGCCGGGATCCTCGATGGCGACAGTTTTGGCTCCATTGTTGGCAAGCACGTGCGAGAGCAACGACACGGCATGGGTGACCCCGGACGTGACGACCAACTCGGCCGGCCCGACACGGACGCCGCGCGTACGGGCCAGATATCCGGCCAGCAGGTGCCGCAGCTGCGGACTTCCGGCCGGATCGCTGGACCGTAACGTGCCGCGCGGTGTCCCCGACAGAGCCTCGCCCATCGCGGTCAACCAGGCGGCCCGCGGAAAAGCCGTCAACTCCGGCACTCCTGGCCGCAGGTCGAAACGCGGCTCGGTCCTGACCGGTGTTCGCGGCGGTGCGGCGGCGTTTCCGGTCGCCGCGACGCGCGTGCCAGATCCGACGGTCGCGGTCAGCACACCTTCGGCCAGCAGGACCTGATATGCCTCCGTCACGACCCACCGCGAACACGCCAGGTCGGCAGCGAGCGTACGCGTGGCGGGCAGCCGCGCACCGGCCGGCAGCCGGGATTCCGTTATGGCGCCACGAATCGCTTCCGCCAGCCGGAGGTGCAGCGGCCGCCTGTCCCGCGCGATCCGCAGAAAAACCTCGGTCGGCCCCGCCGAAAGCCGTACGTCGCGAGTCAGCTCACACCTCGCTACATGAAGTTTCGGGTGTGCAGCGCGGAAAGCTCGGCGGCCTCGTCGGCGGGAAAGCCCAGATGCACCAGTCGCCGCTGCCGGCCGTCGTCCATCTCGGCCTGAAGTTTGCGTACGGCGTCATAGCCCTTGGCGATCGCGGCCGGTGTCCAGTCGCCGGCGGCGAGGACGACCAGCGAGTCGAACACGTCCTGGTTGAGCCCGGCCGTGTCGACCAGCGCGGCATATCGGCGCTCCACGGCGGCGCGCATGCGCGTACGCACCGACGGGTCTTTCTCGGCCTGGTATCGCAGATGTGCCACACCAAACGCGACATGCCTCGCTTCGTCCCGCCGGGCCAGCCGGGTGATCTGGCGGGTGACCGGATCCGGCGCGTGGTCGTCCAGGAATTCCAGCAGGTTGAGGAAACTTCCCTCGCCGAGCACGGAAAGCAGGAAGGAGGCCATGGAAAACTCGGCCTCGGTGAGCAGGGTGGCGAGCGACTCGCGGCCGCTCACCGACGAGGTGCCGAGCTCGCCGCCGCGCAGCAGCGCCCGCCGGGTGAAGACCTCCAGGTGACGCGCTTCGTCGGCGGCCTGCACGGCCAGCAACTGCAGGACTTCGCGGAAATGCGGATGAACCCTGGCCAGCAGCTTGGCCGGGATGACCAAGGCCGCCTGTTCGTTTTCGATCAGGTAGGTCATGACCTGGACGACAGCGCGCTCGATGTCGTCCTGCAGCGCGAAATCGGCGCGCCAGTCGACCGCCGCGTCCGGGTCCCACTGCGCCGAGGCGGCGTGTGCGTAGAGTGCCGGCGCTATCTCGGCCCACACGAGGTCGCGGTCGGCGATGTCGAAAGGCGCCGATGGTCCGCCGGACTCGACCAGAGCGCCGCGCACGGCCAGACCCCAGTCCGCGCGCGGCTTCGCGACGATGCCGTCCGCTCCGGGACCGCCGGCACGTTGCGCGTCGGCCCACCGGTCGACATCGGCGCGTCCACGGACGATCCGCGCGCGTACGCCCGGCTCGTCCACGTCATGTGCCTGGTGGCCGGCCTGCCGGCACCAGGCTTTCAGGTGCATCGTCAACGCCGGATCGCTGCCGGTGACCCGAAGTTCGTCACCGGGGGCGAGGCGCTGGAGCGCGCGCTGCACCAACAAATGAGCGCCCTGCTCGAAACCGAGGCCCTCCAGGTCGAGAATCACGGTGCGTATTCCACCGCCGTCACCTTTCCGTCCTTGTCGTAGAAGCCTTCTTCGTCGACCGCGGCATCCAGGAGCCCGTAGCCGCTCCTTCGCCCGTCCCGCCAGGCGGTCAGGCCTTCCAGGTCGAGCAGCGGACGGACCTCGGGATCCGCGTACGACATGGAAAGCAGCAGGTCGCCGAAGGTCGTCACCAGCTCGGCCGGAGCCGTGTCGATCACCGTCAGGTTGCAGTGGTCGTACGAGCCGGTCTGTGCGATCACCCGCGTGCTGCCGGCCGGAATGGTGCCTTCGCGGCCAAACAGCAGGTGGTTGCCGTCGATCACGGCGGCCGCCTCGACCTCGCCGGCCAGCAACGCACGCACGGCATCGCGCTCGCCACCGATGTGGTCGCCGTGCAGGCCGACACCGACGTCGAACCGCCGGACTTTCAGTTGGTCGCCAACCGCCTGGCGCAGGTGCGAGCGGGGGATCAGGGTGGCCTGCGGCGAGTCGACCGCGCCGAGGCCCACCACCCGACCGGCCAGCTCGGACGCCGCCTGATAGCTGGAATCGTTGCGTACCAACACAACCGAGGTCAGGTCGCGGTCGGTGTCGCGCATCACCAGCGGCCGCACCTCGCGGCCGGCGGCCTTTGCCAGCCGGTCGGACCGCAGCCAGGCCAGCGGCGAGTTCCAGGCCGCGTGGATGCGGCCGGTGACCAGATCCTCGGCCTGCCGCTCGTAATGCGAGTAGAGGACGAAGTCAAACGGCAGGCCGCGGCTGCGCAGCCAGGCGCGGAAGCCGCTCCAGATCGTCACCACCTTCGGGTCGTACGCGACCGCACCCATCAGCAGCGTCATGAATTATCCCTTCAGGACAACGGAAGCCCGAGGTTAGCCCGGCCGGTGAGGCCGCGCCACGCTCCAAGCTGCCTGCCGGGATTGTCGGCCGACGGGACACGCCGTTGATGCGCATAATTTGTGTGGATTGGCCGAATTCGGTAGCTTTTGCGGCGCACTTACCGTCCGTGAGTGCGAGCGGACTGACTGGATTCGGGGAGCACGTGCGAGGCGACGCGGCAGTGAGCGGAGGTGCGCGACCGCGCCTTCCCATCGCGTTGCTGCGACTCGCGATCCTTGCCGGCCTGGCGCTTGGCGGCTGGCTGCTGATGAGTACGGCCGCCGCGTACGCCGACACAGTCACGCACGATGACGCGCCGCCGCCGATCGACCTGTCCGGAGCGGCGGCTCGGGCCGTACGCCTCGCCGCGGAGATCGACCGGGGACCGCGGGCCAACCAGCTGATCAGCAGGATCACTCGCGAGCTGCCGACGGACGTCGTGGACACCGTGCTGGGGCCGAAGTCGCCGGTGCGGAAAGTGCCGGTGGTCGGGTCCGTGGTCGGCGCCGTGACGCCACCGATCGCCGACCAGCCGGCCAAGCCGGCGCCGCCGACGACCAAACGCCCGGCAACGTCGACGCCGATCGCGCAGCCGGTCAAGAGCTCGTTCGGCGAGCGGTCGTACGTCTCGTTCGTCCAGCGGCCAGTGCCGCATCCGGCGCCTCACGACGCGGCCGCGCCAGTGCCGGCGCCGCCGCACGCCCCGGAAGGTCCGCCGTGCGCGGCCCCGATCGGCACGAGTGCGCCGGTGGTCTCCCCAAACGGTCCGGTCGCGGTCACCGAGTCCGCGCTGCATCTGCTTCCCGCGTCCAGCTGCCGCCATGTCGCGGCGCCAGACCGGCATTCGCCGGCCGACGCGACCCGGCCGGCCGTCTCGCCGGACTAGCGGGCAACGGATTTCCAAGCAGCAGACCGTTTCCTGGCGCGTACGCCAGGCTTTCCACCGATCTCAAAGGAGAGATTCGTGAACATCTGGGTTCGTCGTTCCATCCAGGCCATGATCCTGACCGGCGGCTTTGTCGTACTCGGCGCCACCGCGGCGCAGGCGCACGAGCTGGCCGCGACCGACACGCCGTCGGTGCAGTCGGTCGTGCGGTCCGTCTCGCAGATCGCGCCGGTCAACCTGCCGGCCGCGCACAAGCCGGCGGCGGTCACCCGCAGCCACGGCGGGGGTGGCGCCACCGCGACCGGCGTGACCAGCGGCGCGCACTCGATCCTGGGCGGCAACCAGATCCAGGCGCCGGTCAACGCGCCGGTGAACATCACACACAACGCGGTCGCGGCCGGCGGATTCGCCGCTGCGCCAGGCGGCAGGGCCGCGAAGACGCAGATGGCCGCTGGTGGCGGCGGTGGCGCGACCGCGACCGGCGTGACCGACGGCACCGGTTCGATCGGTGGCGGCAACCAGGTCCAGGCTCCGGTGAACGCTCCGGTGACGGTCTGCGGCAACGCGATCGCCGTCATCGGCAAGGCCATCGCCGGCTGTGACACCGGCAGCGGTGGCGCCGGCAGTGCGACGGCAAAGGGTACGACCAGCGGCGCGCACTCCATCGTCGGTGGCAACCAGGTGCAGGCCCCGGTCAACGCGCCGGTCACCGTATGTGGCAACGCGATCGCCGCGGTCGGCGGCGCGCTGGCCGGTTGTGAGGTGCACGGCGGCAGCGGCTCCGGCGGCGCGATCGCCGACGCCAAGAGCGACGGCACCGGTTCGATCGGTGGCGGCAACCAGGTGCAGGCTCCGCTGCCCGTACCGCTGCCGGTCAACGCCCCGTCCACCACCTGCGGCAACGCCGTCGGCGCACTCGGCAAGGCGGCGGCTGGCTGCAAGGTGAGCGGCTCCGGCAACGGCAGCGCGGTCGCCAAGGCCCAGACCAGCGGCAAGGACTCCGTGGTCGGTGGTAACCAGGTGCAGGCCCCGGTCAACGCGCCGGTCACCGTATGTGGCAACGCGATCGGCAACGCGCTCGCCGGATGCAAGACCGGCGGCGGCTCCGGCGCCGGCGCGGTCGCCAACGGCAAGACGGACGGAACGCACTCCGTGGTCGGTGGCAACCAGGTCCAGGTGCCGGTCAACGCTCCGGTGACCGTCTGCGGCAACGCCGGCGCGGCGCTCGGCAAGGCGCTGGCCGGCTGCAAGGTCGGCGGCGGCAACGGCGGCGCGACCGCGACCGGTGACACCAGCGGCACCGGCTCGGTCGGTGGCGGCAACCAGGCGCAGGCTCCGGTCAACGCGCCGGTCACCGTGTGCGGCAACGCCGTCGCCGCGATCGGCAAGGCGATCGCCGGCTGCCTGACCGGCAAGGGCAGCGGCAGCGGCTCCGGCCCGGCCCTGATGGCGACCTCCTCGACGACCTCCTCGGTCCCTGGTGTCGCCGCTGGCGTGGTGGCGCTGCTGGCGCTGGTCGGCAGCGGGCTGACGACCTCCGTCGTACGCCGCTTCAAGCGGGCCTGACGGCTGGTCGATAGAGAGGAAAGGCCCGGCGCGCGCCGGGCCTTTCCGTGTCTCAGAAGGCGGTGGCGATGGTGACGAGGCCGCCGGTGATGATGACGCCGAGTACGATCCGGCGGAACACGACCGCCGGCAGCCGCGGTCCGATCCAGTTGCCGAGCGCGTTGCCGGCCAGCGCCGCGACGCACCAGAGCGGCAGCTCCGGCCAGAAGACGCCGGTCGCGATCTCGCCGCGCGCGGCCAGGATCACCAGCGAAGCCACGTTGGAAACCAACAGAAAAACCGCCAGGTCGGCGATCATCGTACGCGCCGGCGTACGCTCGTGCGTCAGCAAGATCGCCGGCAGTGCGCCGTTGAGCGACGTGGTCGTGCCGAGGAATCCGGCGACGAGTCCGACCGTCGTCACGCTCGTACGCGGTGGCGGCGACCATTCACCGCTGCCGCCGAAAGCCAGCAACAGAGCCAATGTCACGATCGTCACGCCGGCCAGGATTTTCGTCGCCGACAACGGAAGAAAGCCGATGACCTCGGCGCCGATCCAGCCACCTGGCAGGCTTGCCAGGCACAGCAGGAAAACGCGCCATCGCACGACCTCGTCGCGAAACCTGACCGCGATCACCAGCCGCGTGACGATGCTGACCGCCAGGTTGACGGTGACGATGTCGGCGATCGGCATGCCGAGCAACAAAAGAAACGGGATCGCCGACAGCGCCGCGCCAAAGCCGGTGGCACCGCCGACGACCGCGGCGAAGGCGAGGACGACCGACACCAGGCCGAGATAGGTCATGAGCGGCGGCGGTGAGCTGCGACGCGTACGCGCGTGGCGCAGCGTGAGGAGCAAAACCGGCGCGGACTGCCGTTGCCGGCGTTCACGTATGGCCGCTCGCAGTCGGGCGCGGCGCAGACGCCGCCAGGCAGTGCCTGGTGATCGGCGAGCAGCACGGCCAGCCCCCAGGCCGACGAGGTGATCAGCCAGCGACCCCACGGTCCGTCGTCGTCATCGGCGTCGATGTGGATGTGCCAGCCGGTGTTGCCGTGCGCGGTCAGCCGCGGCGGACCGGCGTGGCCGGCGAACAGGTCGTTCAGCACGCCGGCCGCCTCGTCGACGGTAGCCGACCGGAAAATCCGCGCCAGCCTCACGGACGCGTCGCGCAGCTCGTCGATGTCCTTGTCACTCAAGGAAATCGGACCGACCTCGCCGTGTGTTTCAAGCAGCGCAACGAGTTCGTCGGCCGTCGGCTGACCGCGAAACGCGCCCACGAAGTCGGCGGCGCGGCGGGCCGCGTGCAGCGGGGACGAGCCGGAGGTGACAACTCGGTCGACGGATGACATGCCAACATTGTAACGTGATCTGGATGAGAAGCCGTTACAGACTCGCCGCGTACCTGTCCGGCGCCACCTCGGCGCGGATGGGCGACGAGATGTCCGGACCGGCGTTGTTGCTGCTCGCGCTGGCGATCACCGGGTCGCCGGCGCAGGCGTCGCTGGTGCTCGCGGGCCTGACGATCTCCACCGCGATCGGCGGTCCGGTGCTCGGCGCGGTGCTCGACCGGTCGCGCCATCCCGGCCGGATGCTGGCGTTCGCGCTGGTCTATTACGCGGCGATGGTCGGCATTGTCGGCCTGCTGGTGGGAAAAGTGCCGCTGGCCCTGGTCGTGGCGATCGGTGTCGCCGCCGGGTTCGCCGGACCGGCGCTGACCGGCGGCTGGACGGCGCAGTTGGCCAAGGTCGTGCGGAAAGGTCGGCTGACGCGTGCGTACGCGCTGGACTCGACGACGTACAGCGTCGCCGGCCTGGTCGGTCCGGGGCTGGCCGGCATCGTGGCGACTTGGCTCGGCGTCGGTTGGGCGGTCGTCGCGGCAATCGCGCTGATCGTCGTGGCCGTGCCGATGGCGGTCGGATTTCGGTCCGTACGGCCAAAAACCGCAGCCGCCGAGCCGCTGGCGAAGGCGTTGCCGGCCGGTGTGAAAGTGATCGGCGCGCGCCGGTCGCTGCTCGCCGTCACCATCATGTCGACGGTGTCGTTTCTCGGCACCGGCGCGTTTGTCGTCGCCGTGCCACTGATCGGCGTACAACTGACCGGTCAGGCCGCGCTCGGGACGACCCTGTTGTCGCTGTTCGCGGCGGCGGCGCTGGTCGGCACGGCGATCATGGCGAGAGTCACGCCGCCGATCGGTCCCGACCGGCTGGCGCAGCTGCTGACCGGCGTTTTCGGCCTGGCGCTGTTGATTCCGGTGCTCACCAGCTGGCCACCGCTGGTGGTGGCGGCGTTCGCGCTGGCCGGCCTGGCCGACGGCCCGATGTTCGTCGCCGTACTCGCGGTCCGGCATCGCGAGGCTCCGGAGCATCTGCACGCTCAGGTCTTCACCACCGCGGCCAGCCTCAAGACCGGCATCTTCGCGGTCGGCGCCGCGCTCGGTGGCCTGCTGGCTGTCCATTCCGTGGCGGCTTGTCTGTTGTTGGCGGTCGGTTGTCAGGTCGTCGCTGTCCTCGCCGCGCTAGTCGCTCGGGTCGGCGAGCGTCAAGAGGTCGATCGCGAAATGGCCGTAACCGGTCGTAGTTGAACCTTCTAGTACTTCCTCCCGTGTAGCCATGAAACGCCATAAGACGGCCGACACTGGAGGAAAAGATGGCAAGCATTGCTAATGACGAGCTCACCGAACGGTCGGGGGTGGTCCGCTCGACCGGTCTGCTGGTGTTGCGCGTCATGGTTGGCTTGACATTGCTCGTCCATGGCATCCCGAAGCTCGGCCGGCCCGGCGCGTTCATCGAGACGGTCGCCGGTCTCGGCGTACCGCTGCCGACGGTGGCCGGCATCCTGCAGATGGCCGGCGAAGTCGGGCTCGGCGTGGCGCTGCTGGTCGGCGTGCTGAGCCGCGTGGCCGGCGTACTGGTCGCCGTGATGATGGCGTTGACCTGGGCCATCGTGCACGCGCCGGAGGGTTTGCTCAGCAAGAGCGGCATTTCCGGTGAGAGCGCGGTGCTGCTGGGGCTCGGTGGCGTGGTGATCGCGCTGCTCGGTGCCGGGGCGTACAGCGGTGACGCGTTGTTGGCGAAGCTCCGCAAGAAGGCCTGATCGCCGGCCGGGTAGCGTTGGCGCGTGCTAGTCGCGACTGTGAACGTCAACGGCATCCGCGCCGCCGTACGCAAAGGCTTCGACCGTTGGCTGCTTGAGCGCAAGGTCGACGTGGTGTGCCTGCAGGAGGTGCGCGCGCAGGACGCCGAGATCCCGCCGGAGATCCGCGACGGCTGGCACATCGCGCACGCCGAGGCCGCCGCGCGCGGACGCAACGGCGTGGCGGTGTTCAGCCGGATCGAGCCGACGGCCGTACGCACCGGCATCGGCTCGAAGGAGTTCGACCCGCAGGGCCGCTACATCGAGGTCGACCTGCCGGGGCTGACCGTGGCCAGCCTCTACATGCCCAAAGGCGAGGCGGAGACCGACCGGCAGGTCACCAAGGAGCGGTTCATGAAGCCGTTCCTGCCGTATCTGCGCGCGCTGGCGCGGCGGGCTGAGGCAGCGGACCGCGACGTGATCGTGGCCGGCGACTGGAACATGGCGCACCGCGAGGTCGACCTGAAAAACTGGCGGGGAAACCAGAAAAACTCCGGTTTCCTGCCGCAGGAGCGGGCCTGGCTGGACAAACTCTACGGGCCGCGGTCGGCGTACGTTGACGTCGTACGCAGCCTGCACCCGGACGCGTCCGGACCGTACAGTTGGTGGTCGTATCGGGGCCGTGCCTTCGACAACGATGTCGGCTGGCGGATCGACCACCTCGCGGTGACCCGCCGGCTGGCGGCTCGCGCACGCTCGGCCGAGGTGGACCGCGCGGCGACCTGGGACACGCGCTTCAGCGACCACTCACCAGTAGTCGTCGACTTCGACGTGCCGTAGAAAGACGCAATCGGATTCCGATTGCGGCGTTTGTCGACGGGTCAAGGATCTGGGGGGCTGCGATGGCCGGTTACTCGGCGACGCCGCTGGCGAAGAAGCTTGGCGTCAAGCCGGGCCACACGCTGGTCCTCGAAGACGCGCCTCCGGGATGGAGCGTCCCCGACCTGCCCGACGGCGTGGACGTACGCACCGACGGCGCCGCCGATGTGATCGTCGCGTTTGTCTCCGAGTTGGCCGGCCTCGACCTCGAGCCGCTCGGCGAGCGGATCTTCCCGGACGGCATGGTGTGGATCGCGTGGCCGCGCAAGGCGGCGGGACATGTCAGCGACATCAACGAAAACGCCATCCGCGACGCGGCGCTGGCGCTGGGGCTGGTCGATGTCAAGGTGGCCGCGCTGGACCACGACTGGTCGGGGCTGAAGCTCGTGTGGCGCAAGGAGAACCGTCTTCTACGTCGTGTAGTAGATTGACCGGCGTGACGCCGACTGTCTGGTCCGTGGTGATCGTCCTCGCCTTCGCGATGGCGCTCTGGAGCCTGGTGCTCGCCGCGCGCGACAAGCCGGCCGGCCGCATCACCGTGGCCGGCGTCGCGGTCGTCGAGCTCGCGCTGGTCGTGCAGCTGGTGGTCGCGATCGTGCTGCTCAGCCAGGGCCACCAGGTGCCGCAGTTCTGGACCTTCGTCGGCTATCTGGCGGCATCGCTGGTGGTGCTGCCGGTCGGCACGGTGTGGTCGCTCGCGGAGCGTACGCGCTGGGGAAGCGTCGCGCTGGCGGTCGCCTGCGTCGTCATCCCGGTGTTGGTGCTGCGGCTCAACCAGCTGTGGGGTGGCGGTGCCTGAGCGTCGCGCCACCCGGTCCGGACCGGGCCGGGTTCTTGTTGCCGTGTATGGCATTTTCGCGCTGTCGGCGACCGCACGCGCGACCGTGCAGATCCTCACCAAGTTCTCCGTGGCGCCGCTGGCGTTCTCTTTGTCAGCGCTGGCAGCCGTTATCTACATCCTCGCGACGGTTTCGCTGGCGTTGGACGGAAAAATCTGGCGCCGGATCGCGTTTTCCTCCTGTGCCACCGAGTTCGTCGGGGTGCTCGCGATCGGCACCTACAGCCTGCTCGACCCGGCCGCGTTTCCGGAGGCGACGGTCTGGTCGGATTATGGCCAGGGTTACGGCTACGTGCCGGCCGTGTTGCCGCTGATCGGCCTCGGCTGGCTCTTCTACACGCGCGCACGTCGTGTATAGCACGGCCAGGCCGGGTACCCGCCGGTCATGCCACGTTCAGGGACCGGGGACGAGGAGGCCGCCACCGTCGCGGTGACGGCGGTCGTACGACCGGGCAAGGAGCGCCAGTTCGCCGAGTGGGCCGACCAGATCGACCGCTCGGCCGCGGAGTTTCCCGGCCATCTCGGCGGTGTACGGCTGCACGACGCGAGCGGCCTCAACCACCTCGTCTACCAGTTCGACACCAAGGCGCACCTGCGCGAGTGGGAGGAGTCGCCGCAGCGCAAGGAGCTGGCCGAGAAAGGCGAGGCGTTCTCCGACAAACGGCGTACGGTCGTCGGCGGGCTGGACCGCTGGTTCGAGGTCCCCGGCTCGGATGCCAGCCAGCGCTGGAAAACCTTCCTGCTCACCTGGGTCGCGGCCTTTCCGATCCTGCTGGTCGTCAACACCACGCTGACCTGGCTGTTTCCGGCCCTGCCCAAGCCGGTGTCGCTGGCGTTGACCTCCGGCACGCTGACCGCGCTGCTCACCTTCGTCGTGCTGCCGTTCCTCAACCGCCGCGCGCGGCCATGGTTGTTGCGTGGCGCCAAAGCGGAGCCGTCAGAGGAGTCTGGTGGCGCCGGCTGACGGGACAGCGGTGAACCACTCCGGTGCCGCGAAACCCTTGGCGGCAAAGGCATCTTCGACAGCCCTGGCGGTTGACCCGGCTTTTTCGGTGTCGGTCAACGCGATGATGCAGCCGCCGAAGCCGCCGCCGGTCATCCGGGAGCCGTACGCGCCGGCCCGCAACGCCGCCTCGACGGCGGTGTCGACCTGCGCGACGGTGATCTCGAAATCGTCGCGCATCGACGCGTGCGAGGCGGTCAGCAGCGGTCCGGCCTCGCGTACGCGACCGGCGCGGAACAACGCGACCGCGTCCTGGACGCGCGCGTTTTCGGTGACCACATGGCGAACCCGGCGACGGACCACGTCGTCGTTGATTTTCGCCAGCGCTTCGGGAAGATCGGCGACACCGATGTCGCGAAGCGCGCGTACGCCAAGGATTTCCGCGCCGCGTTCACACGACCGCCGCCGCTCGGCGTACTCACCGTCGGCGTGCGTGTGTGGCGTGTTGGTGTTGAGCACCAGCAACGCCAGCCCGTCGCTGGCCAGGTCGAGCGGCACCTGCTCGACCTCCAGGCTGCGGCAGTCGAAAAACAGCGCGTGTCCGGCCGTGCACAGCAGTGACGCGGTCTGGTCCATCAGGCCGGTGGCGGCGCCGACGTAGACGTTTTCCGTACGCTGCACCAGCTTGGCGGCCTCGATGCCAGGAATGGAGAAGTCGCCGAGACCTTCGACGGCGGTCAGGACCGCGCACTCGAACGAGTGCGACGACGAGAGTCCGGCGCCGAGCGGCACGTCCGACTCCACCGCGAAATCGCAGTCGGGTATGGCGAAACCGGCGTCGACCAGGGCCCACAGGACACCGGCCACATACGCGGCCCAGCCTTTCACCGCGCCGGGCGAGAGGTCCGACCGTCCGATGTGGACGGTCTCGCCGGTCAGCCGCGACCGGACGGTCCAGCCTGGCGCCGCGCGGCGGCCGGCGGCGACGACCGTACGCTGGTGCAACGCGAACGGCAGCACGAAACCCTCGTTGTAGTCGGTGTGCTCACCGATCAGGTTCACCCGTCCCGGCGAGGCCCACACACCGTCCGGTTGCCGGCCGTACGTCTCAACGAAGAGGTTCATGCGGTCAGAAACTCCCAGGCGTCGGTGACCATGCTCTCCAGCGACGCTTTCTCCGGAACCCAGCCGAGATCCCGCCGCGCCGCCTCGGAGGAGGCGACCAGCTCGGCCGGATCGCCGGCGCGCCGGCCGGCCTCCACCACCGGCAGCGGCTTTCCGGTCACCTTCTCGACGACGGTCAGCACCTCGCGGATGCTGAAACCGTTGCCGTTGCCGAGATTGTAGATCGCATGCTCGCCTGGCGTGAGTTTTTCCAGTGCCAGCAGGTGTGCGCGAGCCAGGTCAGCGACGTGGATGTAGTCGCGGATCGTCGTGCCGTCCGGAGTCGGATAGTCGGTGCCGAAAATCGAGAACTCCCCGCGTTTTCCGGCTGCCGCTTCCAACGCCAGCGGAATGAGGTGCGTTTCCGGCGTGTGCCGCTCACCCATCACCAGGTCGCCGCGCCGGTAGGAACCGACCACGTTGAAATACCGCAGGCTCGTCGCCGCGATGCCGAGCCGCGCGACCTCGCCGGAGAGCATGAAGTCCACGGCGAGCTTGTTCTCGCCGTACGGGCTGGTCGGTGCGACCGCAGCGGTTTCCCGGATCGGCACCTCGACCGGGTTGCCGTAAACCGCCGCGGAGGAGGAAAACACGATCCTTCGTACGCCGGCCGCCCGCATCGCGACCAGCAGCGACAGCGATCCACCGGTGTTCACATGCCAGTAGAGACCGGGTTTCTGCACACTTTCGCCGGCGGCGATCAGCCCGGCGAAATGCATGACCGCGTCGAAGCCGGCATCCGGCGTCAGGACGCGCGCGACGTCGGAGATGTCGCACTGGACGAACTCGACACCCTTGGCCACACCGGAGGCGTCCGATGTGGACAGATCGTCGATCGCCACCACGTGGTGACCGGCGTCGACCAGCATCGCCGACACGATCGAGCCGATATAGCCGGCTCCGCCGGTGACCAGGATCCTCATCGGGTTGTCGCCTCTCTGAGCAGCGCCGCGGACCGCTCGGGCGGGATGTCGTTGATGAACACGCCCATCCCCGACTCCGAACCGGCCAGGTATTTCAGTTTCCCGGCCTCGCGCCGGATGGAGAACAGTTGCAGGTGCAGATACGCCAGATCGCGGTCGACCCGCGCCGGTGCCTGGTGCCAGGCCGCGATGTACGGCATTTTCGCGTCGAAAAGCGCGTCGAAGCGCTGCAGCACGTCCAGGTAGATGGCCGCGAAATCGTCGCGCTCGGCGCCGGAAAGCTCCGGAATGCCGGCGACCTGGCGGTGCGGATAGAGATGCACCTCGAACGGCCAGCGGGCGAAGGCCGGCACGAAGGCGGTCCAGTTGTCGTTGCTGGCCACCACCCGCTCGCCGGCGCGCTCGTCGGCCAACACGCGCGCGAAGAGATTTTCGCCGGTACGCTCGCGATGCCGCCGCGCCGAGTCGAGCATCCGGCGCGTACGCGGGGTGACAAACGGATAGGCATAGATCTGGCCGTGCGGATGCGCGAGCGTCACGCCGATCTCCTCGCCGCGGTTCTCGAAGCAGAAAACCTGTTCGACGAACGGCAGAGCGCTCAGCGCCGCGGTCCGGTCGGCCCACACGTCCACCACCGTACGAGCGCGTGCCGGTGTCAGCTCGGCAAAAGAGGAGTTGTGGTCGGAGGTGAAGCAGACGACCTCGCAGCGGCCGGCGCCGGGCCGGCGCGTCACCAACGTGCCGTCGTCGCCGGGCACCGGCTCGTCGGCGGCGCTGCTGGTAAACGACGGAAAGCGGTTCTCGAAGACGACCACGTCGTACGACGAGGACGGGATTTCGGTCAGTCTGTCCGGTGTGGACGGACACAGTGGACACTGCGAGGTCGGCGGCAGGAACGTACGACTCTGCCGGTGCGACGCGATCGCGACCCATTCGTCCAGCAGCGGGTCATAGCGGATCTGCGAGTTTGTGTGTGCCGGCGGCAGATCCCGCTTGTCGGACAGCTCGCGTACGGCGTCGTCGGTCTCGTCGAAATAGATGATCTCCCGGCCGTCGGCCAGCAGGGCTGCGGTTTTCTTCACGGTTGCAGGTCCTCCGCCGCTCCCGATGCCGGCACGATGATCAGCTCTCCCACCTCCGCGGACAGCGTCTCCTGCGCCTCCGCGGGAAGTCCGTCGTCGGAAATCAGCACGTCGGCGTGCGACAGCGGCGCCATCGAGCTGATCCCCACCAGTTCCCACTTGCTGTGGTCGGCGAGCACCACCAGCCGCCGGCCGGCCGCGATCAGCGCGCGGTGCGTGTCGGCCTCGGTGATGTTCGGCGTGGTGAAGCCGGCCACGCTGTCCATTCCATGCACGCCAAGGAAAACCAGGTCCAGGTGCACCGACTGCAGCGCCGCGTTGGCAAACGGGCCGACCAGCGCGTCCGACGGCGTACGCATGCCGCCGGTGAGCACGACCGTCTGGTCGGCGCGTCCCATCGTGTGCAACGCGTCGGCGACCGGGATCGAGTTGGTCACGATGGTCAGGCCGGGGACCGCGCACAGGTGGCGGGCCAGCGACCAGGTGGTGGTGCCGGCGCTGATGCCGACCGCGCTGCCCGGCGTGACGAACCGCGCGGCCCGCGCCGCGATGGCCTCTTTTTCCTGTCGCTGCCGCGAAGACTTCACCGCGAAGCCGGGCTCGTCGGTGCTCCGCTCGGTGATCGCGGTCGCGCCGCCGTGCACCTTCTCCAGCAGGCCGCGGTCGGCCAGAGCGGACAGGTCGCGGCGTACGGTCATGTCCGAGACCTGCAGCATCTCGACCAGCGCGCTGACGGTGGCCCCGCCGTTGCGGCGGACCTCCTCGAGGATCAGCTGTTGGCGCTGGCGGGCTAGCACCCGTCCAGGCTTGCATACCGCCTGAACGCGAGTCAACATTAATCAACAACTTACAACGTTGAAGGGCAACAACACCCGACTGATTCGTACCATTTAAGCGGGGTACGCTATGTTGACTCCGTCACTTTCCTGACGGGTTACGGACGAATCGACAGCTTTTTCTCGCGTTTTGTCGCGAGTCTTGACAGCCCATAGGCCACGGGGTGCAAGATTGGCGAATTCTGGTTGGCTTCGTGCGAACGTGTTCGAAGATTGTGCGACGCTGATCGGGTGAGCGCGGCACCAGGAAGGTCCGATTCTCGGGAGGAACCCATGTCCCTGCAGGAGCCACGAATCGGTGGGGTGAGTCGCCGGAAGCTGCTGGCCGGCAGCCTCGGCGTCGGTGGTGCGCTCGCGCTCGGTGGCGGTCTGGCCGGCTGCGGTGGCGGCTCCGGCTCCGGAAGCAAGACGATCACGCTGGGGTCGAGTGCTTCCGACGCCGTACCGAAAAAGGCCACCGCGGCGATCATGGCCGACTTCGGCAAGAAGAACGGCTACACGGTCAAGATCAACACCGTCGACCACAACACTTTCCAAGAACAGATCAACAACTACCTGCAGGGCCGGCCGGACGACGTGATGACCTGGTTCGCCGGCTACCGGATGCGGTTCTTCGCCAAGAAGGGCCTGCTCGGCGACATATCCGACGTGTGGAGCCAGGTCGGCGGCCAGTTCAGCGACGCGATGAAGAAGGCCTCCACCGGCGAGGACGGCAAGCAGTATTTCATTCCGCTGGACAACTACGCGTGGGCGATCTTCTATCGCAAGAGCGTTTTCCAGCAGCACGGCTATCAGATCCCCAAGACCTGGGACCAGTACGTCGCGTTGTCCAAGCAGATGCAGAAGGACAACCTGCCGGTCGCGTTCGCCGACCAGGACGGCTGGCCGGCGTTCGGCACGTTCGACTACCTGAACATGCGGATCAACGGCTACCAGTTCCACATCGACCTGATGGGTGGAAAACAGGCCTGGGACGGCCCGAAGGTCGCGAAGGTTTTCGACACCTGGAAGCAGATTCTGCCGTACTACCAGACCGGTGCGCTCGGCCGCACCTGGCAGGAGGCGGCGCAGGCCTTGCTGCAGAAGAAGGCCGGCATGTATCTGCTCGGCGGGTTCGTCGCGCAGCAGTTCACCAACAAGGCCGACCTGGACGACCTGGACTTCTTCCCGTTCCCGGAGATCGACTCGACGGTCGGCACCGACGCGGTCGAGGCGCCGATCGACGGTTACATGATGGCGAAGCGGCCGAAGAACGAGGACGGCGCCAAGAAGCTGCTGACCTATCTTTCCAGCGCCGCGGCCGAGGAAAACTACCTGAAGATCGACTCCAGCAACATCGCGGTCAACAAGGGAGCCTCGACCGCGTCGTACAACCCGCTGCAGAAAAAGCAGCAGGAGCTGATCGCCGCCGCGAAGTCGATCTCGCAGTTCCTCGACCGGGACGCCGACCCGACCTTCGCCTCGACGGTGGCGATCCCGAGCTTCCAGGAGTTCCTCAAGAACCCCAACAACATCGCCTCGACCCTGAAGAAGATGGAGCAGCAGAAGAAGTCCATCTACAGCGAGTAAAGGACGCGTACGGTGGTATCGACAACCGCCGAGGCGGACGGTCGCAAGGCCGTCCGCTCGACGGCGCGCTCGAAGGTGCGGCGCTGGAGCCGGCGCGACACGATCGTCGTCGGTTTCATGCTCGGCATTCCGACGATTCTCAACCTCGCGTTCGTCTGGCTTCCGGCGCTCACCTCGGTCGGGCTTTCGCTGACGTCGTGGGACGGCATCGGCCTCGACCAGATCAAGTGGGTCGGCCTGAAGAACTACACCGAGATCTTCACGATCTATCCGCCGTTCTGGCCGGCGCTGGAGCACAACGTGCTCTGGCTGGTGTTCTTCGTGCTGATCCCGACGCCCATCGGCCTGCTGCTGGCGGTCATGCTCGACCGGCAGATCCGCGGCAGCCGGTTCTACCAGGGCGCGATCTATCTTCCGGTCGTGCTGTCGCTGGCCATCGTCGGCTTCATCTGGCAGCTGATCTACTCCAACGACCAGGGGATTCTCAACGAGTTCCTGAAAGGCGTCGGCCTCAACCCGGTCAACTGGCTCGGCGACTCGCACGTCAACCTGTGGGCCGTGCTGGTCGCGGCCAGCTGGCGGCACGTCGGCTACATGATGATTCTCTATCTGGCCGGCCTCAAAGGCGTCGATCCGTCGCTGAAGGAGGCCGCCGCGATCGACGGTGCCAACGAGTGGCAGACGTTCGTACGCGTCGTCTTTCCGTCGCTGCGGCCGGTGAACATCGTCGTCGTGGTGATCACCGTGATCGAGTCGTTGCGCGCCTTCGACCTCGTCTACATCATCAACGGCGGATTCAACGGCCTGGAGCTGCTGTCCGCACTGGTGACGCAGAACATCATCGGTGAGGCCAGCCGGATCGGCTATGGCTCGGCGATCGCGGTGATCATGATGCTGATCTCCACGGTGTTCATCGTCATCTACGTCACCAGGATCATGAAAGAGGAGACACAGTGAGCGCGCCGACCGTCGCCGCGCCACGCAGGGCCGGCCACCGGGCGGGAAAGACCGCAGGACAGCCGAAGAAAAAGCCGATCAGGCCGGCCAGGATCGCGCTGCACGCGTTTCTGATCCTGGTCACCGTGTCGTTTCTTTTCCCGCTGCTGCTGGCCTTCTACACGTCTTTCCGTACGCACGGCGACACCGACCTGCACGGCTATTTCTCGTTGCCGGAGGCGTTGACGCTCGACAACTACGTCAACGCCTTCGTCAACGGCAACATGCCGTTGTATTTCGGCAACACCATCCTGATCACGATCCCGGCGATCGTGCTGATCCTCGGCCTGTCCTCGATGGTGGCCTTCGGGCTGGCGCGGTTCCGGTTGCCCGGCCGCAAGGTGTTGCTGGTGGTTTTCGTGGCCGGCAACCTGTTGCCGCCGCAGATCATGCTGACGCCGCTCTACCGGATCTACAACCTGATCCCGCTGCCGGAGTGGATGAGCGACTCCCAGGTGCTCTACGACTCCTACTGGGGTGTCATCGCGATCCACGTGGCCTTCCAGATCGGTTTCTGTACGTTCGTACTGACCAACTACATGGAAGTGCTGCCGAAGGAGCTCACCGAGTCGGCGCTGGTCGACGGCGCCGGCGCGTGGCGGCAGTTCACCTCGATCATCATGCCGTTGTGCCGGCCGCCGCTCGCGGCGCTGGCGACGCTGGAGTTCACCTGGATCTACAACGACTTCCTGTGGGCCCTGGTGCTGATGAGCAGCGGTGACAAGAGACCCATCACCTCGGCGCTGAACAACCTCAAAGGCGAGTTCTTCGTCGACAACAACCTGCTCGCGGCCGGGTCGCTGATCATCGCGCTGCCGACCATGATCGTGTATTTCGCACTGCAGAAGCAGTTCATCAGCGGACTCACCCTGGGAGCCAACAAAGGATGACCGAGGCTGGCCTTTTCCACCTTCGCGGCGGCGGGACCAGCGTGCTGGTCGAGGCCGGGATCGGCGCCACCACACGGGTTTTGTGGTGGGGTGCCGATCTCGGCGAGGCGGAGCCGGCCGAGCTGCGCCTCGCCACCGGTTCCGCGACCGCGCACGGTGGCGTCGCCTCGCCTTGTCCGGCGCTGCTTCTGCCGAGCTACGCGGAAGGCGACACGGCTCGGCCAGCGGTCGCCGGCCATCGGCTCGGTGCCGATTTTTCGCCGCTGTTCACGGCAAACAGTGTGGACTTCCAGGACGGTCGGTTGGTCGTCGACGCGGCGGACTCGTCCGCCGGTCTGCGGCTGCGCAGCGAGGTGGAGATGACGCCGTCCGGCGTCGTACGACTGCGGCATTCTCTGCGCAACACCGGCGATTCCGCCTATGTGGTGGACGGTGTGGCCGCGTCGCTGCCGATCCCGGGCGTGGCCGTCGAGGTGCTGGACTTCACCGGCCGGTGGGTGCGCGAGCGCTCGCCGCAGCGGCGTGCTCTCGGGGTCGGCGCGATCGTACGCGACAGCCGCCGGGGCCGCACCGGACACGACGCGACCACGTTGATGTGTGCCGGCACACCAGGTTTCGGCTTCCGGCATGGACAGGTGTGGGCCGCGCACACCGCGTGGAGCGGCAACCACAGCAGCTATGCCGAGCGTACGACCTCCGGTCTCGGCCGACTCGGCGGCGGAGAGCTGTTGCTGTCCGGCGAAGTCGTCCTCGCTCCGGGCGAGGAATACGCGTCGCCGTGGCTTTACGCTGCCTATTCGGACGCCGGTCTGGACGGCATCGCGTCGGCGTTTCACAAATGGATGCGCGCACGTCCGCAACATCCGGCCTCACCGCGGCCGGTCGTGCTCAACACCTGGGAAGCCGTCTATTTCGACCACGATCTGGCCACGCTGAAGCGGCTGGCCGACACCGCTGCCGAGATCGGCGTGGAGCGGTTCGTGCTGGACGACGGCTGGTTTGGCAAGCGGCGCGACGATCACGCCGGTCTCGGCGACTGGTATGTCTCCGAGGACGTGTGGCCCGACGGCCTGACCCCGCTGATCGACCACGTACGCGGACTGGGCATGGAGTTCGGCCTGTGGGTCGAGCCGGAGATGATCAACCCGGACTCCGACCTGGCGCGCGCGCATCCCGACTGGATCATGCGCGCGGCCGACCGGATGCCGGCCGAGATGCGCAACCAACAGGTGCTGGACATCGGAAACCCGGCCGCGTACGCGCACATTTTCCAGCGGCTGGACGCGTTGCTGGCCGAAAACGACATCAGTTTCCTGAAATGGGACCACAACCGTGACCTCGTCGACGCCGGACAGTCCGGCGGCGATCCGCACAACCGCGCCGGCGTACACCGGCAGACACTCGCGATCTATCGGCTGCTGGACGAGCTGCGCGCGAGACATCCGGGCGTGGAGATCGAAAGCTGCTCCTCCGGTGGGGCGCGGATCGACCTGGAGATTTTGCGGCGTACGGACCGAGTGTGGGCCAGTGACTGCAACGATGCCCTGGAACGCCAGGCAATCCAGCGATGGACCGGTCTGCTGTTGCCGCCCGAGCTGATCGGCGCGCACGTCGGACCGACCACTTCACACACGACCGGCCGCGTCCACTCGCTGTCTTTCCGCGCGACGACAGCGACTTTCGGTCATCCGGGAATGGAGTGGGACATCGCCTCGGCGTCCGCCGAGGACCAGGAAGCCCTGCGGTCGTGGGTTTCCTTCGTCAAGCAGCGGCGGGATCTGTTGCACAGCGGCGATGTCGTGCACGCCGACTACCCGGATCCGGCCGGCTGGGTCCACGGTGTCGTCGCCACCGACCGGTCGTCGGCGTTGTTCGCGTACGTCCAGATGGCGTCGACGCCGTACGAGAAGCCGCTGCCGGCGACCCTGCCCGGCCTCGACCCCGATCGTAGGTATCGCGTGACAGCCGTTTATCCGGCCGGAAAACCGGGTGCCGTACAGCGTTTCCAGCCGGCCTGGCTGGACGCCGGCGAACTCACCCTGCCTGGCCGCGTGCTCGCCTCGATCGGTGTCGCGTTGCCGACTTTGCAGCCGGAGCAGGCTCTCCTGCTGGAGGTCACGGCCGTTTAGCGGTCAACAGGGCGGCCAGGTCGTGCAGCGTACGGCCGAACCGCTCGGCTTGGCCGTTGCGGATCAGGTGGATGACGACCTCGTCGCTGAGTGACCGCAGCAGGATGTGCGCCTGCAGGTCGGCGTCCAGATCCGGGCGCGCCTCGGCGATCAGCTCGGTCACGTGTTGGTGCCAGCGCTGGTAAACCGGCTGCTCGTGATGTTTGCCGGCGACCGCGGCGCGCTCGTGTGCCGCGATCAGGCCGGAGTTGCGGCTGACCAGGTCGAGCGCGGCGTCCAGAAACGCGGTCAGCCGCTCGGCCGGCGTGGCGCCGGGACCCAGCGGCGGTGGTCCGCTGGTGAACGCCTGCTCCAGCGCGGCGGCGCGCTGCATGACCAGCGCGCGCATCAGGCCATAGCGATCGCCGAACCGGCGAAACACCGTCCCCTTGCCGACGCCGGCGGCCGCGGCGACCCGGTCGATCGACACCTCCTCGGCCGGATGCGCGCTCAGCAGCTCCTCGGTGGCACGCAGGATCGCCACGCGGTTGCGCGCCGCGTCCGCGCGCTCGTGTCGCTGCTCAGCCACGCCGCAACCGTACTTCACCCCCGGTTTTTGGACCCCCCGAGATCGAGCCTGCCATCGGTCACCGACCAAACCGGCGACCGCGACTAGACGGACCGATGGTCCGGATAGTACGGTGAAGCGGACTGTTAGTCCGATTGTGAGGAGTCAGATGAAAGGCGTTGTGTTCCGCGAGCCCGGCGGCCCCGAGGTGCTGCGGGTCGAGGACGTGCCGAAGCCGGTGCCGGCCGACGGTCAGCTGCTCGTACGCACCGAGGCCATCGGCATGAGCTACTACGAGACGATGCTGCGATCCGGCGGTTTTCCTTTTCCGGTGCCACTTCCGGTGGTGTTCGGCTTCGAGGCGGCCGGCATCGCCGACGGGCGCCGGGTCGTCGCGTTCGACATGACCGGCGGTGCGTACGCGGAGTTCATGGTGACCTCGGCGGACAAGGTGACCGACGTGCCCGACGGCCTGTCCGCGGCCGACGCGGTCGCGGTGGCCGGCCAGGCGTCGACCGCGGCGGTCGTACTCGAACACGCCAAGCTGACCGGCGGCGAGACGATCCTGATCGAGTCGGCGGCCGGCCCGGTCGGCGGCTATCTCGCGCAGTTGGCGCGGCGCGCCGGCGTGGCGCGGATCATCGGCACGGCCGGTGGTCCGGCGAAGATCGAGCACGCGCTGAAGGTCGGCTTCGACGAGGTCGTCGACCACAATGTCGAGGGCTGGCAGTCGCGGTTGTCCGGCATCGACGTGGTTTTCGAGTGTATCGGCGGCGAGTCGGCCAAGAAGACGTTGTCGGTGCTGAAAAGCGACACCGGCCGGATGGTCGGCTATGGCCTGATCAGCGGCTCTTTCCCTGACATCGACGAAAACGATCCGCGTTATTCGCGTGCGTCGATGGACAATCTGCCGGCGCGCGAGATGCTTGAGCTCGCGGCAAACGGTGACCTGACGCCGTTGATCGACAGCGTGATGCCGCTGGAGAAGGCCGCCGATGCGCATCGCCGCTACGAGAATCGGCTCGCCACCGGCAAAATCGTGCTGGTGCCGTGATGCGCGCGATCGTGATGCGCGAGCCGGGTGGACCGGAGGTGCTGCGGCCGGCGGAGGTGCCGACTCCGACGCCGGGTGACGGGGAGGTGCTCGTACGCACCGAGGCGATCGGCGCGACGTATTCCGAAACGCTTCTCCGCAACGGCACTTTTCCGTTCGCCGGCACGGTGTTCGGCCTTGAGGCTGCCGGCACCGTGACGGCCGGCGCCGAGGAATGGATCGGCCGCCGCGTCGTCGTCATGGACCCGAGCGGTGGCGCGTACGCCGAATTCATGGCCACCAGAACGGAGTTCGCGTCGATCGTGCCGGCCGGACTGTCCACAGTGGACGCGCTCGCCGTGCACGGCATGGGGGCCACCGCGCTGGCGCTCGTCGACGAAGCCGAGCTGACCGGCGGCGAGACCGTACTCGTCGAGTCGGCGGCCGGCGCCGCCGGCGGCTATCTGATCCAGCTGGCGCGTCAGCGCGGAGCGGGTCGGATCATCGGCGTGGTCGGCGGCGAGGCCAAGGCGGAGATCGCGGTCCGGCGCGGCTGCGACGAGACCGTCGACCACCGCGAGGACGGGTGGCAGTCGCGGCTGTCCGGCCTCGACGTGGTCTTCGAGTGCATCGGCGGCGAGTCGGCTCGGCTGCTGCTCGGCGCGATGACCCCGGGCACCGGCCGGATGCTGGAGTTTGGCCAGCTCAGCGGTTCGTGGCCGGCCATCGCGCGGGAGGACCTGGACGCGCGCGGACTCCGCCTGATCGACTGCGCCCGGCGTGCCGGCTGGTTCGATCGCGTGCTCGCGGCACGTACGCCGGTGCTGGAGCTCGCGGCCTCCGGCGCGCTCACGCCGATCGTCGACCGTACGCTGCCACTCGCCGAGGCCGCGGCGGCGCACCAGCTCCTGGACACCCACCGGGCCGCCGGCAAGATCATCCTCACCCCATGACCGTTTTAGCGCTCATCAGGTCGCCGCCGACCGGCAAAACGTCACCCTCGCGGCGGTTTGGCCGATGGCAGTACGCGCGTCACGGGAAGGGTGAGGGAAGCGACGGGCCGGGCATGGCGGCCTGACAGAATGTCGATATGGCCGACATCCGTCCCCGCGTCTTCTCCGGCATCCAGCCGACCGCCGACTCGTTCCATCTCGGCAACTACCTCGGGGCCGTGCGCAACTGGGTCGGCATGCAGGAGACGTACGACTGCGTCTACTGCGTGGTCGACCTGCACGCGATCACCGCCGGCCACGATCCGGAGACACTCCGCAAGCGTACGCGCGTGTCCGCGGCGCAGCTGCTGGCCGTCGGCATCGATCCGAAGCGGTCCATCCTGTTCGTCCAGTCGCAGGTGCCCGAGCACGCGCAGGGCGCCTGGATCCTGTCCTGCATCACCGGCTTCGGCGAGGCCAGCCGGATGACGCAGTTCAAGGACAAGTCGGCCAAGGGCGGCGAGGCGCAGTCGTCGGTCGGCCTGTTCACGTATCCGATCCTGCAGGCCGCCGACATCCTGCTCTACGACACCGACGCGGTGCCGGTCGGCGAGGACCAGCGCCAGCACCTGGAGCTGTCCCGCGATCTCGCGCAGCGGTTCAACAGCCGCTACGGCCAGACGTTCGTGGTGCCCAAGCCACACATCGTCGCCGACACGGCCAAGATCAACGACCTGCAGGACCCGACCGCCAAGATGAGCAAGTCGGCATCCAGCCCCAACGGCATCATCGACCTGCTGGAAGACCCGAAGCGGTCGGCCAAGAAGATCCGCTCGGCGGTCACCGACTCCGAGGCCGAGGTGCGCTATGACGCCGACAAAAAGCCGGGTGTGAGCAATCTTCTGCGCATTTACGCGGCCCTTTCCGGCCGTTCCATCGCCGATCTGACCGACAGCTTCGCCGGCCGCGGTTACGGTGACTTCAAGAAGGCACTGGCAGAGGTGGTGGTCGAGACGGTGACTCCGATCCAGCGGCGTACGGCCGAATACCTGGACGATCCGGCCGAGCTCGACCGCGTCCTGGCCGACGGCGCCGCGGCCGCGCGGGAGATCGCCGGTCCGGTGCTGGCGCGCGCGTACGACCGGCTCGGTTTCCTGCCGGCCGGCGGGGCCAAAGAGTGACGCAGGCGACCGCACAGCGGACCATCGGCGTCGCGATCAGCATCCCGGAACCGTGGGGGGCCCTGCTCGACGCCCATCGAGCGGCCTCCGGTGACCCGCTGGCGGCCAACGTGCCGGCACATGTGACGCTGCTGCCGCCGACCGAGATCCCGGAGTCCAGCGCCGAGCGCGTACGCGCCCACCTGCGCGGCGTCGCGGCCGCACACAGCCCGTTCGAGCTGCACCTGCGCGGCACCGGTACGTTCCGGCCGGTCACCTCGGTGGTGTTCGTCGGCGTCGCGCGCGGCATCAGCGAGTGCGAGATGCTGGAGTCGGCGATCCGGCTCGGTCCGCTCAACCGCGAGCTGCATTTTCCGTATCATCCGCACGTCACGGTGGCGCACGACGTCGACGAGGCGTCACTGGACCGGGTGTACGAGAAGCTGGCCGACTTCGACGCGCGCTTCCGCGTCGACGGTTTCACGCTCTACACGCACGGCACCGACGGCCGCTGGCGACCGGAGGAGCACTTTCCCTTCGGTACCTAGTGTCGGGGCACTAGCAGAGCAGCAGGGCGGCGTCCCAGTCGGTCGCCGGCGCCTGGCCGTACGCGTGCAGGGCCAGCGCGATGCCGGCCGCACCCTCCAGGAAGCCCGGCCGGTCGGCGGGCCGCGTCATCCCCGGATACCCATAGCGGAAGCCGAAAACCGTGTCCGGGTCGAAGCCGTCGATGATCCGTTGGGCGAGCGGCTCCGGCTCGCCCACCCCGGTGCGCAAGGTCAGCTGCAGCAGCCCGGACCAGCCGTGGCACAGCGCGAAGTCATGGACCCGCGCCGGGTCGGTGCTGGCGAGCGCGCCGAGCATCGCCGCCTCCGCGTCGGCGGCCAGCCGCGGCTCGCCGGCCGCGGCGGCGGCGAACTGCAGGATGCGGGCCAGGCCGGCCGAGCCGTAGCACCACATGTCCCGGCCGCGCCGTCGGACCTGGCCCGGCCGCTCGACGACCGCCGGCCAGTACGGTCCCGCGGTGTCCTCGCGCCTGACCGAGTCGAGGATCGCGACGAGCGCACCCATCGCCTCCTGGTGCGCGTCGACGCGTACGCCGGCCAGCCAGGCGAGCGACAGCAGGCCGAGCGGACCGCCGACACCGTGCGCCACCCCGAGGTTGAGATGTCCGCCGGGGCTGTCGACGCCGCGCAGGTGGCCGTGGCCGACCCACCACGGCGTACGCTCGCCGGCCGGCGCCAACGCGATCGCGACCAGGCTCGTCAGCACCTCACGCAGTGCCTCGTGCCGGCCCCGCGCCAACAGATAGCGACCGACTCCGGTCGGGCCGCTGACCAGGTCGTACGACGACCAGGAGAGCCGGTCGCGGACGGCGTGCGCCTGCTGGACCGCCGACTGCGCGATCACCTCGTCCAGACGCGCCAGCAGTGCCGGCTCGGCGCGGCCCCGGTGGGCCAGGTGGATCGCGAAAGCCAGTGCGATCACGCCGTCGTAGAGCTGGCCCGGCGGCGCGGCCGGCGGTTCGGCCAGGCTGGCCGCGAGATAGGCGTCGAGCTGTCGCCGATATGCCCGATCGGTCGCGGCGAGCTCGGCGAACAGCAGTGCGACACCGGGAAAGGCATCGGACAGGCCGAGCGGTGTCCAGATCCGGTGCGGTCCGTCGAGCGTGTTCACCGCGTCGTCGCTGGCGATCTCGGCGACCCGCGCCGGATCCGCCAGCCGCCGTGCGATCTCAGTGACCACATCGGCGGCGCGATCCCCGGTGGTCACCGTTGGTGCGCCGCGCGATCCAGGTGCGCCTGGACGACGCCGCGCGCGATGGCGTAGGCCCGCTGCTCGGTCTCCGGGTCGATGCCGGCCAACCGGTTGTGGTGCATGTGAAGCAGACCCGAGACCGCGGTGCGTGCGTCCCGCGCCGGCAGCGATCCGATGGCCTGGCCGTACGCCTCGATGGCCGGGCCGCGGCGCGACCAGATCTCGGCCAGCCCGGGCAGCAGCTCGTCGCCGTCGATCAGGTTGGCCTGCCGGTGCGCACGTACGGCCGCGTGCCGCGCCGGGTCTTTCTCGTACGCTCGCACGAGCCACTCTCGCCATCCCGGGCCGCGCAGCCGCCGCGTCAGGTCGATGACATTCGCGGCGGCCAGCAGTTCGATCGGCAGCTCGTCCCGGGTGGGCAGCGCGAGCTGGGCCAACGCGGCGACGGAGTCGGCGTGGAACGCGCGTTCGGCGGCCTCGATCGCGGCCGGACCGCCATAGCGCATGATCTCCGGCCGATAAGTGTCGACGACCAGGTCACCGAGCAGACCGGTGTCGACGAGGCCGGCGGCCCAGTCGTGCACGTCGGCCAGCCGGCCGCGGTGCAGGCGTAACCGCAGGTGCGGCGCGCTGTCCCAATAGCGCAGGAAAAACCACTGGCCGGTGTGCCGGGCGAGCAACTCCGGCAGCCGGACCAGGATCTCCGGCTGGCGATCGCGCGCGGCGTAGAGCTTCAGCGACAGCCACTCGCCGCCTGGCAGATGCACGGAACGGGTGGCGTGTCGCAGCGGTGGCGTGCGGACCGGCGCGGGATCGCGGTGCAGCAGCGGCACGACGATCTCGGCCGCGTGACCGTCGGCCCAACCGGTGCCGGGCCGTCCACCCGCCGGTTCCTCCTGGACGACCAGCCCTTCCGGCGCACGCAGCTCGGCGCGCAGGATGCGCAGGTCGGTGTCGCGGCGCAGGTCCAGCCGTACGCGCCGGTCGCCGACACAGGCCAGCACGACCGCCGGCACCGCCCAGTCGGCCCGCCACTGCCGCAGAACGTCTTTCCACGCAGCGGCATCCAGCCGCTGGTCGGACAGCCGGTGATCCGGTCGCCAGGTCGCCGACGACAGGATGACCCGGCCGACCCGTACGCGCGGCAGATACGGCAGCCGGGAGGCCGATCCCCAGTCCCAGAGCCGATAACGCGGGCTGCGGCTCTCTCCGATCTCGATCAGCAGCCGGACCGCGTTGGTCAGCGTGAGCGCGGGATACAGCGAGTTCAGTGCCAGCGGCACGACTTCCCGGCCGTCGCGGCCGGACACGACGAAGAGCCGGTCCCGGTCGGCGCCCACGAGCAGGTCGTCCAGCGCCAGCACGGCCGGATCGCCGCGGTCGGCGAAGACACCGGTGCGGATCGTCATGTCGACGACCTGTGGCACTCGTACGACGTTGACGTTGCGCGCGTGGACCGGCGCCGCCACGACCTGGACCGCCTGGTGCTCGCCGGCCACCGCCTGGGCGAGCGCACCGACGGCTGGAGCCAGGCCGGGCTCCAGCGACAGGAACCGGCCGAACAACGCGCCGGGCCGGTTGCGGTGCGCGTTTGGCGAGCCGACCAGCAGGAAGTCGCCAGCGGCCAGCCGGTCGGTGGAGTCGGCGAGCAGCTGGAAGCAGGCCTCCAGATAGCGGGGCCGGCCGTCGTCGGTGGCGAGCCGGCCGACGATCTCGTCGGTGAGCACGATCTCGCGCGTACGTTGCGCGGCCGCGCGCTGCGCAAGCTCCAGCAGGACGTCGTCGCGCTCGCCGGGGACGGCCGGCGGGACTTCACGGGTGCCGGGTGGCATCGCATAGCCGGCCGGCGGGCCGAGGCCGATCTGCGGGTCGAGCAGCTCGGCGACCGGCACCAGCGTGCGGCTGCCATAGCGGTCCAGGAACTCCGCTCGATAGCCGGCGAGGTGATCCGACCGGGTCGCCAGCGTCGCCGCTGTGGACACCGCCTGCTCCAGCTCGCTGGCGACCGCTCGCGGCAGCACGATGTCGGCGTCGACGCGCAGGTCGACCTGGACGGGATGGTCGGTCTCGCTCAGCTTGCGCATCGCGGTGGTCGCACGGCGCAGAGCCTCGGTGCCGCCGCCGTACGGAGTTTCGGCATACTGGCGGAGAAGATCGCGGACCCGCGCCAGCGTGGCGCGGTCTGGATGATCGCCGAGACGGTCGAGCAGGTGGCCGAGCGGATCGCCGGTCGCCGGGTCGGGCCGCAGGTCGGTGAGCAGCACGTCCTGCTCGACCAACCCGCTCAGCAGGCCGGTCACTGCTTCCCCGGTCACGTCCGGGAATTCCTTGCGCAGAGCCGAAACCAGGTCGCGGTGGCGGATCGGCGCTGTCGCCGCGGCGACAGCGACCCGGACCGCGCGGGTGTGCCGCACGGACCGCTCGCGGCCGTCGGCACCCCAGCTCGCGTCGTCCTTGCGGACGTACGGCACCACCAGCCGGTCGCCGCGCGCGAAAGCGAGGTCGTTGCGTACCAGCGACAACCCGCCGATCACCGCCGGGTGGCGCTCGTATCGGTGGACCAGCTCGTCGAGCCATTCGCCGTCGGGGAACACCTGGCGGCGGTGCGCCGATCCGAACGAGGTCTTGGGCTCGGCGTCGAAACGTGCCGCCGTCACTCCGGCCAGCAGGCCGAACGGCGTCGGCCGTACGGCCATCCTGGACAGATAGCGCGTCACCGAAGTTGTCGCCCGGCGCAAACGTTTGGGTGTCAGCCGGTCTCCGGCCGCCACTTTCTCCAACAGCGTGTCCAGTGCCGCGCTGGACACCGCGACCACCTCGCGCAGGACCGGATCCGCCGCCACCTCGGCCAGAAACGCCGCCATCGCGCCGGCGTCGTCGAGGTCGGCGGGAGGTGCCGGCAACCTGGCCGTACGTCCCGCGGCTGTCAGCCTGATCAGCGCGAAATCGGCCGCCTGAAAGAAAACATCGCCCACCATGATCCTCTCGTCCGCCCCGCCAGTGAAGCATAGTTAGCGCTAAAATCAAATGGTCGCGATCTTTGACAGCCGCGACCTCTGATGGGAATACTTGCCGACGGCGGCGCCGTCGTACATTCCATGACAACTCCTCAACCGACTGACAACTGGCCTGTTCTTTCGGCCCGAATTGGAAGGAGTGACCTCCCGGATGGATGACTTCAGCCTCGACGCGCGTGTCGACGGCACGGCGGGTTGGAACAACTATCTCAGCGGTGGCTGGCAGGCGGCCGCGGTCGTCGGCCGGCCGGTGCCGCCACCGCGGACCACCGGTGGTCCGCCGTGTATCACCGAAATCGGCAGCTGCGACGTCACCAGTTGCAGCTGCACGTCGTTGGCGCATTAACACTCTGGCCCACTGACAGCACTGCCTGCCGGCACGGCCGGCAGGCAGTGTTTGGCGACCGCCGGAATGCGGTATTCATAAGGGCATGACCCAGGTCGTCGAAAAGGCGCAGCGGCGCATCGAGCGGCTGCGGCGCGAGCATGGCTGGCTCGACCATGTTTTCCGCGCGGCCGAGCGGTTTTCCGCCGCGAACGCCGGTCGGCTGGCCGGCGCCTGCACGTACTATGGCTTTCTGGCCATTTTCCCGTTGCTGTTGTTGGCGTTTTCGGTGCTCGGCTTCGTCTTCGCCGGTCACCCGGAGATCACCGCGCAGGTGTCCAGGACGCTCAGCCAGAACCTGCCGTTCATCAGCGTCGACGACATCGTGAAGGCGCGCGGCACCGCCGGGATCATCGGTCTGGTCGGGTTTTTCTTCGCCGGCCTCGGCTGGGTCGACTGCACGCGCGGCGCGATCCGGGCGATCTGGCAGCGGCCGCAGGAGCCCGGCAACCCGGTCGTACGCAAGCTCGCCGACGCCGGCATCCTGCTCGCGCTGGGGCTGGTGCTGGGCCTGTCGTTTCTGGTCTCGGCCGTGCTGTCCGGCGGCACGCACCTGCTGCTGCAGGCGCTCGGACAGGCCGACTCGACGGCCGGATCGATCGCTCTGCAGGCGGTCGGCATCGTGCTCGGCCTGGCCGTCAACGTGGTCTTCTTCATCGCGCTGCTGTCCGGCCTGCCGCAGCTGCGCATCCCGTTTCGCGTGGTGATCTGGCCGGCACTGCTGTCAGCCGCCGGTTTCACGCTGCTGCGTACGCTCGGCGTGCTCTACATTTCGCGTACCCAGGCCAATCCGGCCTACCAGGCGGTCGCCGTGTCGGTCGGCATCCTGCTTTTCCTGTTCTATCTCAACCAGTTGATGCTGTTCTGCTCAGCGCTGACCGCGACCGACGACCGTGCCAGCGCCACCGAGGTCGATCCGTACGACGCTAAGACCGACGACGAGAAGACCGTCGTAACAACCAAAACAGACCACCAGCAGCAGCCACCGTCACCACTAGGAGCGAGCCCGCGATGAGCGCCGGCAGCGAGCCGGACGGTTGCTCGGCCAGCTGACGAGCGGCCCGGTGGTCGGCCGGCGTGGACGGTGTCGCGCTCGCCCGCGTGACCAGCGTGCCGACGCCTTTCGAGCTCTGGTGCGCGAAACCCCAGTCGAGCAGCCGCGCTCCCTGCTGCCACATCGGCACCGGCCGCTGCTCGCCGTTCATCAGCGTGACGACCAGCCGGTGGCCGCCGCGCTCGGCGACGCCGACGAAGGTGTGCCTGGCGACATCGGTGTAGCCGGTCTTGCCGCCGAGCGCGCCGTGGTAGTTACGCAGCAGCTTGTTGTCGTTCTGGATCTGGTAGCCGGGATAGCTCTTCGGCTTGCCGTGCTCGGTGACCACCTCGGTCGGGATCTGCGCCGTGCGGGTGGCGGTCAGCGCGCGGAAGTCGGCTCGGTCGAAGTCGGCGCGGGCGATCAGCGCCAGGTCGTACGCCGAGCTGAACTGGCCGGCGGCGTCCAGGCCGTGCGGTGTGCGCGCGGTCGTGTCCAGCGCGCCGAGCTGGTGTGCGTACGCGTTCATGTCGGACAGCGTCGCCGGCACGCCACCGGGGCCGCCGGCCAGCCGCGCGAGCATCATCGCGGCGTCGTTGCCGGAGACCAGCAACAGACCGAGCAACACCGTCTGCAGCCGGTATTTCCCGCCGGTGACCAGGCCGGCCGCGCTGCTGCCCGGCTCGATGTCGGTGTCCTGCGCGGTGGCGGTGACCATCTGCAGCGGATCGCCGAGCTTCGGCAGGACCGTACCGATGGTCAGCAGTTTGATGCAGCTCGCCGGCGGATGGCGCTCGTGCGGACCGCAGGCGGCGAGTACGACGCCGGTGTCGAGGTCGGCGACGACCCACGAGGTGGCCGAGAGGCCGGCCGGCAGCGCGCCGCCGTCCGGCGGCATGACCAGACCGGCGGACCCGAGCTGGTCGCCGCCGACCGTCGAGGGCGCGCGCGGCGGTGGCACCGGAGCCGGGGGATGCTTGGCGATCGGCGGGCTGGCCTTGGCGACCGGGCACGGCACCGGTGGCGGGGTCTCGGCCTGGGCCGCTGGTGGCACGGAGAGAGCGGCCAGCACGACCGCGATCAGGAAGGTGACGGCTCCGTACGCTCGCATCTCAGCGGGATCTGGCCTTTCGTCGTGGCCGGCGGCCGGGCAGCAGCGCGATGCCGGCAAGGCCGATGGCGCCGACCGAGAAGCCGCTCTGCAGCGTCACGTTGGGGCCCTCGGGCTTGGCCGGCGGTGCCGTCTGCTGCTCTGGACGACCGGCCATGCTGTTGGCTTTGGCCGCGTTCTGCGCCTCGATCATCGCCTGCCGGGCACGCTGTGCCGCCGCCACGTCGGCCGGCGCCGGGATCAGGCTGCCGACACCGGCGGCGGCTGGCGACACCGAGAAGCCCCAGTCGAGCAGAGCGGCCGCGTCGGAACCGGCCGGACGGTTGTCGTTGAGCATCGTGACGATGAGCGTACGCTCGCCTCTGCGCGCGGCCGCCACGAACGTGTGACCGGCCGGTGTCGTCCAACCGTTTTTCGCCCCGATCGTGCCGGCATATCCCAGATGCCAGAGCTCGTTCTGGCTCTCCAGCCGTCTGGTCGGGCCACCGACCGGTCCGAAGGCGTACGTGGTGCTGGCGAAGTAGCGGACGAACCGCGGGTCGGCCAGGCCCGCCTTGAGCACCAGCGCCATGTCGTACGCGGACACCGCCTGGCCAGGAGTGTTCAGGCCGGATGGGGTGAGCGCGTTGATGTCGTAGGCGCCGAGCGAGGCGGCGGTCGCGTTCATCATCTGCAGCGTCTTGGCGCGGCTGCCGGTCGCTGTGGCGAGCACGTTGGCGACGTCGTTGCCCGAACGCATCAGCAGCGCGTGCAGCAGCGAGTCGACCGTGTAGGACCGGCCGGCGGTCAGGCCGACGCAGGTGCACTCGACGTTGAGGTCGGCCGCGTTCACCACGACCTGCTTGTCCAGCGGCACGTTGCGCACGATCGTCAGCGTCAGCAGCGTCTTGAGGATGCTCGCCGGCTCGTTGCGCCAATGCGCCCGGTTGGCCGCGACGACCTTGCCGGTGGTCGCGTCGGCCACCACGTACGCGGTCGCGCCGACGCTCGGCGGTTGCGAGCCGGCGTGCACCTCGTTGGTGGTGCCCAGCTGCGCGCCGCCGATCGGTCCGGGCTGCGTGTCGGCGGTGGCCGGCCACGGGTAGGCGGCGGCCACCGCGCAGCAGAGCGCGGCCAGCAGCAGGATGGCCCGGCGCCGGTTGAGCCAGGGCTGTCGGGTCGTCATCCTGAGTCACAGTAGCCACTCTTGTCTCAGCGGTCCCGGAGGCGCGCTGTGCCGGGATTGTCCGGATGAAACTTTGGCTGCCTTCTGGATCGTTCCAGTGGGGCAACAAGGTCGCAATTGGAGGCCATGCGGCGTGTCCGAACGGGAGGTGTCGGAGAGGTCGTGCTGGTCGGAGGGGGTGGGACGACGCACTCGGATTCCGATTGCGTCGTCGCGGTTGTTCGACGCCGCGTAGAAGGTGGGCCGCGACGGCTGTCACACTGGGGACATGCGGCTCTCTCGTGGCTGGTCGGTCTTCCTGGTCCTGGTCGGCGTCTGGAACTGGGTCATCTGGCCGCGGTTCGCGGTCGCCATCTGGAACGACCCGCGATCGTTCAGCGGCGGCGCGCCGACCGGCTTCCTGCTCGTACACGTCGCGCTGATCGTCACCTCGCTGGTCGTCGGTACGGTCACCGGCGTCTACGGCATCCGCGGGTTCGTTGCCTCCGCCAAAGCCAAACGCTGACGCCTGTCAAGTACGTTCGTAACTTTTCCTGGAATCCGTGTTGAATTGGCGCGGACCGCGGGGATTCTTTGCCTTTCGGCGTAACCTGAGCGCATTCTTCCGCTCGGGAGCCTCTCATGGACGACCTGCTCGCTGTGGTGGCGATCGCCTTGGCCGCCGTTCTTATCGTCGCCGGAGCCTCGAAACTGGCCGCTCCGGGCCAACTGGCCGACAGTGCGCGCGCGGTGCTCGGCATGAACGCTGAACCGGTTTTGCTCGCGCGTGCCGCCGGTGCGGTCGAGCTCGCCGCCGCCGTACTGGTTTCGTTGCCTGGCCTGGCATTGCCGGGCGCTGTGCTCGGGATGCTCGTTGGACTGGGGATCGCCGGCTGGGTCGCCCTGGCGCTGCGCCGCCGGGTGACCGCGTCGTGCGGCTGTTTCGGTGGTAACTCTAGGAAACCGCTGGGGATGTCCAACCTGCTCGCCGGCCTCGGCATCGCCGCCGGATTCGGTCTGCTGATCGCGGCCGGTGGATTTGTGCCGAGCTGGGGTGCGGCCGCGCAGTTGGCCGCCGCCGCGACCTGCGCCTTGTCGACCGTACTCGTCATGCGGTTCGGCGATTTCTATCCGCTGCTGAAGAAGGGCTTGGGTGCTGGCCAATGACCGTCTTCGAGATCATTGTCGTCGTCGCGCTTTTGTTGCTCGTGGTCGGCATGATCGGCATGTTCGCCATGATGGGCGAGCTCAACGCGAGGGTCAGTACGGCGGACCTGCCGGAGGACCCGACCGCGCTGCCGATCGACGTACGCACCGGTGCCATGCCGGCGCGGTGGCCTGCCGAGCTCGCACCGCTGGCGGCGGAGGACATCGCGGTTTTGCTTGTCGTGAGCCCACTTTGCGCCGCGTGCGCGCGGATTGCGCCGACCGTCGGCACGCACCAGGCGGCCCGGCGCGACGACATCGGATTCGGCGTCGTCGTTTCCTGCTCCAGCACGGAAAACGGCGCGGACTTCGTACGGACGCACCGGCTGGACGCCGGCTCGCCGGTGGCTCTGGACGTCGATGGACGGTGGCTGACCGACGAGTTCGGCGTCTCGATGAGTCCGGTGTTGATGGTCTTCCAGCAGGGCCGTCTGGTCTCGGCTTCCACCATCGCCTCACTGGCAGCGGTGGATGTGGTTGTCCGGCAACTCCACGAGAAGGAGGAACAGGATGGCACGTCAGACACCGAAATCGCAGCTGCTTCGCACCCGCACGGGTAGGCGGCGGTTCATGGCCTGGTTCGGCGCCGCCGGGCTCGGTACGGCGACCGCCGTGTTCGCGCAGAGCACACCGGCCGCGGCGGCCGGACAATGCCTGTGCTGCAATCTCGCGCACTGTCCGGCGAACACCAGCATGAGCTATTGCCAGGCACACCAGAACTACGAGTGGTCGTGCCGGGTGTGCAGCGGCGGCGCATGCGTCACGTGTTTGTGCTGCGAGGCAAACGGAAACTCGCTGTCCGCACTCGACTGCCGGCCGACCTGAGGCCGGTGAGCGGAGTTGTCCGTCTGGCTGACGCTCGCGGTGCTCGGCGGGCTGCTCCAGCTGTTCAGCCCTTGAGGCCGCGCGATGGTCGGCGTGTCCGACCCGGAGCTGAAAGCGGACCGGACCAACGGGGTCCGGCTGCTCGGCGGCCTGACCGCCGGCTATCTGACGGCCACCGTGTTGATCGCCATTCCGCTGATCGGAGTCGCCGCGCTGTCGCAGCAGCTGGTGGATCCGCGGATCACCCGGATCGCCGTCCTTCTGGTCATGCTCGGGCTCGGCATCGCCGACCTGGCCGGACGTACGCCCTACCGGGATCGGCAGGTGCCGCAACGATTCGCGCGTGAGCTGGGCCCGCTGCCGCGCGGCCTGCTCTGGGGTTTCGACCTCGCTTTGCTGGTGACGACACAAAAAACCGCGTCGGTGCTGTGGGCCGCACTGCTCGGCGCCGTCTTCGTCGGCCCGGTGACGGCCGTACCGTCGGTCCTGCTGGCCGCCGGCGTGGTCTATCTGGGCGGTGTCAGCGTGCTGAGTTTCGCCGGAGCGGGGCGGATAACCGGCCTCTGGTTCGGCGTGACGCTGCTGCCGTGGCTCCAGCGAGGCGCCGGTCTGTCGCTGGTCGCGTTGGCCGCGGCGGGACTGATCATGGAGGCGTTCGGATGAGCGGCTTGCGGCGCGACGACGGACCGATCGCGCAACCCGGAGGCGTGGTCGTCGTCACGCTGTTCGACTGCCGGACCCTGCGCAACGTCCTGCGGGTCTGGTGGGCTCATCAGTGGGTGAAACCGGCGGTCCGCCGGCTCGCGCCGGCGTTTCTCGGCGTACGCCTCTACATCGACTGGCCGGCCCGTCGCGTACGTAGTGTTTCCCTGTGGTCGGACGGAAAAGGCCTGTTCGCGATGGGGGAGGTCGGCGAGCACATCCGGGCGGCGCACCTGGTGTCCGGTTGGGGTGTGGCGACCAGTGGCGGGGTCTTCGGCTATGCCGGCGACTGGCGCGAGGTCATGTTCGGCCCCGGCTATCGCACCAACTCTCCGCTCGTCGACGACATGACTGTTCAAGCGAAGGAGTAGTGACATGCCGATTCCAACAGACCGCGGTTACGTGCTGATCCGGCAGAATCCGGAAGGCACCGCCCAGGTCGAGATCTACAACGGCCGTCCGGTGAGCGGCTCCAAGCCGTACGCGGTGCACAGCCGCGTCGGCAAGGTGCTCAGGAAGACCAGCGTCGGCTTTTCGCCGTACCAGGGCGGGGAGCTGTCCCGGCAGCCGATCGAGGTGACCTGGTCGCAGGACGACCAGGCCGTCTATCTGATCTGAGTTGTTGGTCGCATGGCCACCATGCGTGCGCTCGACGCACGCATGGTGGCCATGCGGGCCTCAGGTCGTCAGCGCGGGATTGAACGCCACGATCGCGTACGTCCCGGCCGCCAACGCCGCCACGCTGAGCACGGCCACCACGCCATACCAAAACCGCGGAGCGCGCGCGTAGTCGCGGACGATGATCCGCATGCCGTTGGCGCCGTGCAGCAGAGCCAGCCACAGCATGACGCCGTCGTAGAGCTGCCACCACGGGTTGGACCAGCGCGCCGCCACCCAGGCGAAGCCGAGTCGCTGGACGCCGCCGCCGGACAGGTCGGTCTGGTAGAGGTAGCCGAGCACGAGTACGGCCAGGACGACTCCGGACAGCCGCATGAACACGGTCAGCCGCTGTTCGGTCACTTCGCCGTCCCGAAGATCGTCAGGACCGGATAGGCCAGCAGTTGGTACGCGGCGAACGCCGTGCCGACCAGCCACAGCGCCAGCACCACCTGCAGCGACAGCTTCGAGCCGGCGCCCACCCAGTCGATCAGCGCGATCCGGATGCCGTTGAGCGCGTGATACAGCACCGCGCTGATCGCGATCAGGTCGAGCACGAGCGTCACCGGATGCGTGTAGATCGCCGCGACGGTGTCGTACGACTCCGGCGACACGAGCACCAGCGCGCGGTCGGCGACGTGGACCAGCACCACGACGAAGATCAGGAAGCCGGTCACCCGGTGCGCGTACCAGGACCAGACGCCGTCGCGGTCGGCGTGTCGCGTACCGGCGAGGCTGGCGCGTTTCCAAAAAGCGGAATCCTGGTTCGACACGCCGCACCTCCTCCCGATTATCCGAGTCGGCCCACGGCGGGACCGTCAGTGCGCCACACTAACCTGCGTTACTGAGAGGCCTGGGGGAGCCCGCACCAGATCGATTCAGCAGAGACTGAGGAAAGTAACCGCGACATCACAAGTTCATGGTTTGGCTGTCCGGTGTTGCGGCGACCGCTACAGTCGCCACGGTTCATCCGGCCCACAACGTCGTCGGGTCGGTGTGTGAAGGAAGGAGACTCGGCGTGCGTCGAGCCAGGGGGATGAAGCTGGCCGCGGTGCTCGCGGCCGGCGTGTTGGCTTTGGCCGCGTGCGGTCAGGGCAGTGGCGGCACCGGCGGCGGTGGCGACAAGGAGGTCAAGGTCGGCCTCGCGTTCGACGTCGGTGGGCGTGGCGACAAGTCGTTCAACGACCTGGCCGCCGCCGGCCTGGACAAGGCCAAGACCGACCTCAAGATCACCACCAAGGAGCTGTCCGCCGTCGTCGGCGAGAGCGACTCGCAGAAGGCCGACCGGCTGAAGCTGCTCGCGCAGTCCGGCTACAACCCGATCATCGCGGTCGGGTACGCGTACGCGGCCGGTCTCAAGCAGGTCGCGCCGAAGTTCCCCAAGACCAAGTTCGCGATCGTGGACGGCGCCGCCTCCGACGTCTCCGGCCCCAACGTGACCAACCTGCTGTTCAAGGAGAACGAGTCGTCCTTCCTGGTCGGCGTGGCCGCCGCCAAGGCGACCAAGACCAAGAACGTCGGGTTCATCGGCGGCGTACAGACCCCGCTGATCCAGAAGTTCCAGGCCGGCTACCAGGCCGGTGTCGCGGCCGTCGACAAGGCGATCAAGGTGCAGGTCAAATACCTGTCGCAGCCGCCGGACACCACCGGCTTCAACGACCCGGCCAAGGCCAAGGTCACCGCGCAGGGCATGTTCGACGCCGGCGCCGACGTGGTCTACCACGCGGCCGGCGGCTCTGGCACCGGCCTGTTCGAGGCGGCCGCCGCGGCCAAGAAGTACGCCATCGGCGTCGACTCCGACCAGTACCAGACCGCCGCGGCCAACCAGAAGCCGTGGATCCTCACCTCGGCCACCAAGGGCGTGGACACCGCGGTGTTCAACTTCGTCGAGCAGGCCGGCAAGGGCACCGTCAAGGCCGGTGAGCAGCGCTTCGGCCTGAAGGAGGACGGGGTCGGCTACACCACCAGCAACCCGGCGATCAAGCCCTACCAGTCCGCGATCGACGGCTTCAAGCAGCAGATCGTCGACGGGAAGATCACCGTACCGACAACGCCGTCGGCTTAGAAAAAGTACGAAACAGTGGCTGGTCCAACCTGATCCGGGTTGGGCCAGCCCTTCGCTCAAAGAGGAGCGTCCGTCATTCCAGCACTCACGAAGTCGACCGACAGCCCGGCCGTCGCACCGACGGCGGTGGCGCTGCGCGGGATCACCAAGCGGTTCCCCGGTGTGGTCGCCAACGACGACATCAACATCGAGGTGCGGCGCGGCACCGTACACGCCATCGTCGGTGAGAACGGCGCCGGCAAGTCGACGCTGATGAAGATCCTCTACGGCATGCAGCGGCCGGACGCCGGCACCATCGAGGTGGACGGCGAGACGGTGCATTTCGGCTCGCCGCAGCAGGCCATCAAAGCCGGCATCGGCATGGTCCACCAGCACTTCATGCTCGCCGACAACCTGACCGTCACCGAAAACGTGGTGCTCGGCGCGGAGCGGCTCTATGGCATCGGAGCGCGCGCCAAGCGGCGGATCATGGAGATCTCCGAGGCGTACGGCCTGGGCATCAAGCCGGACCGGCTGGTGGAGGACCTCGGCGTCGGCGACCGGCAGCGGGTGGAGATCCTCAAGGTGCTCTATCGCGGCGCCAAGATCCTCATCCTGGACGAGCCGACCGCGGTGCTGGTGCCGCAGGAGGTCGACGAGCTGTTCGGCAACCTGCGTGAGCTCAAGGCCGAGGGCCTGACGGTCATCTTCATCTCGCACAAGCTCGACGAGGTGCTGGCGGTGGCCGACGAGATCACCGTCGTACGCCGTGGCACGACGGTGCGTACGGTCCAGCCGGCGGAGGTGAGCTCGCGGCAGCTGGCCGAGCTGATGGTCGGCAGCGAGCTGCCGGTGCCGACGTTGCGCGAGGACGCGGTCACCGAGACCACGCAGCTGGCCGTACGCGACCTGACCGTGCCCTCGCTCGGCGGCGGCCGGCCGGCGGTGGACGCGGTGTCCTTCGAGATCCGGCAGGGCGAGATCCTCGGCATCGCCGGCGTGGAGGGCAACGGCCAGGCCGAGCTGGTCGAGGCACTGATGGGGATGCGGCCGTCCACCGGTTCGGTGCGGCTCGGCCACGCGGAGATCTCCGAGTGGGACACGCGGCAGCGGCGCGCCGCCGGCATCGGCTATGTGCCCGAGGACCGGCACCGGCACGGCCTGCTGCTGGAGTCGCCGCTCTGGGAGAACCGCATCCTCGGCCACCAGAACCAGGAGCCCAACGTCTCCGGTCCGTGGATCAACCGCGCCGGCGCGCGCGCCGACACGCAGCGGATCGTCGAGGAGTTCGACGTGCGTACGCCTGGCATCGACGTGCCGGCCGCGTCGCTGTCCGGCGGCAACCAGCAGAAGCTGATCGTCGGCCGCGAGATGAGCCACGAGCCGCGCGTACTGATCGCCTCGCATCCGACCCGCGGCGTCGACGTCGGCGCGCAGGCGGCGATCTGGGAACACCTGCGGCGCGCGCGTACGGCCGGACTGGCCGTGCTGCTGATCTCCGCCGACCTGGACGAGCTGATCGGCATGTCCGACACGCTGGTCGTCATCCTGCGCGGCAAGATCGTCGCGACCGTCGACCCGTCCACGGTGACGCCGGAGGAACTCGGGTCGGCGATGACCGGTGCGACCGACTCAGCGGCCGGCTCGGCGGAGGAGCCGGGCGATGATTAGCGCGATCAGGCGGATGCTGCCCGGCGTGCTCGCGGCGCTGCTGGCGGTCGTGCTGTCGCTGGTCATCACCTCGGTCGTGCTGGCGGTCAGCGGCGCCGAGCCGTTCTTCGCGTTCGGTCAGATGGTGAGCTACGGCTTCCAGCCGGACAGCCTGGCCAACATCGTCAACAACGCCACGACCTACTACCTGTCCGCGCTGGCGGTGGCGATCGGCTTCAAGATGAAGCTGTTCAACATCGGCGTGGACGGCCAGTATCGGCTGGCCGCGATGCTCGCCGCCTCGGTCGCCGGCTTCCTGCCGCTGCCGCCGGTGCTCGCGCAGGTCGTGACGATCCTGGTCGCGGTGCTGGTCGGCGGCCTGTGGGCCGGCATCGCCGGGCTGCTGAAGGTGACCCGCGGTGTCAGCGAGGTCATCTCCACGATCATGCTCAACTTCATCGCCACCGGCATCGTCGCGTACCTGTTGCAGCGCGGCCGGCTGGCGGTGCAGGCCAGCGGCAGCAACAACATCGGTACGCCGACGATCCCGCCGTCCGGGCGCGTACCGGGCCTGTCGCTGATCCCCGGGACCGACACGCAGGTCTTCGGCCTGATCGTGCTGGCGGTCATCGTCGGCGTCGGCTATCACGTGCTGGTCAACCGCAGCCGCTTCGGCTTCGACCTGCGCGCCACCGGCCAGTCGGCGTCGGCGGCGATCGCCAGCGGCGTGTCGGTGAAGCGGATGACGGTCGCCACGATGCTGATGTCCGGCGCGCTGGCCGGCATGGTCGGCCTGCCGCAGCTGCTGGGCTCCTCGTACACCTACTCGCTGGACTTCCCGGCCGGCCTCGGCTTCACCGGCATCGCGATCGCGCTGCTCGGCCGCAACAACCCGGTCGGCATCGCGTTCGGCGCGGTGCTGTGGGCCTTCCTGGACCAGTCGTCGCTGATCCTGGACCTCAACAACATCCCCAAGGAGATCGTCATCATCACGCAGGGGACCGTGGTGCTCTGTGTGGTCGTCGCGTACGAGCTGGTGCGGCGGTTGACGCTGCGGCAGCAGCAGAAAGCGGTCGGCCGGCAGCTGGCCGTCGACTCCGGCCTGCCGGAAGGAGCCTCGGCATGAGCAGCACGGCTCCACCGGCCGGCGGCGCGGTCGCCGACGTGACGCTCTCGCCGTCGCTGGGGACGCAGGAAGGCACGCGGCTCGACTGGCGCCGCGGTCTGCTGCTGGCCGGCGGCCTGTTCCTGCTGCTGTGCCTGATCCGGACGTTCACCGGCGCGGAGGACCTGACCTCCGGCGGCCAGATCAACGCGGCCATCACGCTGGCCGTGCCGGTCGGCCTGGCCGCGCTCGGCGGCCTGTGGTCCGAGCGCGCCGGCGTGGTCAACATCGGCCTCGAGGGCATGATGATCCTCGGCACCTGGTCGGGCGCGTTCTGCGCGCTCAGCTTCCACAGCGCGTGGATGGGGTTGCTCGGCGGCATCGTCGGCGGCGCGCTCGGCGGCCTGTTGCACGCGATCGCCACCGTCACTTTCGGTGTCGACCACATCGTGTCCGGTGTGGCGCTCAACATCATCGGCGCCGGCGTCGCGCGCTATCTGGCCGTACTGGCCTGGACCGGCAAGGGCGGTGGCGCCACGCAGTCGCCGCAGGTGCCGGGGTTCGACACGGTCGGCGTTCCCGGCATCAGCGGGCCGCTGCAGTCGGTGGAGTCGCTGCACTGGTTCCTGATCTCCGACCTGGCCGGCCTGTTGCGCGGCGTGACGACCAACCTGACCTGGCTGACGATCATCGCCGTCCTGATGGTGCCGCTGTCCTTCGCGGTGCTCTGGCGTACGTCCTTCGGCCTGCGGCTGCGCTCGTGCGGCGAGAACCCGGTGGCCGCCGAGACGCTCGGGGTCAACGTCTATCGGATGAAGTACGCAGCGGTGATCATCTCCGGCGGCCTGGCCGGCATGGCCGGCGCGTTCCTGGTCAACGTCGCGTCGATCTATCGCGAGGGCCAGACCGGCGGCCGCGGCTACATCGGTCTGGCGGCGATGATCTTCGGCAACTGGCGGCCCGGCGGCCTCGGCGCCGGCGCGGCGCTGTTCGGCTTCACCGACGCGCTGCAGTCCCGGCAAAACTCGTCGGTACACGCGCTGCTGCTGTTCGTGGCGATCCTGGTGCTGGCGCTCGCGGCCTGGAACCTGTGGCGCCGGCGGTGGTTCCAGGGGATCGCCGGTGTCGTCGTGGCGGTGCTCGTGGTGGCCTGGTATTTCGCCAGCAACACGGTGCCGCAGGAGCTGATCGCGTACACGCCGCACATCACGACGCTGCTGGTGCTCTCACTGGCCGCGCAACGGCTGCGAATGCCGGCGGCCGACGGCGTCGTCTACCGCCGCGGCCAGGGCGGCTGACCACCGCGAGGGGTGACGCTTTGACGGTCGATCCGGCCGTACGGACCGTCAAACGTCACCCTCGGCCCGGTCGGATAGCGTGACAGGCATGTTTGCCAAGGACGGGCCGGACATCGACTGGCCGGCGCTGCGCAAGGCCGCGACCGAGGCGATGCGCAGTGCGTACGCGCCATACAGCAACTTTCCGGTCGGCGCCGCCGGTCTGGTCGACGACGGCCGGGTCGTGGTCGGCTGCAACGTCGAGAACGCGTCGTACGGCCTGGCGTTGTGCGCGGAATGTGGCGTCGTGTCGGCGCTGCACGCGAGCGGTGGCGGACGGCTGGTCGCACTGTCCTGTGTGGACGCCACCGGCGAGCCGCTGATGCCGTGCGGCCGGTGCCGGCAGCTGCTCATCGAGCACGGCGGGCCGGAGTGCCTGGTCGAGTGCGCGGACGGACCGCGTCCGATGGCCGCGGTGCTGCCGGACGCCTTCGGTCCCGACGACCTGGGGAAGGTGAGATGAGCTTCGCCGCGGTCGACGTCATTCGTACGAAACGCGATGGCGGCGCGCTCACCGACGACCAGATCGACTGGGTCATCGACGCGTACACCAACGGGCGGGTCGCCGAGGAGCAGATGTCGGCGCTGGCGATGGCGATCTTTCTCAACGGCATGACCGACGCGGAGATCGCGCGGTGGACCAGCGCGATGATCGACTCCGGCGACCGGATGGACCTGTCGGCGCTGACCCGGCCGACCGTCGACAAGCACTCGACCGGCGGCGTCGGCGACAAGATCACGCTGCCGCTCGCTCCGTTGGTGGCCGCCTGCGGTGCCGCGGTGCCGCAACTGTCCGGCCGCGGCCTCGGCCACACCGGCGGCACGCTGGACAAGCTGGAGGCGATCCCCGGCTGGCGTGCGTCGCTGTCCACCGAGGAATATCTCGCACAGCTGCGAAATGTCGGAGCGGTGGTGTGTGCGGCCGGTGACCGGCTGGCTCCGGCGGACAAGAAGCTGTACGCGCTGCGCGATGTCACCTCGACGGTCGAGTCGATCCCGCTGATCGCCAGCTCGATCATGTCGAAGAAGCTGGCCGAAGGCGCCGGCGGCCTGGTCCTGGACGTAAAAGTCGGCTCCGGCGCCTTCATGAAGGAGCTGCCGACCGCACGCCGGCTGGCCGAGACGATGGTGCGGCTCGGCGCCGCTCACGACGTGCCCACTGTCGCCGTGCTGTCCGACATGTCCACGCCGCTCGGCCGGACGGCCGGACACTCGCTCGAGGTTGCGGAGTCGCTGGAGGTCCTGTCCGGCGGTGGCCCTGCCGACGTCGTCGAGCTGACTTTGGTGCTGGCGCGGGAAATGCTCGGCCTGGCCGGACTGTCCGATGTGGACCCGGCCGACGCTCTGAAGGACGGCCGCGCGATGGACGTGTGGCGGCGGATGATCAGCGCGCAAGGCGGCGATCCGGACGCCGAGCTGCCGGTCGCGCCGGAGAAACACGTCGTCGCGGCCGGCGATTTCGGTGTGGTGACACGGATGGACGCATACGCGGTCGGGGTCGCGGCCTGGCGGCTCGGCGCCGGCCGCGCTCGTAAGGAGGACCCGGTCTCCACGTCGGCCGGCGTGATCATGCACCGCAAACCCGGCGACCGGGTGTCCGCCGGCGACCCGATTTTCGAGCTGCACACCGAAAACGCCGAGCTCATCGACGGCGCGCTGGCGGCGCTGGAGGGCGCCGTCGACATCGGTGCCACGTACGAGCCGGAGCCGCTGGTCCACGACCGCATCACGTGATCAGGCGAAAGACTCGCGCGCTTGCGGCGCAAGACGGCCATTTGGCGGTAGCTCAACCGCCAGGCCTTACCCTGGTCGACAGGCTGACCGGGTGACCGGGCGTCTTTTCACCGCCTGGCAGCCGGATTTTCGCCGGCCACCAGCTTTTCTCGCCGAGCAGCGTGAGCAGCGCCGGCAGGATCATCACGCGTACGACGATCGCGTCGATCAGCACCGACAGCGCCAGGCCGAAGGCGATCTCCTTCATCTCGGTCAGGCCGACGAAAAGGAAGCTGGCGAAGACCGACACCATGATGACGGCCGCGATCGTGACCACGCCGGCAGAGCTGGCGACGCCGTCGTACGCGGCCTGGCGAGTCGGCACGCCGCGCTGTGCCGCCTCGCGGATGCGGCTGACCACGAACACCTGATAGTCCATCGACAGGCCGAAAAGAATGACGAACAGGATCAGCGGCACGCGGTCGCTGATGAAGCCGACCGACTCGAAGCCGAGCAGCTTTTCGGCCCAGTGGTTCTGGAAGACCAGCACGACCGCACCGAGCGCCGCGGTGTAGGACAGCAGGTTCAGGAAAATGCCGGCGATCGCGATCGGCACCGAGCGAAACGCCAGCAACAGCATGCCAAAAGTGGCCAGCAGCGCGAAGCCGATCACCAGCGGCGTACGCTGCCGCTGGTGGCTCACATAGTCGAGCGCACGCGCGATCTCACCGGTAACACCGAAACTGCCGGTGACGCCGGCCTCCGGCAATAGTTTGGTACGCAGCAAGGTCAATGCCTGCGTGGCGCGCGAATCGTTGAGACCGTACGGTGCCGGCAGCGTCAGCGTGCTCGTGTCCCCGGCCGTACGGATTTCCGGTCTGCCGACGAACAACGGGTTTGCGCTGGTGAGCGTGGCGAGTTTCGCCAGGCTGGCGCGTGAGTCCGCGGCTTTCGCGACCACCAGGAAGGAATAGCCCTCGTCCGGGAAGACGGCGACCAGCTGGTGATAGTTGGCGATCGCCGGCAGCGATCTCGGATACGTGTCGGCGCCGGTCTGGCCGATCCGGAACGCGCCGAGTGGCAACGAAAGCGCCACCAGTCCGGCGACGGCCAGCGCGAGCGTGGCGACCGGACGGCGCATCACCGGTCGCAACAGGCCCGGCCAGAAGCCGTTGGCCACGCGGTGCCGGAAACGGCGCTGACGCGTGATGCGCGTGCCGAGTTTGGCCAGGATGGCGGGAAGAACGGTGAGCGAGCTGACCGCCGACACCAGGACGACCAGGATCGTGCCGGTGGCGACCGACGAATAGATCGCGTCGTCGGCGAGATACAGGCCGATCATGGTGACGACGATCGCCAAAGCCGACACCACAACCGCGCGCCCGGAGGTGGCGGCGGCGACCCGCACGGCCGTCTCGTGGCTGATGGTGTCGCCGGCTCGCTCGCGTTCCTCGCGTACGCGTTTGACGTAGAAAAGCGAATAGTCCACACCGACGGCCATGCCGAGCATCAGGACGATGTTGGCGACCGCGCCGCCGGCGTCGGGGAAGACGTACGACGCCGCCGCGTACAGCCCCATGGCGGCGAAAACCGAGGTCAGCGCGAGCACCATCGGCACGCCGGCGGCGAGAATGCCGCCGAAGACGACCAGCAGGATGACCAGCGTCACCGGCAGCGTGATCGTCTCGGCTCTGGCCAGGTCCTTGCCGAGCTGCTCGCCCGGCGCGCTCCCGGTGGAAACCGTGCCGGTCTCGGCGAGATCCAGTCGGGGAAACGCTCTTTGCGCGGCCGCGGTCTGCGCGAGCATCGCCGGCAGCTGTTTGGTGGCCGTCTTGCCGTGGACCCGGAGAGTGACCTTGACCAACAACGCCTTTTGGGTGGCGCGCGTGGTGATCGCGCCGAACGGCGCGAGCCGGCGGCTCAGGTCGGCCGCCGCGGCATCGGCGGCCGACCGGTCCCAAGCCCCGGTTTTCGCGGTGATCAGGACCTTTTCCACCGGCTGCGGGGTGAGACCGGCCGCGTCCGCCAGCGCGGCGGCGCGGCCCTGCTCACCGACCCAGCCGTCTTTTCCCTGCAACTGGTTGGTGCCGGTGACCGCGCCGAGACCGACACACGCGATGATCAGCGCGGCCCAGATCCCGATGGCAGGCCAGGGATGTCGTGCGCTCCAGTTGGCCACCCGTACGGTCGGGGCCGGTGATTTTGGCATCTGCCAAGGACATCAGCAGCGCGACCGAACGGGTAACCCGCTGGAGAGTGGCTGTCGGGACCAGCCGCGAGGACTAGCCAGGTCAGACCGCAGAGCTAGGAAACGTCCACACGGCACGGTTTCCAGGACCGACGACCAGAGTCGATCGGCCGATCTGCTCGCGGTGCTGTGTCGCCACCGGATGGTTGAGCGAGAACTCGACGCCGCGCATTCCGGCCTCGCCGACTGGCACCGTGTCAAGCTGGATGGTCGTGCCGCCACAGGTCGCGACGACACCGCTCGGGATGGTGCGTACGGCGAAACCGCCGGCGCGCAACAGCGGCGTGGTGTTGGCCAGATCGCGTGCGGTGACGGCGATCCGTACGCGCGTCACGTCACGCATCAGGTGCTTCTGGTAGTCGTCCGGCAGATAGCGCTCGCGGCTGACGTCGCCGGGGAAGCTCGGCGGCTCGGTCTTGTTGGCGCGCGGATCGGCGAAATACTCCGGCCGGTATTCCATTCCCCACGCGCCGAACTTGTCATACTGGTCGGTGGTGAACACGCCGTCGAACCACGGCACCGGCGGCGTACCGTCACCGAAGTCGCGAGTTTGCGTGAAGGTCAACGGATTCGCGACGCCGTCGGCGCGCAACCGGTCGACGACGGTGGCCAGCTGGCTACTGCGCTCGACCGACACGCCCATCCCGGCCGAGCCGAAGGTGTCGTCCGGCGCCGGCAGGTCACCGGCGCCAAACAGCTCGAGGTAGGTGTGCTCGCCGTAGACGTAACGGCCGGTCCAGGTGCCCTGGCTGCCGGTGGTCGTACGCACCTCGAAACTGGCGAAATCCCGCAGATAGGTCGAATGTTCGATCGCGTCGGCGGTGACGCGGTCGAAGACGCCGTATGCGTGGTTGAAGAAAAGCAGCTGGTGATCGTCATTTTCGGCCGCCCGCGCCTGGCCGGCGCCGACCGCGATGCTCGTGACCGCGACCGCGAGCACGACAAGAGTTCGGAAGATTCGCATCTGCCGGATCCTACGGTCCGATCGCCGCCAACCGGCGGCCGTTTTCCGAATCGACAACCAAGGCTTGTGCCGGTGCCGGAGTGCCGTGTTATCTTTCCCGTACGGCGTGACCCGCGCCGAACCTCGATAGGCCGTCCCCAGCGCGGTCTTGGTTGGAGGCAAAGGGACTTCTCGTCTCGGGTCGCTGTCGCCAGGTCCGTCCGTTTCGGACGTGCCGGTCGCTGGGGGATCGGAGTTCCGAGGCGTGGGAGACCGGATGACGGCGAACAGGAATTTCAAGCGCCTGGTGCGAGCCCGTGCGGCCAGGACCGGCGAGTCCTACACGGCCGCTCTCCGGCACTTCCGACCGACTCCACGAGGAGAGCACATGAGGTTGGCCGTGGCGCAGACGATCCTGCGCGCAAATCCGGGTGACCGCGCGGAAATCGCGGAGAGTGGACGCGGCGTACGCGCGTTGATGCGAGAGGCGCACGCCGCCGGCGCGCGGTTGGCGCACTTTCCGGAAGGCGCGACCTGCTGGCCGGACAAGCACGTGATGTCCAGCACCGACGGCGTCGGCCCGGCCGACTGGTCGCGTGCGGACTGGGAAGCGCTGCGCCACGAGCTCGCCGAAATCGCCGCACTGGCCGGGAAACTGCGGTTGTGGACGGTGGTCGGCGCGGTCCACCGGTTGACGCCGCCGCACCGGCCGTACAACAGCCTCTACGTCATTTCCGACCGTGGCGAGGTGGTGACGCGTTACGACGAGCGGCTGCTGTCCAACACCAAGGTGTCGTTCATGTATTCGCCGGGTTCGCAGCCGGTCACCTTCGAAGTCGACGGCATGCGTTTTGGTCTCGCCGCTGGCATGGAGGTGCACTTTCCGGAGATTTTCGGCGAATACGAGCGGCTGGACGTGGACGCGGTCCTGTTTTCCACCGCGGGGCCGCCAACCGACGAAACCACGGACGTGTTCGCCGCGGAGGCGTTGGCGCACGCCGCGATCAACAGCTACTGGGTCGGTTACGCGGGTCCGGTCGGCTCCGGCCTGATCTGTCCCGACGGTGAATGGCGCGCTCGGTGCCAGTCGAACGATCCGGCCGTCGCGGTCGCGGATCTGCTGACCACCGAGGAAAATCTCGCGCGGCCGTGGCGGCGGAAGGTGCGCGCGGGGATCTACGAGCCGCATTTGGTCAGCGACGACCCGCGCAGCGACGACCGCCGCGCCATCTGACCGACCCACGCACCTTCCGCGCAGGTCAGGAGGGGTCGACCTAGACTGGAGCCGTGAGCAAACCGGTGATTCCGAACGTCCTGGCCGCGCGCTACGCGAGCGCCGAGATGGCCATGCTGTGGTCGGCCGAGCACAAGATCGTGCTGGAGCGGCGGCTCTGGCTTGCGGTGCTGCGCGCGCAGGCCGACCTCGGCGTGCCGGTGCCGGACGGCGCGGTCGAGGCGTACGAGCGGGTCGTCGACCAGGTCGACCTCGCCTCGATCGCGGCGCGTGAACGGATCACCCGGCATGACGTGAAGGCGCGGATCGAGGAGTTCAACGCGCTCGCCGGCCAGCAGCAGGTGCACAAGGGGATGACCAGCCGCGACCTCACCGAAAACGTCGAGCAGCTGCAGATCGTCAGCGCGCTCAGGCTGGTACGCGGCCGGATGCTCGCGGCGCTGGCGCGGCTGGCCGAGCTCGCCACGACCTACGCCGACACCGCGCTGACCGGCCGCAGCCACAACGTACCGGCGCAGGCGACGACCCTCGGCAAGCGTTTTTCCAACGCCGGCCAGGAACTGCTGGTCGCGCTGCAACGCGTCGACGAGCTGGTCGCGCGTTATCCGTTGCGTGGCATCAAAGGTCCGGTCGGCACCAGCGCCGACATGCTCCAGCTGCTCGGTTCGCCGGAGGCGGTCGACCGGCTGGAGGCGGCGGTCGCCAGGCACCTCGGTTTCGACGACGCGCTGATCAGCGTCGGGCAGGTCTATCCGCGTTCGCTGGATCTGGACGTGGTCAGCGCGCTCGCGCAGGCCGCCGCCGGTCCGTCGTCGCTGGCCACCACGATCCGCCTGATGGCCGGCAACGAGCTGGTCACCGAGGGGTTCAAGCCGGGCCAGGTCGGCTCGTCGGCGATGCCGCACAAGATGAACAGCCGCTCCTCCGAACGCATCAACGGATTCGCCAACATTCTGCGCGGACATGTCACGATGGTGGCGGCGCTGGCCGGAGACCAGTGGAACGAAGGCGATGTTTCCTGCTCGGTCGTACGCCGCGTGGCGCTGCCAGACGCGTTTTTCGCGCTGGACGGCATGTTCGAGACGTTCCTGACGGTGCTCGCCGAGTTCGGCGCGTTCCCGGCCGTCATCGACCGCGAGGTGCACCGCTATCTTCCGTTCCTGGCCACCACGAAACTGCTCGTCGCGGCGGTCGGCGCCGGAGTCGGCCGGGAGACCGCGCACGAGGTGATCAAGGAGCACGCGGTGGCGACCGCGCTGGCCATGCGCGAGCCTGGAGATCCGGGAGATATCGACGGCTCGGCGTTGCTCGACCGGCTGGCCGCCGACGGCCGGCTGAAGCTCACCGGCGAGCAGATCCGCGCGGCGATCGGCGAGCCGCTGTCGTTCACCGGGCTCGCCGGCCGGCAGGTCGCGGCTTTTGCCGACACGGTGGCCAAACTCGTCGCCGCCGACCCGGCCGCCGCGGCGTACCGGCCGGCCGACATCCTCTGATCTCGCGGTGGTCAGGAAAAGGTGAGGCCGAACTCGCGGCGGTTGACGAAGTTGTCGTAACCGTTGGCGGTGAAGGCCTTGATGATGCCGGTGTTGCTGGAGTCGCAGTCACCGACGATCGTTTTTTCGCCCGCAGCCGCGAGAATCGCCGTGCCGCGAGCGACGATCGCGGTCGCGTAACCCTTCCGGCGATGCGCCGGTGTGACGCCGACGTGGCCGATGACCGCCATCGTCGCGTTACGCGCCGGCATGCTGACGCCGACCGGATCGCCGGCCTGGTCGAATCCGATCTCGTACCACTCGGCGGCGTGGTCGAAGCCCATCATGAGATCGAAGATCTTCTCGCCGGCACCGCGTAATCCGCCGGCGTCGGTCATCGCCGCCAGCTCGCTGTCCGCGCTGCCTTCCATGGTCGCGGCCAGGATGTCCACATAGGACTCGCGGCCGATCTCCGGCAGCGTACGGAAAACCAGCCGGTCGTCCGGCACCGGCACGGCTTTTTCGGCGGTCCAGCGCCATCGCATGCCGTCGCGCAGCAGGCCAAAGCCGGCGGCCAGGAATGCCGCCTCGCGCTCGGCCGGATGAGACATGAAACGCGGCGCCGACCGCGGCGTGTCGATCGCGTACGTCAGCTCGCCGGCACCGAGGTCACGCGCTCGGCCACTGACCGCGGCGACCACCTCGGCGGCCAGCGCCGGATCGTGCCACGGCGCCTCGATCAGCACGATCGAGGCCGGCGTCTCGCCACCGGGAAATGCCGAGAGGGCGGCGCTGCCGACCGGCGTGCCGTCGCGCTCGGCGAGCATGCACCAGTCGAGCGTCGTGCTGCCTTTGCGCAGCAGATCATCGAAATAGCCGCGAATGGTGACCGCTTCCGCGCCGTCGCCGGTCGCGCTGACCAACGACGTCTCGTCCGGGCCAATGCTGCGCAAACTGATCAAACGTGCTCCTCGATAGACGGTGTCGCCAGCCAAGCAGCGGCGATGCGCGGCGGTCAATCCAATAACGCCTATGATCTACAGACCGTGACCTCGCCAGCGACCCGTACGCCGCCTCGTGCCGCGGTCATTCTCGGTGGCCTGGCCGCGACGGTCATCGTGCTCGCCGGACTGTACGCCGCGTCCTGGCTGTTCGCGCCGCTGTTCCTGTCTCTGGTCATCGTCATCGCGATCAGTCCGGTGGCCAGCTGGCTGCGCCGGCATTCGGTGCCGTCGTGGATCGCCTCCACCGTCCTGATTCTCATGGCGTACGCGATCATCCTGGCCCTGGTCGCGGTGCTCGCGGTCTCGATCGCGCAGCTGGCCGCACTGCTGCCGTCGTACGTCGGCAGGGCCAACGAGCTGATCAACGAGCTTTCCTCGACCCTGGCGCGGTTCGGCGTGACACCCGACCAGATCCGTACGGCGGTGAGCGGCATCGACATCGGCAGTGTGCTGAGCTATGTCGGCACACTGCTGGCGACCGCGACCAACGTCGGCTCCAACCTGGTTTTCCTGCTGTCACTGCTGTTCTTCGTCAGCCTGGAGACCTCGAGCATGAGTGCCAGGCGAACGGCGCTCACCCTCGACCGGCCGGTGGTGGCCGACGTGATCACCACTTTTCTGCGCGACACGCGCAGATATCTCATCGTCAACACCATTTTCGGCGCGGCGGTGGCGATCCTGGACACCATCGCGCTGGTGTTCCTGGGGATTCCGCTGCCGCTGGTGTGGGGCCTGGTCTCCTTCCTGACCAACTACATCCCCAACATCGGACCGTTCCTGGCGATCGTGCCGCCGGCGCTGCTCGCGTTGCTGACCGGCGGCTGGCAGCTGATGGTCGTGGTGATCGGCGTCTATCTGGTCATCAACTTCATCCTGCAGACCGTCGTACAACCGCGCGTCGTCGGTGACGCGATCGGGCTGTCGCCACTGGTGACATTCCTGTCGGTCGTGCTGTGGGGTTGGGTCCTGGGACCGATCGGCGCGCTGATGGCGGTGCCGATGACCCTGCTCTGCAAGGCACTTTTCGTCGACCTGGACCCGAAAGCGTCGTGGGTGCGCGCGATGCTGGCCAGCGAGCAGGCGCTCAGCGCCCCAGGAACCGATCCGCCACGTACAGACAAAGACAGGGTTTAGGGCTCTTGCTCGCCGCTGTGGAGCCGGTCGGCCTCCTGGAAAACCTTGGAGATCAGTTGGCCCTAGAGTCATTGGCGCGGGCCTCTCCGGCGTTACGGCGTGATCGGGGTCGCTTCCGGTAGGCGGTCGCTGTCCGGTAGCGTTATGTAATGACAACGACGTCTTCCCGGCAGTCACAGCGTCCGACTGCCGACGACATCCGCACGGCGCCGAAAGTGCTGTTGCACGACCATCTCGATGGTGGCTTGCGGCCGGCCACGGTCGCCGAACTGGCTCGCGAACACGGCTACACCGACCTGCCGACCGAGGACGTCGGCCAGCTGCGGCGATGGTTTCGCGACGCGGCCGACTCCGGTTCGCTCGAGCGTTACCTGGACACCTTCAGCCACACCGTCGGCGTGATGCAGACGCCGGACGCGCTCGCCAGGGTCGCCAGCGAATGCGTCGAGGACCTCGCCGAGGACGGCGTCGTCTACGCCGAGGTGCGTTTCGCGCCGGAGCTGCACGTGGAGAAGGGGCTCGCGCTGACCGAGGTCGTCGAGGCCGTACTCGCCGGCTTCGAGGACGGCACCGCGCGCGCGGCGGCCGCCGGCCGGCAGATCCGGGTCGGCGCGCTGCTCACCGCGATGCGGCATGCCGCGCGGTCGTTGGAGATCGCGCAGCTGGCCATCGCCTTCCGCGACAACGGCGTCGTGGGTTTCGACATCGCCGGCGCCGAGGCCGGTTTCCCGCCGACCCGGCACCTGGACGCGTTCCAGCACATCCAGCGCGAAAACGGCCACTTCACCATCCACGCCGGTGAGGCCTTCGGCCTGCCGAGCATCTGGGAGGCGCTGCAGTGGTGCGGAGCCGACCGGCTCGGCCACGGCGTACGCATCGTCGACGACATCACCCCCGGCGCCGCCGGCGGCGCCAACGGCGCCCGGCTCGGCCGGCTGGCCGCGTACGTCCGCGACAAGCGCATCCCGCTGGAGATGGCGCCGTCGTCCAACCTGCAGACTGGCGCGGTGTCGTCGATCGGCGAGCACCCGATCGGCCTGCTGCGCGACCTGTATTTCCGGGTCACCGTCAACACCGACAACCGGCTGATGAGTGACACGTCGATGACCAAGGAGATGGCGCTGCTGGTGGACGCGTTCCACTACGGGTGGCGTGATCTGCAGTGGTTCACCGTCAACGCGATGAAGAGCGCGTTCATCCCGTTCGACGAGCGGCTGGCGATCATCAACGACGTGATCAAGCCCGGCTACGCCAAGCTGATGAACGAATCCTGAGACCAGCCCTGGTTATTTGACCCTTCAACCACCGCGTCGACGCAATCGGAATCCGATTGCGTCGTCTGCGGTGGAGTCGCGGTGACTGGGGTGGCGCTATTCGGACGGGATCATGATCCACAGGATGATGTAGACGACGAACTGGGGACCCGGCAGCAGGCATGAGAGTACGAACAGCGTGCGTACCAGCCCCGCCGGCATCCCGAACCGGTCGCCGAGGCCCGAACACACCCCACCGATCCACCGACGGTCGCGAGGTCTGCGAAGCGTTGACATGACTCCACGCTATTCAGGCCGGCCGCTGGCGGCCTCGGCGCCGGGGATGATCCCGACCGGTAGTGGTCTTAGGGGTTTTCACTGACTCCCACTCCGGCTTGGTAGCTTTTTTACAAAGGAGCACACCAGCAGAGGAGAAAGTCGCGTGACCGAACAACCCCTCGGCCTGGACGGCCGCACCTTCGCGGCCGAGGCGGTACGGCAGATCCAGCGGCTCGCCGACACCCAGTGGGACGCCATCACCGAGGCCGCCGAGATCGTCGCCAAGGTCGTACGCGCCGACGGCGTCATCCACGCGTTCGGCACCGGCCACTCGGAGGCCACCGCGATGGAGATCGCCGGCCGCGCGGGTGGGCTCGTCGGCACCAACAAGGTGTCGCTGCGCGACCTGGTGTTCGTCGGTGGCGTCGACCCCGACGCCGATCCACACCTGGAGCGCGACCCGCAGACCGGCCGCCGGCTCTTCGAGATCACGCCGACCAGTCCGCAGGACGCGGTGGTGGTCATCTCCAACTCCGGCGGCAACGGCTCGATCGTCGAGTTCGCGATCGCGGTCAAGGAGGCCGGCCTGCCGCTGATCGCGATCACCTCGCTGGCACACTCCAGCGGCATCACCTCGCGCCATCCGAGCGGCAAGCGGCTGTTCGAGCTCGCCGACGTGCTGATCGACAACGGCGCACCGTACGGCGACGCGATCCTCGACCTGCCAGGTGGCGGCAAGGCGGCCGGCATCTCGTCGGTCACGTCGGCCACCGCGGCCGAGATGATCAACGCCGAGGCGCTCGCGCGGCTGGTCCAGGACGGCGGTACGCCGCCGGTCTATCTGTCCGCCAACATTCCGGACGCCGACGAGCACAACCACAAGCTGGAGGACCACTACGCCGGCCGCATCCGGCGTGGACCGTTCTAACCTGCCTTATGGAGCCGATCGTCGTCGGTGTGGATGCCGGCGGGACCAACACGCGCGCGATGGCCGCAACGCTCGACGGCGATGTCATAGGCACTGCGGTGAGCACTGCCGGCAATCCGGTCGCCGTAGGACTCGACGTGGCGGCGAAGGCCATCCTCGACAGTGTCATACGCGCACTCGGCGAGACGCCCTTGGCGGCCGTACGCACCGTACTCGTCGGCGGCGCGGGCGGCGGCTCGGAGGAGTTTGACCAGGCGGTCCGCGACCGGCTGGTAGCCAGTGGCGTACGTGCCGAGTCGTTCGTCGGTCCGGACCTGGAGGCGGCTTTCGGCAGTGGTACGCCGGAGCCCGATGGCTATGCCATGATCGCCGGCACCGGTTCGACCACCGGTCGCATCGAGGGACACCGGATGGTGCAGTCGGTCGGTGGCTCCGGCTGGCTGCTCGGCGACGAAGGCGCCGGCTTCTGGCTCGGCCGCGAGGCCGTACGCGCCGCGCTCGAGGTCTGTGACCAGATCGGTCCGGCGACCGGACTCACCGACCGCGTCGTCGAGGCCTTCGGCGGCGCGTACGACCGCGAGGCGATCATCGCAGAGGTCTATCGCCGGCCGCCGATCTGGCTGGCCAGCCTGGCGCCGCTGGTCACCGAGGCGTCCGACTCGGTCGCACAGTCCATTATGGACAGAGCCGCGGACGCTTTGGCTCAGCTGCTGGGGTCCTTGCGTCCGGTGCCGGGAAAGCCGGTCGTGCTGACCGGCGGAGTGGTCGGTCCGGCGTCGCCGATCGGAGGGTTGCTGGACGCGCGGCTGCGTACGCTCGGCCTCGACCCCGTGGTCGTGCGCAACGGCCTGGCCGGCGCCACCTGGCTGGCCATCCTGCAGCACCGCCCGGACGCCGGCCCCGGCGTACACGCTCGCCTGGTCGCGCGCGTCTGACGTCCGCATGGCCACCATGCGTGCGTCGAACGCACGCGTGGTGGCCATGCGACCACGGTGCTACTTGCGGGAGCGGCGCTTCCTGGCGGCCGGCTTCTCAGCCTCGGCCGCGTCCTTGGTGTCGTCGTCCTTGGTGTCGTCGTCCTCGGACGCGGTCTCGCTGGTCTCGTCGGAGTCTGTGGTCTCGTCGGTGTCGGTCGTGTCGGCTTCGGCGGACTCGTCGTCCTCGTCCTCGTCGTCCTCGGGGATCTCGCCGTGCCACTCGACCACCGCGTCGACCTTGCTGATCAGGCTGCGCCAGGCGATCGCGGCCCGCTCCGGGCTGATCTTGCGCATCTTGCGCCTGGCCAGGAAGCCGTTGGCGCGCAGCGCCTCGTCGAGGTCGTCGAGCGGCGAGCCCGGCGCGAGCGCGGTGAGTACGTCGTCGAGCTGGCAGGCGAAGGCGATGTCGCGGGTCACCTCGCCGGCACCGATCAGCAGGTCCTGGTCCCACGCGTCGTGGCCGCCACGCAGGTTCTGCACCACCAGGTCCAGGCCGTACTCGTCCTCCTCGTCGACGACCACCCGCTCGACGGTCAGCGACTCGGCCATCTCCGCGTACGTCTCCAGCTCGCGCAGGTCGTGCTCGGCGTCGCTCTTCACATACTCGACCAGGTCCTCGGCGCTGCGGAACATCTGCAGCTTCTGGTCGTGCGCGAGGAAGACGGCCTCCTCGGCCTCCTCGTCGTCCTCGTCGGTGACCGTACGGTAGTGCCGCAGCGTGAAGCCGGTGCCGGACGGGAAGGAGATCTCGACCGGATCGATCTCGGCCTTCTCCCAGAAATCGTCGATCTCGTCGGTCCGCTCGGACTCGTCGTCCTCGTCAGCGGACTCCGCGCTGTCGTCAGCGTCCTTCTCAGCCGAGTCGTCGGAGTCCTTCTCGGCGCTGTCGTCCTTCTCGGCCGACTCGTCAGCGTCGTCCTTGTCGGACTCGTCCTTGTCGGAGTCCTCCGCGGCGTCTGAGTCCTTCCCAGCGGAGTCCTTGTCGTCCGCGTCGGCCGCTGGCTCAGCTTCAGCGGGCTCGGCCTCGGTCTCCGCGTCGGCCTTCTCCTCGGCCTCCGTGTCCGGCTCGGCCGGGGTGGTGTCGTCCACTTCGGGCACCTCTTCGGCGATGGTGTCCTCAGAGGTGTCCTTGCCGGCCTTCCCCCGCTTCTTCCAGAAAGCCACGGAACCCCTCCGCTGGTAGACGACAGTCGATGCGCCGAGCGTATCGGCCCGACCGTACGAGCCGACCGGTGGGCCGCCAACACGCGTGCGCAGCGGGACGCGGGGTGACCCCTCAATTAGACATAGACTCCGCCTTATGACTACGGTGACGAGCCCACTCGCCGAGGTCGCCGCCTCGGCGGCGTCGCTGCGGCGGTTTCTGCGCGGCCTGCCTGGCGTCGACCAGGTCGGCGCCGAGCAGCGCGCGGCGATGCTGGCCAGCCGGTCGATCAAGACCGACAGCAAGCGGCAGGCCATCGATCTGGCGATCCGGATGATCGACCTGACCACGCTGGAGGGCCAGGACACGCCAGGCAAGGTGCGCTCGCTGTGCGCGAAGGCCAGGCATCCCGACCCGAGTGACCCGACCTGTCCACAGGTCGCCGCGATCTGCGTCTATCCCGACCTGGTGCCGGTCGCGGTCGCCGAGCTGCGCGGCTCTGGCATCCACACCGCGAGCGTCGCGTCCGGCTTCCCCTCCGGCCGCACGTCGCTGGAAGTGAAGCTCGAGGACACCAGGAACGCGGTCGCGGCTGGCGCCGACGAGGTCGACATGGTGATCGACCGCGGTGCGTTCCTGGCCGGCGACTATCTCAAGGTGTACGAGCAGATCGCGGCGATCAAGCAGGCCGCCGGCACTGCTCATCTCAAGGTGATCCTGGAGACCGGCGAGCTGGCCACCTACGACAACGTACGCCGCGCGTCCTGGCTGGCGATGTTGGCCGGCGGCGACTTCATCAAGACCTCGACCGGCAAGGTGGCGCCGGCCGCGACACTGCCGGTCACCATGATCATGCTGGAGGCCGTACGCGATTTCCGCGCCGCCACGGGAAAACAGATCGGCGTGAAGCCGGCCGGCGGCATCCGTACGGCCAAGGACGCGATCCGCTATCTGGTCACCGTCAACGAGTCCGCCGGTCCGGACTGGCTCGAGCCCGACTGGTTCCGGTTCGGCGCTTCCAGCCTGCTCAACGATCTTTTGTTGCAGCGCCAGCGAATGGCGACCGGTCACTACTCCGGTCCCGACTATGTGACGGTGGACTGACATGCGATTCGACTACGCTCCGGCGCCGGAGTCGACGGCGATCGTCGACATCAGGCCGTCGTACGGCCTTTTCATCAACGGCGAGTTCACCGGCGGCAAGGACGGCTCGGTCTTCAAGACAGTCAACCCGGCCACCGAGGAGGTGCTGGCCGAGATCACCGCGGCCGGGCCGTCCGATGTGGACAGTGCGGTGAAGGCGGCGCGCGTGGCCTACGACAAGGTCTGGTCGCGGCTCAAGCCGGCCGAGCGCGGCAAATATCTGTTCCGCATCGCGCGCATCATCGCCGAGCGGTCGCGCGAGTTGGCCGTGCTGGAGTCGATCGACAACGGCAAGCCGATCCGGGAGTCGCGTGACGTCGACATCCCACTGGTCTCTGCACACTTCTTCTATTACGCCGGCTGGGCCGACAAGCTGTCGTACGCCGGCTTCGGTCCGGACCCGAAGCCACTCGGCGTCGCCGCGCAGGTCATCCCGTGGAACTTCCCGCTTCTCATGCTGGCGTGGAAAATCGCGCCGGCACTCGCGTGCGGCAACACGGTCGTGCTGAAACCGGCGGAAACCACGCCACTGACCGCGCTGGCTTTCGCGGAGATCTGCCAGCAGGCCGATCTGCCGCCGGGTGTCGTCAACATCGTGACCGGCGCCGGCGACACCGGTCGTACGCTGGTCGAGCACGCCGGCGTCGACAAGGTCGCCTTCACCGGCTCGACCGAGGTCGGCAAGGCGATCGCCCGTTCGGTCGCCGGCACGCCGAAGAAAGTCACGCTTGAGCTCGGTGGCAAGGCGGCCAACATCGTCTTCGACGACGCGCCGGTCGACCAGGCGGTGGAGGGGATCGTCAACGGCATCTTCTTCAACCAGGGTCACGTCTGCTGCGCCGGATCTCGGTTGCTGGTGCAGGAAAACGCGTACGACGAGGTGCTCGACTCGTTGAAACGGCGGCTCACCACGCTGCGCGTCGGCGATCCGCTCGACAAGAACACCGATGTCGGCGCCATCAACTCGGCGGCACAGCTGGAAAAGATCCGCGAGCTGTCGCAGGTCGGCGAGAGCGAAGGCGCTCAGCGCTGGTCGCCGCCCTGCGAGCTGCCAGACCGCGGTTTCTGGTTCGCGCCGACGCTGTTCACCGACGTGACGCAGGCGCACCGGATCGCGCGCGAGGAGATTTTCGGCCCGGTGCTGTCGATCCTCACCTTCCGCACGCCGGCCGAGGCGGTCGAGAAGGCCAACAACACGCCATACGGCCTGTCCGCCGGCGTGTGGACCGAGAAAGGCAGCCGGATCCTGTCGATGGCCAACAAACTTCGCGCCGGGGTGGTGTGGGCCAACACGTTCAACAAGTTCGACCCGACCTCGCCGTTCGGCGGCTACAAGGAATCCGGTTATGGTCGCGAGGGCGGCCGGCACGGTCTGGAGGCTTACCTCAATGTCTGACCGGTTGGCCGTACGCAAGACATACAAGCTCTACGTGGGTGGGAAATTTCCGCGCAGTGAGTCGGGCCGGAGCTACGTCGTGACTGACCACAAAGGACGGTTCGCCGCCAACGCCGCACTCGGCTCGCGCAAGGACGCCCGCGACGCCGTTTTGGCCGCACGCAAGGCCGTCGCCGGTTGGTCCGGCGCGACCGCGTACAACCGCGGCCAGGTGCTCTATCGCGTCGCCGAGATGCTGGAAGGCCGCCGCGCGCAGTTCGTCGAGGACGTCGTGACGGCCGAAGGCATCGCGCGGTCGAAGGCGGAGTCCACTGTGGACGCCGCGATCGACCGGTGGGTCTGGTATGCCGGCTGGACCGACAAGATCGCGCAGATCGTCGGCGGCGCCAACCCGGTCGCCGGACCGTTCTTCAACCTGTCGACACCGGAAGCGACCGGAGTCGTCGCGATCCTGGCGCCGCAGTCGTCGTCTTTGCTCGGCCTGGTCAGCGTTCTCGCGCCGGCGATCACCACGGGCAACGCCGTTGTGCTGGTGGCCAGCGAAAACCGACCACTGCCGGCGATCACGTTGGCCGAGGTGCTGGCGACCTCCGACGTGCCAGGCGGTGTCGTCAACGTCCTCACCGGTCGTACGGCCGAAATCGCGCCATGGCTGGCGTCGCACGCCGACGTGAACGCGATCGACCTCACCGGCGCGCCAGCGGAACTGGCCGTCGATCTGGAGGTTTCCGCCGCCGACACGCTGAAACGCGTCGTACGCCGGCCGTCCGCCGAGCCGGACTGGACGGCCGAGCCAGGCATCGACCGGCTGACCACCTTCCTGGAGACGAAAACCGTCTGGCATCCGATCGGCGTTTAGGATCCGAAACAGGCCCTAACAGCGGTCACGCAAGATGGCGACGCCGTCGCCTTCGAGGTCGTCGCAGAAAACTTCGCGTCCGGTCATCGCCATGATCAGCGCGATGGTCGGACCGGACACCAGCGGCCCGGAGCCGGTGGCGAAAGGACCGTCGGTCGCGGTGAGCTGGAGGCCGCGAATGCGTCCCTCGGCGAGCACGACCTGGTCGGAACCGCGGTAATAGTGGGCAAGCCGCGTCAGCGTGTCGATCGGATAGTCGCGGCGGATGCCGAGCGGCCGGCGGATGTCCTCGCCGTGCACGATCGTCTCGCCGAGCATCGCCATGACCGGCAGCGGCGGCATGGTGGTGCTGGTGATCACGCGCCGAAAACGCGCCAGCGTGTCGGCCGGTGATGTGCCGAGCTGTTCGGCGAGCCGCATTGCCACCTGTTTGTCGAAGTCGAACCGGCAGCGGATCACGCCGGCGATCCACCGCAGCGGCGTGAGACCGGCCGCCGAGGCGAGGTGCGCGAGCACTTCGCGTACGGTGAATTTTTCGCAAAGCGACCGTGTCGACCACTGCTCGTCGGTCAGCTCGGCCAGGTCGGCGGCCAGCGCGGCGCGCTCGGCGTGGATCAATGACCAGGTCATTTCGGTACGTCCCCTGTCGCATCGGCATCGCTCGTCAACGGTAGGACCGTGCGGATGCGGCAGAATCGTCGGTTGTGGACGAAGATCTCGAACTGGCACGCGACGGCGACGAGGCCGCCTTCACCCGGCTGGTGGAGCCGTTGCGTCGCGAGCTGCACGCGCACTGCTATCGGATGCTTGGTTCGAGCCACGATGCCGACGACGCGTTGCAGGACACGCTTTTGCGCGCTTGGCGGGGATTCGCGCGTTTCGAAGGCCGCAGTGCCGTGCGATCGTGGTTCTACACGGTGGCGACTCGGGTTTGTCTCGACGCGGTCGCCGCGCGCGGCCGGCGCGCGTTGCCGGTCGATCTTGGCCCGTCCAGCGAGGCGGCGGTGGTGGACGACGCGCCGCTGACGGAGGTCGCCTGGCTCGGTCCCTATCCGGACGCCGGCCTGGAGGCCGAGCAGCGCGAGGCCGTCGAGCTGGCCTTCGTCGCCGCTTTGCAACACCTGCCGGGAAACCAGCGCGCCGCCCTGCTGCTTTTCGAGGTGCTCGGTTTCTCGGCGGCGGAAATCGCGGGAATCATGAAGACGTCGACCGCGTCTGTGAACTCCGCTCTTGCCCGCGCACGCAGGGTCGTCGCGGAGAAGGCGCCTTCGCTTACGCAGCAACAAAACTCGCGTGAGATCGGTGACACCCGGATGCGTGCGGTCGTCGCCACGTTCAGCGCCGCGTTGGAGCGCGGCGACGCGGATGCGTTGGTGGCTCTGCTCACCGAGGATGTCACGTGGTCGATGCCGCCGCTGCCGCACTGGTACGGCGGCCGGCAGGCGGTCATGGACTTCGCCGTACGCGTGCCGCTGACCGCCTGTGGAGCCTGGCGGGTGCGGCCGGCCGGCGTGAACGGACAGCCGGCGGTTTGTTGCTATCTCCGGAAAAGTCCGGGCGGCGCGTACGATGCCTGGTCGGTCAACGTGCTGACGCTCCGCGACGACCGGATCGCCGCGATCACGTCCTTCCTGGAACCGAGCTATTTCCCCGACTTCGGGCTGCCGGCCGCGGTTTCCTGAGCCTGTGCCGCCGCATCGACCAGCGTACGCGCCAACTCGGCTGGATGGACCAGCGCTTTGAGGTGGCTGCTCCGGATCGCGCGTACGTCGAACGGATTGTCCGGCGTGAGCCGGTCGGCCTCCGCGATGAACCTGTCCTGCAGCGCGATCGGCACGTCTTTGTCTTCGGTGAGCCGCACGTACGTCCGCGGGATGCGTCCCCAGGTGCCGGCCTGGGCGCGGTCGTCGGCGCCACCAACGTCCAGGTTTTCGTCCGTGTCCATGACATTGATGAACGCCCGCACCTCGTCGTCGGTGCCGTCGGCGAACAATGCCGCTCGCAGCGCCGAAATCTCGTCAGGGCCGGCGGCGCGCCAGTTGATCCGGATCGCACCGATCTCGGCCGGATCCGCGGCGGCCAACGACATCACGCCGACCAGCGGATTGGGGCCGTGTTCCGGCTCCTGCTCGTACTCGCGTGGGGTGAGATCGACACAACACCATGCCGACACGTAGACGATCCGCGAAACCAGCTCGGGGACGGCGTTGCCGACACCGGTGATCGTGAGCCCGCCGCGGCTGTGACCGACCAGGACCACCGGCCCGTGTGCGGCGACCTGGCGGACGGTTTCCACGACGTGGCCGACATTGTCGGCCAGCCGTACGTCTGCCAGCGGCGAGGCGACGGTCGCGAGCACGGCCGGATCCTGCGGCACCTGATATGCCGCCGGTATGGCCGGCGGAAAACCGTGTCCCGGCAGGTCAACGGCGAGCGAACGGTGGCCGAGCAGTGCCAGCTCGCGTTGCAACGGCAGCCAACTGGCGGAATTGCAGAAAGCGCCGTGCACAAGGACAAAAATCGGTGTCATGCCGCCGATCCTATCCGTCGTGTTTCTCGGTCCGTACGGCCCGGAATCCGCGCCGGCGATAGTCTCCAGCAGCCGTCGATTCTCAGTGGCGTCGTGCGAAAAGAATCGCTCCTGGCGTGGGCTTGTCGGGATCCAGCAGCAGTTGCGCCTCGATCTGGAAGCCGGCGTTTCGCAGCCAGTCTGCCACTTTCTCCGGCGGTCGGTGATGGACGTCGATCCTCATCGGATGGCCGCCATAGCCCTGGGTCTTGTGGCGCGTCTCGTCGCCGACGTGAAACCCGATCTGCAGTGCGCCACCCGCGCGCAACACTCGGTGGAAATGTTTCATGACGATCGGCACCTCGTCGTCGGGGACGTGAATCAACGACCACCACGAGATCAGGCCGGCAACCGAGCCGTCGGCGAGATCCAGGTCGGTCATCGAGCCAACCTCGAACCGCACGCCAGGATGTTCGCGTTGTGCTGTCCGGACCATGCCAGGGGACAGGTCGATGCCGAACGCGTCGACACCGAGGTCGCGCAGGTGAGCGGTGATGTGACCGGGACCGCACCCGACGTCGGCGACCGGGCCGCCACCGTCTGCCAGCACTTTTTCCGCGAACAACGCCAAAGCCGCGCGCAGGTATGGCCGGCTGGCCATGGCGTCGCGGAGCATGTCGGCATAGCTCTCCGCGACCGTGTCGTAGGAGTCCCTCGTGTCGGTCAGCCACATGCCGGAAAGCCTAGCCCGGGTGTTTCACGCACCCCGCATGAAACACCCGGGCTAGTCGCCGCAACGCCTCGTTACTGGCATCTGGCGCCAGTAACGAGGCGTTGCGGCAGAATGATGTCAGGACAGGGTGATGTCGTCGGCGTAGTACGTGCCGGTGCCATACCAGCCGTGCAGATAGACGGTGACCGAGCCGGCCGAGCCGCTGTTGAACGACACGGTCAGCTGTTGCCACGCGCCGCCGGTGGTGGCCCAGGTGGACGCGCCTGCGGTGATGCCGAGATAGGTGTTGCTGCCGTTCACCCAGCCCTTCAGCGTGTACGCGGTGTTCGGCTGGACGGTGATGGTTTGCGTACACTGCGCGGTGTCGCTGCTGGTCGGCGTCGCGGACAGCGCGTACGTGCCGCTGTGCTTCGTCGTGTTTTGTACGCCGCCACCTGAACAGGTCCACGGCGACAGGCTGCCGCTCTCGAAGTTTCCGTTGGACAGCACGGTAACCGGCGGCGTCGGACTCGAGGTTGGACTGACGGTCGGACTCGGCGACGGACTGCCGGTCGGTGTTGGTGTCGGACTCTGCGTCGGCGGCGCCGAGCAGTTCGACGGCGCCGATCCGTTGGTCGCGGTCACCGCCGCGTTGAACAGCGTGGTCGCCGGATCCAGGTCATAGAGCGAGAACATCATCGTCCCACCCATTCCGTTGCAGTGCAGGTAATCCGCCTTCGCCTGGATCGACTGCTTGCTCTCGCCCGACCAGAAATTCGTGCCGTCGTAGAAATACGAGGCCTTCGCCGCGTCGTCCCAGTAGGTGACACTCGGATTGTCCACCACACCGGAAAGTTCCTTGTACATCCGGATGCCGGCGACGTTTCCGGAGTTGGGCGCGCCGGGCGCCGGACCGGACGCCGGTTGGAACAGGCCGTGGTTGCCGCCGGCCGCCACGCCGGTCCAGCCGCGGTAATAGAACGGCACTCCCATGTTGAGCTTGGCGGCCGGAAAACCGCCGGGAATGCCATATTGCGCGTCGCCGGCCGTGTACGCCTTGATCGCCTCGTCGATCGAGTATTTGGCGTTGCCTGGCGGCACCGGCGTCATCGGGTCGTTCGGTCCGGAATAGATCGGCGACTGGTGGTTGGTCGGACCGGTCGCCTCCCAGCCGCCGTGCATGTCGTAGGTCATGACATCGGCGAACGTGAGATATTGCCCGATCTTGTCGGTCTCCACGTTCCTGATTTTGTCCTGCCCGGCCGACACGGCCGCGGTCAGCGCGTACGTTTTGCCGTCAGCGGCGCCTTGTGCGTTGAGCTGCGAGCGAAACTCGGCCAGCAGCAAGGTGAAGTCTTGCTTGTCCGCGGCACTGGCGTGATTGCCGAGGTGTCCGCCGCCACCGGGATATTCCCAGTCGATGTCGAAGCCGTCGAACAGCCCCTTGGCCGTGCCGTCACCGCCATAGCCGCCCTGTGCCGGCAGGTTTCCCTTGATGAACATGGAAATGCACGACGACACGAGCTTCTTGCGCGAGGCGTCGGTGGCGGCGGCGTCGGAGAAGAACTTCGAATACGTCCAGCCGCCGAGCGACATCAGGATCTTCAGGTGCGGATATTTCTTCTTCAGCTTGAGCAGCTGGTTGAAGTTGCCGGCGATCGGCTGGTTCCACACGTCGCCGACACCATCGACGCTGATGTCCGCACCGAAGGACTTCTGGTAGTCGGCGAACGCGTCGCCGGCTCCGTCACCGGCGTTCGGGTCGTTTTCGTCCTGCGACGCCGCTTTGGTCGCCTCGAAACAGGTCAGGTCGGTCGGATGGACGTTGGCGAAGTCGTACAACAGATAGTCGAGCTTGCCGGCGATCCCTTGTGTGTCGAGGTTTTTCGGATAGAACGCGTTCTGGTAGATCGACCACTGGTCGAAGTAGGCGACCTTGATGCCGCCGTTGGTCGCCGGCGCTCCGGTGGTGTTGGCGGTCGCTGGTTTCGCGCTGCCCAAGACGATCGTCGTGATGGCCAGCAGCGCGGCGGCGCCAAACGCTGCCGTCGCGATGGCCATGCGTTTGTGCGTACGCATTTTCCGACCTCCTCTTCTCAGCAGGTGCCGTCGTCGGCCCAGACACCGGCGGGACCGCCTGGCGTGTCACCGTAGGTCCACCATTTCGCGTGCCATTTGTGGCCGTTGTACGAAACGATCGCTCCGCCGTTGTATGCGGTGGTCGCGCTCCAGGCCGCCGCGGTGCAGGTGCCGCCAGGCGGCTGCGAGGTCGGCGGTGCCGTCGTCGGTGGCGTGGTCGGAGGTGTGGCACCGGCGAACTGCGTCGAGAATTTGGTGAAGTCCCAGGGATTCTGCGTGACGCTGCTGCAGACACCGGAGGTCTGGCCGTTGTTGTCCGGCGGGTTGCACTGCCGGTCGCGGTTGACTGACCAGAAGGTGAAGCGTGCCAGGCCGTGGCCGGTGGCGTAGCTCAGTACGGACTGGAAATCGGCCTGCCGGAAGTACTCGCCGGTGTCGGACCGGCCGTTCATCAGCGACACACCTTCGTGCGCGTACGCGAAAGTGCTGTCCCAGCCCAGGTGCGACATGAGCAGGCCGTGGAAGTTTTCCGCCGCGGAGATCTGGTCGGCGGCGCCGTTGAAGCCGCCGTCGAACGGCATGATCGAGAAATTGTCCGGCGTGAACGCCAGACCCTTGGCCTTGTCCAGCAGTTGGGTGCCAAACCAGCCGGTCCCGGCCGCGGTGGCCGGCATCGTCACCGAGACGTAAAGGCCGGGGTTGTTGCGCTGCAGGATTTGTGCGGCGCCAAGCTCGTTGTTGACCGCCGCGTCGTTCTCGTACTCCGGCTCCTCCAGGTCGAAGTCGATCGCGTGCAGGCCGTATTTCGTGATCACCTGCTGGTACGCGGAGGCCGTCGCCGCCGGTGTGCCGCAGGTCTGGCCGAGCTTCGTGCCGCCGTATCCACCGATCGACACCGAAACATCTCCGCCTTTGCCGCGGATCGTGCTGATCACCGCACCGGCCGCGGTGTCGGTGGAAATCGGCGAGTTTCCATCCCACGACGGCGTGCAGCCGCCGGAGTCGAGGATGAACGCCAGCTGGAAAGCCTTCTGGCCGGTGGCGTCCATCACCGCGGCGACATCCGGCGGACTGTTGTCCTCCGGCATCACGTACGGCGCGGACGCATACCAGTTGCTGGTGAGCGCGGCGCTGGCCGGCTGGCCGAGGATGACGAGCGCGGTCGCGGCTAACGCGGCGGCCGAGCCCACGGCAGCAGTTTTCCATGCACGCATGGGCTGCTCCTTTGCGGTGGTCGAAGGGTCAGGACGAGTGGCCGCAGGAGTTGTCACAACCTGTTAAGACTGGATATGACAGGTCATACGATCGCACCGATGGCCCTGGTAGAGAAGGGTTCGCATGCTTGAATGGCCGGATCCGGCCAATCGGCCTGTCGCGGTGTCGTCAATCCTGGTGACGACGCGGCGGCATGGTGACTGTCACGATGCCGGCATGAGATTCGAGTCGAAGGTCATCCTCGTCACCGGCGGCAGTTCCGGAGCCGGAAAGGCGATCGTCGAGCGGTTGGCGTCCGAGGGCGCCGCCGTCGTGATCGGCGCTCGTCGCAAGGAAGCCGGCGACGCGCTCGCCGAGCGAATCCGTTCTGGCGGCGGAAAAGCCGTGTTCGTACCGGCCGACGTGACCGTCGAGGCCGACGCGCAGGCCCTGGTACGCGCCGCGATGGACGAGTTCGGACGGCTCGACGGCGCGGTCAACAATGCCGGCGGGGTCGAGGCGATGGGTCCGATCCCCGGCATCTCCGAGCGGGCCTGGCGCGCCGAGCTCGACCTGAACCTGACCAGTGTGTTTTTCGGCCTGAAACACCAGATCCCGGCCATCACGGCGTCCGGCGGCGGTGCGGTCGTCAACAACGCGTCGAGCCTTGCGGTCGTCGGCGCCGGCGGCATGGGTGCCTACACGGCGGCAAAACACGGTGTGGTCGGCCTGACGAAGGTGGCGGCGTTGGAGTCGGCGCCGTCGGTACGCGTCAACGCCATGATCACCCACGCCATCGACACGCCACTTTTCCGTGGCATGGCAGGCGGAAACGAGGAGGTCATCGCGCAGGTCGCGTCGACCATCCCGGCGCGGCGGCTCTGCGAACCGGCCGAGGTCGCGGCACTCGCGGCGTTTTTGCTGAGCGAAGAGGCGCCTTTCGCCACCGGTGCGGCGATTGCTGTCGACGGCGGCTACACCGCGGCCTGACGCAACCACATCTCGCGGGTGATCTCATACTCGACCTCGCCCTGCTCGGTCCCGGGCAGCGGGTCCTCGAAAACGGGGTAGTAGGTGCGTACGTATCGCATGCCGACGGCCTCCATCACGCCCCGCGATCCGGCGTTGACCGCCATCGTCTGCGCGATCACCCGCTGCTGGCCGACCGTGTCGAACGCGTGCCGCAGCAACTCCCGCGAGGCCTCGCTTGCCAAGCCCTGCCGCCAAAACCGCCGTACCAGCCGATAACCCAGGTCGCAGACGGCCGGATCGTCCGGCTGGTCGGGGCCGTGCGCCGGCGGCAGCATCATCAGCCCGACGAACTCGTCGTCCTCGGACTGGCCGCGAAACGCCATCCAGTAACCAAGGCCATCGACCTTGCCGGCCAGCTCCAACCGCCGCGCGTGCGACTCGGCGACCTCGTCCCTGGTCAGCGCCTGTCCGCCGAGATAGCGCTGCACTTCCGGATCGGAGTCGAGCTCGACCTGCAGCCCGAGATGCCGGTCCTCCAGCGGGACGAGAAGCAGGCGCTTGGTGCGCAGGATCGGTTGAGGCACCCGTCGACAATCACATGTCATCGGCGCGAGCGCGACCGAATTTTGCTACGGTGGCTGTCATGCGAACCAGTTGACGGCCTTCATCCGACCTGTGTTCGCCTTTCACGACGGGATTTCCCCGCATGTCAACCGAGCGTGTGCTCGCCTTCGTCAACCGCCGCCACCGTAGGGACTATCGCCTCGTCGGCAAGCTGCCTGGCGGCTTCCAGTCCGGCGCCTACCGGATCCGCGACGCCTCCGGCGGCGCCGTACTCAAGTGGACAACCAAAAAGTCGTGGGCCGGCCGCGTCGTCGGCGCCGCTCCGGTCGTCGCCGCGGCACGGTCCGCCGGGCTGGCCTGGTCAGCGAAGGGCTCGTCGCGGCGCTGCTTCCTCTCATCGAGCTGCAGGCCGGCCTGGCGCCGGATACCCACGCAAAGGTAAACGCGATCCTCGACGTGGAGTCGATCGGTCGCGGCAGCCGTTTCGTGGATGTGGCGAATCTGTTCATGCATTGCTGTTTCTGGGACAGTGAGCCTGGCGCCGCACGACTGCTGCTCGACTATGCCCGGTCGGCCGAGGCCGGTGAGTTCGAGGTTTCGCTGGCGATGTGCATGATCGACAACCTCAGCTTCCAGATCGAAAACGACCCGGCCGCCGCCGACGGGCTGCTGCGGATCGCGGCCACCATCCCCGATCGGTTATAGCGTGAGTGCGTCGGCGATCGCTTCGGCCAGCGGAAGGCCGAGGTCGATCGCGAAGCCGTCCCACCGTGCGCGCGGATCCACACCAGTGAACACCCAGCCGGTGGAGGTGATGGTGAAATGCAAGGCACAGAAGGAAAGGCCGGAACGCATCAGATACTGCCGAGCGCCAGCCGCGACGCCGGCGGGGATGTCGTCGAGCGCGACGTACCGCTCGCCGGACAGGCTGACGCCCGAACATCGTGCCGACGCGGAGGCCGTACAGGTCGGCGAGGTGGCCGTTGGTGGTCAGTATCGCCTGTACGGTGGGAAAACCGCAGCTGGCCGCGACCGCGAGCTGGCGCACCCTGTTGTGCGCCTCGACGGCGGCGGGATGGTTCATCCAACGGTACGCGCGCGACTCCAGGACGCCTTGGATGCCGGCCCGCAACTGCCGCTGGTCGAACCGCGCCTGTCTCGTGCCGGGGACGAGTGGTTCGTAGCTGTGGAAAAACACCGCCGTGATGTCCTCGACCGGCACGCCGTTCATCTCACCGTGCGGCGGCCGTCGAAGCCACTCGCTGAGCAACACGACGAACGGACCGGTCACGACCAGGTCAGGCACGGGCCGGAGACCCAGCCGCTGCCTGGCCAGGTCGCGATCCAACGCGGCCCTTCTTCGTAGTCCTCGTTGTCCGGGTCGGTGCTCAGATCCGCCACCAACTCCTCGACCTTGTCGGCGGTTTTCAACGACCAGCGCGCGATGAGACTCGTCGGCACGCCGATCCGGGACGCGCGATAGATCGCCATCATCTGCTCGATTTCCACGTCCTCCAGCACTCTGCTCAGCTCGCGGATGCGCCGCTCGAGACGATCGCGCTCGGTTGGTGGGGAGGCTGCCGAGTTGTCCGATTTGCTCATACCCGTAGAGTGACAGCATCAGAACGCGCCGTCAATATGATGCGTAGAAGTTACGCGTAACTTTCTGGAGGTTGTCGAAGTGCCCAAAGTGATCGGTCCCACCATCCCGCGCTGGCGGCTCGGTGAGGAGCTGGAGAAATTTCGCAAGCGCGCCGGCAAGACCTTCGACGACGCGATGACCGCGCTCGGCTGCTCGGAGTCGAAGGTCCGCAAGATCGAGGCCGGCGACGTGGGGATGAACCGCGGCGAGCTGATCCTGCTCTTCGACCTGTACGGCATCGATGACGCCGCGGTCCGTGAGCAGCTGCTTGAGCTGCAGAAACTCGGGAAGCAGCGGAGCTGGTGGTCGCAGTACGGCAGCGTACCGGCGCAGTTTGGCACCTTCCTCAGCTTCGAGTCCGCCGCCACCGCGATGCGTATCTACGAACCTCTGATGATCCACGGTCTTGTGCAGACCGAGTCGTACGCACGTGCGCTTACTGAGTCCATCGACGTGGACCCGACGCCCGAACATGTCGATCATCAAACCCGCATCCGGATGGCGCGTCAGGAACGTGTGTTGTCGGGCGACGAGATACCGAAGGTCTGGACAATTCTCGATGAGTGCGCGTTGGATCGGCCAGTTGGCGGCGCGGAAGTGATGAAAGAGCAGCTGAACCACCTCGCCGACATCGCGAAGCAGGTCAATCTGCAGATCCTCCCGCGTTCGCACGGCGGCCATGCCGGTCTTTACGGCGCTTTCACACTTTTCGGATTCGACGAGAACATCCACTCGCCAGTCGTCTATGTCGAGAGTCAAGCCGGCAATCTCTACCTGGAGAAGGAGGCCGATCTCCAGCGTTGCGGCGCGGCGTACGAACAGCTTCAAGCGGCTGCGCTGAGCACGAGGGAATCCGTTAAACTTCTGAGGAGTCTCATCGAAAAGATGGGATAGCCGACCTCAGGGGGAGCATCCCGCGATGAAAAGCGACCTGACCGGCGCAACTTGGCGAAAAAGTTCGCGATCCGGCAGCAACGGCGGATGTGTCGAGGTCGCCGCGCTGACCAGCGCCATCGCCGTACGCGACTCGAAGGACCCGTCCGGTCCGGCGCTGTTCTTCGAGCGTACGGCCTGGTTGACGTTCGCCGGTTTTGTGACAAACCGGGACTGACTGGCGGCGGTCCGCTGCTACCGTGATCGGGTGGCTGCCATCATCGTCCCCGTCGGCTTCGACAACGGCCCGCGCTATGACCCCGACACGCCTGAGCGCGGTCCCGAGTTCTACGCGGTCGTCGAAGGACGCAATGTCGTTGAGCTGCCGCTGGAGGCCTATGAGGTCTGGCAGTCCGCGCACGTCGATGTCCGCAGTCATGCGAGCGGTGACTTCGCTCGCGACCGGCTGATCCAGCTCGGCGAGCGCGAGGGACGTGACACCGCCGGCATCGTCGAGAGGCTTGTCAAGAGTGGACTGCTCGCCGAGTACGAGGTAGGCACGCCGTCGGCGATCCAGTTTCTGCAGACGCACCGCCTCTTTCCGACCGGTGAAGGCATTGGTAACTCGCAGGAGCATCCGGAGCTGTTCCAGATCGGCCGCAACGGCGACGTGTTGCTTGAGGTGGTCAGCGAAGTCTTCACCTTCTGGACGGTCGCGTTCGCTTATCCGTCGATGTGGGACGCGGTGCTCGAAGACGCCAGGACGATCCCGCCGGGTCTGCCGTACTCGAACGCCGAAGAGCTCGGCTATCTCCTCGCGGCTGCTGTGCCGATGATCGTGTCCACGCGCACGGGGATGTTAATGCCGCTATGACTGATCCCGGAGGCTTCGCCAAGTCTGGCGTCATCGGCCGCTACGGTCAGAAGAAGCCATCGTTTTGGCAGCGGCTGAAGAAGGCGCCTGTTGTCGGTACGGCGATCGGTACGACGCAGGCGTGGCAGAAGAAGATGTGGTTCGAGCTTCTTGGCCGGGTGTCGGCGATCGGTACGGTCGCTGGGGTGTCGATGACCGTGGTGCCGCACCTCCCGCCGGCCGCGCAGGCGATCGTCATCGGTGTGCTGTCGACCGGCGCACCGGCCGGTGCGCTCGGCAGCGCCAACTCCGAGGGCCTGAAAACCGCCTGGGACACCTGGCGGAAGAATCACCGCGCTCGCAAGGAGACCAAGCCTGTCCCGGAGCCTGCGGTCGACTCGGTGGAGCGGCGGTTGTCGCGGCTGGAGACGGCCGACATGGACATGCGGCTCAACAATGCCGCCGTACTGGCCGAGCTGGCCAAGCTACGCGAGCAAAACACCGCGCTGCAGCAGTCGAATCATGCCGTACGCTCGCAGAATGTCGAGCTTTTCGACGAAAACGCGCAGCTGCGGGACAAGGTCGCCTCGCTCTGGGAGGTGGTCCAGGCGCATTCGGTGATCCTCAAAGGCCAGGAAAGCCAGCTGGCCGACCACGACAAGACGCTCGGTCGTCAGGACCAGAGCCTGACCCGCCACGACAGCGCGCTGGCCGGTCACGGCGAGACGTTGCTGGGCCACGAAAACCGGCTCAACCAACACGAGGCGATGCTCCGCCGGCCACCGGAGCCACCGACCGGCCCGCCACCCCAGCCGACGCCGCCCTCCCCGGATCCGCTGGTCGACGCGCAACAGGCCTGGGACCTGAACGCCAAGGCTCACGAGTCCTTGGCACGCACCAAAAAACAACCCGAGGAAGAGTCGCTGGCATCTTTCGACCCCAACTATTTCCTCAACCCCAGGATCGACCCCAACCAGGGTCCGCAGCGCTGATCGAGTACGTAACAATTGCCTTGCGGCAAAACTCGTCTAGTGCTCAGGTATGCTGCGCTGCGCTTTCAGGTACGCGCCGCAGGCGAGGCCGATGACGGCGGCGATCAAGTGGCCGATGGTCACGAAGTCGGGGATGCCGGCCAGCCAGCTGCCGCCGACCAGCGGCCACACGAAAAGCAGTGCTATCACTGGGAAACGCCACATCCGCGGCAGGTGCAGCGCGCATGCGGCCAGGCAGGTCTGGGCGCCGTAGCTGATGCCGAAGTCGAGTGCCTCGCGGATGGTCGGCGGATAATAGCCGTCGGCGATGGCGTACGCGATGACCGGCGCGGTCAGCAGGGTCGCGCCGACGTGGCCGGCGGCGAAGGTGGCGACGGCGCGCAGCTGGCCATAACGATGTTCCAGCCAGGCAAGGCAAACCACGATGCCAAAGCCGAGCGTGATGATCGTACCAACGAAATCCAGCGTGTCGATGCCGGTCAGGGTGCCGTCGAAGAAAAACGCGCTGCCAAACAGTGAGCTGATCGGATGGTGGCGCAGGTTGTCGAGGTTGGTGCTGACGGCGAGCAGCAGGCGACGCGCGGTGTCCGGCTCGAGCGCGTGGTCGACGAAGACGTGGACGGCGACGAGCAGCACGAGAAAGCCAGCCGTCACCGGACTACGTCGCGGATAGCTGGCCAGCCGGCGTACGACCCGGAGCGGCACGACTTGAGTCTAGCGAGGATCTATTCTAAAGTTCGTTAGAATAGTGGGGGTGGCGATGGGATTCGTGGAGGAGCCGGTGTACGCGCAGCTCGCGCGGATCGGCAAGGCGGTGTCCTCGCCGGTACGCCTGCGCCTGCTCGACCTGCTTGACCAGCACGAACTCAGCGTCGAGCAGTTGGCCGAGGAGGCCGGCGTGGGGTTGAAGAACACCTCCGCCCAGCTCCAGCACCTGCGCGCTGCGCACTTGATCACCGCGCGCAAGGACGGCAATCGCGTGCTCTATCGGCTGGCCGATCCGGACGTGTCGGTCTTCCTCGGCCACCTCCAGGACTTCGCCGCCGGCCGGCTGGCCGACCTGCGCGACGCGGTCGCCGATCTGCTCGGCGAGCCGGGCGAGTGGCAGCCGGTCACCGCGGAGGAACTGCGCGGTCGCCTCGAGGACGTCGTGGTCGTGGACGTACGCTCGCCCGCCGCGTATGCCGAATGGCACATCCCTGGCGCGATTTCCATCCCTGGCAGCAAAATCGTCGACCGCATCGACGAACTGCCGAAAGGAAGGGACATCGTGGCCTATTGCTCCGGTCCGTACTGTGTCGCCTCACCGAAAGCCGTCCGTCAGCTGCGAGATCACGGCCGGCGAGCTCGCACTCTCGCCGGCGGTGCCACCCGTTGGCGCCGCAGCGGTCAACCCGTCGAAGCGTAGGAGGAGAAATGCGCGTCGTTGCTTTCGATCATCTCGTGCTCGTTGTCGCCGATGTCGAACGTTCTTTGGACTTCTATCTCGACAAACTCGGTCTTGAGCCGGTACGCGTGGACGAGTGGCGCGACGGCAAGGTGCCGTTTCCGTCCGTACGCGTGAGCCCGTCGACGATTATCGACATCGTCAAGGGCGAGCGGTCGGAGTCCAATGTGGACCATTTCTGCCTGGTCGTGGAACCGCTGGACTGGCAGGACGTTGTGGACTCCGGCACCTTCACGGTCGTCGACGGCCCCGGTCCGCGCTTTGGCGCGCGCGGCACGGCGCAGTCGCTTTACGTGCAGGATCCTGACAAAAACACCATCGAGCTGCGCTATTATCCCGCTTGACGCGATCGGCGGTCTCGCTGCTGAGGCTGACTAGCGGCAGCTGACCGGCACGACGGTCAACAGCTTGTCGAGTCCGGCGAAGTCGGCTGGATTGGTCGTATAGATCGGAAGCCGATGCGCGACGGCGACACTCGCGATCATCAGATCGGTCATCCGTCCGCGCGGCCGGCGTCCGGCGGCGAGCACCGCGGCGACGACACGGCCGAAAGCGCGCGCGGCCTCGGTGTCGAACGGCAGCGGGTCAAACTCGGCTTCGGCGCGCTGCAACACATCCAGCCGCTTGGACCGCTCCTCCGGATCGTCCGTGTGGTGCGGTCCGGCGGAAAGCTCGGCGAGGGTGACCGCGCTGATCGACATCGTGTCCGGCAGGTCGGCGTGGTCGATCCGCCGCCGCAGGATCAGGACGTTGGTGTCCAGCAGGCCGCTGCGCTCAGCCGGCATACGGATCGCGCACGTCATTGTCGACCGCCGCGTCCAGGTCGGCGCGGAACCGGTCGGCGTCGACGTACGCCGCGTTCACCGACATCGCGGCGAACTGCTCTCTGGTGACCGTCCGCTGGCGGCGCAGCGGGATCAGCTCGCCGATCGGCTTACCGTTACGCGTCACGACAAACTCCTGTCCCTGCTCGATGGCGTCCATGATCTCTCCCGATCTGTTGCGCAGGTCGCGCTGGCTGATCTCTTCGGCCGCCATGGCACTACGGTAGCACCGCGTGCTACTGCGTGCCACATGCCAGGCTGGCCGCCGATTTCGCGAAAATGCACGGTCGACATCGGACATATCCACTGGTGGGCGGGGCAAATTTGCGAAGTCAGGAAAGCGGTGCACCTCGGTACGAGGTGATGCCGCGCAAGCGTGGACACGGATTGCGTGGCGGGACGGTGACGTGCAGCGATCCGTCGTTTGTCAGCTCACGCGGCAACGGACCGCCGAAAAGGCGCAGCGCCGTCGTATGGCTGACCACCGTCCCGGCGGGAAAAGTCGCCACCAGCGCTCGCGCCCAGCTCCAGACGTCGGTGAGGTCGCACTCGAATGCGAGCTTTCCGTGTGCCAGTCGAGCAATCCGTCGGCCGCGGAGCTGCGCTCGGGTCACACCGTGCCGCAGTGCCTGCCGGCGGCTGAAGCCACCCGGGAGGTCCGGCGGCAGCGGCTTTTCCTTGGTCATACGGCAAGCTTGCTCGCTGCGAGCCGTACGACCACGACCACCGACCAAATCTGTGGACAGCGGATCGCTCTGTGGAAAAGCCGCCACCCGCGGGTTTTCGTGCTAGGGCATGCTTCGAAACAGACCCTAACCGTGGACCGTACGCCGTGGACCGAAGGTGTTGTCGTGGCTGAACGGCTTGCCGTCCAGGTTCCAGCTCCACGAGATCGTCGGCGTGATCCGGATGGTGTCCGCAGACGGAAACCGGCTCTGGCGCTCGACCAGGTCAGCGGTGCCGTAAATGCGTACGAACCGCGGAGCCCACGGATCGGTGGAGGCGAGGTCGTCGACGACCAGGCACACTTTTTCGTTGCCGGCGGCGATGTTCTTCCACTTGCGGGTGGTCGCCGGGTCCATGCCGCCGACATAGACGTACGGCCCGTCGACCTCGAAGCCCACCGGCGCGTTGTCGGGCTGGCCGTCTGTCGCGACCGTGGCGAGCCGGCCGAGTGGTTGCGAGCGCAGATAGGCGAGTTCTTCTTCGGTGAACGACATGCGCGCAAGAGTACAACGCTCGCGGCAACAGTTAAAACGCTAACTGCAAAGCAGTGCGGTCCCCAGCGGCGTACGGCTGTGCAGCATCGAGTTGCCGGCGCGGCGGCTGACGATCAGGCCGGCACGGCGCAGCACCGTGGCGTGCTGGCTGGCCGACGCCAGCGAGATGCCGAGGCGGCGCGCGAGCTCGCTGGTGCTGCAGCCGGCCTCGTCCAGCTGTCGCAGCACCTCGCCGCGCGTGGAGCCGACCAGCGCGGCCAGCGCGTCCTCCGAGCTCGCGACGCGCGAGTCCAGACCGGCGTCGTGCTCGACCGGATAGACCAGCGTCGGTGGCAGCGTCGGATCGAGCAGCGTGACCGGATAGTGCCAGCAGAAGACCGACGGCACCAGCAGCAGGCCACGACCACCGAGCCGCAGCTCCTGCTCGACCGGATATTCGACCTCCAGCGTCGGCGGCCGCCAACGCGCCATCGGTACGAGCGACTCGAGCAGGGCCTCGGCGCCGCCGTCGAGCAGCGCTCGCGCACGTATGGCCCGGTCGGCGTCGACGAGCGCGTGCATCCGTTGCGCGTACGGTCCGATGGCCGCGCGGTGATAGCTGGCGAGCGCGTTGGTGACGTTGTGCATGGTGTCCGCGCGCCAGGTCGGCAGGTCGCGCCGCATGTCGGCCGGCTGCTCGGCGGCGAGCAGCTCGACCTCGTCGGCGAAGCGCTGCCGAGGCGTGCGCGCGACCGCGGCCATCCCCTCGGCCACCGGCCCGCTGTAGGCCGGCGTCAGAAAGTCCGGAAAATAGCCTTGTGTCGGGATGAGCGGCCGCAGCGTACGCAGCACCTCGGGCGACACCGTCGACGCGACCCGCGCCGCCGTACGCTCGCGCCACCGCGCGAAGGTCGGTCCGCCCTGCCGCGTCCGCAGCATTTGCAGGCTGAGGACCGTCTCCCACAGTGCCTGTGGCTCCCGGGCCACGCGCAGTCGACCGAGGTCCTCGCCGTCGAACCAGATCCGCAACACGCCGCTCACCCGCCTCGTGGGGTGTTGACAAACCGCATCGGAGTTTTGGCCAGCGATGAAAGATGCGGCGCTTCCACCGCATCCGATCCCATTCTGGACGAAGCGTGATCACTGTAAAGGGGAAAGAGGGAGAAAAGTGATGATGCGACGAATGACAGCGGCGATCGCGGCGGCGGTCGGGCTCAGTTTGAGCCTTTTTGCCGGGCTGGATGCGGCCTCCGCCTTCGCCGTCACACCGACCGGCGCGGTGCTGAGTCCGGTGCCGGCCGCCGCGAAGACCCTCAGCTACACGTGGCAGGGCCAGGAGCGCTATTACTACTGCGGTCCCGGCGCCGTACGGATGGCGCTGAGCGCGCGCATCTCGCCACCGTCCCAGACCACCATCGGCGACTACATGGGGACGGACGAGAACGGCACCGACGACACCGCCAACACGGTGGCCGCTCTCAACCACTTCCTCGGCACCGGCTGGTACGAGCGGAAGCCGGTGAGCGATCCGCCCACCCAGGCACAGCGCGACCTGCTCAAGTATGACCTGGTCTTCGACGTCGACCGCGGCTACGCGATCGTCGCGAACGTGGTCAGCGGCTGGCGTCCGCCGGGTTACCCAGGTGGCACGATTTACCACTACGTCGCGGTGGTCGGTTATGCCGACGACGGTGACACCGCGATCATCGCCGACCCGGCCGGCGCCGGCGCCGGTGGCTCCAGCTGGGGCAACGTGCCGCAGCAGTACGCGATCAGCACGTACGACCTCGGCACCTGGATCGGCGTGAAGGCGTACGCCGCCTGACACAGCGAAAAGGTCCGGCTCGTCAACGCGAGCCGGACCTTTGCCGTCTACTTCACCGCGTACGCACGGATTATGGTGGCGCTGCTGGTGTTTCCGGCCGTGTCGACCGCGTTCGTACGCAGTGACACGAATCCGTTGGCCGGATTGTCGACCACGGTGACCCAACGGCCGTCGCCGGCCGGCACGGTCAACGCCTTGCGCCAGGTTTTTCCGTCATCCACGGAGTATTCGACGGTCGGCAGCGTGACCTTCGGCTTGCTCGCGCCGACCTGCCAGTTGAGGTTGACCGGCAGCACGAACCTGCCTTTTCGTGCCCGATCCACATCAGCTGCGAACCGCAACGTGAACAACGGCAGGAAAACGCCGCGATAGTCGGTCGTCTTCTGGGTTGTGAACGTCCAGGATGCGCGTACGTCCGTGGAGGTCGGGATGGCGGTCTGCGCCAGCTGCGCTTCCAGTCGGAAGCTGGCCTCACCCGACGGTCCCTCGTAGCCGAGGCCGTCCGCGCCGCGTTCGGCGATTTTCACGCCATTGCGGTAAAGAACGCTGGAGTCGGCGGTCGCGCCGGCCGCGATGCCGCCGTGATGCGGATCGCCGTCGGACATCATTTCCAGCGGCACGATCATGCGGTCCGGATAGACGCGGGCGCTGCGGATCGCGTCGGTGACACTCGGTCCCATGATGCCGCCGAAGAACGTCTCGTCGTGTTTTCCAGCCTGGTAAAGCTTTCCGTCGGTCCACTGCTGGAAGTCACCCTGTACGTCGTAGAGCAGCCATCTCATGCCAGGCGTCAGATACTGGACGTAGTCGGCCGTGGGGTTGGTGTCCTGCCCGAAAGACAGGCCGGCGGTGGTGAGCGTGCCGTCCGGGAACATCGCCGTCCCGGTGCGCGAGGTGTACGGATCGGCGCTGACCTTCTGTTGCCGGTTGTGGACGACCGCCAGTCGCGAGGTCTTCACATGCTGCGTGAACCCGTCGTACATCGTGCCATGCCGCTGGTCGCTCAGGTGATAGGCGTACGGCGAGTTGACGAAGTCGCCGTTGGGGCCCGGCTCGGCGAAGGTGGTGGACACCGCGGCCTCGAAACGGTCTTTCGGGCCGGCGCCGCCGAGGCTCGCGCTGCGCAGGCCGTCCAACGTGGCGCCCTGGGAACCGACGCCGACATCCAGCGCATTGGTCCGGAAAAACGCGTCAACCTCGGCCGAGGACAGGCGCGCCGTCGGGTTGTCGACGGTCACGTCGAGCGGTTTGGCCTGGCGCGCGTCGGCGTGCAGCGTGATGTCGTGGTCGAGGTTGACCACCGGTGCGGCGAAAACCGACGACGGATCGGGGGATCCCTTCGGTCCGACCAGGAACATGCCGAATCCGTAGGTGCCTTTCGGGACGCGTACGGTCATTTTCCCGGTCTCGATGGCGCTGGGGCTGAAAAAGCCCGGCTCGGTGGCGTTGTAGTCGGCGAGCACACCGACCATCGCGTACGGAGTCCTGCCGTGCACATCGATGCCGGTGACGGTCAGTGTGTATTTTTCGGCTTCCTTGTTGACCGCGATCGGTGTGCCTACGGTCTGGTCGCCACTGGTCGCGACGATCCGGCCGGTGTACTCGCCGATCGGTGCGTCGCCCCTGGTGTTGGTGGTGACGGTGACGCTGGCGTCGCCGCCGGCTGGCACCGTCAGGTTTGTGGTCGACAGCGCGAAAGTGCCGTCCGGTGCCGGCTGGCCGCCCGGGCTGGTGGCCTCGACGGAGAGCGTCAGCAGCAGCGGACTCTTTCCGTAGTTGTGATAGCTGACCTGACGATCGACCGGTGTGTCGTCGTTGTGTGGCCACAACTGTGTTGGTACGGAAACGCTCGGCGGACTGGCGACCAGGTTTTGGCTGACCGCCCTGCCGATGTCGACGCGCCCGGCGCCTTGGCTGAAAACGCCGATGCCGTCGAGGGTTTTCGCCGACGCCATCAACGCGGTCTTGATCTGCTGGCCGGTCCAGTCCGGATGCTCGCCGGCCAGGATCGCGGCCGAGCCGGTGACGTGCGGTGTCGCCATCGAGGTGCCGTCCAGCGACACGTACCGAGGATTGTCGGCCGGCGTGCCGATCACGCCGTTTTTGGCTCTGGCGGCCACGATTCCGACGCCAGGTGCGGCGAGGTCCGGCTTGATCGCGTCGTCCTCGGCGCGCGGTCCGCGGCTGGAGAAGTTGGCGAGCTTGTCCTGCTTGTCGACCGCACCCACGGTCAACGCGGCGGCCGCCGTGCCTGGCGAGCCGACGCAGCCGTCACAGCCGTCGTTTCCGGCCGCCACGACGAAAAGCGTGTGCGTGCTGGCGCTGAGATCGTCGACCGCCTGCTCGATCGGGTCGATGCCCGGTGAGTCGGAGCCACCGAGGCTCATGTTGACGACATCGGCGTGTACGGTCTGCGCGGCCCAGGTCATGCCGGCCAGGATCGCCGAGTCCTCGCAGTACTGGTCGCCGCAGACTTTGCCGATGGCCAGTTTGGTGTCTGGTGCGACGCCTTTGTATTTGCCGTTGGAGGCTGCGCCGGATCCGGTGATGATGGATGCGACGTGCGTGCCGTGGCCGACTTTGTCGTCCAGGGTGGTGTCGGTGAAGTCCTTGGTTTCGCTGATCTTTCCGGCGAAGTCCGGGTGGGTGGCGTCGATGCCGGTGTCGAGGATGGCGGTGGTGGTGCCTTTGCCGGTGAAGCCGGCGGCCCAGGCGACCGGCCCGCCGATCTGCGGCACGCTCTGGTCGAGGGTGACTTTTCGCTTGCCGTCAAGCCAGATCCTGGTGGCTCCGGACTTGTCGGAGGAGGACCAGAAAGTGCCGGTCTTGCTGGCGGTCGCGGCGGTCATGCCCAGCGCCGGCAGGTCGCGGCGTACGGTGGCGCCGGCGAAGCTGGTTTTCCGGTCGTGGCCGACGATCAACGGCAGGTCGGACCGGTGCGCGTCGTCGTATCCGTCCGCGACCAGGGTTGGCACGTCGAACAACCGCCGGTCGAGCGAGCCGCCGGCGATCATCGGCATCGCGTCATTGGGGATCACGTATTTGTGCTGGCCGGCGGTGATGGTGCCAAAACTCACCTTCTCGCGGCCTATCCCCGGCCGTACGCGCAACTGGCCGTTGGCCAGCACGGTGACCCTGTCGCCGGTGACGAGCGTGACGGTCTTTCCGTGGGAAGTGGCCGGTGGAGCGGCCGAAACCGCTCCACCGGTCATCGAAAGGGTGGCCGCGACGGTCATCGCCACCGTGGCGATGACCAGCGGCCGGCTGGTTCGATGTCGCATCCTGAAGTCGCTCCTTCGTCGTTGCCCCTAACGCAGACGCGTCGGCGAGGCAATCGCTTGCAGCGACGTCCGGATGCGGTCAGCCGATGGCGTACGCGCGGATGATGGTGGCCGCGCTGGTGTTTGCGGCAGAGTCGGTCGCGTTCGTCCGCAGCGACACGAATCCGCTGGCCGGATTGGTGACTTTCACCGTCCACCGGCCATTTCCGGCCGGCGCGGCGGCTGTCTTTTGCCAGGTCCTGCCATCGTCAGTGGAATATTCGATGGTCGGGTTGCTGACGGTCGCCTTCGCGGCGCCGTCCTGGCGGTCGACGGTCACCGGGATGGTGAACGCGCCGGCCGGTGCTTTGTTGCTGTCACTGAGTTTCGGCGTGAACCGCAGCGCGAACAACGGCAGCACGTCGCCCTGGTGGTTGGTGGTTTTCCTGGACGCGAAGGTCCAGGAGGCATCCACCGTCGTCGACACCGGCATGAAGTGCTGGACCTGGTGTGCCTCCAGCTTGTACGTCGCATCCGTCGCCGGTGCCTCGTAGGTCAGCAACGTGCCGTCGTCGCTGTGCGCGACTTTGGTGCCATCGCGGTAAAGCGTCGCGGTGTTGCTGTCAAACGTACGCGCCACACCGCTGTGGGTGAGGTCGCCGTCGGAAAGCAGCTGTGGCGCGGCGAAAATCCCGTTCGGGTATTGCACTGTGCGAGCGTCGACCGTGTGCGTCACGAACCGGAATCCCGGACCAAAGACACCGCGGTCGAAGTCCACCGTGTGCTCGCCACGCGGGTACGTCCGAGCCTGGCTGGCCTGCATGATGTCGCTGGACAGGTGGGACGCGCCGACCGTGTTGACCAGGCTCCACGGTGCACCGGGGGACAGGTACTGGTCGATGGTCGCCGGTCCGCCGTAGACGGTGCTCGAGCCGGCCGGAAGGCCGTCCGGCGTGGACAGCCACACGAAGCGATCGATGACCGCGGCACCACCGGGATTCAGTTCGCGGTTTTTCACGTGTGCCAGCTCGCTGGTCTTCGCGTGGATGGTGACGCCGTCGAACATCGCTCCGGCCTGCGCACGGCCGAGATGATAGGCGTACGGCGTGTTGGAGATGCCGCCGTCGGCGTCCCTTTTCGCGTATCCGGCCGAAACCGACGCGTAGTATTGCTTGCCGCCGCGTCCGTTGCTGCCGGTGAAAAGGCCGGCGCCGTCGCCGAAGCTGAGGATGCCAGATGAGAAATAGCCGCCGGCGTAGTAAAACTTGCCGCTGATGTCGACGCCGGAAGCCGAGGCGTCCGGCCGGTCGACGGTGATGTCGACCGGCTTCGCCTTCCGCGCGTCGATCGTGAGCACGGTGTCGCGGGTGAGGTTGATGACCGGCGTGTCGATGTCGGTGCCGGTGGAGCGGTCGGCCGGGGCGAGGTAGACACTCAGTCCGTACGTCCCCTTCGGCTGGCGGATCGTGAAGGTGCCGTCGCCGTCGGCATCTCCGCCGAACTGCGGACCACCGACCGCCGCGTAGTCGACCAGCATGGTGCTGACGATGCCCGCCGGAGCTCCGGTCCGGTCGACGCCGACGATCGTGAGGTTGTAGCTCTCCACCTCTTTCTCGACCGCGATCGGGGTGCGTACGGCCTGGTTGCCGCCGGTCGCCACGATCTGGCCGGTGTACCTGCCGTCCGGTCCGGCAACCCTCGTGTCGGTGGTGACCGTGACGCTCGCGTCGCCGCCGGCCGGCACGTCGATCGTCTTGGCGGACAAGGCAAACATGCCGGCCGGCGCCGGTTTCCCGCCCGGTCCGGTGACGGTCGCCGACAGTGTCAGCGATACGGCGCTCTTTCCGCCGTTGTGATAGCTGACCTCTTTCGCGACCGGCTTGTCGTCGTTGTGCGGCCAGTACTGTTTCGGCACCGACACGCTCGGCGGGTTGGCGGTCAGCTGCTGGCCGACCGCCTTGCCGACATCGACACGGCCGGCGCCCTGGCTGAAGACGCCGATGCCGTCGAGCTGTTTCGCCGACGCCATCAACGCCGCCTTGATCCGCTGGCCGGTCCAGTCCGGATGCTCACCGGCGATGATCGCGGCGGAGCCGGCGACGTGCGGGGTCGCCATCGACGTGCCGTCCAGCGAGACGTACTTCGGGTTGTCCGACGGCACCCCGATCACGCCGTTCTTCGCTTTGGCGGCAACGATGTTGACACCTGGCGCGGCGATGTCCGGCTTGATCGCGCTGTCACCGATGCGTGGCCCGCGGCTGGAGAAGTTGGCGAGCTTGTCCTTCTTGTCCACCGCCGCGACGGTCAGCGCCGAGTCGGCGCTGCCTGGTGAGTTGACGCAGCCGTCGCACCCGTCATTGCCCGCGGCGATAACGAAAAGCGTGCCGGTCGCGGCGCTGAGGTCTTCCACCGCCGTCTCCAGCGGGTCGAGGCCAGGAGTGTCGCCGCCGCCGATGCTGATGTTGACGACCTTCGCGTGTACGGTCTTGGCGGCCCAGGTCATGCCGGCCAGGATCGCCGAGTCCTCGCAGTACTGGTCGCCGCAGACTTTGCCGATGGCCAGTTTGGTGTCTGGTGCGACGCCTTTGTATTTGCCGTTGGAGGCTGCGCCGGATCCGGTGATGATGGATGCGACGTGCGTGCCGTGGCCGACTTTGTCGTCCAGGGTGGTGTCGGTGAAGTCCTTGGTTTCGCTGATCTTTCCGGCGAAGTCCGGGTGGGTGGCGTCGATGCCGGTGTCGAGGATGGCGGTGGTGGTGCCTTTGCCGGTGAAGCCGGCGGCCCAGGCGACCGGCCCGCCGATCTGCGGCACGCTCTGGTCGAGGGTGACTTTTCGCTTGCCGTCAAGCCAGATCCGCTGGATGCCGGCCGCCGTACGGCCAGAGGTCGTGGCGCTCGACCAGAAACCGGCCTTCTTGTCCGCGCGTACGGTCGTGAAGCCGGCCGTCGACCGGTCCTGTTTCACCGTGGCACCGGCCACTTTTGGCTGCGCGCCGGTGGTGTTTTGCAGGATCAGTGGGATGTCCGGCCGGTGCGCGTCGTCATATCCGTACGACCGCAGGGTCTGCAGGTCGAACAGACGCAGGTCGAGCGTGCCGGCGCTGACCATGCGCAGCGCGTCGGCCGGGATGACATATTGGTGGTCGCCGGTCCGGTCGTGGCCGGACCGGACCGTGAACGGCATCTTCTCGCGGCCCTTGCCGGGGCGTACGCTGACCCGCCCGCCGGCCAGCAGGGTCACCGTGTCGCCGGTGACCAGCGTTATCGTCGTCTTTCCGGTGGATTGCCTGGCAGGCGCGGCCGAAGCCGGGCCGGTCGACGCCGTCGCGGCCAGTGCCAGCACCGCGGTCGTCGCGACCAGTGCGCGATTTCTCAACCGATGACGCATATGTTTGCTCCCGTCTCCGGGACGGTCGTGCCGGTATGCCGGCAAAGTCCCGGTAACGACTCGACTTCGGCCGGGCGCGCCCGGGTTGCCCGTTGGCCGCAACAGGTCATTGCCGGCGGGACGGCCGGATGAAGTCTCGGCGAAGAGTCGGTGCCCGGGCCGGGCCCGGAGAGCGGACCGACGGCAGTGGCCGTACGGTGTGATTTGTCCGATTGTCCGTGCTGTCTGGAGCTTGCCGATGTCGTTGCGGATCGCTCACTTCACCGACACCTGGCTGCCGCGCCGCGACGGCGTCGTCACGAGTGTCCAGACCCTCGACCGGCAGCTGCGCGCGGCCGGCGAGCAGAGCCTGGTCGTCGTGCCGCGGCACCGGGACGCGGTCGCCGAGGTCGGCCAGTCGTTGCACACGCTGCGGTCGCTGCCGTGCGGAGTGGCCGGCCTGCGGCTCGCGACGCTGCCGGGACGGCGGCAGGCCGACGCGATCGGCGAGTGGTCGCCGGACGTGATCCACGCGCACACGGTCGGACCGGTTGGGCTGCTCGGCGTGTACGCGGCGAAGCGGCTCGGGTTGCCGTTGGTGCTGACCTACCACACCGATCTGCACGCGTACGCCGATGCTTATCGCGTGCCGACGCGCGCGTTGCAGGTCGCGGTCGCGGCCTACCGCCGGCGTCTGGGCGCTGGACCGCGGCCAGCCGCCGACTCGCGGCGGGCGCTCGTCGACGAAGGCCTGCGCATCCTTATGGAGCGCGCGGATGCCGTCGTGCTGCCAACGCGCGCGATCCTCGACCGCGTACGGCTGCCGGTGCCGGACGAGCGGCTGCACGTGCTGCCGACCGGAGTGGCCGGACGGTCCGTACGGTCGGCGGAGGTGGCGGCCTTTCGGCAGTGGCACGGCCTGTCCAGCCGCGACCGGCTGGTGCTGACGGTCGGCCGGGTGACCGCGGAGAAAGGCATCGACCTGCTGTTCCGGTCCTTCGGGCAGGTGCTGGCCACGCAGCCGCGCGCGCGGTTGCTGCTCGTCGGCAAGGTCTATGACCTGCCGGCGCTGGCCGAGCTGGTGCGGTCACACGGCCTCGGCCGGCGCGTCGTCTGCACCGGTGAGCTGCCGCCGGAGCGGGTCGCCGCCGCGTACGCCGCCGCCGTACAGTCCGGCGGAGCGCTGGCCTTCGCGTCGCAGACCGACACGCAGGGGCTCGTGCTGTCCGAGGCGGCACACGCCGGCCTGCCGTGCGCGATGGTCGACGCCGGCCTGCTGGCCGCTGGTCCGTTGGCCGGTGCGGCGTTGTGTACGCCGGCCGAGCCGGTGGCCTTCGGCGCGGCGATCGAGCGTCTGCTCGCTAACCCCGTGCTGGCGACCGCTCTGGCCGACCGCGCGCGTCGGGCCGTGCTGGCGCACACGCCACAGGCGTACGTGTCGTCGATGCTGTCGGTCTACGCCACTGCCTCCGGCCTCCGTACGCCCATCGCCGCCTGAAAGCCTGGAGGTGGCCCTGTTGCACGTGGGGAGTCCCCGCGGCCAGCCGGTCGGATACGGTGCACGTCGTGAGCACTGACATGGAGACCCTCGTCGTCGACCATCCGCTGGCCGCGGCTCGGTTGACCACGATGCGCGACGCGCGCACCGACTCGGCCACCTTCCGCGCGGCGCTGGACGAGCTGACCGTGATGCTGGTGTACGAGGCGACCCGCACGCTGCCGGTGGACCGCTATCAGATCCACACGCCGGTCGCGCGTACGAACGGCTATCGGCTGGCCAACCCGCCGCTGCTCGTACCGGTCCTGCGTGCCGGCCTCGGCATGGCGCGCGCCGCGCTCGGCCTGCTGCCGGAGGCGGCGATGGGGTTCGTCGGCCTGGCGCGAAACGAGGAGACGTTCCAGCCGCGTGCGTACATGGAGTCGCTGCCGGCCGACCTGACCGGCAAGCCGGTCTTCCTGCTCGACCCGATGGTCGCGACCGGCGGCTCGGTGGTGCACGCCGTACGCCTGCTGACCGACCGCGGCGCCGACGACGTGACGGTGATCTGCGCGCTGGCCGCTCCGGAGGCGCTGCACACGCTGGCCGACGCGAAGTTGCCGATCCGGCTGATCACCGCGAGCGTCGACGAGCGGCTCAACGACTCGGCATACATCGTGCCGGGTCTCGGCGACGCCGGCGACCGGCAGTTCGGCGCCGTATGAGAATCTTCGCCGCCGCCGCGATCGCGGCGGCGCTGTTGGCCGGATGTGCCGCGCCAGGACCAAAACACGTCGTCGTGCTGTCGGTCAGCGCGCAGGATCCGGACACCTCCGCGGATGTCACGTACGCGGTCGGCGCCGGCGCCGAGTCGCACCAGGAGTCCGATGTGGACACTCCGTGGACCGCCACCGTCGACGACACGTCGAAGGGCGTCGCCAAAATCGTACTGACCGCCGCGCTCGCGGCAAATCCCGACGCGGTCGTCGCCGGTACGGTTTTCACCTGCAAAGTGACTGTCGACGGCAAAGCCGTTGTTACCAGGTCTGGCAAGGACAAAGTCAGTTGCACGGTCGGCTAACATCTCGGTCGGGGTAGGCACGGACCGAGTGAGGAGCCAATGCGCAAACCGATCACCGCCGCCTGCCTTCTTGCCGCTTTGACGCTCGCCGGCTGCGGCGGCGGACCTGCGGGACCCGCTCCGGCGCAGTCGAGTGCGGCGGCCAAAAAACATACCGTCGTCCTGAGTTTGCGCGGATATCAGGCCGGCGACCACGCCGACCTCAACTACAGCGTGCTCGCCGGCGAGTCGCAGCAGGTCCACGACGCCGCGCTGCCGTGGACGCGTACGCTGCAAAGTCCGTTGGAAGCGCTCGATGATCCCGAGCTGACCGCGACCGGCGTCATCGCCGGCGGACACAATCCGCAGCTGGAATGCTCGATCAGCGTGGACGGCAAGGTCGTCGACAGCCACAACGCCGAAGGTGTGGTGTCGTGCAAGTACACGGTGCCCCTGGAGGGTGTGTCGCAGCCGGCTTCATAGTCCAAGAGCTGTCCCGATTTCGCCGCGCAGGCGCGTCATCGCGTCACCGGTGAGCTCGACGGTTTCCAGATATGCCTTGAGTTTCGGCTCGGTGCCCGATGGCCGGACGACGACGCGTACGCCGTCGGCGCGCAGCGTGACCACGTCGGCGTCCGGCAGCAGGTCGACGTTTCCGGTCACCGGCCGGCCGAGCAGGGCGGCCGGTGGATGGGCGCGCAGCCGTGCCATCGCGGCGGCGATCTCCGCGACATCCGTTACCCGTACGGAAAGCTGGTCGGTCTGGTGCCGGCCGTGCACGCGCGCCAGCTCGTCGAGGCGGTCCAGCAGCGTCGCGCCGGCGGCCTTCAACCGAGCCGCGAGGTCGGCGATCAGGATCGCCGCGGAAATGCCGTCCTTGTCGCGTACCAGGTCAGGCGCGACGCAATATCCCAGCGCTTCCTCGTATCCGTAGGCCAGCGGCTCGCCGGCGCGGACGATCCACTTGAAACCGGTCAGCGTCTCCGCGTACGGCTGGCCGGCCTTTTCCGCGATCGAGCGCAACATCTGCGACGAGACGATGGTGGTGGCGTACGTGCCGGTGCGGCCGAGCCGGATCAGGTGGTCGGCGAGCAGCACGCCGACCTCGTCGCCGCGCAGAATCCGCCAGGAGTCCGGATCCGACGCGGGACCGCGCGCCGGATCGGCCACCGCGACCGCGCATCGATCGGCGTCCGGATCGTTGGCGATCGCGATGTCGGCGCCGGTTTTCGCGGCCAGCGCGCGTACCAGATCCATCGCGCCGGGCTCCTCCGGATTGGGGAACGGCACGGTGGGGAAGTCGGGGTCGGGGTCGTGCTGCTCCGGCACCGAATCCGGCGGCCGGAAGCCGGCCTTTGCGAAGACCCGAGCCAAAGTCTCGGCGCCGACGCCGTGCATTGCCGTGTACGCGACGCGGAGGTCTTTTGGTGCGTCGGCGTCGACCAGCGCGGCGACGGCGTCCACATAGGACTCGACGAGCGACTCGTCGATGATTCTCCAACCGTGGCCGAGGCGTACGTCCGCGAGCGGGCCGACCGCGCGTATCGCGGCCTCGATGCCCCGGTCGACCGGCGGCACGATCTGTCCACCGCGTCCGTCCGCGCCGCCGAGATAGACCTTGTATCCGTTGTCCGCCGGTGGATTGTGGCTGGCGGTCACCATCACGCCGGCCGTCGCGTCCAGCGCTCGCACCGCGTACGCGAGCAGTGGTGTCGGCAGCAGTTTGGGCATCAGCAACGCTTCGCGGCCGCTGCCGGTCACCACGGCCGCGGTTTCCTCGGCGAAATCACGAGATCCGTGCCGCGCGTCGAAGCCGATCACCACCGGACCGGTGCGGCCAGCACTGTCCAAATAGGACGAAAGGCCGGCCGCGGCGGCGCGTACGACGGCGCGGTTCATGCCGTTGGGGCCGGCCCGCAGCACTCCGCGCAGGCCGGCCGTACCGAAGGCCAGGGGTTGCGCGAAACGGTCCTTGAGCTCGGCTGCGGTCCGCGGCAGGCCGTCGATCAGCGCCTGCAACTCGGCGCGCGTGGCCGGGTCGGGATCGTCGTCACGCCAGGCGGTCGCCGCTGCCGTCAGGTCGTCGTGCTGTGCCATGCTGCCATCGTGCCCGATGGCCTCAGGTGGCGATGATGGTGTCGGCGACCACAATGTCGAAGAGTGGTTGGTAGCGGCCGAAGTCGGCGTCCGGCGCCAGTGTGGCGAGCTGCCACGACTTGCCGTCCGAGGTCACCGCGCCGTAGAGCACGTTGTGCCGCTTGACGCCCTGGTCGAGCCAGGTGAACTCCCAGCGCGCACCGTTGTCCACCCCGGCGAAGCGCACCTTCTTGATGCTGACCAGCTGATAGCCGGACAGGTGGGAGCTGCTGCCGGTGTCGGCGCGCGCGTCGCTGCCGGCCTGGAACTCGTCGACCGCCGAGCCGCGTGCCTGGCCTGGCTGGGAGAACTGGACGCGGATCTTCTTGCTGTCCGGCTGGTCCGGCGGACCGTACGCGAACAGCTTCGGGTCGGTCGGTTTGCTGACCCAGCCGACCGGGACGGCGACCTTGAAGCCTCTGATGTCCTCCACCGTGACGGTCGCCGGTGGCGTACTGCTGGCGCTGCTGGTCGGGGTCTTCGGTGACGGAGTGCCGGTTGGGCCGGTGGAGCCGTGGCTGAGCGTCCAGACGACGGCCGTGCCTGCTCCGGCGGCTACGACGAGCGCCAGGACGATGACGACTATCGCGATCGGCCGGCGGCGTTTGGTCGGTCTCGGCGGCGGTGGTGGTGGCGCTGGCCGGACCGGTGGCGGCGGTGTGGCCGGTCGGCCGTACAAGGTGCCGGATCGCGGTGGCGTCGAGACCGTGGCGCGGCCGATCGGTGGGCTCATCGGCAGGACCTGCGTCTGGTGCACCTGCACGGTCGACGCTTCCGGTCCGGCCGGCGGTGGCGGCACCGGGATCGGGTCGGCCGGCGCCGGTGCGGTCGGCATGCTGGTCGCCGGCAGGGGTGCCGCGCCTTCGGCTGCCTGCTTGAGGGCTTTGAGCGCCGCGTCGGCGTCGAGGCGGCGGGTCTGGTCCTTGTCCAGGAGGCCGGCGAGCAGGGGTTGGAGGGGGCCGGCGAGGCGGAAGGGGTCCGGCGGCTCGTTGAGGATCGCGGCGAGCGTGGGCAGCGGGCCTTCGCGGTCGAACGGAGGCCGGCCTTCGACGGCCTGGTAGAGCGTGGCGCCGAGCGAGAACAGGTCGCTCGGCGGTCCGATGGTCTCTCCGCGTACGCGCTCCGGTGCGATGAACGGCGGTGAGCCGATCATCAGCCCGGTCGCGGTCAGCGAGGTCTTGTCCAGCTCGAAGGCGATACCGAAGTCGGTGAGGCTGACCGCTCCGTCGGCGCCGACGATGACGTTGGCCGGCTTGACGTCGCGGTGCAGCACGCCGGCCTTGTGCGCGGCGGTGAGCGCGCCGAGCAGCGCGATGCCGATCTCGGCCACCTGCGGCGCCGGCAGTGGACCGCCGTCCATCACCAGGTCGTCGAGGCTCCTGCCGTTGATCAGCTCCATGACGATCCAGGGGCTGTCGTCGACGGTGAGTACGTCGTACACGCTGACGATCGCCGGATGCCGCAGCCGCGCGCCGAGCCGGGCCTCCTTGAGCAGCCGGTCGGACATCTCCCTGCGTACCTCGGCCGCCATCGACGCCGGCAGCAGCAGCTCCTTGAGCGCCACCTCCCGATCCAGGATCCGGTCGCGCGCTCGCCACACCCGACCCATGCCGCCCTGACCGATCGCCGACACCACGGTGTAGCGATCAGCAATCACCCGGCTCTCGCCGGCCGGCGCCCCGACCACCCCGCCAGGTTAGGGCCCGACGCCACCACCCGTGAATCATCCAGCAGTCCACCACCCCACCCTTGCCCCAAAAGGCAACCGCCGACTACCCGCTACAGCGCGAAACTGTCGTACCCCCCTGCCAAATTTGGCCCCCACCCAGATCGGGTGGGGGGTGGGTTCGCGTGGAAACTTACCTAAGTTCGAAATTTGATCTTGAAACGTGCGTTGAGCGCTAAATGCCCTATTTGCGCAAATGTCAGATGCACGCAAGGCCCCCTTGCGTGCATCCAGCGCACGCATGGAGGCCATGCGTGCATGGCGCCATGTGTCAGGAGTGACTTCTGTGATCACAGTGGCCATTGAGTCACATGAGGCTAGCGACCAAGATCAACTTCTATGTATGTGAGTTTCCAACGCGAACCCACCCCCCGCCCGATCTGGGTGGGGGCCCAGATTGGCAGGGGGGTACGACAGTTTCTCGCCGTAGCGGGTAAGTCAGAGTTTGGCGACGATGGCGGCCAGGACGTCGCCCAGGGAGGTGGCGGCGGCTTTGCCGGCGGCGAGGACTTCCTCGTGGTTGGGGGGTTGGTCGCTCAGGCCGGCGGCGACGTTGGTGACCATCGACAGGCCGAGTACGTGCAGGCCGGCCGCGCGCGCGGCGATGGCTTCCAGGGCGGTCGACATGCCGACCAGGTCGGCGCCCACGGTGGCGAGCATGCGGATCTCGGCGGGCGTCTCGAAGTGCGGACCCGGCAGCGCGGCATAGACGCCCTCGACCAGGCTCGGGTCGATCTCTCGCGCCAGCGACCGCAGCCGTGGCGAGTACGCGTCGACCAGGTCGACGAAGTTGGCGCCGACCAGCGGCGAGCGTGCGGTCAGGTTGAGATGGTCGCTGATGAGGACGGGCTGGCCGACGTGGTAGCCGCGGTTGATGCCGCCGGCCGCGTTGGTCAGCAGGATCGTGTGACAGCCGGCCGCCGCCGCGGTGCGTACGCCGTGCACGACCGGCTCGACGCCGAGGCCCTCGTAGAGATGCGTACGACCGAGGAACACCAGCACGCGCTTGTCCGCCACCGTCACCGAGCGGATCTTGCCGACGTGGCCGAGCGCGGTCGGCGGCGCGAAGCCCGGCAGGTCGGTCAGCGGCACCTCTGCCTCGGCGGAGCCGATCCGGTCGGCGGCCGGAGCCCAGCCGGAGCCGAGTACGACGGCCACGTCGTGCCGGTCGGCACCGGTGGCGCGTACGAGTGCGGCGGCGCTGTCCGCCGCGAGCTGCGTGGGATTGGTGGTCACGGACGCCGAGGCTATAACAGACCCTAGGAGCCGAGCTTGAAGGTGGCGGCGACCTGGTCGAGCACCGGCCGCCGCGCGGCGAACTGGCTCTCCGGCGCGGACAGCGCCAGCTGATAGCTGCGGCCGTCCACCACGACGCCGCGATAGAGCGCGTGCCGCCGCTCCGCCTCGCCGTCGCGCTGGTAGGTCCATTCCCAGTCGACCGAGCTGAACGACCCCATCTGGGTGTTCTGGTAGCCGACCAGCTGATAGCCGGAAGTGCCGGCCACCCCGCGCTGCTGCCGCCGCGAGCCGGACTCCCAGACCTTCTTCTGCTCGGAGCTGCCGGCGTGTTCGGAGTAGACCTGGATCCACACCTTGCCGGTCGCGTCGTAGAACCGCACCGGGCTGTTGCCCTGCTGCTTCCAGCCGGCCGGCACCTTGACCTGGAAGCCGTCCTCGTCGGTGTAGAGCGTCAGCGGGATGGCCTGCGCGGACGCCTTTGGCTCCGGGTTGCCGCGGCTGAGGTTCATCCCGACGACGACGCCGGTGATGCCGATGACCAGCACGATCACCAGCGCCGCGACGCCGGCGAGTACGAGCGTGCGGCGGTTGCCGGGCTGTCGCGGCGACAGCGACGGCGCGGCCGGCGGCAGTGGGGGCGGCGGCCCGGACGGCGAGACCGGCGGGTGGTAGGTCACCTCGGTCGGCTGCTGCGGCGGCAGCTGGTATGCCGTCTGGCCCTGCGTCGTGTCGATGACCTGGTACGACCGCGGGTCGGCCACGCCGTACGAGAAACCCTGCTGAGGCGTGACCGGCAGCGCGGTCGTCGGCGACGGGGTCAGCTGCGGTTCCGGCGCCGGAGCCGCCGGCTCGGCGGCCGGCAGCGGCACCTGCATGGTCGCGTCCGGGGGTGTCTCTGATGGCGCGGTCTCGGCCAGCGGCGTCACGCCCGGCAGGACGGCCGGCACCGCCGGCACCTCGGTCGCGCTCGGCTGCGCGCCCGGCAGCGGCGACGGCGTGTGCTGCACGGTCTGCGCGACCAGCGCGGCACGCCGGGCCGCGTCGCTGTCGGTGTCGCTGTTCAGGCCGGTGCCGAGCACCGACAGCAGGCCCTTACGCGCCTGCGCGTGCGTGAACCGCTCGGTGGGGCTCTTGACCAGCAGGCCGGTCAGCACCGGCTCCAGCGGACCCGCCTGCGGCATCGGGTCGGGGTCCTCGCCGACCACCGCGGTCAGCGTCGGCAGCGGGTCGCCGCGATCGAACGGCGGCTTGCCCTGCACCGCCGCGTACAGCGTCGCGCCGAGCGAGAACAGGTCGCTGGCCGGCCCGAAGGCCTGGCCGCGTGCACGCTCCGGCGCGATGTACTGCGGCGAGCCGAGCAGCAGGCCGGTGCTGGTCAGCGACGAGTCGCCGGGCGCCGAGGCGACGCCGAAGTCGGTCAGGGTCGTACGGCCGTCCGGCGCGACCATCACGTTGCCTGGCTTGATGTCGCGGTGCAGCACGCCGGCGACGTGCGCCGCCTCCAACGCGCCGAGCACCGCCAGGCCGATGGCGGCGACCGTACGCGGCGGCAGCGGACCGTCCTCGCGGATGATGTCGGCGAGGCTGCGCGCCTCCAGCAGCTCCATCACGATCCACGGCCGGTTGTCGTCGTTGACCACGTCGAACACGCGGATCACCGACGGATGGTTCAGCGCGGCGGCCGCGCGCGCCTCGCGCAGCGTGCGCTCGCAGAGCATCTCGCGCTCGGCCTCCGGCAGGCCGGGCGGCAGCAGGACCTCCTTGACGGCGACGTCGCGGCGCAGCAGCTCGTCGCGAGCACGCCAAACGGTCCCCATGCCGCCGGCGCCGATCGTGGTACGCAGTACGTAGCGTCCACCGATGCGCCGCTCGCTCGTGGGGTTGCGGGTGTCCCGCTCGCCGGGGTGTGCGGTAGTCACTTCCATCCGTTCTACCCGATGCACCCTACCGTTAGCGAACCGGTCGGCGACCGCGAAACTCGGCCATAAAAGCCGCAAAACCGAAGATACACCGCAGTTGTCCGGCGTACTGCGCGGATTGCCGTAATTGACCGCATGAGTACGGTGTGCGGACAACGGGGAAAGGAAAGGCCGTGACTGGTCCGCCGACCCACCTGCGGCTGGTGGCCCGCCGGCGCGCGGTCGCGCCGCTGCAGAGTTTGGCTGCCGGGGCGGCGTTCTACGCGCTTCTGCAGGCGTATTCGGCCGACTACTCGACGATTGTCGGTCCGGTCGCGCTGATCGCGGCGGTCGTCCTGGTCGTGCTGGCGCTCGGGCTGGCGGGTTTCGCCGTGTTCCTGCCGAGGCCGGTGGTGACGGTGGAAAGTCGAGGCGTACGCGCGAAAGCGCCGTTCGCGGCGGAGCTGCGGATCGGCTGGGCCGGCGTCCACGGCTTCCGGGTCGTCCGTACGTTTTCCGGATCGCTGCTGGTTTTCGACATCTCGCCGGAATTCTGGTTCGTGCCAGGCGTGAAGCGGTGGGTCGGCCGTGGACCGTACGCCAACGCCATCACGATCGTGCCGGCCGGCATGGACGTGGCCACCGCCTTCGCGGCGACAGCGGAATTGGCGCCAGAGACGGTGGCGCGCGCGACGGCACCGGCTCCATCGGTGTGGACTCGCGCGCTATTCGCCGGACTTCTCGCGTTTGTGTGCGGACTGTTGTTCGCGGCGCAACCAGCGCTCGGCCTGTCGGTGCGCAAGCCGCCGGCCCAGCAACCTGCCGGCATCGCCGCCAATCCGTGTACGCGACTTTCCGCGCGTACGCTGCGCACCGCCGTCCCGGCCGCCGGAGGTGTCGTCAGCACCGGCAGACAGCAGCTCTCCGACTCGGTCAAGTGGACGTGCGGCGTGAGCTCGGAGAGCGAGCAGCCGTACGGCGAGCTGAACATCTCGGTCACCAGGCTCGGCTCGGCGTTCCAGCTCAGCGCCGAGCGGCGAGCCCAGGAGCAGTATGTGAACTATCGCAACAGCTATCTTGTCGACCTGACCAGCGACGGCCGGGCCATGGTGGTCACCGGTCTGGGCGATGAGGCGATCGGCATCGTACGCAACAGCTACGTCCATATTTTCGTGCGGCGTGGCGCCGATCTGGTCGACGTACGATACACCGCCTCGCCGTCCACTGTGGACAGGATGTTGGCCACCTCTGCCGCCATCGTCGGTGAAGTGTTGGCCGGGCTCCTGAGATAACGGGGAGGAAACCGGGTGGAGTGCGACTGGCCGGTCGCGGTTTTGGCGGACCGATGCGGCGGCTGCCCCACATCTTCCTCATTTTCGATGTGGCGCCACGGTTCTTGCCGATGCTGGCTATTCGTGGTGCGCCGGTGCGGAAGCCGGCCGCCATCGACGCCGGTCGAATCGGCCGAACGAAACGCTCGGGAGAAATACATCGAGGACGGCATTCGCGCCTTCGGTGCGACCGAGGTTGTCCGTACGGTCGCGGTCACGGGCATCGGCGACGAGGCCGTCGCCGCCGTGCGGGAAAACGGTCCGCGCACGTCGTCGTTCGCCGTGGGACCGACCTGGTGACCGTCGACTACAGCGCGGTCCCGTCCACCGCGGACGGCCGGCTCGCCGCCGCGGCCGGAATCGCTCGTGAGGTGCTGGGAGGTCTGCGATGATTCGCTGGCAGATCGTCGTCGCCGTCATCGCCGGTCTGCTGCCGGCGATCGTCCTGCTGGTTTTCGCGTGGAACGTGGGAAATCCCGATCCGTTGCCGACGCCGAGCCCGGTGTGGTCGACGTATCACGCGCCGGCACCAGGACCGGTGCCGGACCCGTTCGTGTCCGGAAAATGACCGCCGTGGCCACTGGGCGTCGACGCCGTGGCGCGTACGGTCCGGCCGGTCCGCCGGCGCGCGAAGACCCGGGAGACGGCTGGCCTCGTGCGGACATTTGGCCGATCTGCCGACCAGATCGCTGTGATGCCTGGCTCACTAACTGTCACGCACCTAGGCTTGTGTTCTCACAGACACCGGTGTGGCGCCCCGGCGCCGCGCTGGTGTCTGTAGAAATTCCAGCGCCTTGGAGGTCGCATGCGCATCGAGTTCAGCTCGTCACCGCGGGCCAGCCTCGGCGTGGAATGGGAGCTGGAGCTGGTCGACCTGGACACTCGGCAGCTGCGCTCCGGCGCCAGCGAGATCCTCGCCGAGATCCGGCCGGAGGGGGCCGACGACCACCCGAAGGCCAAGCACGAGCTGCTGGAGAGCACCGTCGAGGTGATCACCGGTGTGTGTACGACGGTGGCCGAGGCGCGCGCGGACCTGGCCGAGACCGTGTCGCAGGTGCAGGCCGCGGCGGCCAGCCGCAACCTCGGCGTGATGTGCTCGGGCACGCATCCGTTCACCGACTGGTCGACGCAGGACATCAGTCCGCACACGCGCTATCAGCGGCTCATCGAGTCGATGCAGTGGCTGGCGCGGCGGCTGCAGATCTTCGGCGTGCACGTCCATGTCGGCGTACGCGCGCCGGAGAAGGCCATCCCGATCGTCAACGCGCTGACCCAGTACATCCCGCACTTCCTGGCGCTGAGCGCGTCCAGCCCGTACTGGCTGGGCAAGGACACCGGCCTGGCCAGCGCGCGCAGCAAAGTCTTCGAGGGGCTGCCGACCGCCGGTCTGCCCTACCAGCTGTCCGGCTGGGACCAGTTCGAGGCGTACATGGAGACGCTGATCTCCACCCAGACCATCCAGACGATCCGCGAGGTCTGGTGGGACATCCGGCCGCATCCCAACTTCGGCACCGTCGAGCTGCGGATCTGCGACGGGCTGCCGACCTTCGACGAGATCGTCGGCGTGGCCGCGCTGTCCCAATGCCTGGTGGAGCGGCTGGATCGCGAGCTCGACCGCGGCTACACGCTGCCCCTGCCCAAGCGCTGGGTCGTCGAGGAGAACAAATGGCGTGCCGCGCGCCACGGGCTCGACGCGGAGATCATCGCCGACGAAAAGGGCACGGTCGTGCCGTTGCGGCAGGCGATCACCGACCTGCTTGAGGACCTCACGCCGGTGGCGCGCAGGCTCGACTGCGTCGCCGAACTGTCCACTGTGGACCGCATCCTGAAAGCCGGTGCGAGCTATCAGCGCCAGCGCGAGGTCGCCGCCAGGAACAACGGCGACCTGACCAAAGTCGTCGACGCGTTGCTCGGCGAAATGCGCGACGGCCTGCCGGCCTGACCCCGTCGTCCACAGCCCGGTGGACTATGCGCGCGTGGCATTTGCGACCGGAGTACGCTGGTTGGTCAAGGCCGTTGTGGCAGATTCACCCAACGGCTGGGGGGCCTCACCAGGGTCGGACCCACGTTTTCGTTGGGGTTGAGCGCGGCGACACCGCTCCCGGGGTCAGCGGGTCAAAAGGGGAGACGTGTGTCGTGAGCACATTCACAAGCAAGGGACGCGGTTTTTGTGACGACAACGCAGTCCGCCGGAAATAGCCGGTTGGTTTCGACAATGGCGTCGGATCAGGAGTTGCGTACGCAGCTGGACCGGTGGCTGGTCAGCCACGGTGCCGAGCTGGTGGCGCTGCGGCGGGACCTGCACGCGCATCCGGAGCTGTCCAAGCACGAGCTGCGCACCACCGCGACGGTCGCCGGCCTGCTGGAGGCGGCCGGCCTCAAGCCGCGGCTGCTGCCGACCGGCAACGGCATCATCTGCGACATCGCTGGCGATCCGGCCGGCCCGATGGTGGCGCTGCGCGCCGACATGGACGCGTTGCCCATTCCCGACGCCAAAGACGTGCCGTACAAGTCCACTGTGGACGGTGTGTGCCACGCGTGCGGCCACGATGTGCACACCAGCGTGGTGGTCGGCGCCGGCCTGGCGCTGGCCGAGCGTGGCGGACTGCCCGGCACCGTGCGCCTGGTGTTCCAGCCGGCCGAGGAGGTCTTCGACGGCGGCGCGCCGGAGATGATCGACGCCGGCGCGCTGGACGGCGTCTCGCGGATCTTCGCGGTGCACTGCGACCCGCGGATCGCCGCCGGCGAGGTCGGCGTACGGGTCGGTCCGCTGACCGCGTCGGCCGACTCGATCCGGGTCTCGCTGGCCGGTCCCGGCGGCCACACCGCCCGGCCGTATCTGACCGCCGACGTGGTCGAGGCGATCGGCCGGGTGATCACCGAGGTGCCGGCGCTGCTGGCACGCCGGACGGACCCGCGCTCCGGCGTGTCGCTGGTCTTCGGCGCCGTACACGCCGGCCAGGCCGCCAACACCATCCCGCAGGCCGCGTACGCGCTGGGGACGGTGCGGATCCTCGACCGCGAGGCGTGGGCCGGCGCTCCGGCGCTGATCAGCCAGCTGGTGCACGAGGTCGTGGCGCCCACGCGCGCCACCGCGGAGATCACGTACACGCGCGGCGTGCCGCCGGTCGTGAACGAGCCCGGCGCCACCGGCGTGCTGGCGGAGGCGGCTCGCGCCGGGCTCGGCGCCGACGCCGTGGTCGGCACGCCGCAGAGCATGGGTGGCGAGGACTTCTCCTGGTATCTGGAGCACGTCCCTGGCGCGATGGCCCGGCTCGGCGTCGGCCGTCCCGGCGAGCAGCTCGACCTGCACCAGGGGACGTTCGACGTGGACGAGCGCGCGATCGCGACGGGCGTACGGCTGCTGGCGCACACCGCCGTCGCCGCCCTGCGTACGTAAGTTCGCATGGCCACCATGCGTGCGCCCAACGCACGCATGGTGGCCATGCGAGCGGACCTCAAGTGGCCAACCCGATACGAGCCGTTCCTGATAACTCGACCGGTACATTCAGACATATGGGGCAAGGCCTTGATCGTCACGTTACGTAGTGTCTAGACTACTTAACGTGAACGAGAGTGCGGTAGTAGAACTCAGGGTGCACGGGGTGGCCGGCACGCCGCCGGACGAGCTGCTCGACCGGGCGCTGGTCATGCGGGTGGCCGGGGACAACCGCGCCGGCTTCTACCGGCCGGCGCTGGCCGACGAGAGCACCGACGACGCGCCCGGTGCCGTGCCCGGCTCCGGACCGCTGCTGGAGGGCTACAGCTGGGGCGGCCTCACCTCCGGCGCGGCCGCGCGCGCGTTCTGGCTGCTCCTGTTGCCGTTCACCATCGCCAATGTGGCGCCGCGGCTGCGGCCACCGGGACCGAGCCGGCTGCTGTGGTGGCTCTCGCGGATCTTCGCGCTCGGCCTGACCGCGCTGATGCTGCACACCGCGACCGGCATCGGCGCCGGCGAGATCGGCTGGCGCTGTGGCGTGCTGCCGGCCGGTGGATGTCCCGGCCTGCCGACCGTCGTCGACACGTTCGTACGCGCGGCGGCGCCCGGCGAGCGGCTGCTGATCGGCTCGGTCCTGCCGTTGCTGCTGCTGATCGTGCTGATGCTGCTCGGCCGGAGCACGGCCGGCCGGTACGAGCGCGCCCAGGCCGATCCACGCGCCGCGTACTCCGGCGACGACCCCGGTGGCGACCCGGACGTGCCGCCGCTGACCCATCCCGACCTCTGGCGCGGCGAGCACCTGGTGCGCCGCCTGCGCCGGCTGCACCTGCTGGTCGCCGCCGCGGTCTGCGTTTCGACCGTCGCTCTGCCCGCGTACGCCCGTGACAGCGGTGCGCTCGGCTGGTTGGGCGCGGCCATCCTCGTCGGTTGTGCGGTCGCCGTGGCCGGCGTGGCCGTGCTGCTGGCTTTTCCCGCGGTGACCAGCCGCCAGCCGACCACCGGCACGGCGGCCGGCCTCGCCGACCGCGCACACCAGCCGGCGTACGCACTCGCACTGCTGACGGTCGCCTACCTGCTGATCCCGCGGCCCGGCTGGCAGCCGGCCGGCGGCCTGCCCGGCTACAACGAGTTTTCCGTGCTGCTGTTCGGTTTTCTCGCGGTCGTCGCGCTGCTGTGCGCCGGCTCGGTCGCGCTGATGTGGCGATCGGCGAAGCTGCCGGACGGCCAGCCGAAGCCGGCGCTCGGCGGATACGGGTCGGTGTTCCTGACCGCCGCGGGCCTGCTGATCGGCGCGGGTTTCTCCGCCGGAGTCGCGATCTATTCCGGTGCGTTTCTGCACACTGGCAGCCTGCGACCCGGCTTCGACGACGTGCAGCGTGCCGTCGCCGCGCTGAACACCGCGCCGGCGGTGCGTACGGCGAGCCTCGCGTTTGCCCTGATGCTGGCCTGGCTGGCGGTCGTCGTGCTGGCCGGCGTCGCGGTGATCGCGTACCGGATGATCTGGCCGGCGAAATGGACCGGCGGCCGGCGGCTGCTCAACCAGCAGTATCCGGAGGTGCGCCGGACGGCCGCGCGCGACGAGCAGATCCTGCGCGCGTTCTGGCTCGGCCGGATCGCCGATGGGGCCGGCGGCTGGATCGTCGCGGTTTTGCTGCCATGGATGGCATTGGCCGCGGTGGCGACCGGTTTCGTACTGGCCGCACTGTTTTCCGTCGATGCCGCTCGGTTCTTGGCCGCACTGTTGGACAGCGCCGGCCCGCTGAGCACGCTCGGCGCGTACGGCACCGTCCTCGCGTTGCTGCTGTTGGTCGCCGTCGGCGCTGCCGCGTTCCGCGCTCGTAAGACTCGGCGCGTGGTCGGCGTGCTCTGGGATGTCGGCGCTTTTTGGCCCCGTGCGGCACATCCGCTGGCCGCGCCCTGCTATGCCGAGCGGACCGTGCCCGACCTGGTGCAGCGGCTGCGCTGGTACGCCGCCGGCGCGCCGGCCGGCAACCGGGTCGCCGAGGACAGTGTGCCGGTCGTCGTTTCCGGGCACAGCCAGGGCGGCGTCATCACCGCCGCGGTGGTGCTGCAGCTTGACCCGCCGGTCCGCGACCAGGTCGCCTTCCTGGCCGTCGGAACGGTTTTACGGCGGATCTACGCGCGCTATTTCCCGGCGTATTTCGACCTGCCCGCACTGGACGCGGTCGCCACCCGGCTGACCGGCGCGTCCGGGCGCCGGCTGCGCAGCCTGTGGCGTACGACCGACTACGTCGGCGGCGCGATCGGCACCGGACCGCGCGACACCGATCCACCGGCCCCGGCCGGCAGTCCACTCGCCGGCGCGGACCGGCAGCTGATCGACCCGCAATACGCGGCGCCGCCCGGCGATCCCGTGCCGCCGCCGGTCTACGCACACAACGACTATCCGGCGGATCCCATCTATCACAGCGAACTCGCCGATCTCGCACACCAACTGCCCAACCAGCCACCACGTCCAGAACGCCGCCTCCGGCTCATCCACTGACCGCTCAGGCGTACGTGCGGACCAGATCCAGGACGGCTTCGGCGTCTGGTCCTTCGGCGCGCAGGGCGACCTCGCTCGGCAGAGCGCGCCGGCCGGCGACGTTGCAGAGGTCCTCGGCGGTGCCGCGTACGACCGTGACGGCGTTGTCCGACGCGAAGGTCCACGGCTCGCCGGACGGACCGGTGAGCTCGAAGGTGACCGGACCGGTCAGCTCACGGCCGGCGCGGCCGAAGGCGTACGGAATGGTCCGCCAGGCCAGCCGCGCGATGTGCCAGAGCCGGTCGGTCGGTGCGAGCGGCTGGCCGATGGCGGCGGCGACGTCGCCGGTGTGGATCCAGCACTCGGAAATCCGCGTCGCGACGAGCGTACGCACGCTGAGCGTGCCGGCGACCCAGCTGAGCCGGCGCAGCGAGTCCGGGTCGATCGCCAGCAGCGCTTGCCGCAGCGCGACCGTCCCTGCTTGCCAGCGCTGGAAAATCTCCGCACCGGCCGGCCCGCGCTGGCGCGCGACCATCCGGTCGGCGGCGTCGTCCACGGAGCTGGCGGTGGAGTCGCCGAACATCTGCGCCGACACCTCGGCGAAGCGGTCGGCCGCGCTCGCGACCGCCAACTCGTCGGTCTGCGACAGGTGCAGGACAACGTCGGACACCGACCAGCCTTCGCAGCGCGTCGGCCGCGACCAGCCGGATTCGTCAAGCGGCGCAAGCAAAGTGGCGAGCTCGTCGTGCTGCGCCGCGAGCGCGCCGACGAGCGATCGCAGGTCGGACTTCATGCGGTCGGCCGGCTGCGCAGCTCGGTCACGTAGTCGTTGGGCGCGCCGCCGGCCTCGGCGGCCTCGGCGAGCAGGTTGAGATACTGCGGCGTCGGCAGGCCACCCTCGTACGACGGCAACACATACCACCAGGCCAGCTGCGAGCCCTCCAGCGTCTGTACGCGCACCTTCAGCTTCTGCTCCATGCCGGTCTCCGCCTTCTCCCAGGCGTCCAGCGTCGGCTCGTCGAGCGGGCTCACGTCGTACAACCCGACGAAGACCTGCGCGCCGGTGGCCTCCACGACCGTCGCGACCGCCGGGTCGCCGCCGAAGGTCAGCCGCCAGCCGGTGACCCAACCGGAGCCGGCCAGCGGCGACAGCGGGCAGCGCTCCAGCATGCGGGCCGGGTCGAGGTTCAGGCCGTAAGCGGCGTACAGCGGCATGCCGTCACCCTAACCGTTCGGCCCGGTCGGCCGGTCCGACCCGCCGGTCCGCCGGCGAGTGCGCGAGGATGGAAGCGGAAGCGGAACGAGCGAGGTGGGAGCCCGAGTGACCCGGATCGTGATCATCGGAGGGGGACCGGCCGGGTACGAGGCCGCGCTGGTGGCGGCGCAGTTGGGGGCCGAGGTCAGCATCGTGGAGGCGGACGCGATCGGCGGCGCCTGCGTGGTGGCCGACTGCGTGCCGAGCAAGACGTTCATCGCCTCCTCGGACGTGGCGACGACGCTGCGCGAAGGCGCGCCGCCGCTGGGCATCAAAGGCACGCTCGACGGGCGCGTCGAGGTCGACCTGGCGATGGTGCATGCGCGCGTACGCGACCTGGCGAAGGCGCAGTCGCGCGACATCGCCGGTGGCCTGGTGGCGCACGGCGTACAAGTGCTGTCCGGCACCGCGCGGCTGCGCACCGGCAACCCGCACCTCGTCGAGGTCGATGGCGGCGCGTCGTTGGAGGCCGACATCGTGCTGGTCGCCACCGGTGCGACGCCGCGCGTGGTGCCGGGCGCGGAGCCGGACGGCGAGCGGATCCTGACCTGGCGGCAGGTGTACGAGCTCAAGGAGCTGCCCGAGCACCTGGTGGTGATCGGCTCCGGCGTCACCGGCGCCGAGTTCGCGAGTGCGTACCTCGCCATGGGCGTGCCGGTCACGCTGGTCTCCAGCCGTGACCGGGTGATGCCGCACGAGGACCGCGACGCCGCCGAGCACATCGAGGAGGTGTTCGCGCGGCGCGGCATGTCGATCCTGTCCAACGCGCGCGCGGATGCGGTGCGCCGCACCGAAAACGGCGTACGCGTCGAGCTGCAGGACGGTCGCACGGTCGAGGCCAGCCACGCGCTGATGACCGTCGGCTCGGTGCCCAACACCGCGGGCCTGGCGGAGGCCGGTGTCGCGTTGGACGAGCGCGGTTTCGTTGCGGTGGACCGGGTTTCGCGTACGTCCGTGCGCGGCGTTTATGCGGCTGGTGACTGCACCGGCGTGCTGATGTTGGCGTCGGTGGCGGCGATGCAGGGCCGGATCGCGATGTGGCACGCGCTCGGCGAGGCCGTCCAGCCGCTGCGCCGGCAGACCGTCGCCGCCAACGTCTTCACCGACCCGGAGATCGCCTCGGTCGGCCTCGGCCAGTCGTCGGTGGAGGCCGGTACGGTGCCGGCGCGTACGGTCACGCTGCCGCTGGCCACCAACGCGCGGGCCAAGATGATGGGGCTGACCGACGGCTTCGTGAAGCTGTTCTGCCGGCCGGCATCCGGCCTGGTCATCGGTGGTGTGGTGGTGGCGCCGCGGGCGAGCGAGCTGATCCTGCCGATCGCGATGGCGGTGGAGAACCACCTGACCGTCAACCAGATCGCGCAGTCGTTCTCGATCTATCCGTCGCTGTCCGGGTCGATCACCGAGGCGGCGCGCCAGCTCATGCAGCCGGAGTTCGAGTGACCGAGGTGCCGCTGGTCGGTGGTTTCGTCAACGAGGTCGTACGCGTCGGCGACACGGTCCGGCGGGTGCCTGGTGAGCGGGCCGGCTTCGTACACCGGCTGCTGCGGCATTTCGAGGAACGCGGCTGGGAGGGCGCTGCGCGGCTGCTCGGCATCGACGAGCGCGGACGCGAGGTGTTGTCCTATGTGGACGGTCACGTCGCCTGGCGGTCGCCGACCGACGGGGTGGACGCGCTCGAGACGCTGGAGCAGGTCGCTCGGCTTGTACGCGAGTTTCACGACCTGACCGCCGGCACCGCGCTGGCCGGTGACCAGGAAGTGGTCTGTCATAACGATTTGTCGCCGCGGAACACGGTTTATCGCGGCCGTGTGCCGATCGTGTTCCTCGACTGGGACATCGCCGCGCCGGGGCAGCGTATCCACGACGTGGCGCATGTCTGCTGGCAGTATCTCGATCTCGGTCCGTCGGTGGCGGATGCCGGCGCGGCCGCGCGGCGCGTGCGCGCGATCTGTGACGCGTACGGCCTGGCCGACCGGAGCCGGCTGGTCGAGACGATCCTGTGGTGGCAGGACCGCTGTTGGCGCGGGATCGAGGCCAGCGCCGCCAACGGCAACGCGGCGATGATGCGGCTGCGCGACTCGGGCGCGGTGGCGTCCGTACGCGGTGCGTACGACTGGGTCAGCGCGCACCGGGCCGCGCTGGAGGCGGCGTTACCTTAGCCGCGCCGAAACTGTCGGTGCCTGCTGGAAGAATGAGATCAGGGGTGCTTCGTCCCCTTGGGGGAAAATGGCCCCCCGACATCAAGTCTTCCGGCAGGCACCGACAGTTTCGCGCCGTACGCGGTCACCAGCCGTGGCGGCGGGCCCGGCGTCGTTGGCGGCGGTCGCGGTCATCGCGGTCGTCGTCGTCCGGATACCAGATCTTGCCGGCGAAGGCCGACAGTCCGATCGGGATGAACATCAGCCACCACAGCGACCAGTGCGACACGACCGCGAGCGGGATCCACAGCATCCAACTGGCCGCCGAGATGCCGGTCACGATGCGTTTGGCCAGCTCGCCGCGCTCGACGCGAGCCACTGGCCGCTCCGGTCGCTTCGCCAGGTCGACGGCCGGCGCCGGCGTCTCGAGCGTCGGATGGGGTGCCGGCAGGTCCTTGAACAGCGCCAGCAGGTCGCCGCGGGTCGTCGCGCTGGTCGCCTCGGCGCTGCGCGTGCCGTACTCGTCCAGCGTGAGCCGTCCCGCGGACAGGTGCTCACCCAGCGCGGCGATGGCGGCCTCGCGTTCGGCGTCGCCGATCCGCAGCTCGTCAGTCATGAAACCGATGGTACGCAGCCGACCGGCCGGCATCCGGTACGAATGTCACGTCAGGACTTCTTCTTTTCCTCCGGCCACACCTGGCTGGCGAAGACGAAGAAGATCACCGGTACGAACACCAGCCACCACATGTTGCCGTGACCGGTGACCAGCAGCGCGAGCCAGCCGACGAAGCTGACCGCGCCGAGGCCGCGGACGATCCGCGGCGCCAGGTGGCCGGCCCGGCGAGCCGGCGCCGGTGTGTCCGTCGTCGGCGCCAACGGACCGGATTTCACGATTTCCCGGCCTTTACGCGGATCGGCCGCGGCCGGATGCGGTGCCGGCAGGTCCGCGAAAAGCGCCCGCAGTTGCTCGTTCGTACGCGCGGTGGTCGCTTTCGCGGTGCGCTCCCCGTATTCGTCCATGGTCAGCCGGCCGGCCGACAGGTGCTCACCGAGCGCACCGATGGCCGCTTCGCGCTCGGCGTCACCGATGCGAAGGCCGTGGTCGCGCGGCTCGCTCATCGCTGACCACGATACGGTCGAACGCGCCACCGTGACGGTGCTTTACGGTGTTGCGTGAAAGCTGATGGTTTGCCGTGCCATCAGTCGGCGATCTCGCAGATGACCGTGCCGCTTTGTACGGTGCTGCCCTGTTCGGCCGCGAGGCCACGTATGGTCCCGTCGCGGTGTGCGGTGACCGGGTTTTCCATTTTCATCGCTTCCAGCACGACGATGAGGTCGCCGGTCGAGACCTGGTCGCCGTCGCTGACCGCGACCTTCACGATGGTCCCCTGCATCGGCGCGGTCACCGCGTCGCCGCTCGCCGCCGCCGCGCCGCCACCTGACGACTTGCGCTTCGGCGCCTTTTTCGTCGCCACCCCGGCGGAAGCCGCCGCGAGGTTGCCAGGCAGCGAGACTTCGAGCCGCCTGCCACCGACCTCCACCACGACGGTCTGCCGCGGCTCGGCGTCGTCCTCGGCCGGTACGGCACCGGCGTACGGCGGGATCTGGTTGTCGAACTCGGTCTCGATCCACCGCGTGTGCACCGAAAACGGCTCGCTGGTGAAGGCGGGGTCGGCGACGATCGCTTGGTGGAACGGCAATGCCGTCGCCATGCCGTCGACGACGGTCTCGGCGAGCGCGCGCCGCGCGCGTTCCAGCGCCTGCCGGCGGTCGGCGCCGACGACGATCAGTTTTGCCAGCAGGGAGTCGAAATTGCCGCCGATCACGGTCGCCGTCTCGATGCCGCTGTCGACGCGTACGCCCGGCCCGGACGGCCACTGCACGGTCGTCACCGTGCCCGGCGCGGGCAGGAAGTTGCGGCCGGGATCCTCGCCGTTGATCCGGAACTCGATGGCGTGGCCGCGCGGCTCCGGGTCCTCGGTGATTCGCAGTTTTTCCCCGTCCGCGATGCGAAACTGCTCGCGTACCAGGTCGATGCCGGTGGTCTCCTCGCTGACCGGATGCTCGACCTGCAGCCGGGTGTTGACCTCCAGGAAGCTGATCGTGCCGTCCGCGCCGACCAGGAACTCGACCGTGCCGGCGCCGTGATAGCCGGCCGCCTTGCAGATCGCCTTGGCGGCGGAGTGGATCTCCGCGCGCTGCGCGTCGGAAAGAAACGGTGCCGGCGCTTCCTCGACGAGCTTTTGGTGCCGCCGCTGCAAAGAGCAGTCGCGTGTGCCGACGACGATCACGTTTCCGTGCGTGTCGGCCAAAACCTGCGCCTCGACATGCCGCGGCTTGTCCAGATAGCGTTCCACGAAGCACTCGCCACGGCCGAACGCGGCGGTCGCCTCGCGTACGGCCGAGTCGAACAGCTCCGGGATCTCCTCCTTGGTGCGCGCCACTTTCAGGCCCCGGCCGCCGCCGCCGAAGGCCGCCTTGATGGCGATCGGCAGGCCGTGTTCCTCGGCGAAGGCAAGCACCTCGTCGGCATCCGCGACCGGGTCTTTCGTGCCCGGCACGAGTGGAGCGCCGGCGCCGGTGGCGATGTGTCGCGCCTCGACCTTGTCGCCGAGCGCGCGGATCGCCTCCGGCGACGGACCGATCCAGGTCAGGGCGGCGTCGATCACCGCGGCGGCGAAGTCGGCGTTTTCCGACAGGAAGCCATAGCCGGGATGTACGGCGTCCGCGCCGGCCTTCGCCGCCACGTCGAGCAGCTTGTCGATGCGCAGGTAGGTCTCCGCCGCGGTGTCGCCGCCGAGCGCGAAGGCCTCGTCGGCGATCCGCACGTGCATCGCGTCGCGGTCGGAGTCGGCGTACACCGCGACACTGCCCAGACCGGCGTCGCGGCAGGCCCTGGCCACCCGTACGGCGATCTCGCCGCGATTCGCGATCAGCACCTTGTGCACCTTCGGCTCCTTCCGTTCGGTCGGAGTCTATGCGCGTACGGCTGAGTGCACCGTTTCGTGTGAGAAGGTGCGCAGTGACCTGTGTCTACTTGATAAGAGTCGCCAGCTCACGCCATTGCGCGCGTGGCAGTTCCTGACCCTCCGTGAGCACCTGGACGCAGACGTGGTCGGCGCCGGCCTGGTGGTGCTCGGCGATCCGCTTGGCGATCGTGTCCAGGTCGCCCCAGGCGATCGTGGCGTCCACCAGCCGGTCGCTGCCGCCGTCGGCCACGTCCTCCTCGGTGAAGCCGAGGCGCAGGAAGCTGTTGCGATAGTTGGACAGCTGCAGATAGAAGCCGAGCGTCTGACGGCCCAGTGCGCGCGCCGTCTCCGGGTTGGTGTCCAGGATGACCTTCTGCTCGGGAGCGAGCAGCGGACCGGCGCCGAGGATCTCGCGGGCCTGCGCGGTGTGCTCCGGCGTCGTGAAGTAGGGATGGGAGCCGCGGGTGCGGTCGCCGGCCAGCTTGGTGACCTTCGGGCCGAGCGCCGCGAGCGCCTGGTCCTCCTGTGGCACCTTCGCCGCGTCGACCTTGTCGAGGTAGTCGACCAGCGCGTCGTACGGCTTCTGGTATTCCTTCACCATCTCGCGGTGGCCGATGCCGATGCCGAGCAGCAGCCGGCCGGGATGCTTGGCGGCGACGCGGTGGTACGCGGCGGTGGTCACGTCCACCGGCTCGGTCCAGACGTTGATGATGCCGGTGGCCGCCACCAGGTTCTTCGTCGCGTCCAGGATCTGCTCCGGCACCTGCAGGTCGGCCTTGGCGGTGCCGAGCCAGAACGCGCCGTAGCCGAGCTCGTCCAGCTCGGCGACCGCCTCGTTGAGCGCACCGGGGTCCTCGCCGAGCGCGAACACCGACCGCCAAACCCCGATCCGACCCAGGTCGGCAACCATCGTCACGTACCTCCAGTTTTGTTCGTCACTCCCTCTCTCCCGATCCCAACTCCTGGCCCCACCGCGGTGTTCCCGGCCGGTCAGTTGGCCAGCAGCCGCACCTGTGTGCCGTCCGGATGCACTTTGGCGACATGCCAGAAAATCCTGCTCGGCCCACCGATCAGGCCGTTGTCGTCGAGGAAACTCCGCAGCTTCTCGAATCCTTCCGCGCGGATCTGCTTCAGGTGCGGGTTCTTCCTGGCCGCCCTACGAGCCTCGCGCACGTCCAAGCCGGCGCGTTCGTACATCTCCGGCCGCGCCAGCACGGTCTGCAGCAACACCGCGCCGACGGCCGCGACGATCCGGGAGAACTCGCGTCCCCACCAGGTCGTGGTCGTCATCCGGCGTACGGTGTCCTCGCGCGCATAGCGGATGTGCCGCGCCTCCTCGATGACGTGAATGCTCATCACCTGGCGTACCAGCGGCTGCAGCTCCTCGTCGTGCATCGTCGCGCGCTGGATCGCGTCGAAGATCTCCTCGCCGATCAGCGCGGCGACCCACACCGACGGTCCACGCAGCGTGAACGGCAGGATGCGGCCGAGGTTGTGCAGCACGAACCCCTGCCTGTATGGCTTCTCGCCGAGCCGGTCGATCAGCTTGCCGAACATCGTCATGTGCCGGCACTCGTCGGCCAGCTCGGTCAGCGCGTAATGCACGTGCTGGCGGGTCGGATCCAGCTCGTATGTCATGCGCAGCAACAGCTGGTTGAGGATGTTCTCGAACCAGATGCCGACGCTGATCGCGTTGACCGTCTGCTGGCGGGACAGCTCGACGCGCTGCTCGTGCGTCATCCGGTCCCACATCGGCGTGCCGTAGAGGCTCAACGTCTTTGGTGGCGCGAAAAACTTGCCTTCGACCAGCGGCGCGTCCCAGTCGATGTCGACGTCCGGGTCGTACGAGCGCCGGACCGAGCCGGTGAGCAGGCGCTGCGCGGTGGTTTCCCGATCTGCGACCATACGCCTCAGTGAAACGCATGTAACAAAGACAGTCAAGTTGTAAAGCAGTAATCTGGAGCGATGGCGGATGACCTGCTGCGACGGGCGTACGCGGCGGATCTGCCCACCGACGAGACCGCCGAGCGGATCCTCGGCGCGGCCATCCAGCAGGCCGAGGACTTCGGGTTGCGCCGGTTCACCATCGACGAGGTGGCCCGCCGGGTCGGCATCTCGCGGGTCACCGTTTACCGCTATTTCCCCAAGAAAGACCAGCTGCTCAACGCGTTGCTGATGCGCGAGCTGCGGCGCTTCCTGACCAAGGTCGACGCGGTGATCGCCGCGCAGCGTACGCCGGAGGACAAGCTGGTCGAGGGTTTGGTGTTCTGCCTGGATTTCCTGCGCAACCACCGCGTGCTCAACCGGCTGCTGCGCACCGAGCCGGAGCTGATCCTGCCGCTGCTGACCACCAAGGCCGGCAACGTCCTCGCCGCGGCCCGCGGCTGGATCGCCGGCCACATCCGCACCGAGATCGCCGCCGGCCGGCTGTCGATGCCGGACGAGGACGTCGAGGGGATCGCCGAGCTGATCGCGCGCAACGTACTGTCGCTGGTGCTGACGCAGGACACCACGCTGCCGATCGACTCACCGGACTGGCGGCAGCGGGTCAGTGACCTCTACCTCGGCCCGATCGTCCGAGCCCTGCGGCCCTAGGGTCTGTTTCAAAGTCGTAGCCACTCGTTGGTGGTCGCTATGTGGACTGTTGCCTCGTAGCGAACAGCGAGTTTGTCATAGCGAGTGGCGACGGCACGGTTGCGTTTGAGTCGGTTGATTCCGCATTCCACCGCGTGACGTTGCTGGTTTGCCAGGTGTGCGAGTGCCGGCTCGTGGCGGCGGTTCATGCGAACCGACGCGAGAGATGCCATTCCGACCGCGGACGAACACGTTTCCGGCTGCCGTAGGCAGCGATGTCCACCGTGAGCGTGATGTGCGACGCAGGGGTCGGCTCAGCATTTCATGCTGTAGCGCGCGTGCCGTATCGGCGTGCGGGTCGGGTCGATGAACGCTGGCGGGATGAAATACGGGATCCCGCCGCGCATTATGATTTTCCATTGCGAATGGTGCACGATTTGGTGATGTGCGAAGCACAGCAGCACGAGGTTGTGGAGCTTGGTTTCTCCGCCGAAACGGCCGCGTGTCATGCGGCAACACACCAGCACAGGTGATGCCATGGAGAATCAGCTCCGCCAACCGCCCATCATCATCATCGTCCTCCGGCGGCGGTGTTTCCTGCTCGATCCGATCCGCGATCACCTTGCCCAGCTCTTTGACATCCTCCGGGTAGCCCGACCGCGCCAACCCCGCCAACGACCGATCAAAACCCTCACGATCCGGCCAACCCGGCGGCACCACCGACATCGCCTTCACGATCTCCCGCACATGCCCCGGAGTGATCCCAACCTCAGCCAAAGCAACAGCGGTGGCCGGCAACTCCGCATCAGCGAAACACGAGCCGCCGGTAGCGCGCTGACTGGTCAACCGCGCGACCTTCACCAACCACCGGCAATCACCAAGCGACTGACGGGTCAACTGCTTCACCAACTGCGCCGTCTGCCGCGGCAGGTATCCATCCGCGGCCGCGATACACTGTCGGACAGCGCGTCGACCAGGCTGATCGCATCACCCATAGTCGAACGCATGTTCCCACGATATCACCCCGCGAACACCGACTCCAAATCGATTTTTGGCTCTCCGCCTCGAAAGGTCGACGGCTTGTGGGCCTCCGCCAGCTCATCGAATCGGTCTTCGACGCCGGCAAAGGTCAGCTCCCCCTGGAACACTACGGCCATGAACCCCGACGGCCTCTACGCGTCGGGACATTTGTTGTTGACCACGGGGTTTTCGCGCACGTCGAGGTCAAAACGTGCGTGATAATCCCATGGTCAACAAACGCGGATCTAGGAGCGGCGCGCGCGGCTGACTACGGCATGCGCGCGGTTGGCGCATCTGGTCGAGCAAAACTGGCGGCGGCCTGGCCGGCTGCGGTCCAGGAACACGTCCTCGCAGGGCGCCGCCGCGCAATGATGTACGCGATCCCAGTCGCCCGCCGCGGCGATCTCCAGCAACTCACGCAACGCGCGTACGCCGAGGCGAGCCGCCAGGTCTTCGGAGGTCGCGACCAGCTCCAGTCGCGGCACGTCGTCGCCGGCCACGACCGCGGCATGTGGCAGACCGGACGACAATCGTACGAGCGCGGCCGTCCGTTCCTCCGCCGACCCGATCACCGCCGGCCGCAGCCGATCGCGCAGCGCCCGTACGGCCTCCAGATCGCCGGCCGACACCACGGAAGGCTCGCCGAGCTCACGACAAAACCGCCGCAGCTCGACGTTGTTGGTCAGCCGCTCGGGGTCGGGCTCATACACGTCCCAGGTGTTGACGAGGTCCAGTGCCACCAGGCCGGTCTCGGCGAACTCTCGTACGTCCACACCGGCCATGGTAGCGTCAGGAGTATGAGCAAGTTAATCACTGACATGGCCATCCTCGACGCACCGTCCAACCTGGGCCTGCGGCCGCCGGCGACCGATGTCGTGCCGGGTTGCTACAAGGCGCCGTGGGCTCTCCGCGACGCCGGCATCCTCGACAAGCTCGACGCGCGCGACGCCGGAGCGGTGGTGCCGCCCCGGTACGTGGCGACGTGGCGGCCTGGCGACGGTGTCCGCAACGGCGAGGCAATTGCCGCGTACACAAGGAAACTCGCCGACCGGGTCGCCGAGATCCGTGCGGCCGACGAGTTTCCGGTGCTGCTCGGCGGTGACTGCTCGATCCTGCTCGGTCCGGCGCTCGCGCTGCGCCGGCAGGGCCGCTTCGGGCTCGCGCACGTGGACGCGCACTCCGACTTTCGCGAGCCGGCCAACTCCCCGCACGTCGGCGCCGCCGCCGGCGAGGACCTGGCGCTGGTCACCGGCCGCGGCCACGATTACCTGACCGACATCGACGGCCTCAAGCCGTACGTGCGCGACGCCGACACGATCCAGCTCGGCGTCCGCGACCAGGAGGACCTCGCCGACTTCGCCGACACCGGCATCCGCTATCTGACCAGCGCGGACATCCACTCCAAAGGCGCGCCCGCCGCGGTGGAAGCCGCCCGCGAGGTGCTGGTACGCGACGACCTCGACGGCTTCTGGATCCACCTCGACGCCGACATTTTCGACCCGTCGCTCGTGCCGGCGGTCGACACGCCGACGCCCGGCGGGCTCGACGCCGAGCAGGTGCGTGACCTGGTCCGCGGCCTGGCCCGGCTGCCTGGCGCCGCCGGCCTCCAGATCGCCATCCTGGACCCCGACCTCGACCAGGACGGCCGGCAGGCCGCGCTGATCGTCGACGTGCTCACCTCGGCGCTGGCCTGACATCTGTCACCAATCGCTGGCCGGCTTCGGCGTAGCGCGGCCAACATCTGGCGTTCCGGGATTTTCCACGGTTTTATACGTATCTCGGAAGGAGCGTCACGATGAAGTCGATGCTGCTGTGTCTCGCGGTCACCGCGACCGTGCTCGGCGCGACCGCGCCGGCCGTCCACGCGGCGACGGTCGGTCCGTCGCTGGTCATCAACCAGGACTTCCCCGACCCGGACGTTTTGCAGGTCGGGTCGACCTTCTACGCCTATTCCACCAGCAGCGGCGCCGGTCGTACGCCGGTGGCGTCGGCGCCGTCCGCGACCGGCCCGTGGACCATCCGCGGCGATGCCCTGCCGACGCCACCGAGCTGGGCCGGCGGCGGCGGATTCTGGGCTCCTGACGTGTCGAGGCGGTCCGACGGCACCTACCTGATGTATTTCACCGGACCGAGCGCGGCGGTCGGCCGCATGTGCGTTGGCGCGGCGGTGTCCACCAATCCGCTCGGACCGTTCACGCCGGTCGGCGACGCGCCTTTGGTGTGCGACGGCGGCGAAGGCGGCGACATCGACCCGTCGAGTTTCGTCGACACCGATGGAAAGCGTTACCTGCTCTACAAAAACGACGGCAACGCGATCGGGCAGGCGCCGGCGCTCTGGCTGCAGCCGGTCGCCGCCGACGGCGTCACCTTTACCGGCTCCCGCACGGCATTGCTGCGCGCCGACCGCGCCGACGAGGCCAACGTGATCGAGGCGCCGGTGTTGGTGCACCGGCCGTCGCAGTACGTACTTTTCTATTCTGCCGGCAATTACGGCGGCAGCGGTTACTACACCTCGTACGCGGTCTCGCCATCGATCACCGGCTCGTACTCGAAGGCTTACCGGCCGCTGATCACCACCGACAGCGTCGACGGCGCGGTCGTCGGACCCGGCGGCGAGGATGTCGTGGGGGACAGGATTTTCTTCCACGGCTGGCTCAACGGCGGGCGGGACGCGCGCGGCATGTACGTCGCCGATCTTGGCTGGGCCAACGACTATCCGGTCGTACGCGGCAGCCGCGTACGCTATGAGGCCGAGCGCGGCACGCTCAACGACTGCCGGGTGCGCACCGGCGCGGCCGGTGCGTCACAAGGTGCGGTCGCCGCGTACATCGACAACGACGACTCCTGGGTCGACATCACCGTTTTCGCTCCGACAGCGGGGAATTACACGGCCCACGTCGCGTACGCCGCCGGATATGGCGACGCACAACATCAGCTGACCGTCAACGGCTCGGCGCAGCAGGTCGTCGACTATCCGGACCATGGCTGGGACAACTGGACGCAGGTCGGTGTCGGCGTCGACCTCAACGCCGGCTGGAACACGTTGCGGTTCCAGCATCTGACGCGCTGGGCCGAGCTCGACTTCGTGGAGATCGCCTGACGGTGGCCGTGTCCTCGACGCCGAGGACACGGCCGGCTTTGTCAAACGATCGTGGTGAAATTGTTCCAACCGTGACCGATTTCGCTGTGTGCGCTGTAGGGCACGGCGTGGTTTGCCTTGTAGTTTCCGGGATATAGCTCCATCTCGCCGGTCGACCTGATGCCGAGCAGATCGGTGTAGCCGTCGCCGTTGGCGTCGGCGGCGACAATCCGGCTGTAGGCATTCCAGCCGTGGCCGATCTCGATGTGCGCGCTGTATGGCACGGCGCTGTTGCCGCGGAAGTTGTTGGCGTACAACGACATGTCGCCTGTGCTGGTGACGCCGAGCAGGTCGGTGTAGCCGTCGCCGGTCACGTCCGCGGCGATGATCCGGCTGTAGGAATTCCAGCCGTGACCGATCTCCAGATGTGAGCTGTACGGCGCGGCGTGGTTGGCCTTGTAGTTGTTGACGTACATCGTCATGACGCCGTCCGGCGTGAGTGCGAGTAGGTCGGTGTAGCCGTCGCCGTTGACATCCGCGCCGAGGACCCGGTCGAAAGCGTTCCAGCCGTGGCCGATTTCGCTGTGTCCGCTGTAGGGAATGCCGTCGTTTGCCACGTAACTGTTGGCATACAACAACATCGTGCCGTCGGTCTGGAAGGCGACCAGGTCGGTGTAGCCATCTCCGGTGACGTCGGCCGGCACCAGTCGTTTCATGTCCTGCCAGCCGTGGCCGATCTCCTTGACCACGCCGTACGGCACGTCGTTGATGAGGATGTTGTCGGGATACAGCAACATCGTGCCGTCGGACTTGACGCCGAGCAGGTCGGTGAAGTTGTCGCCGGTGACACTGTGACCGTCCGGCGAGCCGACGACGGCCCACACAGCGTTGGCGATCGCGATGCCGTCCGCCGTCGCGTCGTAATAGCGCTGCGGAAAGGCCGACCCCTGGACTTTCTGGCAGATCTCACCGATCGGCGCGGTCCGCCAGTCGCTGATCCGCAGCATGTGGTCGACGAACTGGTTGGTCGCGTAGATCGGATCCATGATCTGTTCCGGCGTACCCCAGCCGGCCGACGGCCGCTGCTGGAACAGGCCGAGGCTGTCCAGGTCGCCGTAGGTCAGATTCTGGATCAGCGACTCGACGATCACCGTGGTGATGGCGATGTGCGCCGCACGCACCGGCAGGCCGCGCTGGTGGATCCGGTTGGAGATGACTCGCGCGCACGACACGCGATAGGCGGTCATCACGCCCTTCATCGAACCGGTCAGGCTTTTGTTGAGAGAGCTGGCGATCGAGGCGTCCGAGGCGGTCGTGCCGGCCGGGTCGCACGGTCTGGTGCTGGCGGCCTGAGCCGGGGTGGCGCCGAGCGCCGCGGACGCCAGCACCACCGCGCTGGCCGCCACCGCCAGCCGGAAGAACAGTCTTTTCATGTCGTCACGGTTCCGTTCGGCTAGACGATGGTGGCGAAGTTGTCCCAGCCATGGCCGATCTCGCCGTGTGCGCTGTAGGGCACCGCGGCGTTGGCCTTGTAGTTTCCGGGATAGAGCTCCATCTCGCCGGTCGGCCTGATGCCGAGCAGGTCGGTGTAGCCGTCGCCGTTGGCGTCGGCGGACAGGATCTGGCCGTAGGTGTTCCAGCCGTGGCCGATCTCGGCATGTGCGCTGTACGGCACGGCGCTGTTGGCCTTGAAGTTGTTGGCGTACAAGGACATGTCGCCTGTGCTGGTGACGCCGAGCAGGTCGGTGTAGCCGTCGCCGGTCACGTCCGCGGCGATGATCCGGCTGTAGGAATTCCAGCCGTGACCGATGTCGATATGCGAGCTGTACGGTGCCGCGTGGCTGGCCTTGTAGTTGTTGACGTACAACGTCATCACGCCGTCCGGCGTCAGCGCCAGCAGATCGGTGTAGCCGTCGCCGTTCACGTCGGCGCCGATCACCCGGTCGAATGCGTTCCAGCCGTGGCCGATTTCGGTGTGTCCGCTGTAGGGAATGCCGTCGTTTGCCACGTAGCTGTTGGCGTACAACAACATCGTGCCGTCGGTCTGGAAGGCGACCAGGTCGGTGTAGCCATCTCCGGTGACGTCGGCCTGGACGAGTCGTTTCATGTCCTGCCAGCCGTGGCCGATCTCCTTGACCACACCGTACGGTATGCCGTCGTTGATCAGGATGTTGTTGGGATACAGCAACATCGTGCCGTCGGACTTGACGCCGAGCAGGTCGGTGAAGTTGTCGCCGGTGATGCTGTTGCCGTCGGCCGGACTGGTCGTTTCAAGGACGTTCTTGTAGCGCAGCGGCTTGTAGTCGCCGGTCGGATGGCCGGACAACGTGGCCTGGCTGAACGACGCGCCGGTCACCTTCCTCAGCGGCGTCGAGCCGAAGCTGTAATACCAGAAGGTCGTCTTCGCGCTGTTTTCCCAGCCGCCGAAGAGGATCGCGTGATAGGGATAGCCGCTCTCGTGGTCGACCGTGTCGTCGAGCAGGTCGCCGGGCAGCAGTTGAGCGCGGGTGATCGACGTGGTGTACGTCGAGTCGTCGAGCCCGCCGGTGTTCGGGTCGGCGCCCAGGTGCCAGGACATGTCGACATATCCCGAGCAGTCGCGGCGATACTGGCGCGAATGCGTGCCGTCCCAGGTGTAGGCGCTCTGGTCGTAGGTCAGGTCGGAGTCGTTGCGGCGCAGATACCAGTTGGTCGCGCGCTGGATGATCTCGGTGCGAGTGATCTTGCCGCCGATGGTCGAGGCGGCCTGAGCCGGTGCCGGCGCGACGGTGGCCACCAGCGCTGTGCTGGCCAGCAGTCCGGCGACGGCGAGCAGTCCGGTGACGGCGGACCGGCGCCGTCCTGAGCGAGTTCTCCGCATGCCGATCTCCATCTCTGTACGCGGAACGCGCACGTGTGGACGGCGGCTTTGGCCCTGGTCGGGACAAGGTCCGCCGAGATGCACGACGGTTGGTCGTGTGGAAGGGTCGGAACTCAGGCGTTCGCGCGACGCGCTGGTGAGCATGGCGACCGGCGCTATGTCGTCACTATGTCGTCACTATGCGTCCGTCACCCCAAAGCGGCCATCGTCGCATATGGCAACTTTCGTTACATATATCGAAAATCTAGGCCAACCGCCACAGATCGGTGATGCGTACGCCGACCTCGGCGAACAGCTTGCGCAACAATGGCAGCGAAATGCCCACGACGTTGTGCGGGTCGCCGTCTATCCCGTCGATGAACGTGCCGCCGAGGCCGTCGATGGTGAACGCCCCTGCCACCGCGAGCGGCTCGCCGGAGCCGACGTAGGCGTCCAGCTCGGCCTCGGTCGGTGTGCCGAACCGTACGGTCGTCGTCGCGGTCTCGGCGCTGGACTTGCCGGTCGACGCGTCGATCACGCAGTGACCGGTGTGCAGCAGGCCGGTGCCGCCGGCCATGATCGACCAGCGCGCCTTGGCCACCTCGGCGGTCCCCGGCTTGCCGTACGCCCGGCCGGCCAGTTCCAGCATCGAGTCGCAGCCGACCACCAGGCCATTGTCCACAGTGGACGCGACGGCCTCGGCTTTGGCGCGCGCCAACGCGAGGCAGAGCTGCGCCGGCGTCGGCTCGGTGAGCGTGGCGGCCACCGCGTCCTCGTCGACCCCGGAGACCAGCACGTCCGGCGCGAAGCCGGCGCTGCGGAGGGTGGCCAGCCGGGCCGGCGACGCGGACGCGAGGATCAGGCGAGCAGTCACAACCGTCACGCTAGTGGCTGCGCCGGACGGTGCCGTTACCGGTCACGCCAATAATTGCCAAGGCGAAGAACATGTCTGGACCTTTTTACCGGCCGCGTCTACTCTTGCGCTCGGTTTTCACCGGGGCAGGTCGGGAAAAGGAGGAACGGATGAGCTTCAGGCGGATCGCCGTGACCGTTTTCGCCGGTGCCGCGCTGGCCACCGGCGCGCTGGTCGCCACGGCCGCGCCGGTCGCCGCGTTGCCGGTGCCGGGTTGGGACACCATCGACTCGTATCCGACGCACGCGGAGTGCGACCAGGGCGCCATCGACCACGGCGTGCAGGACAACTACCGGTGCGTCTTCTTCGAAGGCGTCTGGGACCTGAACGTCCCGGCCTAGCGCCGAAAAGCCGCAGGGTCGCCCTACGCACGCAGCGCGACCCCGCGGCTGTCAGCGCGGCAGGCCCGATGCGCGCCAGGAGCCCTTGCCCGGCAGCAAAGGCGCGTGCAACAACGCCGTCCGGTCCGTCCACAATGGACGCGCGCGCGGCGGTGGCGGAGACGGCACAGCAGCGAGTGCCGCGACCACCGCCGTCACCGCGGCCAGCTCCTCGTCCGTCGGCGTGCCGCGTACGATCCGCAGCAGCGGTCGCTCGCTCACAGCGGGATGTTTCCGTGCTTCTTCGGCGGCAGCGTCTCGCGTTTTCCGCGCAGCGTACGCAAACCCCTGATCACCGCGGTACGCGTGGTGCTCGGCGGGATGACCGCGTCGACATAGCCGCGCTCGGCCGCGATGTAGGGGTTGGCCAGGTGGTCCTCGTATTCGGTGACCAGCCGCGACCGCAGCTCATCGGGCCGGTCCGCCTCGCGCAGCTCCGAGCGATAGAGGATGTTCACCGCGCCCTGCGCACCCATCACCGCGATCTGCGCGGTCGGCCAGGCGAAGTTGAGGTCGGCGCCGAGGTGCTTGGACCCCATCACGTCGTACGCGCCGCCGTACGCCTTCCGCGTGATGACGGTGACTTTCGGGACGGTGGCCTCGGCGTAGGCGTAGATCAGCTTCGCGCCGCGCCGGATGATGCCGTTCCACTCCTGGTCGGTGCCGGGCAGGAAGCCAGGCACGTCAACGAAAGTCAGCACCGGGATGTTGAACGCGTCGCAGGTGCGGACGAACCGCGCCGCCTTCTCCGACGCGTCGATGTCCAGCGTGCCGGCCAGCTGCAGCGGCTGGTTGGCCACCACACCGACCGAATGTCCGTCGACGCGGCCGAAACCGCAGAGGATGTTGGGCGCGAAAAGCGGATGGATCTCCAGGAAGTCGCCGTCGTCCAGGACGTGCTCGATCACCGTGTGCATGTCGTACGGCTGGTTCGGCGAGTCCGGCACGAGCGTGTCGAGCTCCAGGTCCTCGTCGGTGACCGAGAGGTCGCTGTCGACCTCGTACGACGGCGGCTCGTCCAGGTTGTTGCTCGGCAGGAATCCGAGCAGCTGCTTGACGAACTCGACCGCCTCGTCCTCGTCCGGCGCCATGTGGTGCGCCACGCCGGACTTGGTGTTGTGCGAGCGCGCGCCGCCGAGCTCCTCGAACTCCACGTCCTCGCCGGTGACGGTCTTGATCACGTCGGGACCGGTGATGAACATGTGCGAGGTCTGGTCGACCATCACGGTGAAGTCGGTGATCGCGGGCGAGTAGACCGCGCCACCGGCGCACGGGCCCATGATCAGCGAGATCTGCGGGATGACGCCGGACGCGCGTACGTTGCGGAAGAAGATCTCGCCGTAAAGCCCGAGCGACACCACCCCTTCCTGGATCCGCGCGCCGCCGGAGTCGTTGATGCCGATCACCGGGCAGCCGGTCTTGGCGGCCAGATCCATCACCTTCACGATCTTCTCGCCGAACACCTCGCCGAGGCTGCCGCCGAAAACCGTGAAGTCCTGCGCGAAAACCGCCACCGGGCGGCCGTCGACGGTGCCATAGCCGGTGACCACGCCGTCGCCGTACGGCCGCTCCTCGGCCATCCCGAATGCGGTCGACCGGTGCCGCGCCAGCGCGTCCAGCTCGACGAACGAGCCGTCGTCGAGCAGCTGCTCGATCCGCTCGCGCGCGGTCTTCTTGCCTTTCTTGTGCTGGCGCTCGATCGCGCGCTCCGAACCGGCGTGTACGGCCTCGTCGTCGCGGTGCTTGAGGTCCGCCAGCTTGCCGGCGGTGGTGTGGATGTCGATGCCGGCCGGCACTTCGGCCGCTCCGACCGCTTCGGCGGGGCTGTCCGCCACCGGTTCCGCGCTCACAGGCACCCCTTCCTACTCCGCGGTAAGACTAGTCGTGACCGCCAGCGGACGCGCCGGCCCGCGACTTTTGCCACACTCGCGGGGTGAGCAAGTACGCCGACCTGGATCGGCCGCCGCTGTCCGAGACAAACCTGCGCCGCGCGCTGCAGCGCGACTTCTGGACCGACGTACGCGTCGTCGCCGAGACCGGCTCGACCAACGCCGACGTCGCAGCGCTCGCCGACACCGGCGCGCCCGAGGGGTTGGTGGTGCTCGCCGAATACCAAGGCGCCGGACGCGGCCGGCGCGACCGTACGTGGGTCAGTCCGCCGCGCGCCGGCATCAGCGTCTCCATGTTGTTGCGGCCAGCCGCTCCGGCGCCGCGGTGGGGATGGCTGTCGCTGCTGGCCGGCGTCGCCGCGGCGCGGTCGGTACGTGAGGTCGCCGGCCTGGAGGTGTCGCTGAAATGGCCGAACGACCTGCTGGCCGGCGCGGGGAAGGTCGCCGGCATCCTGGCCGAGGCGCACGGCGCCGCGGTCGTGCTGGGGATCGGCCTCAACGTCACCAATACGGCCGCTGAGCTGCCGGAACGCGCCGGCGCACCGGCCAGTTCGCTGCGGCTGGCCGGTGCGACCTGCACCGACCGGGACACGATCGTGCGCGCGCTGCTGCGTGCGGTCGCCGAGGACTATCGCGACTGGTCCGACGCGCACGGCGATCCGGACGCCAGTGGCCTGCGGGTCGCCTACCGGACGATGTGTCGCACGGTCGGGCAGCGAGTCAGCGTCGAGCTGCCTACCGGCCGTACGTTGGACGGCGAGGCCACCGACATCGACGCCGACGGCCGGCTGGTCGTACGCACCGCCGACGGCACTCTCACCCCGGTCGCCGCCGGCGACGTCACGCACGTCAACCCGGCGCGAGGGTGAGGTCCTGACGGTGGCCGCCGGCGTGTCGACCGGCAAAACGTCACCCTCGCGGCGGTTGAAAAGCGTTAGCGTGGTGCGTGCGGTTTCCGGAGAAATTGCTGGATGAGGACGAGCGGCTGGTGCTGCATCTGCATCCGCACTGGAAGACGCTGGTGCCCGCGGTCTTCGTGCTGCTGCTGACCGTCGGCTTGGCGTCGTACGCGATCGCGGCCTGGCCGTACACCTCGCTGCGCGTGCTCGTCGCGATCATCGCGGCCGCGGTGATCGTCTGGTACGTCGGCCGGCGGCTCGTCCGCTGGCTCACGACGCACGTCGTCTTCACCAGCGAGCGGGTCATCGTGCGGGTCGGCCTGATCCGCCGGCACCGCTGGGAACTGCCGCTCGGCGCCATCACCGATGTCGCGTACGCCGGCTCGATCGTCGGCCGCATGGTCGGCTGCGGCACACTGATCGTGCAGGCCGCCGGTGACGACGAGAACGAAGGCGGCCAGCTCACCCTCGTCGATCTCCCGCGCGCTCGAGAAATCCAAACAATTCTTTATGAATTGATGGAGGAAGAAGACGAGCGCGCTTTGGCCGAGGATGAAGAAGAAGACCTGGGTGATAATGGTGACGATGAGTTTCCGCACTTCGGGAATCATCGCGGGCCTTCACCCGTCGTAAGGCTCGACCAACCAGAATGATCGGCGGAGCTTCCAATGATCACCTACGAACGTGGGGTGTGACCGTGTCCACCGTGCTGCTGGCGGAGGATGACGCCGCCATCGCTCAACCGCTGTCCCGTGCGCTCGAGCGCGAAGGACACGACGTCATCGTCCGGTCGGACGGTCCGTCCACGCTGCAGAGCGCGCTCTCCGGTGTCGCCAACCTGCTCGTCCTGGACCTCGGCCTGCCGGAGATGGACGGCCTGGAGGTCTGCCGCCGGCTGCGCGGCGCTCGCTCCACGCTGCCGGTGCTGATGCTGACCGCACGCCGCGACGAGGTCGACTATGTGGTCGGCCTGGACGCCGGCGCGGACGACTACGTCGGCAAGCCGTTCCGGCTGGCCGAGCTGCTCGCGCGCGTACGTGCGCTGCTGCGGCGCTCGGCGGCCGGCGAGCTCTCGGCCGCCGGCGTACGCGTCGACGTCGCCTCCCGCCGCGCATACGTCGACGGCGAGGAAGTGCACCTCACCAACAAGGAGTTCGCTCTGCTGCAGCTGCTGCTGGAGCACGCCGGTGAGGTGGTCGGCAGGGAGACCGTCGCCGAGCAGGTGTGGGGAGACGCCGGCGCGGCCTCCTCCAAGACCATGGACATGCACGTGTCGTGGCTGCGCCGCAAGATCGGCGACGACGCCAGCGCTCCGCGCCGGCTGGTCACCGTACGCGGGGTCGGCTTCCGGTTCGAGCGGGACGCGGAGAAGTAGCCTAGGAGCATGCGTCGGCGCATTGTCGCGGCCACTCTGCTGGTCGCGCTCGTTGCGATCGGCATCCTTGGCGTACCACTGCTGGTCATCACGCAGCAGGAGATCACCACCTCAGCGCAGGACCGGCTGACCACGGATGCCTATCGCTACGCCATCGCGATCGAGCCGTACGTGGCGGACGGGACGCTGACCGCCAAGCGGCTCGACGACCTGGTGACCGACACGCCGTACGTCGAGGTGATGCTGGCGGACGGCCGGCGGCTGGCCACCGGCGCGCGTCCCGGCGGCAATCCACTGCGGGCCACGATCAGCATGACCGGCGGCCGGCTGCTGGTCGAGCGCTCGCCGGGCGACTACTACACCGAGCGCGTGGAGTCCGCGGCCGTCGTCATCATCGCGGCTGCCGTCGCCATCGGCGTGGCCGTGCTGCTCGCCGGCCGCGTCTCGCAGCGGCTGACCACGCCGCTGTCCCGGCTGGCCGACGACGCCGGCCGGTTCGGCGACGGCGACCTGCGGCCGTCCGGTCAGCGCTATGGCATCCCCGAGCTGGACGATGTCGCGCGCGTGCTTGACGGTGCCGCGTTGCGGCTGTCCGACCTCGTACGCCGTGAACGCGAGTTCGCCGGTGACGTGTCGCATCAGCTGCGGTCCCGGCTCACCGCGCTGTCGATGCGGCTGGAGGAGGTCAGCACCTCTCCCGATCCGAACGCGGCCGGCGAGGCCAACCTGGCGTTGGAGCAGGTCGACCGGATGGTGTCGGTCATCGACGACCTGCTGGAGCAGGCACGCAACGAACGCGCGCGTTCGGCCGTACCAGTCAATGTGACCGAGCAGCTCGACAGCGTCTATCAGGAGTGGGCGCCGCAGCTGTCCAGCCTTGGCCGCAAGCTGCGGATCCTGCCCGCCGACGGACTGCGCGCACACGCCACACCAGGCCACCTGCAGCAGGCCATCGGCGTACTGGTGGAGAACGCCATGAACCACGGCGGCGGCACGGTCGACGTACAGGCGTTCCGGCACGGCGAGCACGTCGTCGTCGAGGTCACCGACGAAGGGCCTGGCATCGCCGACTCGCTGGTCGGCTCGGTCTTCGCGCGCGGCGTCTCCGGTCGCGGCGGCACCGGCCTTGGCCTGCCGCTGGCCCGCGCGCTGGTCGAGGCTGACTCCGGCCGGCTGGAGCTCGTACGGCCGAAGCCGGCCACCTTCGCTATTTACTTGCCTGGCCTGCCAAATGAGAACTGAATGAAAAAGGGCCGGATCTCCCGGCCCTTTCGTGATTCTCGTTTTGCTGGGTCTTTCTAGACCGGAGTCGGCTCTTTCTCTCGCTCCGCGGTTTCCTCGGCCGGCGGTGCCTGCAGGAACACGAATTTGCTGAAGGCCCAGAAGCGGAAGAACATCGCCACCGCGACGCCCATGATGTTGCCGAGGTTGGCCCAGAAAATATTGTCAAGTCCGAGCACGAACTTGAACATTCCGAGGAATCCCCACTGGATCAGCAGGCCGGCGGCGCTGAACACGATGAACAGGATCACCTCGCGGCGCCGGTCGTTGTCGTTGCGGCCGCGGAAGGTCCAGTGCTTGTTCATGAAGTACGAGCTGGACGCCGACAGCACGGTCGCGAAACCGCGCGCGGTCAGCGACGGGATGCCGAAAACCCCGTAGAAGAGGTTGAACAGCAGCAGGTCGAGGAGGAAATTGACGCCGCCGATCACACCGAATGCGGTGACCTCGTGAAGGCGACTCTGCCAGCGGTCATAAAGACTGCGAACGAGATTCACCCGACCGAGGATACGGACCGCGCGCACGTCGCCGTGCAGCGGCACGGCGAATTACGTTTTGTCCGGTACGCTCGCCGGCTCGCGGTCGCTCTCCGTCGACGATTCCTCGCTCTGCTCGTACAGCGCGTCATCGGGATGCAGGAAGACCCACTTGCTGTAGGTGACGAAACGGAAAAGCGTGCCGAGCACGAGTCCGATTGTGGCCGCGACGTTCACCCACAGTGGGGTGTCCAGATGCAGCACGTACTTGAACAGCCACAGCACCGCCGACGAGATGGCCAGGCCGATCGCGTTGAAGATGAAGAAGAGCGTGTATTCGCGCCGCATGCTGCTGCGCGCGCGGTGCCGGAACGTCCAGTGCCGGTTCATGAAGTACGAGCTGGTCGCCGAGATGACCGTGGCCAGGCCATTGGAGGTCAGCAGGCCGACGTGCAGCCAGAAGTGGAAGGCGTTCAGCGCGACGTACTGCACGCCGGTGTTGACCACGCCGATGATGCCGAACGCCGTCATCTCCTTGATGAGCCGGTGCCAGCGCTCGACCAGGCGGCGGATGAGTCGCATACGGCTCAGCGTACTGACGGCCGGGCGGTCGGCGTCGCCAAGGTCACCTTTGGTGGCCTTTCGGTCCGCAACTTGTCACCCGGATGCGCCCTCCTCGTGTCGGCTCTGTGACGCGCGACACGTGCCCGTTTTGATGTCTTGTCAAACTTGTATTGCACGGACGGACCGCCTCGCCTGTATCGCCAGTCACATGAGTCACAATTCCACCAAGAGTGTCCAAGATCGGTTTTGGGGCACGCTTGGCGTCCCGGTAAGTGGCGAGACGGTCCAGTATGTGGGACGAACTGACATGTGTAGCGATAAATGTCGACCTTGAGCGGTTTGCGAATGGTGTGAATGTCGAGTCACTAGCGCTGGACGCAAGGAACAAGGCCTTCATGCCGCCGTGATCATCGGATGCTGTGACGGGTGTGACTACTGAGGCTGACAATGCTGTTGTGACTACTGGCCTGCAACAGATGTCCGTTTTGATGTCTTGTTAAACAAGTATTACGCAGTCAGCCGCTACAGCACGATCGTTGGGCGTCCACGCCGACGGGTTGCTTCCCATACGTGACCTGGCTTGCTCGTTCTCCCCGTCGGCGGGCGCAGCCAACCACATTTTCGGAGGGGCCGCCGCCCACCTGACGCAACCACCCTCCCAAGCTCGGCGGCCCCTCCGAAAATGTGGTTCCCTCCGGGCGCCGACGGGGAGAACGAGCAAGCCCAGAAAACCCAGCCCCGCCCACAAACCGCCACCCGCACCCCCATGCACACCGATTGGCGTCCACGCGCCCCTCCCTTGAGGCCGCCCGCCGCGCAGGCGCGCCCGCCGCGCAGGCGAAAACCACCACCCACCCACGCAACAAACAAGAGACGCAACCACTCTCCCAACGCACCAATTAGAAGACTCAACTACTCGCCCAACGCACCAACCAGCAGACCCACCACTCGCCCTAACCAGAGCCGGCCCAGCCACCCCACCGCAGACGAAGAAGCCGCACCACCCGCCCGCCGCACAGGACCTTCAAGCCACCCCGCCGCCGCATTCGGACCCCGATTGCACCACCAAGATCAACTTCGAACTCAACTAAGGAAACCTCTCAGACCCACCCCCCACCCGATCTGGGTGGGGGCCAACATTGGCGGGTGGGTACGACAGTTTCGCGCTGTAGCGGGTAGGTCAGGACTGGTTGGCGATGGCGAAGGCCCCAAGCGTGACCGCGTCCTGCACGGATGTGCCGGCCAGGTCGGCCGTACGGTTCAGCTGGCCGCCGCTGGCCGTCCAGGCGTCGGTGCCGAAGGTGTTCCAGTTGCGTTCGACCGTGTCGTCGGCATGACTGCAGAAGGCGTTGTCGGCGCCGCACAGCCGGTCGCGGCCGGCCAGCGGGTGGCCGTTGATCGCCACCCGGTCGCCGGGCAGGCTCGCGTCGCCTTCCCAGGCCACGGCGCCGACGACGCTGTTCACGCCGACGGTCTCCAGCGGCAGGTGCAGGGTCGCCGAGCGGCGGCCGGTGCCGATGTCCAGGTTCACGTCGAAGACGGCGATCTGGCCGTACGGTGCGGCGGTGTCGCTGGTGACCACGATCAGGGCCCAACCGGCGTACGCGCGCACGCCTGGCGCGGGTCCGGTGTGCCAGCCGACCGTCCAGGTGCCGAAGCCGCCGGCGCGCACCAGGTGGGTCACGTCGGCGTAGGCCTGGAAGGTGCTCGGGCCGGCCGGTCCGTCGACCAGGCTCGGCGTGACCGGCGTACGGACACCGTTGGGGCCGCTCAGCAGCGCGGGCGGCACGCCACCGGCCGGCCGCGCGGACGCCGACCAGAACAACCCGGCATAGAGCACCTGTCCCGACCCCGCCACACGACCTGACGATGAGACGCGCGTGTAGCTGTCGTGGTCGGAGTCGTAGGGAAACATCTTCTGCCGGTCGTTGTCCACGCCGTACGGGTTGAGCTGCCGCTGCCGCGCCGCCGGACAGCCGGGCGCGCGCCACCAGCAGGTCATCAGCGTGTTGCCGGTGACCTGCAGCCGCGCCTTGCCGTTGACCGCGTAGAGCGTCCCCCAGTCCTGCTTGACCGGCGTCGGCAGGCTCGCGGACGCGCTGGTGGCCGCGCCGCCGCCGCCGGACACCGTCACCGGGATCCGGCCAGTCGCGTTGGGCGCCACGTTCACGCGGATGTACGCGGTGGTGACCATCCCGGGGGTCAGCGGACCGTGCGTGCACGTACGCCCGCCGACCTGGCAGAACCAGCCGTCCGCGGCGTCGGTGTTGCTGACCGTCAGCGCGTTGCCGAGACTGAGCGTCAGCGGGCCGGAGTCGAGCCGCGGGAACAGCAGCGGTACGGCGTTGCCGCGACCGCCGCCGGCGGCCGGCGTGGCGACCACCGCCTTGATGACCGCCGGCCGCCCCGGTGACAGCGGTCCCACGCTCGACACCGCCAGCGTCGGTCGTACGGCCGGCGCGCTCGGAGCGGGTCCGGACGTGCCACCAGGCTGACCAGCCGGACCGGTGCCAGGCGTAGCGCCAGGACCAGCGCCAGGACCAGCCCCGGGACCGGCCCCAGGACCGGCCCCAGGAGTGCTGCCGGGAGCGCTGCCCGGCCCAGGAGCGCCGCCACCGCCAGGAGCGCCGCCACCACCCGGCGTACCGCCACCGCCGCCGCCACCAGGAGCGGGTTTGTTCGGGCCGGCCGCTCCCGGTGGCTTCGCCGGCTCCTCCTTGCCACTGGTGAGGACGAAGGCGCCGGCGGCAGCGGCGATCACGACGACGAGGACGGCGGCCGCGGCCGCCATGCCGGACGGCTGCTTGAGGAAATCCTTGAGCCGCTGGAGGCCGGCGAGGATCCACTGCCACAGGCCGGCCAGGCCGCCGCCGACCGCGGCCACCGCGGCTGCTGGCTTGAGGAAATAGCCGCCGACCGCGGCACCGAGGATGAGCGGAGCCAGTACGCCGCGCAGGCCACCGTTGAGCTCGCCGAGCTCGGCATAGAGCACGCTGCACTTGGCACACTCCTGTACGTGCGCGTCGACCTTGGCGGCCTCGCGTTTGCTGAGGCCACCGCGTACGCGCGCGCCGAGCCGCTCGGCCGTCCAGCCGCACGTCGTGCCGGCGACCATGGTCGTCTGCGGCGCGTCGGCGACGTGTACGGACAGGTACGCCTGCCGCAGCCGCTCGCGCGCGCGATAGGCCAATGCGGCGACGCCGTTGGGGGTGAGGCCGAGCAGCGGCGCCACCTCGGCCGGCGAGTCGCCTTCGACCTCGGTGTGCCAGAGCACCATCTGCCAGCGCTCCGGCAGCGTCGCGAAGGCACGCGCGGCGAGCGTACGCTCCAGGCCCTCGACGACCGTGTCGGTGAACGCGACGCCGCGGTCGTGCCGGGTCATGTCGTCGGTGATCTCCAGCCGCTTGTCGCGGCGCGTGCGGTCGTAGAAGGCGTTGCGTACGACCGACAGGAGATAGGAGCGGAAGGCGAGGTCGGGTCCGCCGCCGGCGCGCAGCGTCGAGAGCACCTTGGCGAAGGCCTCGGAGACCAGGTCGTCGCGGTCGGTGGGGTTGCCGGTCAGGGTCATCGCGTAACGCTGTGCCGCCTCGGCGTGCCGGCGATAGAGCACCTCGAAGGCACCGGTGTCGCCCGCGCGCGACGCGGTGATGAGCTCAGCGTCGCTGGGGCCGGCCGGTGGCTCTCCTGAGCTCAGCTGCCGGCCGGCGCCGGTGCCGCCAGACATCTGCTCGAAACAACCCCAATCACGGACATTTCAGGCAATTCACGCGGTACGCGCAAACAAGTTGGAGAAAAGATTACGGATAACCGCGTCATGACTCCCGTACATCCGCGTCACTCTTGAATCCGCTGGTCAGAACTTCGACACGGCCGGCGACCGAGGAAGCGGGAGAGCCGAAGTGGCAGATGCGCGCGCCTTGTCACTGGTGCCGCAGGTGCAGCAGCGCACGAACGAGCCGCCGATGGACGACCGGGCGGACCGGCTGCGCCGGCGCTGGCGCGAGGCCAGTGCCGATGCCGGCTGGTCCTGGCCGGACGACTGGCAGTGTGCCGAGGTCGAGGCGGTGACCGAGCAGCTGGTCCACCCGACCGGGCAGTTCCTGCCGGCCTGCGCGCGGCTGGGACGCGCTCGCGCGGCCTCCGGCGTGTGGTTGGACGAGACCTTGGAGGATGTCGCCGCGCTGCTCGCGGTGACGCGGGAAGTAGTGCCAGTGTCGCCGGGGACGGTTATCCGAGCGGTGGCGGAAGCCTGGGCCGACGAGGGGGCAGCCCAGTTCCGCACGATCTCCGTCGAGGATCCGACCACCGGCCTGGCGACACTGGCCTACCTGCGTACCCGGCTGGCCGAGGTCTATCGGGAGGCCGACCGGTCCGGCGAGCGCGCGTCGGCCAGCCACGCCCTGGTCGTGGTCAACACAGGTGTCCGGCAGCAGCCGCAGAGGGGTCGGCTGCTGCGCGGAATGGCACTGGGGGAGTGCCTGCGGTCGGTGTTCTCCGGTGGGGAGACGCTGGCCGCCGCGGGGACGGAACGCGCGCTCGGGCTGGTCGCGCGTACGTCCCTGCTGCCCACCATGGTCCAGATGGTGCAGCGCGAGCTGAGCCGGCTGGACGTACCGGGTGCGACACCGCGGGCCTGGATCGAGCGGCTGCCGGAGGCGTTGCCGGCGGCCATCGACCTGGTCGCGGACCTGTCGCGCTGAAGTTCACCTACACGCGGGTGGGCTTCTGCAGTCGTGTCCGCGAACCGGCGCCGGCGTCGGTTCGCGGGCCGGGCCCGAGGGGGCCGGTGGTAGCTGGGCGAGGGGGCCGGCTGCCACTGGTGGGTCGCACGAGGCCGTACGGGCTGGACGGGCTGCCTCCGTCCGGTCCGTACGGCTGAAGCTCGGCCGGAAAATGTCGCAGGGGGCGAGGAAACTCGGATCGGGGGCGGCATTTGGCGGCCGTACGGCCGCATGGCCACCATGCGTGCGACCAACGCACGCATGGTGGCCATGCGACCACTTGAGGGCTACGGCTTGACCAGGGTGAAGTTCTTGGTCGTCACCTGACCCTGCTTGATCGACACCGTCGTCGTCTGCGGACGGAAGCCGTCCTTGGCGACGATCAGCGTCAGCGGGTTGTTGCGATAGTCCAGCCACAGGCCATAGTTGCCCTGCGCGTCGGTCTTCAGCGTGTACGACGCCGTCCAGCTGTCGACCTCCACGGTGGCCCCGGCCAGCGCGACGAGGTTGCCCGAGGCATCCTTCACCGTCACCTTGCCGGTCACCTTCCCCCAGGTCGTCGGCGGTTTCACCGTCAACGAGACCGGGACGGCGGCGTTGCCGTACGGCGTGTTGCCGTTGACCGCGAGACCGGCGGTCAGCGTGCCGGGCTGGGTGATCTCCTGGACGCTGGCGTCCAGGGTGACCGCGATCGTGGCGCTCTTGCCAGGTGCGAGCGTGCCGCTGGTCGCGCTCTCCGACAGCCAGGACACGTCCTGGTTGTCACCCTGGTCATAGCCGGGCAGCACCTCGGCGGTGGCCACCGGCGGCACGAACTGGCCACCGGGGTTGCCGCCGATCTTGTAGAACCCGAGCGCACTGCCGGTGCGATAGAGCGAGGTGTTCGAGTTGGGCAGCGCGGTCCAGGCGTTGGCGCCCGGGTCGTACGCGTAACCGGTGTTGGTCACCGTGGTGCTGCCGCTGACCACGCCACCGCTGACCACCAGCTTGCCGTTGGCCGCGGCGTAACCGGCACCCCAGAAGTCGTTCGGCAGGTCGGCGACGGCCGTCCAGCTGTCACTGCTCGGGGTGTACGCGTAGGTCTTCTTGCTGGTCGCCGAGCCGGTGTTGCCGCCGGCGCAGTAGAGCACGCCGCCGATGCCACCGCAGGACAGCCACGACGTCTTCTCCGGATAGTTCGCGGCCTTGGTCCAGCTGTTGCCGGCGATGTCGTAGACCTGCACGTCTTGCGCGCCGCACGCGGAGGCGGTGCAGCCACCGACGACGTAGAGCTTGCCGCCGAGCAGCGCGTGTCCCGATCCCGCGTACGGGGTCGGCATGGACGCGCCGGTCGACCAGCTGTTGGACGCGGTGTCGTAGATCGACGTCACGCCGAGCGGAGCGCCGGAGGCACCCCAACCGCCGGAGGCGTAGATCTTGCCGTTGAGGAACGCTCCGGCCGGTGCCTCACGCGTGCCGGCCGGCGAGGTGCCCAGCTTGCTCCACGACCCGGCGGTCGGGTCGTACGCGTAGAGGTCGGCGGTGTCGTCGCTGCCGGTGTAGCCGAACTCCGAGTAGAGCTTGCCGTTGCCGGCGACCACCAGGTTGTCCTGGACGGCGGTCGGATAGTTCGGCAGCCCGGTCCACGGCGCCGCGGACGGGTTGGCGTCCTTCGGCGTGGCGGCCTTCTTGCCCTTGGCGGCCGCCGCCTTCATCGACAGCGCCTGCGGCGTGGCGCGTACGTTGTGCACCGCCGCTCCGCCGGCCGTCTGCTGCGTGAAGCCACCGGGCGCCTCGGCGATCTTGTACGTCGCCGGAGCGGTGCCGGTGTTGGTGATCTTCACGTTCGCGGTCGCCTGGCCAGCCCACGGCACGGTCTTGTTGATCGCCGCCGGCGTCACCGTCAGCCGCGGCGCGGTGAGGGTGAAGTCGGCCTTGGTCACGCCGTCGGTGGCGATGTCGACGTTGCTCGACGCCGCCACGTAGCCGCCCTTGCCGGCGGTCACCTTGTGCGAGCCGGTCAGCGAGGAGAAGAACCAGTAGAAGCCGGCGCCCTGGTCGGCGTCGCTGGCCGTACCGGCGTTCTCCGCCGGCTTGTCCGTGCTGGTGACGGTCGCGCCGTCGACACCGGCGCCGGTGTTGGCGTCGGTCACGTGACCGACCACCAGGCCGCCGTGCGTCGCGACGCATGCGCGGTTGCCGACGAACACGTCATCGAGCTGCCAGTGGTAGGCGTAGGTGCCCTGGTAGTGGAACCGCAGCCTGACGTTGTTCTTGCCGGCCGCGGTCGCCAGCGCCTGGTCGATCTTCGCCGGTCCGAGCAGGCTGGCGGTCGTACGGTGCCAGATGTTGGTCCAGGTCGTGCCGCCGTCGACGCTCAGGTCGACGTCGGCGGTCGAGTTCGAATACGCCTTGTATTCGGTGTCCGCGGTGAGCACCGGGGTGGTGGCCGCGGTCAGGTCGTACGCCGGCGTGGTCAGCACGGTGTCCTGGTGCTTGCCGCTGCCGAGCTTGTCGGAGTCGATGATCGCGAAGGCACCGGTGCCACCGGTCTTGTTGCCGCGCTTGCCCGGGTCGTCGAAGACCCAGCCGCCGTCGGCGGTCGCGTTGGTCACCGTCCAGCCGTCCGGCGGCGCCGCCGTCGAGTCGAACGTCTGCGTCGTGCCGGTGGTCTGGAAGGTGTAGCCAGGAGCCGTGCAGTTGGCCGACGCCTTCAGCTGGATGTCCTTGTGCAGGTCGGAGCCGGCGACGGTGACCGGGATGTCGGCCGCGTCGTAGCCCGGGACCTTCGAGGTCACGTGCAGCGTGTACGTGGCGTTGGCCGGCAGCTGGACGCTGTAGCGCCCGGTCGTCGGGTCGGTGCTGCCGGACAGGGCCGTGCCGTTCACGCTGAAGCCGGCGTAAAGCGGCCAGCCGTGACCGGAGCCGTCGATGACGGTGCCGCTGACCGACACCTTCGGCACGGCCGCGAGCGCGAAGTCCTTGGTCACCTTGCCGCCGTCGGCGATGACCACGCCGGACGCCGTCTGCGTGGTGTAGCCGAAGGCGGTGGCGGTCAGGTCGTACGTCCCGGCCGGCACGGTCAGGTCGTACTTGCCGGCCGCGTCCGTGGTGGCGGACAGGTCGCCGGCGGTCACCTTGGCGCCGGCAACCGGCGCGCCGGAAGCGGTGTCGGTGACGGTGCCGAGCAGCTCACCGTGTGGGCCGGTGCCGAAGGCGCTGACCCCCTTCGGCGTGCCGAGGCCGGTCGGGCCGTCGTAGCCGGCGCCGGCGGTGCACAGGTATGCCGGTGTGCAGGTGCCGTTGTTGCCGGTCGTCACGTCGTTGAAGGCGGACGGCTTGGTGTAGGGGTAGGAGTTGGGGAAGCTGCCGGCCGCCGGGGCGCCGGCCACCGCGTACGCGCCGGCGATGATCGGTGCCGAGGCGCTGGTGCCGCCGTACACCTCCCAGCCACCCGCCTGGTAGGTGTTGTAGACCGCGACGCCGGTCACCGGGTCGGCGACCGCGGAGACGTCGGCGACGGTCCGCTTGGCGCAGCCGGTGTCGGTCTGGAACGCCGGCTTGGGCTCCACCGAGGAGCAGCCGCTGCCGGGGCCGCCGTACTGGTTGTGCCAGACGCTCTCCGACCAGCCGCGCGTGCTGCTGTCGCGCACCAGTGCGGTGCCGCCGACCGAGGTCACGTACTGGGACGCGGCCGGGTAGGAGACGCCGTAGTTGTCGTCGCCGGAGCTGGCCGTGATGGCCACGCCGGGATGCTTGTAGTAGAGGTCGTCCAGCTCCAGCTCGGAGGCGTCCTCGCCGTCGGAGCCGTAGCTGTTGGACACGAACTTCGCGCCCAGGTCGACCGCCTTGTTCACGGCCAGGCCCAGGTTGTCGAAGGAGTTGTCGTCGGCCTCGACGAGCAGGATGTTGGCCTGCGGTGCGATGGCGGACACCATGTCGATGTCCAGCGCGATCTCGCCGGCCCAACCGGCGTTCGCCGGCGGGTACGGGCCCTGGTCGCCGCGCTGGTTGACCTTCTTGAAGCAGCCGTTGGCGGTGGTGCACGGCGGCAGGCCGTACTGGGACCGGTAGACGGCGAGGTCGGCCTCGGCGTTGGGGTTGTCGAAGGCGTCGACGACGGCGACCGTCTGGCCGGCGCCGCCGTTGGCCGGGATCTGGTACGCCGAACCCAGGTCGGCCGGACCGAAGCCGCTTGGCGTGTCGGTCAGCGGCCGGATGCCTTTCTTACTCGGAATATCGGTACGCTTCAGCGCGAAGCACCGCATTCCGGAGATGCCTTTTCCTTTGGCCGTACTGCCACATAGGGCCGATACGGCCGGTTTTGTGCTTGCTGGCTTGGTCGGCGCGGCAGCGGCCGGCTGCATCACACCGAGGACCAGAGCCGCCGCGGCGGCTCCGGCTGCGAACAGGTTTCCTGGTCTGAACAGGCGATCGCGTCTTCTCGTCATGCTTCTCCCTGAACAGGACGGACGTCGGCGCCGACGACGTTATGGATCGGTCAGGTAATGCATAAGACGGGGAAACCCTTGAAATCCCCTTGCCGAGTTGGGGGGAATACGTCCCTATGTGGCCATCCAGTCGACATTGATGGGCCAGCGTTACCTGGACTCACCCTTATCAATCTTTTGGTGGGCATCATCGGCCAAACGGTCGTTGTCCCGGCCGAACCGGCAGACGAGCCTTAACACGTGTTTCCCGGCCAGCCCGTGGGGCGGACAGAGCTGCTTGAGCGGTGTTGGTCCGGGCTGTCCGCCGGGGGCCTGGTGTTGTACGGCCCTGCCGGCATCGGCAAAACTACGGTCGTACGCGCGCTTGCGAACGTTGTTCGCAGCGCCGATCCGGAGACGGTCGTCCTGCAGTGTGCGCCGGTCGAGCCGGATCGCCAGCTGCCGCTGGCCGCGCTCGCCGACCTGCTGGCCGGAGCCGATCACGGTGTGATGGCCGCGCTTCCGGCGCGCCAGCACGAGGTTCTGGACGCGTTGAGCCGCGGCGAGCTGACCGGCCAGGCCGACCGGCTGGCCGTACGGATCGCCGTTCGTGACTTCCTGGTGGAGCTCGGGCGCGCGCATCCTGTCGTGCTGGCGCTGGACAACGCGCAGTGGATCGACCCGGAATCGGCCGCCGTGCTGGAGTTCGCGATCGCGCGGATCGGTCCGGCCGGCCTGCGAGTGGTGGTCGCCGAGCGGGTCGCCTATGGCGGTGCGCCGGCAACGACGCTTTGTCCGGATGGCGGCGCCGAGTTGGAGGTGTCGCCACTGCCGGCCGGCGCGCTGATCGCGCTGGTCCGCGCGCGGGTCGGTGACGCGCTGCCCGGCTGGGCCGTACGCCGGATTTGTGCGGTGAGCGACGGAAATCCGTGGTTCGCGGTGGAGATCGCCACGGCCGCCGCGCAACGCGACCGGCCGCCACAGCTCGGCGAGCCGCTGCCGGTGCCGGCGCGGCTGCGCGGGCTCGTAGTGCCGCAGTTGGCCGCGCTTTCCGCCAGTACGCTGGAAACCCTGTTGTTCGCCGCCGCCAGCGATCGGCCGACGGTCGAGCTGTTGCGGCGTGCCGGACGTACGTGCGTCACCGAAGAGCTGGCCGAGGCGGCCGGTGCCGGAGTCGCCGATCTGGACTACGACGGCGTCGTCAGCTTCGCTTTTCCCTTACTTTCCGCGGTTGTCTACGACCGCGCGCCAGGAATCCGGCGCGCCGCCGTACACGCCGCATTGGCCGGCGTCGTCGATGATCCGGTCGCCCGTGCCCGGCATCGCGCGCTTGGCGACACGGCGAACATCCGCTTCGCGGCAGCTGAGCTCGATCGCGCCGCCGAGCTTGCGGCGGCTCGTGGCGCGCCGGCGGCCGCGGCTGAGCTGGCCGCGCTGGCCGCGCGTCGCACGTCCACAGTGGACACCGCGCTGGTCATCCAACGTGCGTTACGTACGGCCGAATTCGCCGCCAACGCGGCGATGTACGACCTGGCGCGGCCGGCCGCTGAGAACGTTCTCGCCATCGCCACCGCACCGGCCGACCGGGTACGCGCCGGCCTGGTGTTGCTCGACACGGTCGGCCAGGGACTCGTGCATGCCGCCGGACTTTTCAACCGGGTGCTGGTGGATGCCGGCAACGACCCGGTCTTGCTCGCGCCGGTGCGGGTGTGGGTCGGCATCCGTTGTCTGTTGGAAGGCCAGCTGACCGAGGCGCGGGCCGAGGCGGAGCGCGCGTTGGCGCTGGCGGAAGCGGCCGGCGACAGCACGGTTGGCGCCGTCGCGCTGCAGGTTTTGAGCATGGCGCAGCTTTATCTCGGCGATCCGACCGCCGAGCGTACGATCGAGCGCGCTTTCGTCGACACCGCTGGCACTTTTGGCGCGCGTGCGAAAAGAGCGCGGCTGTGGCTGCTGTCCGGCCGGCTCGTACCGGCGCGCAACGAGCTCGCGCAGCTGGCTGTCAGCGCGGACCGGTTAGGGTTGCCGAGCCAGTTGTGGCTGGTGTTGCCGGACCTGATCGATGCCGAGGTGCGACTCGGAAACTGTTCTTCGGCGCTGCAATATGGTGCGCGCGGTCTGCGGTTGGCCGACGAGGCCGATCTCGGTCGCGGCCCGGTGCTCTTCTCCGCGGCGCTGGCCGAGGCGGCCGGTGGCTCGTTGCAACGGGCCGGAGAGCTTGCGCGGAGTGCTGTCGCGGCGTCGGAGGCGGACGCGGATCGGTTGATGCAGCTGCGATCCACCGCGCTGCACGGTCACGTCTCGCTGCTGGCCGGCCGTCCGGCGGAGGCGCTGGTGCCGCTCCGGCAGGCCGCCAAGCTGTCCGAGTCGATGAGCTTGGCGGAGCCGGCTTTGAGCGGTTGGCAGCCTGATCTGGCTGAGGCGTACATCCGGCTCGGCAACGACGACCGCGCGCACACCGTCATCGAACGCGCGGTCGAGCAGGCCGAGCGGCTGGACCGGGCCGGCGTCCTCGCCGCCCTCGGCCGCGCCGAAGGCCTGCGCCTCGCGTCGATCGGCCAGCCCGACCGCGCCGCCGCCGTCCTGCAGGTCTCCGCCGACCGCTTCGGCACCCTGTCGATGCCCCTCGAACACGGCCGTACGCTGCTGGAACTCGCCCGCCTCGAACGCCGTCGCCGCCACCGCGCCGCCGCCGAACGAGCCCTCGGCGCCGCCGTGGAAATCTTCGACCGCGCCGGCGCGCAGGCCTGGCTGCAACGAGCCCGCTCCGAAGCCGGCCCCACCGACCCCAGCCCCTCCGCCGGCCCGGTCCTGACCGCCGACGAACGCCAAGTCACCGCCATGGCCATCGCCGGCGCCACCAACGCCGAGATCGCTCGTACACTTTTCGTCAGTGTGAAGACCGTCGAGGCTAAACTTTCCCGTATCTACCGGAAAATCGGCGTACGGTCGCGCCGGCAGCTGGCCCTGAAGCTGGGAAGCGCGGCCGGGGAGTCCGATGCCCTGGACACGGTCGCTGGATAGTGGTTGCGTTGCGACCTCAAGGGGAGGGGCGCGCGGGGTTTCGCTGTTGGTCCGGTTGAGTGCCGCGTGTGCGGTTGGGTGGGTGACCAGGAGTATGGCTGGGTCGCCGGAGGTGCCGCGGCGTCCCGGTGGGTGGCGTGAGGGTCCACTATGTGGGATGCGAAGGCATGTGGAGCGCTAAATGTCCGGCTTGCGAGTTCCGCGGATGGCATGAATGTCGAGTTACTTGCGCTGGACGCAAGAAACAAGGCTTTCATGCTGCCGCGATTACTGGAGGCTGTGACGGGTGTGACTACTGAGGCTGATAATACCGTTGTGACTGCCGAGCTGCAACAAATGTCCGTTTTGATGTCTTGTTAAACAAGTATTACGCAGCCAGGTCGCCCCACCGGCATTGCCAGCCACAGTAGCCACACCAGCACCACTCCGGACGCTGTGATTGGCGTGCATGCCGACGGGTTGCTTCCCATACGTGACCGAGCAAGTCTGGAGAACCCAGCCCCGCCCGCAAACGCGCAGCCGCACCCCCATGCACACCGATTGGCATCCACGCGCCCCTCCCTTCCTCCCCGCCGCACCATCCCCACTCCACCGCCGCCCCCTCCACCACCGCACCTCCACCCGCCCACCACGACCCCACCCGCTCCAGCAGCACCCCTTACCCCCTCCTGACCAGCCACTTCTAAACTGGACCCATGGATTCGCGGACCGGGCTGCCGGTGGTTGGCGTGGTGGGGGCCGGACAGTTGGCCAGGATGACCCATCAGGCGGCCATCGCGCTCGGGCAGTCGCTGCGCATCCTGGCAGCGCACCCCGACGACGGCGCGGCTCTGGTCGCCGCGGATGTCCACATTGGACACCACACCGACCTGGACGCGTTGCGGCGGTTTGCCAAGGGGTGCGAGGTGGTGACCTTCGACCACGAGCATGTGCCGCCGGAGCATCTGCGTGCGCTGGCCGGCGAAGGTGTGGTGGTGCTGCCGGGGCCGGAGGCTCTGTTGTACGCGCAGGACAAGCGCGCGATGCGCGAGAAGCTGACCGATCTTGGCGTGCCGGTGCCGCGCTGGTCGCCGGTGTCCACAATGGACGACCTGACCGGGTTCACCGACGGTCCGGCGGTGGTGAAGGCCAGTCGCGGCGGGTACGACGGAAAAGGCGTGTGGGTCATCGAAAAACCGGTGGACGCGGCCGAGTTGGTCGCGTCTGGTACGCCGCTGATCGTCGAGGAGAAGGTGCCGCTGAGGCGTGAGCTGGCCGCGTTGGTGGCGAGGTCGCCGTTTGGTCAGGTGTCGGCGTGGCCGGTGGTGGAGACCGTACAGCGCGACGGCATCTGCGTCGAAGTGCTGGCGCCGGCGCCGGGGCTGAGCGACGAGCGTGCCGTGCAGGCGCAGGAGTTGGCGATCCGGATCGCCAAGGAGCTCGGCGTGGTCGGCGTGCTGGCGGTCGAGCTTTTCGACACTGGCAACGACATTCTGGTCAACGAGCTGGCGATGCGGCCGCACAACTCCGGTCACTGGACGATCGACGGTTCGGTCACCAGCCAGTTCGAGCAGCATCTGCGGGCGGTGCTCGACTATCCGCTCGGCGCCACCAACGCGATCGCGCCGGCTGTCTGCATGGCCAACGTGCTCGGCGGCGCCGATGGCGGCATGCGGTTCGACGAGCGGCTGCACCACCTGTTCGCCGCGGAGCCGCGTGCGAAAGTGCACCTGTACGGAAAAGCCGTGCGGCCGGGCCGGAAAATCGGTCACGTGACGGTCGTCGGCGGGTCGTTCGAGGACGTGCGTCCGCGTGCCGCGCGTGCCGCTCGCTGGCTGTCCGACGGAGAGGGATGACGTGGCACCACTGGTTGGGATCGTGATGGGCAGCGACTCGGACTGGCCGACGATGCGCGCGGCCGCCGAGGCGCTGGAGGAGTTCGGTGTCGGGTACGAGGCGCAGGTCGTGTCCGCGCACCGCACGCCGCAGGCGATGCTCGACTACGCGACGGCGGCGGCCGGACGGGGGCTGCGGGTGATCATCGCCGGCGCCGGCGGCGCTGCGCATCTGCCTGGCATGGTCGCGTCGGCGACGGTGCTGCCGGTGATCGGCGTCCCGGTGCCGCTGAAACACCTGGACGGCATGGATTCGCTGCTGTCGATCGTCCAGATGCCGGCCGGCGTACCGGTCGCCACCGTCTCGATCGGCGGCGCGCGCAACGCCGGCCTGCTCGCGATCCGCATCCTGGCCAGCGACGACCTCGCGCTGCGGCAGAAAATGGCCGACTTCCAACAGTCCCTTGTGGACATGGTCGCGGCGAAGAACGCCGCCCTGCAGAAAGAGACGGGGAACCAGGTCGCGGGGTCGTGACTCATCCCCGGCATGGACGGTTCGAGCGAGCGTGACCAGCTCGAGGACATCTTCCGGACGTGCCACGCACGCCTGCTGGTGGCCGCGTACGCGCTGACCGGCGACGTCACCGAGGCGCAGGACGTTGTCGCGGAGGCCTTCATGCGTGGCGTGGCGCGAAAGTCGACGCTGCTGGCCGTCGACAGTCCGGAGGCCTGGCTGCGTACGGTCGCGCGCAACGTGGCGCGCCGCCGCTGGCGCCGCTCACGGCAACTGGCCACGCTCCTGCACAAAACCGCCGCCGGAGCGCCGAAAGCCAACCCCGAGCTGTCGCCCGACCGCGTCGCGATGATGGTCGCGATCCGCCGGCTGCCGGTCGCGCAGCGGGAAACCGTCGCGCTGCACTACATCGCGGACCTCTCGGTCGACGACGTGGCGCGTACGCTCGGCGTCTCGCCAGGCACGGTGAAGTCACGCCTGTCGCGCGCACGCGACACTCTTTCCACCTATCTGTCCACTGTGGACACCACGGCCGGACGGGAGGAGGCACGATGAACCCGACCGATTTCCGTGACGTACGCGACCAGATCACCGCGGCCGCCGAGGTGCCTGACCTCGACATCGTCTATCGGATGGGAAAACGCCGCCGCTCGGCCGTACGCACCGCCACCGCCTTGGCCGTCGTCATCGTGTTGGTCGCCACCGCGCTGATCGGCGTGAACCTGCTCGTCGGCCGGCAGGACCGGCTGCCGCTCGGCCCCCGGCCGACGCTGCCCGCGCCGGTGCACGGGTCGCTGCGCGGCAGCGTTTTCGATCTCGAACAGCCACCTCCGCTGTGGAAGGTGGCGACGGTCAACGCGTATCAGTCGTACGCGTTGATGATGAACAATGCCAGGCAGATGCCGGTCATCGCGCGAACCTTCGACGCCGGCAACAGCTGGCGGGCCTGGCGGCTGCCGTCGGTGATGACCGAGGTGACGGCCATGAGCCCGATTTCCGGCCAGCTGCTTTATGTCGCTGCCAGGACCGCCGACAACAGGTTCGCGGGCTACCTGAGCCGCGACGGTGGCGAGAGTTGGGCACCGATGCCGGCCGAAGGCAGCCGGATCGCCGTCGTGCCGGCGGGTTGGACCCTGATCCGCTATGGAAGCCCGACGGGCGGCGTCAGCAAGGACGACGCGTATTTCGGCATCGACCCGACAGGCGTACGACACCGGTTGCTGCGGCAGCCTCCGCAGCCGACGAAGGAACCCGGCCGATCGACCGGCGTCGTCGTTGCCACCGACGGATCCTGGTGGGTGCACGGCGGCTGCGCCGATCTCACCTTTCCGGCGGTCAGCCGCGACCGCGGCGCGAGTTGGCACAGCTTGCGGCGCCCGGTCCCGGTGCCGGACGTGTACATCGACATGAACGAGCAGGATCGGGCCTCGCCGGACGCCAATCTCGATGTCACCAGGACCGCCTGTGTCGACGGCTTCGACAGCCTGGACGGGCAAACCGGCTATGCGACGGCGGAAGTCGACACCCGGACCCATGAGACGACGGCGTCGAGGCTCTACGTGACACGCGACGGTGGAAAGTCGTGGACGTACGTCGCGCAGAGCCACCCGCGGCTGCTCGGCCCGGTCCTGGTGGCACCGGACGGCGCGCTGTTCGCGCTGGACCGTACGGACAGCAGGGCTCAGGTCGGATCTCCGGTCGGCCGGCTCGTGGTCAGTCGCGACGGCGGCCACACCTTCCAGACGGTCGACGGCATCGACCGTGCGCGGGACCTGCGCCGGTCGCCAACCGGCCAGCTGCTGGTCAACTCGATCTTCGGTGACAGCGCGAATGCGTACTGGCCGATGTTTTCGCGGGACGGCCTGAGTTGGTCGCGCGCGGCCATGCCGCCGAATGCTCGCTGGGTTCAGTGAAGCAGATCGCGGTAATAGGCGATTTTCTCGCGGATGTGGGCGCGCTGCGCCTGGAGCTCGGTGATCTGTTTTTCCACCGCCTCATCGTGTTCCTCGAGCAGCGCGATCCGCTCCGGCAGCGTTTCGTCGCCGCCGCGCGCCAAATCCGCGTACGTCTGCATGCGGCTGATCGGCATGCCGGTGTCGCGCAGGCACCGCAGGATGCCGAGCCAGCGGATGTCGGCGTCGCTGAAAACCCGCTGGCCGCCGGACGTACGGCCGATGTCGGACAGCAGCCCGATCCGTTCGTAATAACGCAGCGTGTCGATGCTGAAGCCGGTGCGTTCCACGGCCTGCGCGGGCGAATAGCGATCCATCTCCCCATCTAACCCTTGACCTGGAGCGCGGTCCAGATCGCAGGCTTTGTCGCATGACGATTTTCGTGTTGGGTGCGATGTTCTTCGGTACGAAGCTGGACGAGCGCACGTCCTTCGAGCTGCTCGACCGGTTTGTGGACGCTGGCGGGACGACGATCGACACGGCCAACTGCTATGCGTTCTGGGTGCATCCGGACGGTCACGGTCGTACGAGCGAGGAGCTGCTCGGGCGCTGGCTCAAGGCCCGGCCGGGGATGCGCGACCGGATCCAGCTGAGCACCAAGGTCGGAGCGGAGCCGACGACCGACAGCTGGCCCGCCGGCCGCGAGGGCCTCAGCGCGCCGGTGATCAAGGCCGGCATCGACGGCAGCCTGCGGCGGCTCGGCGTCGACCGCGTCGAGACCTACTGGACGCACATGGAGGACCGGTCGGTGCCGCTGGAGGAGACGGTCGGCGCGCTGAACGAGCTGGTCACGGCCGGTCTGGTCGGCCGGCTCGGCGCGTCCAACCATCCGGCCTGGCGGGTCGAGGCGGCCCGCCGGATCGCCCTGGCCAACGGCTGGAAGCCGTACGAGGCGGTGCAGCTCTGGCACACGTATCTGCAGCCCAGGCCGGGTGCGAAGGTGCCGGGCAAGGATCACGAGTTCGGTCGGACGACGCCGGAGGTGCTCGATCACGTCCGCACCGAGGGGCTGGAGCTGTGGGCCTACAGTCCGCTGATGGAAGGCGCGTACGCGCGGCCCGAGCGGCTGGCCGAGGCGTACGACCACCCTGGTACGACCGCCCGGCTGGCCGCTCTCGACGCGGTCGCCGCCGACCTCGACGCGACCCGCCACCAGGTCGTCCTCGCGTGGCTGGCCGCCGACCCGGTCATCCGCCCGATCGTCGGCGTCAGCTCGGTCGCGCAGCTCGACGAGGCCATCGGCGCGTGCGACCTCACCCTCACCCCGGACCACCTGACCCGGCTGTCCACTCCCACCTGAAATTAGCGGAGGGTGACGTGTGAGGGGTTGAGCTCCCCGACGGAGTTGACCCCGAGCAGAGCCATCGTGCGGCGCAGCTCGGTCGTCAGGATCTCGGCGGCCCGGTCGACGCCCGCCTCACCGCCGGCCATCAGGCCATAGAGGTATGCGCGGCCGACCAGCACCGCCTTCGCGCCGAGCGCCACCGCCGCGGCGACATCGGAGCCGGACGTGACGCCGGTGTCCAGGAAGACCTCCGTACGGTCGCCGACCGCCTCGGCCACCGACGGCAGCAGCTCCAGCGGCACCGGCGCCTTGTCCAGCTGCCGGCCGCCGTGGTTGGACAGGACGATCCCGTCGGCGCCGGCGTCGACGACCCGCCGCGCGTCCTCCAGCGTCTGGATCCCTTTGATGACAAGCTTTCCCGGCCAGGCGTCGCGGATCCAGTCGAGGTCCTTGAGCGTCACGGTCGGGTCGAACATGTGGTTGATCAGGTCGGCCGCGGTGCCCTTCCAGTTGGACAGCGACGCGAACTCCAGCGGCTCGGTGGTGAGGAAGTCGAACCACCAGTTGGGGTGCATCGCGCCGTCGAGGAAGGTCTTCAGCGTCAGCGACGGCGGGATCGTCAGGCCGTTGCGTACGTCCCGCATCCGCGCGCCGGCGACCGGCACGTCGACCGTCAGGATCAGCGTGCTGAAGCCGGCTTTCCGGGACCGCTCAAGCAGTTCCTTGCCGCGCTCGTGGTCGGACCAGATGTAGAGCTGGAACCACTTGTCCGCGTCCGGCCCGGCCGCGGCGACCTCCTCGATCGAGGTGGTCCCCATGGTGGACAGGGCGTACGGGATGCCCCATTTCTGCGCTACGCGTACGACCGCGCGCTCGCCTTCGGTGTGCATCATCCGGGTGAAACCGGTCGGTGCGAAGACGATCGGGTAGGCCGACGGCCGGCCCTGGATGGTGGTGGAGGTGTCGATCTTGGACACGTCGCGCAGGATGCTCGGGTTGAACTGCAGCCGCGCGAACGCGCGCCGGGCTCGCCACAGGCTGGTCTCCGCCTCGGCGGCGCCGTCGGTGTAGTCGAACGGCGCGGTCGGCGTACGCCGCTTGGCGATCCGGCGCAGGTCGGCGATGGTGTGCGCGGCGGCCAGCCGCCGCCTCGTCCCGTTCCACTCGAACTTCCTGGTCTGCAGCAGCGGTTTCAGCTCCGACCACCGCGGGATGCGTCGCGCAGTCATCCGGCGATCCTACAGAATATTGGCCGCCCGGACGGTGCTCCCCAGATCACACCCGCTTTACCTCGCTGGCACGATTAAGTTAGCATTAGACAACTAACGAATACGCGCTGCTGGAGGTCAATGCGGTGGCTGTGCAAGAGGTGACCCGGCATCGCGGTCCGCGCAAGGTCGAGGAGCTCGGCCCGCACTACAAGTGGATCGCGCTGTCGAACACCACGATCGGCATCCTGATGGCCACGATCAACTCGTCCATCGTGCTGATCGCGCTGCCGGACATCTTCCGCGGGATCAACATCAACCCGCTGGAGGAAGGCAACACCAGCTATCTGCTGTGGATGATCATGGGGTTCCTGGTGGTCACCGCGGTGCTGGTGGTCGGCTTCGGCCGGCTCGGCGACATGTACGGCCGCGTACGCATGTACAACATGGGTTTCGCGGTCTTCACCATTTCCTCGATCCTGCTCGCCGTCACCTGGATGCAGGGCGCCGCGGCGGCGTGGTGGCTGATCGGCTGGCGGATCATCCAGGGCATCGGCGGCGCGTTCCTGTTCGCCAACTCCAGCGCGATCCTGACCGACGCGTTTCCGGTCAACCAGCGCGGCATGGCGCTGGGCATCAACAGCGTGGCGGCGATCTCCGGCTCGTTCATCGGCCTGGTGATCGGCGGCGTACTGGCGCCGATCAACTGGCACCTGATCTTCCTGGTCTCCGTGCCGGTCGGCATTTTCGGCACTGTCTGGGCATACCTGAAGCTCCACGACACCAGCGAGCGCCGCAAAGCCAAGATGGACTGGTGGGGCAACGTCACCTTCGCGATCGGCCTGATCGTGCTGCTGATCGGCATCACCTACGGCATCCAACCGTACGGTGGCTCCAGCATGGGATGGACCAGTCCGCTGGTGCTGTCCTGTGTCGGCGCCGGTGTGGTGTTGCTGGTGATTTTCGGCATCATCGAAACGAAAGTCCAAGCACCGCTGTTCAACCTGTCGCTGTTCCGGATCCGCGCCTTCGCCTTCGGCAACATCGCCAACCTGCTCGCCTCGCTGGCCCGCGGCGGCCTGCAGTTCATCATGATCCTGTGGCTGCAGGGGATCTGGCTGCCGCAGCACGGGTTTTCCTTCGCCGAAACGCCTTTGTGGGCCGGCATCGCGATGTTGCCACTGACCGTTGGCTTCCTGGTCTCGGCGCCGGTCTCCGGCATCATCTCCGACCGGATCGGCTCGCGCTGGCTGACCACCGGCGGCCTGGTGATGACCGCGGTGACTTTCTTTTTGCTGGCCTACATCCCGGTCAACTTCGACTACTGGCAGTTTGCCGTGCTGTTGTTCGTCAACGGCGTCGGCATGGGCCTGTTCAGCTCGCCCAACCGCGCCGACGTGATGAACAGCCTGCCGGCCAACGCGCGCGGCGCCGGCGCCGGCATGACCGCGACCTTCCAGAACTCGGCGATGGTGCTGTCCATCGGCGTCTTCTTCAGCCTGATCATCGCCGGTCTGTCGCAGAACCTGCCGCATGCGCTGAGTACGGGCCTGCAGGCGCACGGTGTGTCCGCGGGGGACGCCACCCGGATCGCCGGCCTGCCGGCGGTCGCCGTACTCTTCGCCGCTTTCCTCGGCTACAACCCGATCCAGCAGCTGCTCGGTCCGGTGCTGAGCTCGCTGTCGCACGACCAGGCGGCGTTCCTGACCGGCCGCGGATTCTTCCCGCAGCTCATTTCCGGTCCGTTCTCCGACGGTCTCACCGCGGCCTTCTGGTTTGCCATCGCCGGCTGTCTGATCGCCGCCGTGGCGTCCTGGTTGTGCGCGCCGAGCAAGCGATCCAGCCAGCTGCCGAAGGAGTCGCTCGCCGCCGAGCTGGCCGAGGTCGCCGGCGAGCCGGTGACCGATCCCCAACCGGCGCCGGTCGCGGCGAAGGAGCAGAATGCCGTCATGACTGCATCGTTGTCCGGCGGCGTGCGTACGCCGGGTGGCGCGCCGGTCGCCGGCGCGGTCGTCACCGTGACCGGCCTGGACGGCGGCCAGATCGCGCGTGCGCAGGTCGACGCGAGCGGCACGTACGCGATCGCCAGCCTGCGGCCGGGGCCGTACACGCTCATCGGCACCGCGCCAGGTTTCCGTCCGGAAGCGGTCGCGGTGGTGGTGCGCGACGAGGTGCCGGTGACACAGGACTTTGTGTTGAGCGGCAATGGAACGGTGACCGGTTTCGTACGCTCGACGGCCACCGGCCAGCCGGTGAAAGGCGCCGCCGTGCTGGCCATCAACCCGCACGGCGACGTGCTGAGCCACGCCACCACCAATGACCTCGGCCATTTCTCGGTGACCGGGCTGCCGGCCGGTGACCTGACGATCACCGTGAACGCCGAGCATTTCCAGCCGATCGCGGCCGCCGTCGCGGTGTCGCTGTCCGAACCGTCCACTTTGGACCTGAGGATCGCGCCGGTCGGCGGACTTTCCGGCCATGTCTCGGCTCCCGGCGGTGGCACGGTCGAAGGAGCGATCGTGACGGTGATCGATCCGGCCGGCCAGGTGGTCGGCACGGCGCGTACCGACTCCGAGGGCTCCTACCGGATCCCGGACGTGCCGTCCGGCGACTACACCGTGGTCGCCAACCTCTACCAGCCAGCGGTCGCCACGATCCGCGTGAACGGCGGAGTCACCAGCGCCGATCTCGCGTTTTCCGCTCCCGCGCAACAGGTTTCGTAATGCCGGCGGCGGCGGTCGACCAGGACGTGGCCGGACGTCTGCGGATCGCGATCAGCCGGATCTCGCATCGCCTGCGGCTGCAGGCACAGTCCGACGACATGACGCCGACCCGGTTGTCGGCACTGGCGATCGTCGCGAAGAACGGGCCGCTGCGGCTGGGCGATCTGGCCGCGCGGCTGGGCACCAGCGCGCCGACCATGTCGCGGATCGTGGATTGGTTGCTGCAGCAGGGATTGGTGGATCGCTGGCCGGATCCGGACGACCAGCGCGCCGGGTTGATCGGCATGGCCGACCGCGGCACCGCCTGGCTGGACGAGATCCGTACTCGAAACACCGGTTATCTGGCCGAAAAACTCGCCATCCTGTCCGAACGGGAGCTGGCCGCGCTGGCCGCCGCGGTGCCGGTGCTGGAGAGGATCGCGGCCGAGTCGGAAAACAGCTGACCTTCGATCGAAAGCGAAACGCCATCGGTTCGCGTTTCGTTCGTTGACGCTTCGCCTTCGTGGTGATTAGGGTCACCGGAATGCCGGGGATCGCGGAACACGAGCGGCAGCAGGAGGTCCTGCGGCTGCTGGAGACCGACGGACAGGTGACCGTCGGCGAGCTGACCGAGCGGTTCGGCGTTTCCGCGGTGACGGCACGCAAAGACCTGGAGAGCCTGGAGCGCCGCCGGCTGCTGCGGCGCGTACGCGGTGGCGCCGTACGCTCACATGGCGCCGACGAAGGTGCCTTCGAAATGCGGCTGCGCCATCGCGCGGAGGCGAAACGCGCGATCGCGCGCGCCGCGGCCACGGTCGTAGGCGACGGCGACGCGATCGCGCTGGATGGCAGCACGACGTGTTATTACCTGGCACTGGAACTGCGCGAGCGGCGCAGCCTGATCGTTGTCACCAACGGACTGCGCACGGCCGACGTGCTGTCCGAATCGGATTCGATCACCGTCGTGTTGCCGGGCGGCACCGTGCGCCGGTCGTCGTGGTCGCTGGTCGGCGATTTCGGTGACGTGCTGGCCAGCCGTGGCCAACTCCAGCACGGGTTCTTCGGCGTCCGGTCGCTGTCGAGGCAGGCTGGCCTGATGGAGTTGTCCGTCGAGGAGACTGCTGCCAAGCAACGGATGGTCGCCGCCTGCAGACACGTCTACGGGTTGTTCGACTCGTCGAAGGTGGGTCGTTTTGCCTTGCACAGCTTCGCCGAGCCGGGTCAGGTGACGCGGCTTTTCACCGATGACGCGGCCGGTGACGACCTGGTGTCGGAATGGGGCGTGCCGGTGACCAGGGTGGCCGCCGATGGCTAGCCGCAACGTCGTCGCCGTCGACCTCGGCGCGGAGAGCGGCCGGGTGATGCTGGCCAGGTTCGACGGCTCGACACTGAGTCTTGAGGTGGCGCACCGGTTTGCGAACGGCGCGCGGATGTCCGACGGTCTGCTGCGCTGGGATGTGGCCCGGTTGCTGGACAACATCTCGGACGGGATTCGCCGTGCGGCGTCGCTGGTCGACCGCGTCGACTCGATCGGCGTCGACACCTGGGGTGTCGACTACGGTTTCTTCGACAGCGAAGGAAAACTGCTGGCCGAGCCGGTGTCGCACCGCGACGAGCGTACGCGCGGGATGATCGCGGCGGCGGCTGGCAAGGTCGGCCGCGAGCGGTTGTACGACAGCACCGGCATCCAGCTCAACGACATCAACACCATTTACCAGCTGCTCGGCGAACGGCAGACGCCCGCTGGCCGGAAGTTGCAGTCGCAGGCCGCGATGTTGTTGCTGATGCCCGACATCGTGCATCGGCAGCTGTGTGGGTCGAGTGTCACCGAGTTCACCATCGCGAGCACGACCGGCGCGTACGACATGGTCGACCGCAGATGGGCGACCGAGCTGCTCACCGATCTCGGCATTCCGCCGCATTTCCTGCCGGAGGTGGTCGATGCCGGCACCGACCTCGGGCCGCTGCTGTTTTCCGGCGGTGGCGCGCTTTCTCGTACGCGCGTGATCGCACCTGGTTGCCACGACACGGCTTCCGCGGTCGCCGGTGTGCCGTTCGCCGATCCGGCCGCCGCGTACATTTCCTCCGGCACCTGGTCGCTGGTCGGCGTCGAGACGCTGGAGCCGGTCATCACGCCGGTGACGCGCGCCGCCAACCTGGCCAACGAAGGAGGTGTGGCCGGCACGATCCGGCTGCTGTCCAACTGCACCGGACTGTGGATGTTGCAGGAATGCCGACGAAAATGGCACGAGGACGGCTCGTCGTACGACTATGCCGAGCTGGTCGGGCTGGCCAGGCAGGCTCCGGCCGGCGGCAGCCTGGTCAATCCGAACCACGGCGATTTCCTGCGGCCCGGCGACATGCCGGCGCGGATCGCCGACTACTGCCGGCGCACCGGGCAGCCGGTGCCGGACGGTGTCGGCGCGACCGTCCGATGTGTACTCGAGAGCCTCGCGCTCAGTTATCGGCTCACCGTCGAGAACATCGCCGCCGCCGCGGGCCGGCCGGCGCCGCTGATCCACGTGGTCGGCGGTGGCTCCAACAACGACCTGCTCAACCAGCTGACCGCCGACGCGGCCGGCGTTCCGGTGCATGCCGGTCCGGTGGAGGCGACCGCGTACGGAAACGCCTTGGTGCAACTTGGCGCGCTCGGTGAGCTCTCGGGGTTGGCCGAGATGCGTGACGTCGTACGCGCCAGCGACCGGCCGCGGGTGACCCCGCCGAGCGGGGATGCCGGCTGGTCGGAAAGATATCCGCAGTTCCGCGATTACGTACGAGCTGATGCGCTCACTTGAGTGGCCTCATTGGACAGTTGAGCCGCGCTGCGATTTGATGCACCGGCGAACAGGGAGGTTTGCAACATGCGATCGACGGTTTCACGTGGCATGGCGGTGTTCACGGCGGTCCTGCTGGTCGGCGCGGTCGCGCTGACCGGCTGCAGCAAGAAAAACGCCGGCACCGGAGCCGGCGGCGGCAAGAAGATCACCGTCGCGTTCGTGCCGAAGCTGCAAGGCATCCCGTATTTCGAGGCGATGAACACCGGCGGCAAGAAGGCCGCCGCGGCGCTCGGTGTCAACTGGATCTACAAGGGTGCCACCACCGCCGATCCCGGCGCGCAGACCGACATCGTCAAGTCGCTGATCCAGCAGAAGGTCGACGTGCTGGTGGTCGCGCCCAACGACCCCGACTCGCTCGCGCCGGTGTTGCAGGACGCCAAAAACGCCGGCATCCACGTGATGACCTCCGACACCGACGCGCCAAACTCCATCCGCGAGGTGTTCGTCAACCAGGCGACCGCAGAAGGCATCGGCATGAGCCTGACCGACAACCTGGTGAAGGCGATGGGTGGCAAGGGTGAGTACGCGATCGTCTCATGTGGACAGACGGCGGCCAACCTCAACTCCTGGATCGCCGTACAGAAGTCCTATGGCGCGCAGAAATATCCCAACGTGAAGCTGGACGGCATCGTCTACGCCGGTGAGGACCAGGCGAAGTCGGTGACGATGGCCAAGCAGCTGATGGCGGCGCATCCGACCCTGACCGGCCTGGTCGGCGAGTGCACCGCGTCCGCTCCCGGCGTGGCGCAGGCCGTACGGGAATCCGGCAAGATCGGCAAGGTGTTCACCGTGGGCCTGGGCACTCCGCAGTCGATGAAGCCGTTCCTGCAGGACGGTTCCAGCAGCAGTGCGATCCTGTGGGACGTGGAAAACCTCGGTTATCTGACCGTGTGGGCCGCCAAGCAGGTCGCCGACAAGAAGTCGTTCGCCGCCACCAACAACGTGAGCGGCGCGCTGCCCGCGGTGAAATACTTCGCCGACAAGAAGATGCTGCTGCTCGGTGACCCGCTGGTGATCACCAAGGCCAACGCGGACAAGTACAACTACTGATGGACCTGCTCGATGTGGCTGGCGTGCACAAGCGCTATGGCGGTGTGCACGCCCTGCGCGGCGTCGACTTTTCCGTACGCTCCGGCGAAGTGCACGCGCTGGTGGGGGAGAACGGCGCCGGCAAGTCGACGCTGATCAAGATCATCTCCGGCGCCGAGACCCCGGACGCCGGCCAGGTTTCGCTGGCCGGCGCGCCACTTTCGCTTGGTCGCACGGCGGCCGCGCTGGACGCCGGCATCGCCACGGTTTACCAGGAGCCGCAGCTTTTCGGTGAGCTCACCGTCGCCGAAAACGTGTTCATCGGCCGGGAGCTGCGCCGGTTTGGCCGCGTCGACTGGGGACAGCAGCGTTCCCGGGTCGCCTCCCTGTTGGAGCAGCTCGGCCTGGACCGGCGGCTCGCGGACGTACGCGTCGCGGACGTGCCGGTGGCAGAACAACAACTCGTGTCGATCGCCAAGGCTTTCGCACACGACGCGAAGGTGCTGATCCTCGACGAACCGTCCGCGATCCTCACCGACCGCGAGATCGAGACGCTTTTCTCGGTCGTCCGAGGCCTGCGCGACTCCGGCATGGGGATCGTCTACATCAGCCACCGGCTCGACGAGCTTTCGCAGGTGGCAGACCGGATAACCGTGCTGCGAGACGGCCAGGTGGTGGCGAGCAGGGCGGCCGCCGAGGCGACCGTGCGGCAGGTGGCCGAGCTGATGGTCGGCCAGCCTTTGTCGGAGCTGGCCGGCAAGTCCGCGACCTCGGTCGAGGATTCCGTGCCGGCGTTGGCGGTGAGCGGCCTGTCGCACGGCGAAGCGTTCAGTGACGTGAGTTTTGACGTACGATCCGGCGAAGTCGTCGCGCTGTATGGCCTGATCGGATCCGGCGCCGGCGATGTCGCGCGTGCGCTTTATGGCATCGACACGGCATCAGCCGGCACGATCAGCCGAAACGGCCGGGTCGTCGAGTTACGCGATCCGATCGACGCCGTGCGGCACGGGATCGCGATGCTGCCGGCCAACCGCAAGCTGCAGGGCGTGTTCTCGCCGCAAAGCATCGCCTTCAACATTTCCAGCGCGCACCTGAAACACCTGTCGCGGCTGCGGTTGTGGGTCGACCGCAAGCGCGAGCAGTCGGTGGCCGGCGGCCTGATCTCGCGGATCGGCATCAAGACACCCGGCCCGCGTACGCCGGTCGGCGCGCTTTCCGGTGGCAACCAACAGAAAGTCGTGCTCGCGCGGCAGCTGGTGGAGCGGCCGGACGTGCTGGTGCTGCAGGAGCCGACCCAAGGCGTCGACGTCGGCGCGAAAGAGGAAATCCACCGCACTATCGCCTCGCTGGCCGAGGCCGGCAGCGCCGTCCTGCTGGTTTCCTCGGATCTGCAGGAAGTCCTGCTGCTCGCCGACCGGTTGCTGGTCGTACGCGCCGGCCGGATCGCGGCGACGTTTGACCGTGATGCCGCACAGGCGGACGTGCTCGCGGCCGCCGCCGGAGAGGTGGACAGCGAGTGACCACCGTGGACATTCCGGTGCGGCGCCGACCGACCGTGCGCGCCATCGAGGGCCAGGAACTCGCGCTGGTCGTCGTCATCGCGGTGTTGTGCCTGGTCCTTTCCTTGACCACACGCACGTTCCTGACGTCGTCGAACCTGTCCAACATCCTGTTTTCAGTCGCACCGATCGCCATCATGGGGATCGGCATGACGGCCGTCATCGTGACCGCCGGCATCGACGTCTCGGTCGGCAGCGCGGTCGCGCTGGTGATGGTGATCGTCTCGCTCGCCGTACGCGACTCCGGCCTGCCGTTCCTGCCCGCGCTGCTGCTGGCGCTTGTCCTCGGCCTGATTTTGGGGACAGTCAACGGATTGCTCGTCGCGTACGGACGTGTGCATCCGATCATCATCACCTTCGGCACACTGAACCTCTATCGGTTCGCCTCGTTGCAGGTCTTCAATTCCAAGGACGTCAACGGCGTGCCGCCGACGCTGCAGTTTTTCGGCGGTGGAGAAGGTGGCAGCACGCTCGGTGTGCCAAACGCGTGGTGGCTCGCGATGGTGCTCGGCGCGATCATGTGGATCTACATGAGATATTGGGCCACCGGCCGGCATTGGTATGCGATCGGCGGCGACGCCGACGCGGCCCGACTGGCCGGCGTACGAGTGGCCCGGCGGCGGGTCGCGGCGTACGCGATCACCGGTCTGCTCGTCGGGCTGGCCGCGTGTTGCCTGATCGGCAGCGGCGGCCTGATCCAGCAGAACATCGGCACCGGCCTGGAACTCCAGGTCATCGCGGCGGTTGTCATTGGTGGCACGAGCATTCTCGGCGGTCGCGGCACGGTTTTGGGGACATTGCTGGGCGCGCTGCTGGTCGGCATCGTGTCCAGCGCAATCACGCTGCTGGGCTGGCCGAGCGAGCTCACCGAGCTGTTCATCGGCCTGTTCATCCTGCTGGCCGTCGGCGTCGACCTGGTCCGCCAGCGGCGCCGGCTGGCGGCACGGTTCGGACGCCGGAAGGTGGCCTGATGGCAACGCAAACCGCCGCGCGGACCGAAGGTGTCGTCGGCAAGGTCGTGCGGATCATCCTCACCGAACGAGTGGCGCTGCTGGCCATCCTGCTGGTGATCATGTTGGTCTGGCTGAAAATCCTGGAGGCTGGCGACTATCTGACCGCGCCGTACGACCTGGCCTACCTGGCGTCGGCGCTGGAGTCGGTGGTGCCGCTGTGCCTGCTCGCCATCGCCGAACTGGTCGTGATGGTCTCCGGCCGCGGCGGCATCGACCTGTCGGTCGGCGCGATGGTCAGCCTGTCCGGCATGGTTTTCGGCTTCCTGGTTGGCAAAGCCGGCTGGCCGGTGCTGCCGGCGATCGTCGTGTGCCTGTTGTGCGGCGCGGTCTTGGGGGCCATCAACGGCTTCCTCATCGCATACCTGCGTTTTCCGGCGCTCATCGCGACGCTGGCGACCTATTACGCATACAGCTCGATCGCGCTGGTCAGCAGCGGCAACGAGCCGATCTCGGACAAGCCGGTGCAGGGGCTGCACTCGCTGACGCAGGCGGTCGACCTCGGCTTCCTGCCGCCGTTTCCGTTGCAGGTGCTGACGTTTCTGCTGCCGTGTGTCGTCATCGCCTGGCTGGTGCTGAACCGCACGACGTACGGCCGCAAGCTCTATGCCGTCGGCACCAACGACGCGGCCGCGACGTACGCCAGCATCCGCGTCGCGAGCGTACGATTCCGCGCGTTTCTGGCCGCTGGCGTCATTTCCGCCGTGGTCGCGATCGTGACGGTCGGTCAGTTCGCCTCCGCTCGACCGGACGCCGGCACGGTCGGCAACGGCATGGCGCTGCCGGCGATCACCATCGCCGTACTCGGCGGCGTCGCGATTTCCGGCGGTGTCGGCCGGATCGGTGGTGTGGTCGCGGCCTCGGTTTTGGTGGTGTGGCTCAACGCCGGCATCCTGCTGATGTTCACCGGATCGCAGGGAAGCCAGTTCCAGCTGCTGGCGCTCGGCACGGTCCTCATCGGATCGGCTCTGCTGAACGCTTTCACCCTCCGCCGCTACGGCTCACTCCACTAGGGTCCATGCGACCATCCAGCGGCACGTAGGGCGGCCGAAAGGTTTAGGCCCTAGGCGGTGAGGATGGCCATGGCGGCGTTGTGGCCGGGGATGCCGCTGACGCCGCCGCCTCGGATCGCCCCGGCGCCACACAGCAGGATCCGGTCGTAGGAGGTCTCCACACCCCAACGGCCGACCTGAGCCGGATCTCGCGCGTACGGCCAGGAAAGGTCGCGGTGGAAGATGTGGCCGGCCGGCAGGCCGAGCTCCGTCTCCAGGTCGAGCGGCGTTTTCGCCTCGATGCAGGGATTTCCGGACCCGTCGCGGAGCAGGCAGTCCTCGATCGGCTCGGCGAGCACCGAGTTGAGCGAGGCGATGGTCGCGCGCAGAGCCACGGCTCGGGCGTTGTCGTTGTCGTCAGCGAAAAGCCGCGCCGGCATGTGCAGTCCGAAGAGCGTGAGCGTCGCGAGGCCGGCTTTCTGCTCGGCGGTGCCGAGAATCGACGGGTCCGTCAGCGAGTGGCAATAGATCTCGGCCGGCGGCAGCGTCGGGATCTGACCGGCCGCGGCCTGTGCGTACGCGGTCTCCAGCTGGTCGAAGGTCTCGTTGATATGAAAGGTGCCGCCGAAAGCGTCGACTGGATCGAGGTCACGCTGCCGCAGCCGAGGAAGTCGCGACAGGACCATGTTGACCTTGAGTTGCGCGCCTTCCGGAGCTTCGGCCGGCTCCTCGCCGAGCAGCCGCGCGAGAGTTTGCGGCGCGACGTTGGCGAGCACGTGGCCGCCGTGCACGACGTGTTCCTGATCGTCGTGCCGATAACGCACCTCGCCGTCCGGTGTGATCGACAGGGCCTCGGCACCGGTCACCAGCTCGGCGCCGGCCGACCGCGCGACAGCGGAAAGCGAGCCGGTGACCGCGCCCATGCCGCCGACTGGCACATCCCAGTCGCCGGTGCCGTTTCCGATGAGGTGATAGAGCAGGCAGCGATTCTGTTTCAGGCTCGGCTCGCCGGCGGAGGCAAACGTGCCGATCAGTGCGTCGGTCAGCACCACGCCGCGTACGGTGTCGTCGCCGAAGCGGTCCGTCAGCGTCTCGCCGATCGGCCGCTCGAAAAGCATCGACCACGCGTCCTCGTCGTCGATCCGAGCGCGCAGCGCGTCTCGACTCGGCAGCGGCTCGGTGAGCGTGTCGAAAATCCGCTCGGCGACTCGTCCGGTCTGCCGATATAACCGTTGCCACGCCGAGAAATCCCGGTCGGATCCGGTGATGGAGCGAAACGACGCGGCGGTCCGGTCGGTGTTCGCCGTGTCGACGAGCAGGCCGTCGTCACCGGTCGGCGTGTACGAGGAGATGCGTCGCCGGCGCAGCGTCACGTCCAGGCCGAGGTCGGCGATGACCTTGCGTGGCAGCAGGCTCACCAGATACGAATAGCGCGACAGTCGCACGTCGACGCCGTCGAAAGCGCGAAACGACACCGCGGCGCCACCGACGGCGTCTTTACGCTCCAGCACCAAAACCGACCGGCCGGCGCGGGCCAGATAGCTCGCCGCGACCAGGCCGTTGTGTCCGCCACCAACGATAACCGCGTCGTATCCAGTCATGTTTCGACAATAATCAGTGCATGGAGCGACTGGAAGGTGGCAACGCGGCGGGTGCCGTCCGCATCGGCGATACGGTACGCCGGCCGATCGGTCCGTGGACGCCGTCGGTGCACGCGCTGTTGGCACACCTCGAAGACAAGGATTTTCCCGGTGCGCCGCGCGTCCGCGGGATCGACGCGGAGGGCCGTGAGGTGCTGACCTTCCTCGACGGCGAGACGATCGGCGACCGGAAGCCGTGGCCGCGCTGGGTCCACGCCGAGGAAACGCTCGACCAGGTGGCGACCTGGCTACGTGCGTATCACGAGGCGGTCGCCGATTTCGTGCCGCCTGACGCGGCGATGTGGCGCTATAACCGGAAATGGCGGCCTGGCCTGATCGTCGCGCACAACGATGCCGCACCATACAACGCCGCCTGGCGCGACGACCGGCTGGCCGGCTTTTTCGACTGGGATTTCGCCGGACCGGTCAGCAGGGCCGCCGATCTGGCTTTCGTCGCCTTCAGCTGGGTCCCGCTGCACGCACGTCAGGTCGTGGCGGCGGAGGGCTTCACCGATTTCGCCGGTCGCCGCCGGCGTCTGGAGCGTTTCCTGCGATCGTACGGCTCGCCGTGGGAGCTGGCCGAGATCGTCGAGATCATGCGTCAGCAGATACGCGCGCACGCCGATGACATCGCGGCGGGCGGCGATCCGCTCTCGGTGAAGATGGCGGGTCAGGGCGTCGCGGACAACCTCAACCAGGCGATGGCCGAGCTCGACCAGCTCTGACAGGGTAGTTTTGGAGAGGTCTTGCGTATGTGAGAGGGGCGTCGGTGGAGGCGAGCAGCAGTCCGGCGTTGTTGCGGGAGATCAACAGTGCTCGAGTGCTGTCCGCCTTGCGTCAACACGACGCACTCCGGCTGACCGAGATCGGCGAGCTGACCGGCCTTTCCCGGCCGACCGTGGCGCACGCGGTGGAACAGCTCGCGAAAGCCGGGCTGGCGCAGTACGTTGAGGCCGAGCAGGGCCAGATGGGCCGGCCGGCTCGGGTCGTACGGTTCTGCCGGCGTGCCGGTTATGTGCTGGGCATCGACATCGGTCCGCACAAGATCCTCGCGATGCTGGCCGACCTGACCGGAAACGTGATCGCGCGCAACCGCCGCGACGACGACTACGCGCGCTCCGGCCAGGAGGTTTTGGCGGCCGTACGGCAAACCGTCACGTCTCTGCTGCGGGACGCCGACGTGGCGCGCAACCAGGTGTGGTCGGTGACGGTTGGCACGCCGGGCATCGTTGACACGCGGACGAAATCGGTGACCTTCGCGCCGAGTTTGCCGGACTGGAACCAGATCCGCCTCGCCGAGGTGCTCAAGCGGTCGTTTTCCGCGCCGATCCAGGTGGAAAACGACGTCAACCTCGCGGTGATCGCCGAGCGGTGGCGCGGTGTCGCGACCGGTGTCAGCACGGTCGTGTTCATCCAGTGGGGTGCGCGGATCGGTGCCGGCCTGGTGATCGGCGACCGGTTGCACCGCGGTGCCGGCGGGATGGCCGGCGAAATCGGCTATCTGAGCGTGTTGGACGGCCAGGGCGGCGTGACCCCGGACGAGTCCGGGATGGGGCCGCTGGAAAGCAAAGTCGGCGCCGGGGCGATCATCGACGCGGTCGGCAACCGGCGGCGGCGCGGCCGGCGAGCGGACCGGCGGTCGGAGGAGTTGGACGCCGCGGCGGTGTTCGCCGCCGCGCGCGAAGGGGATTCCGCTGCCGCACAAGCGATCGACGAGGTCGCGGCACGGTTGGCTCGCGGACTGTCGGCTCTGTTGCTGGTGTTGGACCCCGAGATGGTGGTGCTCGGCGGTGGCGTCTCGACCGCCGGCCAGCCGCTGCTGGCCGCGATCGAGCGGCACCTTGAACCGCTGGCATTGGCGCGGCCGGCGCTCGCCTTGTCGGCACTTGGCGACGAGGCGACCGCGCTCGGCGCCGTACGGATGGCCCTGACCGACGTGGAAAGCCGGCTGCTGCCGGCGATGCCGGCCAACCTGTCCAGCTGAGGTCACCGGCTTGACCCGCGTACGTGCTGATGGATGAATGACTTACGAAAGGTGTCTTCAATAGTCGGCGTTGGGGAATCGACATGCGCGCCAGGTCAGCGGTCATCGCTCTGTTTCTCCTGCTCTGCCTCGCGCCCGCCCCGGCCACGGCGGCGAGTCCGGCCGGTCCGGCCGCTCGCGCGCTCGCCCGGCTGGTCGGCGCCTGGCACGCCAGCCAGGTCGACTTCCGGCCGATGGCGAAAAGCAACGGCAAGGACGTCTTCCGGATCTCCACCAGCTATGGCCGGCTGGTGGTCGCCGGCAGCACGCCGGCCGTCCAGTTGACCGGCTTCGGCTGGTATCTCCAGCACGTGGTGCATGCCTCGGTTTCGCTTGAGGGCAGCCAACTCCGGCTGCCGGCGCGGCTGCCGCTGCCGGTCGCGCCGGTCGAACACGCGGCCGTCGTGGCGAACCGCTTCGCTCTCAACGACACCAACGAGGGTTACGCCAATCCGTATCTCAGCTGGCAACAGTGGCAGCACCGCATCGACGTGTTGGCGCTGCTCGGCATCAACGAAGTGCTGGTGTACGAAGGCCAGGAGGCCGTCTACCAGCGCGCGTTCCAGCAGTTTCATTACACCGCCGCGGAAATGCGCGGATGGATCCCGCAGCCCGGCCACCAACCGTGGTGGTTGCTGCAAAACATGTGTTGCGTGTCCAGCCCGATCTCGCAGCAGCTGATCGACCGCCGGACCGTGCTCGGCCGGCGGATCGCCGACCACCTCCGCGAGCTCGGCATGACGCCGGTCTTCCCCGGCTATTACGGCACTGTGCCGCCACGGTTCGCCGAGAAGAACCCCGGTGCGCGTACGGTCCCGCAGGGCACGTGGGCCGGACTGGAGCGACCCGACTGGCTCGACCCGACCAACCCGTTCTTCGCCAAGGTGGCGGCCGCTTTCTATCGGGCGCAGACACAGCTTTTCGGCGCCAGCGCGATGTACAAGATGGATCTGCTGCACGAAGGCGGCACAGCTGGTCCGGTCGACGTGGCGGCCGCGTCCAAGGCCGTCCAGCAGGCGCTGGAAACCGCGCATCCCGGCGCCATCTGGGCCATCCTCGGCTGGCAGAGCAATCCGCGCCAGGACACGCTGAAGGCGGTCGACAGATCGAAAATGCTGATCGTCGACGGTCTCTCCGAGCAGGCGAACGTGACCGATCGCGACCGCGACTTCCTCGGCACACCGTATGCCTTCGGCACCATCTGGAACTTCGGCGGGCACGCCAACCTCGGCGCCAGCCTCGCCGCGTGGAACCAGAAGTTCCACGCCTGGCTGGCCAAACCCGGCTCGGCGATGAACGGCATCGCGCTGATGCCGGAGGCGATCGACAACAATCCGGCCGCCGTCGCGTTCTTCGCCGACCTGGCCTGGCAACCCGCCGCCGTCGACCTCGACGCATGGTTTGACGACTACGCGACCTCGCGCTATGGCGGAGTCGACGCGCATGCCAGAGCTGCCTGGCGGATCCTGGAAAACACCGTCTACAGCATTCCTCCGGAGACCACGACCAAATATCCGACCGCGCTCTACGACGACGAGCCGAGCCTGACCGACACCGGCTCACCGCTCGGCTACGACCCCGACACGTTCGCGTCCGCGCTGACCGAGCTGCTGCAGGTCGCGCCGGAATTGCGAGCGAGCAGCGCTTATCGTTACGACCTCGTCGATGTCGGACGGCAGGCGCTGGCCAACGACAGCCGTGTCCTGCTGCCGAAAATCCGGTCCGCGTACGCGGCACGCGACCTGACGACATTCCGGCAGCTGACCGCACAATGGAACCAGCGCGTGCAGCTGATGGACAAGCTGCTCGGCACCGACCCCAACTTCCTTTTCGGCAGCTGGCTTTCCGACGCGCGGGCACAGGCGTCCTCGCCGCAGGAGGCGGCGACGCTGAACTACGACGTACGCTCGCTGGTCACGCTTTGGGCCTCCGAAACGGATCTGCAGGACTACGCGCGCCGTGAGTGGAACGGTCTGGTCGGCGACTATTACGCGAACCGCTGGAAGAAATACTTCGCCAGCCTCGAAGGCGCACTCACCTCCGGCCAGCCGCCGGCGAAGATCGACTGGCACGCGGTGGCCGAGCAGTGGTCACGCAGCTCGACGCGCTATCCGGACCGGCCGCACGGTGACGCGTACGCGCTGGCCAGCCAGGTCGCCGACATTCCCTCCGGTGCTTTGTCCCTGACCGCGACGCCCAAAGGCGTGGCGCCAGGCGGGTCCGTACGCCTCACCGCGACTTTCCAGAACCAGAGCCAACTTCGCGCCGCGCGGAGGGTCCAGCTGAAGATCGCCGCACCGGCCGGCTATGCGGTCACGCCGGTCACGCCGACCAGCCAGGACGTGCCCGTCGGCGGGACGTTCGCCGCCTCGTGGACGATAACCGTGCCGGCTGACGCAAAGGCAGCCGCGACGCCGACGATAACCGGCTCCGCGTCATGGACATCCGGTCAGCAGGTCGCGTCAGAATCCGCGTTGACACATCTGCTCGTCACCGGTGACCTCGGTCAGCCGTATGCCACGGTGTCGCACAACGACGCTGGTTTCGCTCAGTCCGCGGACGGTTTCCTGATCGCCGGCGGCGGCGCGGACCTGTGGCTCGACCGCAACGAGTTTGGCTCCATCTATCGGAAACAGGCGCTCACCGACGGCCAGGCGGCGATGACTCGGGTGACGGCACAGGAAAACACGTCTCCGTACGCTCGTGCCGGCCTGATCGCGAGCAATGACCTGGCCGGCGGCCTTTCCGGTGGTTACGCGAACATCGCGGTCACTCCGGAGCGCGGCTGCGTCTTCAGCTGGGACTCCGACGGAAACGGCACGCTGGACAAGCATCTGGAGGCCGGCGGTTTCACGGCGCCGGCGTACGTGCGGCTCGGCCGCAGCGGCGACCAGATGAGTGGTTCGTGCAGCAGCGACGGGAAAAACTGGACGGTCGTCGGGGTGGCGACGGTGCCAGGCGGTGCCGCCGCGGAAGACGTCGGCATGTTCATGAGCGCGGTCAACGCCGACACGAGACAGACCGGCATCGCGCAGTTCAGCGGCATCGACCTCGGGCCGTACGCGCCGCTGCCGACCACGCCGGCGACGGTTGTCAGCCTGAAGAAACCGGTGACCGCGCTGTCCGAGGAGGCCGGCAACCCGGCGGCCGCCGCGAACGACGGCAGCAGGTCCAACTATCCGTACTGGGGAAGCCGGCTGGAGTCGGACGGCACCTGGTGGCAGGTCGACCTCGGCACGGTTTCCGATGTCTCCAACGTCAACATCCGCAACTACGTGGACGGCAGGCGGTTCTACACCTACCAGGTGCTCGGCAGCCTGGATGGTAAGGTCTACTTTGTCATCGGTGGCAAGGAAAACACCGATCCGGCGACCGACGCCGGTGACACCTTCCGCACCGAAGCACACGCGCGGTATGTGAAAGTCGTCGGCCTCGGCAACTCGGCCAACTCCAGTTTCCATCTCACCGAGGTGACCGTGTCGGCCCGATAAGGCACCAAAACCAGTGCTGGCGCGCACCGCACTGGAAACCGTCCCCCCGCCGCTGCTACAACGGCAGAGAAGGGGAGACCATGAAATCCACACTTGTTCAGACCGCGCGCGCCCTGGTGCCGCTCCTGCGCGAACACGCGGCGGCCGCCGACCGGGATCGCCGGCTGGCGGCCGAAACCGTCGCGGCGCTGCGTGATGCTGGCCTGTTTCGGCTGGCGGTGCCACGAAAGTACGGCGGTCACGAGGCGGACATCCGGACGATCGTCGGCGTCACCGCCGAGCTCGCGCAGGGATGTGCGTCGGCGGCGTGGGTCACCATGATCCTCGCCGGTGCGAGCTTCGTCGCCGCGCATTTTCCGGCGCGTACGCGCGAGGAGATCTGGGCCGCCGGCGCCGACACCACGGTCTGCGCGAGCACGTCGACGACCGACGGCGTGGCTCGGCGCGTGGACGGCGGCCTGGTGGTCAGCGGACAGTGGCATTACGCGTCGGGTGTGCATCAGGCAACATGGGCCCTGCTGGCTGGTGCGTCGCTGAAAGGCACCGACGACCGCGTCGTCTCGATCGTGCCGGTTTCCGAGCTGCGGATCAAAGACACCTGGCAGGTCGCCGGAATGCGTGGCACGGCAAGCGACACGATGGTGGCCGACGAGATTTTCGTGCCGGAGCACCGGCAGTTTTCCTTCGCCAGGCTGATGGCCGATTACCTGGACGAATACGCCGACGAGCCGCTTTACCGTACGCCCACGCCGTCGTTGCTGGCGATCCTGCTGACCGGACCGATGTTGGGAATGGCCGAGGCCGCGCTCAGTCACGTTTTGGCCGCTGCCAAGACAAAACCGCTGATGTTGACGACGTACGCGCGACAGGCCGACGCGCCGAGCGTCCAGCTCGCCATCGCCGACGCGACCGCGCTGATCGACACCGCGCGGCTGCACGCGTTCCGGTCCGCCGGCGACCTCGACCAGGCCGCGCGCGACGGCGTACGCCTCGACACGGTCGTCCGCGCGCGAATCCGGATGGACACCGGCTATGCCGGCCAACGACTGCGTGACGCCGTCGACCTGCTCCTCAACGTCAGCGGTGCCGGCAGCTTCGCCGAGGCCAATCCGCTGCAGCGCATCTGGCGCGACCTGGAAACCGCGTCACGCCACGTGCAGGCCAACACCAACGTCAGCCGCGAGATCTACGGCCGCGCCCTGCTCGGCGTCGAAGAGAAAGCTGTCCTCGTCATCTAACGAGGGCCGTGCGCGGACCATTCGATGGCCGGACAGTGGTCCATCACCACGTCCAAGCCGGCGTCGAGCGCGCGATCGGCGGCGGCCTCATCGATGACGCCGAGCTGCATCCACACCGCCGCGGCCTTGATGTCCACGGCTTCGTCGACATGCGCGCCGGCATAGCGCGCATTCCGGAAAATGTCGACGACATCGACAGGAAACGGAATGTCGGCGAGCGTACGATAACCGTCCTCGCCGAGCACCGGCGCGCCGGTGGGATTCACCGGTATGATCCGCTTTCCTTGCCGCTGCAGGAAAGCCGCCACACCGTACGCGGCACGGCTGCGCGTGCCGGTCAGCCCAACCACGGCCCACACCTCACGCCGGAGCACCCGTTCGATCGTTTCCGCGTCACCTCTGGCCACGTACGACACAACAACGCAGGCCACGCCGGGATTCCGGTAGGGAATCGGTGCGGACTCAATTAGGTTGAACCTCATCATGGTGACTTCCGAACGCGTCGACAGAGCCAGCGTCGGGTTACGTTCGGAACGGGGCCCGGTCCTGCTCGCGGTGATGCTGAGCGTCGGCCTCGTCGCGATCGACTCGACCGTGCTGGCGACCGCGGTGCCGGCAGTGGTCAGGGATCTCGGCGGTTTCACCCAGTTTCCGTGGCTGTTCTCGATCTATCTGCTGGCGCAGGCGGTGTCGGTGCCGATCTACGGCAAGCTGGCCGACCTGCGCGGCCGCAAGCCGATGATGCTGGTCGGCGTCGGCCTGTTCGTGGCCGGCTCGATCCTGTGCGGGGTGGCCTGGACGATGCCGGCGCTGATCGCCTTCCGGCTGGTCCAGGGCCTCGGCGCCGGCGCGATCCAGCCGATCGCGATGACGATCGTCGGCGACATCTACACGGTGGCCGAGCGCGCCAGGGTGCAGGGCTATCTGGCCAGCGTGTGGGGCCTGTCGGCGGTGATCGGGCCGACGTTGGGCGGCGTGTTCTCCGACTACATCTCGTGGCGCTGGATCTTCTTCGTCAACATCCCGCTCGGGCTCGCCGCCGCCTGGATGCTGGCGCGCCGCTTCCACGAAAACGTCGAGCGTACGGTCTCGCACCGGATCGACTACGCCGGCGCCGTCCTGCTCGCGGTCGGCGGCTCGCTGCTGCTGCTCGGCCTGCTGGAAGGCGGCGTGATGTGGGCCTGGGACTCGCCGGTCAGCGTCGCGGTGCTGGTGACCGCGGTCGTGCTGCTGGTCGCGTTCATCCTGGTCGAGCGGCGCGCGGCCGAGCCGGTCATGCCGCTGTGGGTCCTCGGCCGGCGCGTGCTCAACTCCGCCAACGCCAGCGCGCTGCTGGTCGGCGTGCTGCTGATCGGTCTCACGACGTACGTCCCGTTGTACGCGCAGGGCGTCCTTCACACGAGCGCGCTGGTGGCCGGGTTCGCGCTCGCCGCGATGACGCTCGGCTGGCCGCTCGCGGCGTCGCTGGCCGGCCGGCTGTATCTGCGGCTCGGGTTCCGTACGACCATGCTGCTCGGCGCGGTCATCGTCACGATCGGTGCTGGCATCCTGCTCACCGTCACCGCGGCCAGCTCGGTGCTCCACCTCGCCTTTGCCTGTTTCGTCGTCGGCCTCGGCCTCGGCTTCGCCTCCTCACCGAGCGTCGTCGCCGCGCAGGCATCGGTCGACTGGCGGAGCCGCGGCGTCGTCACCGGCGCCAACATGTTCGCGCGGTCGGTCGGCAGCGCGGTCGGTGTGGCCGCGTTCGGAGCCGTCGCCAACAGCATGGTCGCGGCGAGTGTCGGCAGCGGCCATCCGCAGCTGGAGCACCTGTCCGGTGAGGTCCTCGCGCCGGCGGTCCACAGCGTCTATTACGGCGCGGCCGGTGCCGCGCTGGTGCTCATCGTCGCCGTCGCCTTCATGCCCAACCACCCGCAACGCGATCAGCCGGCCGAAGCGTCCTCGTAGTGTGACCACCTCATCAGATGACGAGAGTTTCGTGGCTTTCGTCGCCGAGCACTCGGCGGCGTTGCTGCGTACGGCGTACATGCTGGTCGGTGACCGGGGCAAGGCCGAGGACCTGTTGCAGACTGCGCTGACCAAGACCTACCTGCACTGGGGACGCATCCACGACCGCGGCGCTGCGGTCGCGTACGTACGACGGGTGCTGGCGAACACCGCGACCTCCTGGTGGCGGCTGCGGTCGTCGTCCGAGCAGCCGGTCGCGGTGTTCCCTGATCACGCGGCACCGGATCCGATCGGTGCGCGGGACGACCAGCTCGAGATGTGGCGGCACCTTCAATCGTTACCCCGACGGCAACGGACGGTGCTGGTTTTGCGCTACTACGAGGACATGACCGAGTCGGACATCGCCGACGCGATGGGGATTTCCCCCGGTGGGGTGAAAAGCCTGGCGTCGCGTGCGTTGGCCCGGCTGCGCACCCGGTTTGGCGACGCGAGCGCGAACCTCGTTCCCGGGGAGGTGTTCTGATGGCCGACAGGACGGAAACGTTGCTGCGTAACACGATGGTCGAGCGCGGAGCCGAGGTGGGCGGTCCGCCGCTGGACGGGCGGGACATCGTACGGCGTGGCCGGCGTGCGCGGAAAACGCGGATCTACGCGGCGATGAGCAGCATCGTCGTGCTGGTCGTCGCGGTTCTCGCCGGCGCGATGACGCTGGCCCCCTCCGGCGGCACGGACATCCAGCCGGCGCACCTGCCGCTCACCTCCAACCCGAAGATCGTCTCGATCCTGAAAGGCACGCTGTTCCTGCCAAGCGGAACCAAGGTGACACTGCCCGCGCAACAGCAGAGCGAGAGTCCCTGGGAGATCGCACCGGTCCGGGGCGGCTGGCTGGTCAGCTCCTCCAACCGGATTCTCCTGGTGGACACCGCGGGCAAGGTCAGTCCTTTCGCCTCCGGTCCCGCCGAGGTGTACCTGAACGCGGTCCCCTCGCCGGACGGACGTGAGGTCGCGCTGTCACAGGACAACGGGCAGGGCAACGCCTTCGTCAGGGTGTACGACGTCGCCACCCACAAGGTGCGAGGGGCCACCTCCGCCGATGCTCCGGTCTCGAATGGCTCTCGGGCGCATGTCTTCGGTTGGTACGGGGACTCGGTGATCCTCGGTGTCGCGCCGTACAAAGGACTGCCGCGCGTCGGTCTCTGGGATCCGAAAGCCGGTCCGTGGGACCGTACGATGACCGACCAGCACATCGGGATCGTCCAGGGCATCGCGGCCGGCAACCGGGTGCTTGGCTACACGTGGCAGCAGGACAACGGCACCGCCTGCGTCGGCTTTCTCGAGCCCACCAGCCAGGGGTTCGTCCTGTCCAACTCCGTCTGCATCCCGGATGTCGTGACGCAGGCCGATATCGCCCCGTTGGTTTACCTTGCTCCCGGCGGAAAACGGCTGGCCGTCACGGCGGTGTCGGAGTCGAAGGCGACGGTCGTGACCGTCGACGGTGACCGGCTGACCGTCGGGGAAACCCTGAGACTGCCGGACCGTTTCCAACAGACGAAGCTGGTCTGGGAGGACGGGACGGACCTGATCGCGCTGGGAAACCCAGCGTCGACGCCAAAAGACGCGGTGTGGCGGTGCTCCGGCGAGACGGGTCAGTGCGCGAGCGCGGGTGTCACGGTGCCGCCTGACGCCGACCTCGGTCAGTTCACCGCCGCTCCGGCCAGACCCTAGGGTCTGTTTCGAAGTCCCACGTGGATGAGAGCCGAGATCCAAACGCCGGCAGGCGGCCCGAGAAAGATGTGACAGCGGCTCGGCTGTCGCCGCGTGGGACTTCGAAACAGATCCTAGTAGTGTTGGGACGAGGTAAGGGTGGATGATGTCGTGTTGAACGGACCGCCGGCCGGCGTCGAGACCGCGTGGTGGTGGTATCGGATCGCCCGCGATCCCCTTGGCACGTACGGAAAACTCGCGCGCAAATATGGCGACGCGGTGCGGCTGCGATACGGCCTGAAACAGTCGGTGTTGCTGTTGTCCCGGCCGGAGTTCGCCGAGCACATCCTGGTCGCCAACCAGGACAACTACGTAAAGTCCTTCACCTACCGGCCGCTGCGGACGTTCCTCGGCTCTGGCCTCCTGACCAGCGAAGGTGAGGTGTGGCGCCGGCACCGCCGGCTGGTGCAGCCGGTCTTCGCGCACCGCCGCATTTCCGCGTTCGCGCCGGCGATGGTCGAGGCGACCGACGCGGCCGTCGGCCGCTGGCGGGCCGGGCAGGCGCTCGACTCCGCCGCGATGTTACGCAGGCTGACGCTCGACATCGTCGGTCGCGTCCTGTTCGGCGCCGATCTCGGCGGTCACGCCGACCGGCTCGGGGTGGCGCTCGGTCAGCTGCAGCACCGGGTTTTCGTCGCCATGTTCCTGCCGTCCGGTGCCGAGCCGGCGTTGCGCGCGGCGGCTCGCCGGCCGGCCGGCGAGCTCGACCGGTTGGTGCGTACGGTCATCGCCGAGCGCAAGCGCGACGGTGGCGGGGATCGCGCTCCGGACCTGCTCGACCTGATGATGTCGGCGGGGGACGGCGGTGGGCTGACCGACGCCGAGCTGCGCGACGAGGTGCTGACGCTGATGCTCGCCGGCCACGAGACGACGGCGGCCACGCTGACCTGGACTTTCCTTCTGCTGTCCCGATTTCCGGCGGCGCGCGAGCGGTTGGAGGCCGAGGTCGACGCGATCGGCCGGCCGCTGCGGGCCGACGATCTGGACAAGCTGCCGTGGACGCGCGCGGTGCTGTCCGAGTCGATGCGGCTCTATCCGCCGGCCTGGACCGTCGAGCGCGATGCCGTACGCGCCGATTCCGTTTCCGGCATTGACATCCCAGCCGGCGCGACGGTGGTCACCTCACCGTATCTGATCCACCGCCGGCCGGACCTGTGGCCCAATCCAGAAGGGTTCCAGCCGGAGCGTTTCCTTGAGAAAACGCCAAAATACGCCTATCTGCCGTTTGGTGGCGGCAAGCGGATCTGCGTCGGCGCCGGATTCGCGACGCAGGAGTCGATGCTGGTGCTCGCCACCATCGCGCGCACGCACCGGCTGGACCTGCTGCCAGGTGTGACGGTGACACCGCGGGCGGAGATCACCCTGCGTCCGGCCGGTCCGGTGCCGATGCGCGTCTTAGCTCGTTAGAGCTTGGGCAGCACCTTCGCTGCGACCGCTTTTTCGCCGGCCAGCTGGATCTGCGGATGCGCGGTCTCGCTGTATTTGACGGTCACCAGATACGTGCCGTGCAGCACCCGCAGGTCGCCGTCGCCGCCGTAGTACGACCCGTCGCCGAGGCCGTCGACCGGCTTGGCCGAGGAGTCGAGTTTCTGCGCCGAGGCAAAGGCTTCCTTCGTCGTGTGCGCGAGCGTCACGCGTACGACCAGGAAAGCCGGGTCGAGCGTCCACTCGCACGACACGATGTCGCCGTCGTTCGCTGGAAAATGCTTGGAGACCGGCTTGCCGACCGCGACGCTCACGTCGTTGTCGGTGACGAGCGCACAGGGGTCGACCGGGGCGGCCTGACTGGCCGACGACTGCGCCGAGGCCGGGCCGGTCTTGGCCGGCTGGGGGACCGCTTCCAGTGGTGGCTTTGGTTGCAGGAGGCCGCATCCGGCGAGCGCGACCGCGGCCGCGCCGACCAGGAGATGACGAGGTTTCATGACCGAAAACGCTAAGGCCGAACACCGCTCACCCGGCAAGCCAACGGTCCCAGCGGCGGGCACCTTCCAGGTCCCGGCAATCGCCCTTTCAGGCACCCGTACGCGAAAGCGCCCCTTCCCGTGCATCCAGTGCACGGAAAGGGGCGTTCGGAAAAGCTGGGGCTACGGCCGGCCGAGGCCGCGGTATTCCCAGTTGGCGGCCCGCCACAGCTCCGGGTCGAGGCAGTTGCGGCCGTCGACGATCCGCGGCTTGGCGACCACCTGAGCGAGCGCGACCGGGTCGGCGTGCCGGAACTCCTCCCACTCGGTGAGGACCACGACGACCTCGGCGTCCTTGGCGGCCTCGTCGAGCGATGCCGCGTACGACACCTCCGGCAGGTCGCGGCGGGCGTTCTCGTTGCCCTCCGGGTCGTACACGACGACCGAGGCGCCGGCGTCGTGGATCTTCCGGGCCACCGCGAGCGCCGGCGAGTCGCGTACGTCGTCGGAGTTGGGCTTGAAGGTGGCGCCGAACACCGCGACCTGCTTGCCGGCGAGCTTGCCACCGACCAGCTCGGCGGCCAGGTCGACGACCCGCTGCCGGCGGCGGTTGTTGATCTCGTCGACCTCGGACAGGAAGTTGAGCGCCTGGCCGACGCCGAGCTCCTCGGCGCGAGCGCGGAACGCGCGGATGTCCTTGGGCAGGCAGCCGCCGCCGAAGCCGACGCCGGCGCGCAGGAAGCGGTTGCCGATACGCGCGTCGTAGCCGATCGCGCGCGCGAGCTGCGTCACGTCCGCGCCGGCCGCCTCACAGACCTCCGACATCGCGTTGATGAACGAGATCTTGGTGGCCAGGAACGAGTTGGCCGAGACCTTGACCAGCTCGGCGGTGGCGAAGTCGGTGACCACGACCGGGACCTCGCGGTCCTCGGCGGCGGCCAGCTCGTACACGCCGCGGTAGGTCTTGTCGAGCATCTCCTTGGCCCACTCGGTCTTCACGCCGAAGACCAGCCGGTCGGGCCGCAGCGTGTCCTCGACCGCGAAGCCCTCGCGGAGGAACTCCGGGTTCCAGGCGACCTCGATCTCTGCGTGCTCGGGCGCGTGCTCGGCGATGAGCTGCTCCACCCACTCGGCGGTGCCGACCGGCACGGTCGACTTGCCGACCACCAGCGCGCGGCCGTGGATGTTTTTCACCAGAGAGGTGACCGACGCCTCGACATAGCGCAGGTCGGCGGCCAGCGACCCCTTCTTCTGCGGGGTGCCGACGCAGACGAAGTGCACGTCACCGAACCGCGCCGCCTCGGCGTAGTCGGTGGTGAACCGCAGCCGGCCGGTGGCCAGGTTGCGCTGCAGCAGCTCGTCCAGACCGGGCTCGTGGAAGGGCACCTGACCGTCGGACAGCTTGCCGATCTTCGCCTCGTCGACGTCCACGCCGAGGACGTCGTAACCCAGCTCCGCCATCGACACGGCGTGGGTGGCACCGAGATAGCCGGTGCCGAGGATGGTCAGCCGAGGGCGCTGGGGTGTGATGGGTGGCACGCTGGGGAACCTCCGTTGGCTTCAGCGTCTAGGGGAGCCTGGCGTGGCGGTTGTGCCGCTGCTGGTAGGCGCCGCTGGTTGGAACGTGGTGTCGCCGGACGAGGATAGACGCTGCCGCTCGAGCCATCCGAGCCCGGGAGTGTTACTTGCCGGTAGTCTGTGACCTGAGTCATCGACTTGTCGCACTGCGTGGGGCTTATCGTCACGCTAGTTTCAGATTCTCGCATATTGGTTGAAGAGGAGCCTCCCGTGGATCCGTCCTTCCCCACGTACACCCTGACCGACGACCACGAGGCCGTACGCGAGGCCGTGCGGGAGATCGCCGAGAAGGCCATCGAGCCGTACGCCGCCGAGGTCGACCGCGACGCGCGCTTTCCGCGGGAGGCGCTGGACGCGCTGACCTCGTCCGGCTTCCAGGCCGTGCATATCCCGGAGGAGTACGAGGGCGCCGGAGCCGACTCGATCGCCACGGTCATCGTGATCGAGGAGGTGGCCAGGGTGTGTGCTTCGTCATCCCTGATCCCGGCGGTCAACAAGCTCGGCTCGATGCCGGTGATCCTGTCCGCCTCCGAGGAGCTCAAGCAGGAGGTGCTGCCGCCGGTCGCGCGCGGAGAGGCGATGTTCTCGTACGCGCTGAGCGAGCGCGAGGCCGGTTCGGACGCGGCCGGCATGCGTACGCGCGCGCGTCTGGACGGCGACAGGTGGGTGTTGAACGGCACAAAGTGCTGGATCACCAACGCCGGTGTGTCGACCTATTACACGGTCATGGCGAAGACCGACCCGGACGCCGGCGCGCGCGGCATCTCGGCTTTCGTCGTCCACAAGGACGACCCGGGCTTTTCGGTCGGTACGCATGAGAGCAAGCTCGGCATCAAGGGCTCGCCGACCTGCGAGATCCACTTCGAGAACTGCGAGATCCCGGCCAACCGGATCATCGGTGAGCCCGGCACCGGTTTCGCCACCGCGATGCGTACGCTCGACCACACGCGGCTGACCATCGGCGCCCAGGCGGTCGGCATCGCGCAAGGCGCCATCGACGCGTCCATCGCCTACATCAAGGAACGCAAGCAGTTCGGCAAGTCGATCAGCGAGTTCCAGGGCGTGCAGTTCATTCTCGCCGACATGGCCATGAAGACCGAGGCGGCGCGGCAGCTGATCTACGTGGCGGCGTCCAAGGCCGAGCGGCAGACGCCCGACCTGACCTTCTCCTCGGCCGCGGCGAAGTGTTTCGCCTCCGACACCGCGATGGAGGTCACCACCAACGCGGTGCAGTTGTTCGGTGGATACGGCTACACGACCGACTTCCCGGTCGAGCGGATGATGCGCGATGCCAAGATCACCCAGATCTACGAGGGCACCAACCAGATCCAGCGCATGGTGATGGCCCGCCAGTTGCTGCGCAAGTAGCCCAACAAATCGAACGTCCTCGCGCTTCCGCATCTGCAACCACTTATGGTTTGATAAGTGCTCATCAGATCGTAAGCGAGGTGGGGCGATGGCTCATCCGACCCGGCTGCTGCAGGACCTGGTCCACCAGCGCGTACGCCTGGGGATCCTGGTCGCGCTCTCCGCCGGCCACCGCCTCGGCTTCACCACGCTGCGGGACATGCTCGGTCAGCCGGACAGCGGGCTGAGCCGCCACCTGGGCGTGCTCGAGGGCGCCGGGATGGTGGCCACCGAAAAGGTCATCGAGGACAACCGGCAGAAGACGTGGGTGTCGCTGACCGAGGTCGGACGGCATGCGCTGCGGGCGGAGCTGGCGGCGCTGCGGTCCATGATGGAGGGCATCGCGGAAACCCCGGAGGCCGGCGATTTGGAGCTTTTCGCGGCACTGCTGGGTGATCGTCCGCAACGGGAGCGAAAGCCTGGCCTGACGCCGGCGGAGTTGATCCTGCCCGATGGGCCGGAGGGCTTCGAGGTGCTCCGCGACCTGCCGATCGACGACCAGTTCCAGCTGTCCGGCGTACGTGACTGGGGCAGCGCCGAGGCACAGCGGCTCGCGTTTCGCAGCCACGGCCTGACCGGCGGGCACCTGCGCAGCTGGGTGCGCGATGGTGAGCGCAGCGCGCACATCATGTTGGTCGAGCTGGGAGGTGCGCAGGCGCCGCCGGCGATCGTCGGCTGTTTCGCACCCTCGACGCTGAATGTCCCGGACATCCCGGAAAACCGCGGCTATCTCCTGCATCGTGGCGGCCAGCTGCCGGTGGCGGCGGTCTGCTGGTTCTGGCATGGCCGGCACCTGCTGTGCGTGACCGCGCGCGGCGAGGAGGAAACGGCCAAGGCGCTCTGCCGGGAAACCGCGCAGCGCCAGTTTCGCCGTATCGACAACGCCAATCCATATCTCAAGGAGACGTGATGTGGCCGGAGGCCGACGGCTATTTGCACAGGGGCAACGGAAAACGGACGCTGGAAGCGGCCACCGGCAGCGGCACGCGCGCCATCGTGGTCGGCTCGACCGGCCCGTACGCCCAGCTGGCCGGCCGGAAAGTGCTGGAAACCGGCGGCAGTGCGGTCGACGCGGTGATCGCCACCTCGCTGGCGCAGATCGCGCTGGCCGCCGGCTCCTGGGTTTCCTACGCCGGCATCTTCAGCCTCGTGCATTTTGCTAGTTCCACCGGAAAAGTCGACTCGCTGAGCGCCGGCTTCCGGACGTTCGAAGGTGAGACCGAGCCGGCGACCATCCCCGGCCGGCCTGAGCCCAGCGGCCGTACGGCGCTGGTCCCTGGGTTCATGGCCGGCATCGCGGCGGCACACGAAAAGTTCGGCAAGCTGCCCTGGGCCGACCTGTTCCAGCCGACGCTCTACGTCGCAGAGCGGGGCTTTCCGGTCGGCTCCGACCGGCAGCGGCAGTTTGACCTGCGCGCCGACGTGCTGGCGCGTACGCCGGAAGCCCGCGCGATCTTCCCGAAACTTCCGCGTGACGGCGAGGTTTTCCGCCAGCCGGCTTTGGCCCGTACGTTGACGTCGATCGCCGCGGAAGGCGTCGGCTGGATGTACGACGGGCCGTGGGCGCGCGATTTCGTGCGGATCGTCAACCGTGAGGGCGGCCGCGCCAGCCTCGAGGACCTGCGCGCGTACGCGCCGATCTGGGCGGAGCCGGTGCGAGCTTCGGTGTACGGCCACCAGATTCACGCCGCCGGCCGGCCGGATCGCGGCGGTTTCCAACTGCTCGAAGCGTTGCAACTGGCCGAGGACGTCGGCGATCCGACCACCGATCCGGAGGCGCTCCACCGGCTGATCCAGATCACCAGGCACACCGGCAGGCCGGGCAGCCACTCGGATTTCGTGCTGGCCGTCGACCAGGCCGGCAATGTCGCGGCGGCCTGCCATTCCATCAACACCGGCCTGTGGGGATCGACCGGAATCTTCGTCGGTGGCGTGTCGATCCCGGACGCGGCCTGCTTCCAGCAGCGGACGCTGGCCGCGATCCCGCCCGGCGGACACCTGCCTTTCCCGGCGAATCCGGCGATCGCCATGAAGGCCGGCCGGCCGGTGCTGGCGTCGAGCAGCATCGGCGCCGGTCTGCACGTGACCACCCTGCAGTGCGTGCATGCCGTGCTGGCGCTTGGCAAAACCGTCGGCGAGGCGGCCCGGCGGCCGTTGTTCCACGGACCGGACTTTCTCGCCGGCGATTCGGTCAGTGGACCGGTGACCGACCGGCTCAACGGTCCGGGTGTCGGACCGCGGTGGACCGAGGCCGTGCGCAAAGCCCGCGACGCCGGCGTCCCGCCGGAGCGGATGTGGGACACGGTGATGGCCGGGATCCCGCAGGTCATCGAGGACCGCTTCGACCCGGATGTCCTTGCGGCGGTGGAAAAACGCGGCCTGCAGCTGTCCGTACGACCGCTCGACGACGCCACCATTCCGCGCGGCTACTGGGGTGGCATCGGCATCGCCGACGGCCTGCTCACCGGTGCACGTACGCCGTTCGTGCATGGCGAGGTCGAAGGCCTGTGACTCATGGAGTCTTTAGTGATGGCGGAGGAATTCCACCGCCACCTGCTTGGCCGCCTCGGAAGCGCTGATGTCGCTGGTGTCCACCACCAGATCGGCCACCTCGGCCATCCAGGCCCGGTTTTGCGCATATTGCTCAAGATGGGCCACCCGCCAGCGGCGTACGCCGGCGCTTGCCACCGGATCGTGCGGAAACTCCATGCTGTTGGCGACCCGCTCGGCCAGCACGTCGTCCTTCGCGTCCAGCAGCACCATGAAGGTCGCGACGCCTTCTTCCCGGAACCGGCCGAAAATCTCCCGGTGGTATTCCTCTCGCAGCAGCGTCTGCGGCACGGCCCACGGGCTGTGCGTGTAACGGGCCAGCTGGATGGCGCCTTCGGCGACCAGCGGACGCCACGGCGACCAGTCCTGGAAGTCGTCGACCGGCATGTCGGACAGCGTGCTGCGCAGCAGCACGCCGACCAGCTCCGGGTCGTAGACCCGGCAGTCCGGCAGCACCTTGGTCAGCTCGTTGGCGGTCGTCGTCTTGCCGGCGCCGAACGTGCCGTTCAGCCAGATCAGCACGCCTTCGACATTAGCCGCCGGCAGGCGCCGATGATCATGCGCGACGCGTTTGACGACGATTTCACGGCACCGGCCGCAACCGCGGATTCCAGCCGATGACGCTGGTCGTCACCGGTCCTTTCAGCACGGTCGTACGCCAACCGCGCGGCAGTGACGAAGCACACGACTCCGCATTCGCCGACACGCACAGCACCGCGTCGACATCGGCGTTTTCCGGTCGTACGGCTGGCAAGGCCGGGACACTGCTGGAGGTCACCACGATCTCGCGCTCGCCGCGGGACGCGCCGCTGAGCACCCACACGCCGAACTCCGGAAATTCCTCCCAGCCGGCGATGCCGATCCGCCGCGCGCCGGCCGCGGTCAGTTTTTCCACCGCTGTGGTGACATCCGGGCTCTGCGGCAGGACCTGCTGGTCGACCGGCCGGTCGCGAAACAGGATCGACAGCGATCGCGGCGAGCCGGCGGTCAGCGTACCGATGCCGACCAGTGCGACCAGGACCACGATGCCGCCGGCGATGGCGCCGCGGATGCTGGCGATCGCCGGCCAGCGCGACCGCAGCCGGGTGACGGCGACCGGCACCAGCGGTATGCCGGCCAGCACCGCACCGAGCAGCAGCCGGTTGATCCACGGCTGGTACGAGACGTACGAAACGAAGGCCACGCAGGAAAAAGCGAGCGCGACGGCGTACGCCCGATGCATGGCCAAGCCGATCGCCAGCAGCGCGAGGACCGCGCCGATGATCAGCAGCACCTGCAGCGGCGCCGGCGCGTAGGCTTCGTCGTAGCCGTAATTGCAGATGTAGCGGTTGTTGCCGAATTCGGTGCGCGGGTCGTAGACGTCGCGGTGCGCGAGCTTGTGGATGGCGCGGTTTCCGCCGCAGACCAGCTTTTTGCCGACCGGGCCGGGGACGAACAGCTCGGCGCTGGCCATCTTCGACGCGTTCATCGCGACGGTGACCGGGTCGTGGCTGTCCAGCGTGATCGAGTCGACCTGGCTCGGACCGAACGGCGACCCCCAGATCGCCGTCTCGATGGCCAGATACGGCCCGGCGACGGCGATCGCCACGGCGGCCGCCATCGCGGCGCTGCGCACCCCGGTCCACCGCCGCCGAAACAGGATCCACATCCACCACAGGCCAAACCCGGCGGCCAGCGGGATCGCCGTGCTTTTGGTCAGAACGGCCAAACCGAGCGCCGCTCCGGCGAGCGAGGCGAGCCACCAGCCGCCGCGCTCGCGCGACTCCAGGACCAGGCTGATGAACGCCAGCAGGAAAAACGCCGCGGTCAGGTCGTTGGAGGTGCCGGACGCCTGCAGCACGGCCATCGGCATGGTGCCGGCGACCACCGCGGCGAGCATCCGCCCGGCGCGGCCGGTCCCCAGCTGGCCGGCGATCCGATAGACCGCCGCCGCGCTGCCGATCCCGGCCAGCCACTGCACCAGCGGCGCGGTCCAGTACGTCCCGGACAGCACGCGCAGCGTGAAGCCGAGATATTCGGCGCCGGGAGCGAAGGTCACCTGCCGGTAAACCACGCTCGGATAAGGGAAAACCGAGCCGTTGGCCCACCAGTGCTCGATCCTGGCCAGGTGATAGGTCAGGCTGTCCTGCGTGTTTGGCAGCCAGCGCAACGCCACCGCCAGCTCGCCGGCCGCCAGCAGGACGAGCAAGGCCAGGCCGATCCATTCGTACGCCTGGAGGCGCGCCAGCCGCGGTCGCGGCCGTGGCCGGCCGGCGCGATGCCAGCGTACGACCAGAAAAGCGGCCAATGCCACGACCACCGCGGTCCACACCAGCGCCACCAACGGCTGTCTGGCCAACCGTGCCACCGACAACAGCTCGACGATGCCGACCGCGGTGACCGCGGTCAACAATGCGGCGTGAACCGCCTTTCCGACTGTGTCGGTTTTCGTGTTTGCGAACCAGAGAAAATAAAGTGCCCCCGCGACGGCAGGCAGCAATGCCTCAATCACGGGGGCGAGCGTAGCCGCGAATTCACCGGAAAAATATCAGCCTTTTTCCGTGCAACCTTTTCGCGCGCCAGCGCGTCATAACTCCCGCTTTTTCGCCTGACCAACAATATCGCGGAATTTCGGCGGCGGCCGCAACCTTTCTCAATTGATGGCGCGTCTTATTCTAATGGCCACATCACGTCTCTGAGATTCTGGATAAATCTCGACCGCTGCCGCAACCTTTTCGACCGTTCGTGCGTCCGGTCGCCCGGCCTTTGGGGAGCGGAAAAACTTTGGCCGTACGCGCAACCTTTCCGGCCACCCGGCGCGTCATCGGGTCATGACGCTGTTTATCGCGGGCTACGCGGCCAGTTGATGGTGTTCTCGCCGTCGTATCCGGTATTGCCCGGCATCCGCAACGTGTCGCCGTATTCCGGCTCCGCGGTGCCGGCCAGCGGCGAGCCGGTCGGACCGCCGACCGGCGACGGCTGTCCGCCGAAACCGGGGTCGGCCGCACCGCCGGCTGCCGGACGCGCGCGCCAGCGGCGCCACTGCGACGGGATCAGCACCGGCAGCACGCCGGTCAGTCCGATGATCAGCGCGGCGCCGCTGATCGCCAGCGACAGCAGGCCGGTGCTGACCGCCGGCCACACCGAGATCGCCTTGGTCAGCACCGTCGGGATCGCCACGAGTACGCCGAGCACCAGGAACGGCAGGCCGACCAGGAACGACGCGATCGGTGAGATCCGGCTGGCGATCAGCAGGGCGAAGACGATCGCGCAGACGAGCAACACGGCCAACGGCAGCCAGAACCTGGTCGGGTCGGAGAGGCTGAAGGCATACTGCGCGTACGCCTCGCTCACGCGTGTCGAGCTCCATCCCACGCCGATCAGGATCGCGGGAGCCAACAGGATTCCGAGGATCAGACCGATCACATGCCGCACAACGGGCCTCCAGCCAACGCCGGGTGTGGTGTGTGGCCGCGACCTTAGCAAGGTTGCGCTATGCGCGCGGATCGTCGAGCAATGCGGCCAGGTGCCGGAACTGGCCGCCGCGCAGCCACTCCTCCCAGCCCGGGCGGCTGCGTAGCTGCGCAAACGCCGATCTGGCCGAGGTCAGGTCGCCGCGCCTGGCCGCCTCCATCATCGCGTACACGTCCCGCGGTCCGTCCGGGCCGAGCAGCGCCAGCGTCGCCGAGTCGGACTGCTCGTACGCGCGCTGCAACAGCAACAGCCGGTGCAGCTCGCTGAGCGGGTCACGTGAGTCGTCGACCCGCAGGTCGATGCTCACCTCGTCCCACGGCTCACCGGTGCGCCGCGCGCTGACCTGCAGCAACGCGGCCGACTGCCGGCCGCGCAGGTCACCGCCGGCGCGCTCGCCGGCCAGCAGCGCGCCGACCAGCCGCTCGGCCAGGCCACCGGACTCCAGGCCGGACGGCGCGCTCATCGTCATCGCGTTGGCCATCGCCGGCAGCACGGTCGGGTTGGCCAGCATGTTGCCCTGCACCGACCAGCCGTCGCCGGTCAGGTGGCCGGCAACGGCCAGGCAGCCGGTGCCGGTGTGGACGGCCACGCGGCCGTCCGCGTCGACCATCGCCACCTGGCGTACGGCCGGATCGGGGTCGCGGTCGAGTAGCGTACGCAGGACCGTGTCCGGCGACTCGGCGGCCAACCCGTCCAGGCCGACCGGGCCATAGCCGCGGCGGGTCTGCGACTGGGTGGCGACCGCGCCGACGCCGGCTCTGGCCCAGCTCACCGCGCGGCCGACGGCGAGCACGCAGGACGCCACGGCGACCGCGAGCTCGCCGGTCACCGGGTCACGGGCGACGACCGAGTACGTCACCGGAGTCAGAACACCGGCCGGTGCATCGTGCAGACCGCGTCGGCACGTGCGTCGAAGGCGGCCATCTGCGCGAGCGTACGAGTGTTGGTCCGCGCCGGCGGCAGCTGGACCTCCTTCACCAGATACGGTCCGAGGCCGGCCAGGCCGGCGCAGTCGTACACCGAGACCCGCGCGATCGCGAACGGCGCGAGGTTGTGGTGCTTCTGCCACTGCGCGATCCGCTTCTGCGTCGCCGCCTTCGCGAGCGCCGGATCGGTGACCGCGAGTGCGTCCATGTTGGTGCCGTTGTGCGGCTCGTCCTGCAGCACGCCGGGTTTGCTGGTCGACTGGTATGGCCAGAGACCGGTCGCGGTGTCCAGCTTCTGCTTGTTGGTCGCGGCCATCGCGGCGGTCAGCTGGTCCTGGCCCGGCCGGTCGATGCCGGCCTTCCTGGCCTCGGTGAGAAACCAGGCGACGCCGGCCACCACGTTGTAGACGCACGGACCGACCGCGTCGTACTTCGACATCGAGTACGCCACGCAGGTGCCGTCCTTGATCCGCGGCAGCTTGATCACCGCGTCGACCAGCTTGACCAGCCACTCCTTCGGGATGGCGCCGGCACGGTAGGCGGCCAGGTAGAGCCGGCCGACGTGGTCGGTCGAGGTGATCGTGTAGGTGTCGTCGGCCGGGTTGAAGGTGCCGTCGCCGAAGGTGTCCGACTCCTGCCCGAGACCGAAGCCGCCGTCGGGGTTACGGCGCTGCTCGACCTGCTGGATCAGCGCCTTGACCTTGGCGTCCTTCCAGCCGTAGTAGGTCGCTCGCGCCAGCGCGACCAGCGCGTACGTCTGCGCCACGTCGGTGTTCTTGTCGGCCGCGAGGATCCGGTCGGTCGCGTACTCGGCCGCGTCGCGCAGGTCGTTGCCGGTGCTCTTGAACGGGATCAGCGCGGCCGTCGGGATCGGCTTGTCCTTGCGCTTCGGCGTCGACGTGCCGGAGCAGCCGCCGACCAGCAGGACTGCCGCGAGCCCCACGGCGACAGCCTGGAGGATGCGTGTGCGACGACGGTGGCTCACGCCTGCCGACTCTAGCCGTCGGTGGCGTCTGGTCCGTTTGCGGCCCGCGTACGCGGAGCTGAGGAGCGGCACACCATGTTTGACGCCTGCGGGGTGGGTCGAGGTTGCACGGGTCAGCACCTCATCAGCCTGGCGGTGGGTTGGGGACCGGCGGCGGCAGCTGCGCGAGGCAGCTGCGCCGGGAGGGCAGGCCGGTCGCCGTGCCGGTCGACGGACCCGGATAGAGCAGGTAGGCGCCGGTCTGCGGGCCGGCCGGCAGCGCGCGCTCGACGCGACCGTACGGCTTGAGGGACGCCGGCAGGCCGGCATCGGCGTACGGCCGGTAGTCGTGGTTGTTGATCACCAGCAGCCAGACGCGCTTGGCGCCGGACAGCAGTGGCTCGACCGGATGCGCGACGCAGGTCTCGTCCGGGGGCCGCAGATAGACCACCGCGCGGACCTTGGGGCTGTCCGGCGTACGCCAGTAGAGCCGCGTCCAGCCGTAGGCCCAGCTGTCCACCAGCACCACGTCACCGGGCTGCAGCCGGGCCTTGACACCGTCCAGCAGCGGATGCAGGTCGGGGATGACCGCGGCGCGTTTGGCCAGGTTGGCCGGCACCGTCAGCACGTTGTAGCCGACCGCGGAGAGCAGCAGGATCGCCGCGACCAGGCCGAGCAGCAGCCGGGTCGGCGGTCCGGCGACCTCCGGCTCGTCGAAGTCCGGCGAGTCGGCGTCCGTACGCGCGCCGCCGACGGCCGCGCCGAAGAGCAGCAGCACCAGCGGCACCGTCCACAGCGCCGCGCGTTCCCACAGCGGATAGATCCCCAGCACGGTCGCCAGCACGCCGGCGCCGAGCGGAGCCAGCACCAGCAGGCCGTCGAACGGTCGCCGCCACAGCAGCCGCGCGACGCCGAGGGCGGCCGCCAGCAGCACGGCGATCGGCACCGCGGCGTCGATCGGGTTCGTCGCGAAGTGCGAGAACAGGTTGCTCCACCACTGCGTGCTCATGCCGGTCTTCGGCGGAAAGGCGCCGAGATCCAGCCAGTACGTGCGCAGGTAGCTGTTGGCCGCACTGTGTCGCAGCGACAGCACGTAGTCCAGCGCCAGCGCGGCCCAGAACAGCACGCTGGTGACCGCGAACTCGGCCAGCCGGCGCCACTGCGAGCGCAGCACCAGCTCCAGCACGAGCACCGCGGCGATGGCCGGGATGGCGAAGACCGCGGCCTGGCTGAAGGCGAGCGAGATGGCCGCGAGGCCCCACCAGCCGAGCACCGCGCGGCGGTCCTCCGCCTGCCGTACGACCATCGCGGTGCCGACCAGCAGCACGGTGAACAGCGCCTCGAAGGCGTACTGCTTGACGTTGTAGGAGTAGTAGATCAGGAACTGGTTGGTGGCGCCGAGCGCGACCACGGTGAACGTGCCGGCCAGGCCGAACAGCCGATACGCGAGAACGCCGAGCAGGGCGAGACCGGCCAGGTCGGCGACCAGTTCGGGAGCGTGCATCAGCCGCTCGTTGACACCGCCGGAGATCTGGAGCAGCAGACGCTGCAGATACAGCCAGCCGAGCGGCGCGGACTGCAGCAGGTCGGGGCCGTGCTCGATCCAGCCGCGTACGCCGCCGCCGATCGCCGACCAGGCGATGCTCTCCTCGTCGGCGCTGAGGACGCGCGCGTTCCACCAGCCGTCGACGCGCAGCCAGAGGCCGTACGCGGCTGGCACCGCCAGCAGGATCCACAGCCAGCGGCCGACCGCCGGCGGGATCCGGAAGCGGGGTCTGACCGGCTCCGGCTCGACCTCGCGAGCCTGTCTGGTCGGCACCAGGCCCGCGCTCTAGCCGCGCTTGCGGGCTCGGATCTTACCGAGGATCCACAGCGCCTCGACGCCGTCCTTCCAGGTGATCTTCTTGCCCTGCTCGCGACCGCGGGCCTTGTAGGAGATCGGCACCTCGTACGGCCGGACGCCGCGCTTGAGCAGCTTGCCGGTGACCTCGGCCTCCATGCCGAAGCCGGGCTCGCGGATGTTGAGCTTGCGATAGAGCTCCAGCGGCATCAGCTTGAAGCAGGTCTCCAGGTCGGAGATGTAGGCGTTGTAGAGCACGTTGGCGGCCATCGTGACGCCTTTGTTGCCCATCACGTACCAGAACGAGTACGCGGAGTGCGAGCCGAACGTGCGGGTGCCGTAGACGACCTCGGCCTCGCCGTCGAGCACCGGCTCCAGCAGCGACGGGATCTCCTCCGGCGCGTACTCCAGGTCGGCGTCACAGATGATCATGTAGTCGCCGGTGGCGGTGGCCACGGCCGTACGGATCGCCGCGCCTTTGCCGCGGTTGACCGGGTGGTCGCGGCGTACCAGTCGGGAGTCGCTGATGTCGTCGAGCACCGCGGCGGTGGCGTCGCGGCTGCCGTCGTTGACCACGACCAGCTCGATCTCGCAGGGGTATTCGACTCCGAGCACCCGCTTGACCGCTGCGGCGAGGGTGCGTTCCTCGTTGAACACAGGCATCAGGACGGACAGCTTCATCTAGCTCGAGCTCCCTGGGTTTGTCGTCTCGGCACCGGACCGGAGCATATCGGCGTCCGGCCCCACCCCTGACCGCCGGCCCTGCGCACCGGCTGTGACAGTCGTCGTACGGTCCGCCTCTGAGGTTGTTTTTTCCTGCTGGCCGGCCGATTGAGGGGCATCGTCGTCGATGTCCGCCGCGCTATGCCGCTGCCGGCGGCTCAGCCAGCCGACCACCAGCGGGCTGCCGGTGATCGGGTCGCGGCCGAGCAGCTGCGCGCGGCTGAGCGTGATCGCGGCGGCCAGCAGGAGGAACACGGTCGCCGGCAGGAACAGCCGCAGGCGGGTCGAGTACGGCGAGAGCAGCAGCGTGCCGAGATAGCCGACCAACACGCTCGCGGCCAGCCACGGCACGATCGTGCGGCGCAGCGTGAACGCGCCGATGCCGGCGACCAGCACCAGCAGCAGCATCGCCGCGTCGCTGTTGAGCAGCCAGCGCCCCTCGCCGGCCAGTGCCTTGCCGAAGAACGCCGGATAGCGCAGCAGCGCGTCGTGCATGTTGGTCATGACCTGCGTGTTGAGCTTCAGGAACTGCCAGAGCGTGAGGTGCGAGATCAGGCTGCCGAACACCGTGGTGGCGACCAGTCCGGCGAACGACACGCCGAGCGCCTTCCACCAGTCGCGGCGTACGTCCTCGGTCTGCAGCCAGGCCCAGATCGCCACGAACACGATGAACGCGCCGGCGAACGCGATCAGCTGCCGCGTGACGCCGGCCAGCAGCATGGTGCCGAAGCACCAGCCGAGCCGCTGCCAGGTCATCACCGGACCGGTGGCCAGCCCGGAGCGCCACGGCAGGGTGAACAGCCAGCAGGTGATGGTGACCACGGACAGCGACTCGGCCAGCGGCATCACCAGATAGATCGCCGGCGAGCTGAACAGCAGCAGCGCCATCACCGCGACCGCCGGCAACGGCTGGACCAGCCGGCGCAGCAGCAGATAGACCAGCGGGACCATCGCCGCGTACGCCAGGAACGGCACGACCAGCAGGCCGTTGGGTCCCAGCAGCGCGACGAACGGCGCCGACACCAGCGAGAACAGTGGCCGGCCGCCGAAGGACGGATAGTTCAGCGCCTCCCACAGCGGAAACGGGGTGGGCAGGTTGATCACCGTCGCCGACAGCTCGCGCACCTGGTGGTCGGCGACGCTGGGGTCGACGCCGAGAAAGCGCAGGGAGAAGTAGAGATAGAACCGCGAGTCGGCCAGCCACAGGTTGCGGCCGGCGAACAGCAGAGAGCTCAGGTGGATGCCGGCCGACAGCACGCCGAGCGCGCTCACCAGCACCAACCAGGGAGCCTCGCCGCGCCTACGGCCGCCGCTCCTGTCTGGTTTCGCGGTCTCGCCAGCGGGGTTGCCGGCCAGTGTGCCGGCCTGGTCTGCCATCGGTGCGTCACACCCGTCTTCCGGCGGTGCGCTGCCGGGGGTCACCCGACAGCGCCGAACCGGGACGATGTTACCCAGCGACCTTCGTCAGAATCGCGGCCGCCTTGTCCGCGCCGCCGGAGCCGAGCGCCGCCTCCCGCATCTTCGCGACGCGTTCGCGGTATTCCGGCGTGTCCACCGTCGCGACCGCGTCGGCGAGCCGGTCGGCCGTCGCCTCCTCCGGCGGCAGGTGGATCCCCAGGCCGAGCTCGGCGACCCGTTTCGCGGTCATCTCCTGCTCGACCATCTGCGGCACGACCACCAACGGGACGCCGTTCGCGATGCCTTCCATGGTGCTGTTCATGCCGCCGTGCGTGACGAAGACCCGGCTGTGCTCCAGTACGCGCAGCTGCGGGACGTGCGAGGCGATCGTGAAGTTCGCCGGCACGTCAGGAAAGTCCGCGTCGCTGAGCCGGCTGCCATAGGACAGCACCACCGGACCGCTGTCGGCGAATGCCTTCATGGCCGTACGGAAAAACTCCGCCTGCTGGTTGAAGACCGTGCCGAGCGAGATCAGCAACGTGCCGTCCCGCACCGGGAAGTCGGCGACCTCCTGGCGGCCGGCGAAGGTCGGGCCGACGAAGTGGAAGCGCTCGCCGAGCTGGTCGCTGTCCGGGTGGAACTCCTTCGGCATGAAGACGAGGTTGGTTGGTGCCTGGTGGAAGAAAAACTCCATGGTGTTGTCGATGGAGACGCCGTATTTCGCCGCCACCGCACGCAACCGCTCCGGATCGACGACCGGGCGTCCCAGCTTTTCCGCCATCTGGCGCATCAGCCGCGCCGCCGACGAGCCGGGTGCCATCGCGTACGACGGATAGATCAGCGCCGAGCGGGCGCCGCTGTCCATGACCGCGAACTTTCCCCACAGACACATGCTCTCGTAGACGATCAGGTCGGGGTCCACAGTGGACAGGAAGTGCTGCAGGTCGTCGGCGACCTGCTCGGCGGTGTCGAGCATCCGCGTCATCAGCCGCTCGACCGGCGGCGCCGAGCCGGTTTGCGGCTGCCAGCTCTGCTCGGCCAGGCCGGTGCTGTAGCCGCGCACCTCGGCGCCGGTCGCCTCGACCGCCGCGCGGAAGGTCTCGTCGATGTAGTAGATGACGCGGTGACCGTCGGCGACGAGCTTGCCGGCCACCGCGAGCGTCGGATTCACATGTCCGTACGCGGGCATCGGGATGAACACGAACGTACTCACGTTTATCTCCCAAGTCGGTTTTTGACCTGTCGGCAGGTTAGGAAACTTACTAGCCGGCCGTCAAGGAGATATGTCCGCCTCCTCAGCTCACCCTCAGAAACCGGTCACTTAGGCTGGACGCTTGTCCAAAGCGCCGGTGAACGCATCCCAAAGCTCCGCATACCGACCGTTCGCCGCCAGCAGCTCGTCATGCGACCCGATCTCCACGATCTGGCCGCCGTCGAGTACGACGATGCGGTCCGCACGTGAGGCCGTGGTGAGGCGGTGCGCGACGACCAGCGTCGTACGCCGGCGTGCCAGCGCGTCGGTCGCCCGGTTCACCGCCGTCTCGCTGGCCACGTCGAGCGCCGCGGTCGCCTCGTCCAGCAGCAGGATGTCCGGGTTGACCAGCTCCGCGCGCGCGAGTGCGATGAGCTGGCGCTGGCCGGCGGACAGGCCGCGGCCACGCTCGCCGATCGGATGGTCATAGCCGCCGGCCAGACCCGCGATCATCCGGCTCGCCCCGACCGCGCGAGCCGCGCGTGCGATGTCCTCCTGTGTCGCCGACGGCCGGCCGTACGCGATCGCCTCGCCGACCGTGTCGCCGAACAGATACGGCTCCTGCGGCACCAGGCCGATCCGGTGGCGGTAGGCGGCCAGGTCCAGGTCGCGCAGGTCGACACCCTCGACGCGTACGGCGCCGCCGGTCGGGTCGTAGAACCGCGCGACCAGCTTCATCGCGGTCGACTTGCCGGCACCGGTCTCACCGACCAGCGCGACCGTCTCGCCGGGCGCGATCCGCAGGTCGACGCCGGCCAGCGCCTCGGTTTCCGCGCCGGCATAGGAAAAGTGCACCTTGTCGAAGCAGATCTCGCCGGTCAGCGCCGGCACCGGTCGCGGGTTTTCCGCCGCCGGCGTCGAGGTCGGCGTACGCAGCAGGTCCGACAGCCGGCGGATGCCGACGGCGGCCTGCTGGTAGGAGTCGAAGACCTGCGAAAGCTGTTGCACCGGCGCGAAAAACAGGTCGACGTAAAGCAGGAAAGCGATCAGCACGCCGGCCGTCAGCACATTGCTGTGCACCTGCGTGGCGCCGACCCAGAGGATCAGCGCGGTCGCCGCGCCGGACAGAAACTCCACGAACGGAAAGTAAATCGAGATGTAGCGTTGCGTACGCGCCCGCACCTGCCGGTATTCGTCGCTGCGTGACTGGAAAATCTCCATGTCGTACGCCTCGCGGCGATAGGCCTGGCTGACCGACAGGCCCGCCACGTCCTCGGCGAAGGCCGCGTTGACCGCGCTGACTTTCTCCCGCGCCAGCGTGTATGCCGGCACGCTGAGCCGGCGAAACCAGACCGTCGCGACCGCGAGCACCGGCAACGCTGCGGCCAGGACGTACGTCAGCTTGGCGTCCAGCGCCAGCATCGCGACCAGCACGCCGCCGAGGGTCAGGATGCTCACGAGTACGGTCGCCAGGCCCGCCTGCAGGAAGTTGGACAACGCGTCCACGTCGGTCGTCATCCGGGTCAGGATGCGGCCGGACAGCTCGCGCTCGTAGTAGTCCAGGCCGAGCCGCTGCAGATGCGCGAAGGTCTTGACCCGCAGCGTGTAGAGCAGCCGTTCGCCGGTGCGGCCGGTGATCCGCTGCTGAGCCGTGGCGATTCCCCAGTCGACCAGCACGATCACCAGGGCCGCGGCCGCGCAGGCGAACAGGACGGTCGTCGACTGCCGCGTCACGCCGTCGTCGACTCCGGTGCGTACCAGCGCTGGTACGAGCAGGTTGGCGACCGCGTCGGCGAGCACCAGCGCGAGGCCGGCGACCAGCGGCCAGCGCAGTGGCCGCAGCAGCCGGCGGAGCGTGAACTGTGGGTCCGCCTGCCGGGCCGCCGGCTCGTCGACCCTCGGGTCGGTCTCGGTCGGCAGCGTGGCCAGCCGCGCCGCGTCCGCGTCGTCCAGCGTGCCGGCCGCGAACAGGCTGGTCCGGGCCGGCCGCCTGCCGTTGCCGCTGGCCGCCACGGTGGGGCGCCGGCCGTTCGTGTCCGATTGGGCCGGTGCGGCCTCCGCCACGCCGGGAAATCGATTGCCGTCGACGCAATCGGAATCCGATTGCGTCGTACCCGTCAGTAACTCCACGAACAGCGGGCACCGCTCGTCCAGCTCCGCCTCGGTGCCGATGTCGACCAGCCGGCCGGCGTCGAGTACGGCGATGCGGTCTGCCAGCGCGAGGCTCGACCGCCGGTGCGCGATGACCAGCGTCGTACGGCCCTCCAGCGCCGGCCGCAGCTGCGCGTGGATGTCCGCCTCGACCGACGCGTCGATCGCGCTGGTCGCGTCGTCCAGCACCAGGATCCGGCTGTCACAAAGCAAAGCGCGCGCGAGCGCCACCCGCTGCCGCTGGCCGCCGGACAGCGTCAGGCCCTGCTCGCCGACGACCGTGTCATAGCCGTCCGGCAGCTCCCGGATGAAGTCATCGGCCTGGGCGACGCGCGCGGCGGCGACGATCTCGGCCTCGGTGGCGTCCGGCCGGCCGTACGCGATGTTGGCGCGGACCGAGCTGGAGAACAGGAAGCTTTCCTCGAAGGCGATCGCCATCGACCGGCGCAGCGACTCCATGGTCGTGTCGCGTACGTCCGTGCCGCCGATCCGGATCGTGCCGTGCTGCACGTCGTAGAACCGCGGCAGCAACTGCGCGATCGTCGACTTGCCGGAGCCGGCCGTGCCGACCAGTGCGAGCGTTTCGCCTGGTCGTACGGTCAGCGAGACGCCGTCCAGGACCGGCCGCCCGGCGTCGTACCCGAACCGCACGTCGTCGAGCTCGATGGACAGCGGACCGTCCGGCAACGGCTTCGCGCCGGCCGCCTCGGTCAGCGTCGGCCGCGTGTCGATGACCTCCATGACCCGCTCGACGCTGGCGCGGGCCTGCTGGCCGATGGTCAGCAGGGTCGCGAACATCCGCACCGGTCCGACGAACTGGCCGAGATACGTGGTGAAGGCGAGGAAGGTGCCCAGCGTGACCTGGCCGTTCAGCGCCAGCCAGCCACCGAGCGCCAGCACGCCGACCTGGCCGATCGCCGGCACCACCTGCAGGATCGGCGCATAGCGCGCGGTCAGCCGGATCGACCGCATCCGCGCGCTGAACAGCGTCTTCGCATGGTCGGAGAGCCGGTCGAGCTCGCGCTCCTCCTGGCCGAACCCTTTCACGACGCGCACGCCGGTGATCGCCGCCTCGACGACGCCGGCGACCTCGCCTTCCTCGTGCTGCGCGAGCCAGTTGGCCGGGAACAGGTCGCGGCGGCTGCGGTAGGACACGATCCACAGCACCGGCGCGATGGCCAGCGCGATCAGCGTCAGCAGCGGCGACAGCCAGAACATCGCCGCCAGCGCGACCACGAACAGCAGCACGTTGCCGATCACCATCGGCATGAACGCCAGCAGGCCCTGCACCATGGTCACGTCGGAGATCGACCGGCTGACCACCTGGCCGGTGTTCATCTGCGCCTGCCGCGCGCCGTCCAGTCGCTGCAGCGCCGCCAGCAGGTCGTTGCGCAGGTCATATTGCACGTTCAGCGACAGCCAGCCGGCGTGATAGCGACGCAGATACGCGCCGGCGAAGCGCAACGTGCTGGCGATCAGCAGCAGCACGATCCAGCCGGTCACCGAGACCGCCGCGACGCCTTTGTCGGCGACCACGGTGTCCACCACGTGTTTGGTGATGAGCGGCATCAACGCCGCGATCGCCGCCGCCGCCAGCGCGCCGCCGAGCGCCACGTACATCCGCCGGCGGTGCCGGAAACAGTACGCCAGCAGGCGCCTCAGCCAGCCAGATCTATTCCCCGAGGAGTCACTCACGCGGTAATCACGTAAGCAATCCTAACGAGCGCGTACGACAACTCCGGCCTGGTTTTCCGCCCGGCCCCGGCCGGTTACGGCAACGGCCGCAAGGACCCCTTGCGTGCGTCTGGCGCAAATGCCAGGAACCTGACGTCGGCCTCGGTTGGGTCGCGGTCCGGGGCCTGTGGTCGAACCCAAGGCGCGCACGTAAGGGGTCCTGACCCTGCGGCGGCCGGGACAATCGGGGCCCGAATGTAACGAGCTGATTTTGCCGCCCGGAGCCAGAGTCCTCGCCAGACCCTAGGTCCGACATTTTTCGGCTAGCGGCGTCAGATGATCGCGGCGACCTTCTCGTCGGCGGCCAGCTTCTCCAGTCGTTCGTCGTCGGCGTTGCGTACGACCACCACGGAGCCGCCGACCGCGAGCGGCGCCAGCAGCCATTCGGCGATCGGCGTCTGGTCGTGGACGGCCATGAGTACGCGCGCGCCGGCCCTCAGCTCGAACGCCGCGGCCCGCGCGCCGGCGGCCTCGACCAGCGCCGCGTGGCTCAGCTCCGGAGTCGCCGGATCGGTCGGCCCGACCGGCGCGACCGGCGCGAAGTGGTCGCCGTGCGTGCGCACCTCGGTGACGAAGTCCAGGCCGTCGGCGACCGAGCCGGTCAGCGAGTCAGGCGAGAACAGGTAGGCGCCGTCAGGGCCGGTCTCGGCGGCGAAGGTGACCTCGCCAGGAGTGCCGATCGACAGGCCGGCCGTCCAGGCGCCGAGCGCGATCGCGGCGTGCAGCCAGTGCGGCGGGCCGCTGATCGCGGCCTGGTCGCCGGCGCCGAGACCTTCGCCGTCGACCAGCAGGTTGGCGGTCTTGCTGACCCAGTTGTCCAGCGTGGTCGCGGACAGCTCGATGCGGAGGCCGGTGGCCTCGTCGTAGTACGTCAGGAACGGACTGCCGGGGTCGGCGGCGACGCGCGCGGCGAACAGGGACGGAACGGTCTGCGGGGTCATGCGTACAGCTTCGCAAACCTCCGGTTGACCGTTTTGTGGAGAGATGGTGCACTTGATGCTCGTGTGACCGGTGGGGAGGGTGACATGTATCGAGCCGTGGCCGCGCTGGTGTTGCTGGTGAGCGGCCTGCTGCCGGTCCAGAGCGAGCCGGCCGCGACACCGTCCAGCGAGGTCGACATTCCGCTCGGCGCCGTCAAACGCGCTGGTGCGATGCCGCCGACCGTGCACCTGACGCGCACCGGCCTCACGCCGTTTTCGCTGGTCGGCGTCACCTGGAGGGCCGATCCGGCGGTCACCGGTGTGTCGGTCGCGGTGCGTACGCGCGCCGGCGACGCGGCCTGGTCGGACTGGCAGACCGAGTCGGCCGAGGACGCCGGCCAGGTCAGCGAGCGCACCGGCACCGGACCGATCTGGACCGGCGCGGCGGACGCGATCGAGGTGGCGGTGCGTACGGTCGCCGGCCAGCCGCCGCGCGATCTGCGGCTCGCGCTGATCGACCCCGGCACCTCACCGGCGGACGCGAAACCACAGCCGACGCTGATGAAAGCGGGCCGGCCGGCGATCTATCCGCGCTCTGGCTGGCGCCCGGACCCGCGGCTGATGACCTGGCGGCCGAGCTTCTCGCCGCGGGTGAAGGCCATCGCCTTCCATCACACCGCGACCAGCAACTCGTACACGCGCGCGCAGGTGCCGGCGATCCTGCGTGGCATCTATCGCTATCAGGCCGTGACGCTGAAGTGGGGCGACATCGGCTACAACGCGATCGTCGACCGCTTCGGCCGGATCTGGGAAGGCCGCTTCGGCGGTCTCGACAAGGCCCCGATCGGCGCGCACGCCGGCGGCTTCAACTACGAGACGCTCGGTGTCGCTCTGCTCGGCGACTTCTCCAAGGCGGCGCCGCCGGTCGCGATGCGCAACGCGGCGGCTGCGTACATCGCCTGGGAACTCGGTCGCTATCACGTGAATCCGACCGGCACGACGACGCTGACCGGTGGTCCGAACACGCGTTACCGGACACGGGTGACCGTACGCGTGCCGACGGTTTTCCCGCACCGGCAGACCAGTGTCACCGAGTGTCCGGGTGACGGCGGCACGCGCGTCTTGCCAGGGATTCGTTACCAAGCGTCGCGCCGGATCGGATAGCACTCGGCGTTTACGCGTCAATGCGACGTCCGTCACCAATGCGCAGCGCAGTCGTCGTAGGGTGGGCCGTGTGGAGCCCACCAAAGAGCCATGGCAGACCTACGGCGCGGGTGCGTGATCGGCAGTGATTGAGTCGGCCTCGATGCAGGCAAGCAGTTTCGGCCGGGTCCTCATCGACGCGACGGCCGTACCAGCCGACCGAGGCGGTGTGGGCCGCTACATCGACGGTCTGGTGCCGGCGTTGGACGCCATCGGCTGCGATCTCGCGATCGCCTGCCAGCGCTCGGACGCCGAGCGCTATGGCCGGCTGGCGCCGGCGGCGACGGTCGTGCCAGGCCCGGCCGCGGTGAGCCGCCGGTCGGCGCGGCTGGCCTGGGAGCAGACCGGCCTGCCGCTGGTCGCGCAGCAGGTCAACGCGAAGGTCATCCACGCGCCGCATTACACCGCTCCGCTGCGGTCGGCCTGCCCGGTCGTGGTCACCGTGCACGACGCCACCTGGTTCACCGAGCCGGGTCATTATGAGCGCGCCAAGGGGACGTTCTTCCGGTCGGCGATCCGCACGTCGCTGAAGCGCGCGGCGCGCGTACTGGTGCCGTCCAAGGCGACCCGCGACGAGCTGATCCGGCTGCTGGACGCCGATCCGACCCGGCTGGACGTGGCCTATCACGGCGTCGACGCCGACCTGTTCCACCAGCCGTCCGAGGCCGAGCGTGCGCGCGTACGGTCGCGGCTCGGCCTGGTCGGGCCGTCGTGCCCGTCCGGCTATGTGGCCTTCCTCGGCGCGCAGGAGCCGCGCAAGAACGTGCCCAACCTGATCCGCGGCTGGGTGAGCGCGTGCGAGGGGCGCACGGACCCGCCGGCGTTGGTGATCGCCGGCGGCTCCGGTCATGACGGCGAGATCGACCAGGCGATCGCCGAGGTGCCGGCGCGGCTGCGGTTGCTGCGGCCGGGTTATCTGCGGTTCGCCGACCTGCCGGGCTTCCTCGGCGGCGCCGACGTTGTCGCGTATCCGTCGCACGGCGAGGGTTTCGGCCTGCCGGTGCTGGAGGCGATGGCCTGCGGCGCGGCGGTGCTGACCACGCCGCGGCTGAGCCTGCCGGAGGTCGGCGGCGACGCCGTCGCGTACACCGGTGAGGACGCCGCCAAGATCGGCGCCGACCTGGCCGCACTGCTGGACGACGAGCCGCGGCGGCGTAGGTTGAGCGAGGCGGCGCACACCCGCGCCGCGCAGTTCACCTGGGCGTCCAGCGCCGACGCGCATGTCGCGGCGTACGCTCGCGCGGCCGCCTCGTGAGTTTTCACGCGGTCATTCCGGCCGGCGGAAGCGGTACGCGGCTGTGGCCGCTGTCGCGCGCGTCGTCGCCGAAGTTCCTGCATCCACTCGGTGGAAGTGAGCGCAGCCTGCTGCAGTCCACTGTGGACCGTCTGCTGCCGTTGACCTCCGACATCCTGGTCGTCACCGGCGTGGCGCACGCGGCCGCTGTCGCGCGGCAGCTGCCGGACGTACCGGCCGGCAACATCCTGGTCGAGCCGTCGCCGCGCGACTCCGGTCCGGCGATCGGCCTGGCGGCGGCCGTGTTGGCGCGCCGCGACCCGGACGCGGTGATGGCGTCCTTCGCGTCGGATCACGTGGTCGTGGACCAGGCCGCCTTCGTCACGACGATCCGTACGGCGATTTCGTTGGCGGAGACCGGATCGCTGGTCACCGTCGGCATGACGCCGACGCGTCCGGAGACCGGTTACGGTTATCTGCGGCGCGGTGGTCCGCTGGCGGTCGACGGCACGTACGTCGTCGAGGAATTCGCCGAAAAACCGGCGCTCGAGGTGGCTCGGTCCTATGTGGACTCCGGCCAGTATCTGTGGAACGCCTCGATGTTTGTCTGGCAGGCCGCGGTTTTCCTCGCCGAGGTGGAGCGCGAGCTGCCTGACCTGCACGCTGGTCTGCTGGAGATCGCGGCGGCCTGGGACGGTCCGTCCGCCGACCAGGTCCTTGGTCGGGTTTGGCCGCAGCTCAAGAAAATCTCCGTCGACCACGGCATCATGGAGGCCGCCGCCGCGCGCGGCCGCGTCGCGACCGTACCGGCTGACTTCGGCTGGAGCGACGTCGGCGACTACGACTCGGTGGCCACCGTCTCCGCCGCTGGCGACGGTCCGGTCGTGCTGGGGGACGCCGACCAGGTGCTCACCATCGACAGCTCCGGCGCCGTCGTCGTACCGTCCTCGGACCGCCTGGTCGCCGTCCTCGGCATGCCGGACACCATCGTCGTCGACACCCCGGACGCCGTCCTCGTGTGCCCCCGGTCGCGCGCCCAGGAAGTCAAGACCATCGTGGAAACTCTCAAGTCCACCGGCCGGACCGACCTCCTCTAACTACCCGCTACAGCTCGAAACTGTCGTACCCCCCTGCCAATCTGGGCCCCCACCCAGATCGGGTGGGGGGTGGGTTCGCGTGGAAAACTTACATAAGTTCGGAGTTGATCTTGGTGCGCCGCGGTCTCCGCGCGCGAACTCGACGTTCTGGTGGTTTTACAACGATATAGACGACCAAAACGTCGAGTTCGTGAGTGCGCGTCTCCATCGGCGCATCGTGTAGCGCTAAATGCACCTTTTGCGCGCTTGGCGTACGCACGCAAGGCCACCATGCGTGCGCCAGACGCACGCAAGGGGTCCATGCGACCATCCGGCCGGTGGCTCGCGTGGCTCATGTGGCCAATGTGACTGACGGGGCCAAATTTTCGCGAAATTGCTTGCAACCTCTCAGACCCACCCCCCACCCGATAGGGAGGGGGCAATTTACCCACACACGTACGACAGTTTCGGGTTGTAGCAGGTAGTTGGAGGGGCGGCGGGGGACTGTCGGGGTCAGGCGGACAATGGGGGAGAGCTGAAGACGAGAGAGGATCGACCGTGCGGATAGCGACCTGGAATGTCAACTCGGTGAAGCAGCGGGTGCCGCGGTTCCTGCCGTGGCTCGACCAGCGGCAGCCCGATGTGGTGTGCCTGCAGGAGACGAAGCTGACCGACGAGGCGTTCCGCAAGCTGCTCGGCGACGAGATCACCGGCCGCGGATACGAGATCGCGTACGCCGGTGAGGTGCAGTGGAACGGCGTCGCGCTGCTGTCGAAGGTCGGCATGGAAGACGTGACGGTCGGCGTCGAGGGCGCTCCCGGCTTTCCGCATCAGGAGGCGCGCGCGGTCGCGGCCACCTGCGCCGGCGTACGGGTTCACTCGCTGTACGTGCCCAACGGCCGCGAGCCGGATTCCGAGCATTACCAATACAAACTCAAGTGGCTGGCGGCGCTGCGCGAGGTGGTGGCCAACGGTCCGGCGGAGGTCGTGCTGTGCGGCGACATGAACGTGGCGCCGGCCGACGCCGACGTGTTCGATCCGGCCGCGTACGTCGGCCAGACGCACGTCACCGAGCCCGAGCGCGCCGCCATCGCCGCCTTCGACCTGCATGACGTCGTACGCGACCGCTGGCCGGACGAGCGCGTTTTCACTTACTGGGACTATCGGGCCGGCATGTTCCACCGCGACCTGGGCATGCGCATCGACCTGGTGCTTGCCGGCGAGCCGGTCGCCGGCCGGGTGAAGGCGGCCTGGGTCGACCGGCAGGCCCGCAAGGGCTCCGGTCCGAGCGACCACGCACCGGTGATGATCGACCTGGACGAGGCGCCGGACGGCGACATCGGCCCGATGGTGCCGCCGCCGTCGGCGCCGGCCGCGCGCAAGGGATCGGTGAAGCTGCCGCAGTCCGCGTTAAAGCCGCCACCCGCCGGGTAACCCGTCCGCATACGGAGGTGATGCGGCATGGGTTCGACCGGCGAATACCTCGCTTTTCTCGCCATCGGCGTCGTTCTGGTGGTCATAGATGGCCAGCTGATCATGCGCAGCGGCAGGCAGTATCTGCGTCAGGCGTACGGTCCGGAGGCAAGCGCGGCCGCGCCGATCACGCGGTTGGTCGTTGTCCTGTTCCACCTGATCGTCCTAGGTGTGCTGGCACTGATCTCGGCCATCAACTTCGGTGGCTCCGATCCGCTGGTACGCGTCGTCAGCAAGCTCGGCATCATCCTGCTGCTGATCGCGGCGGCACACGGCCTGACCATCGCCGTGCTGACGCGGATTCGTGAGCGGCAGCGCCAGCTGCGGCTGCTCCAGGAGGTCACGCCGGACGAGGACGCGGCGCCGGAGATCGAGCCGGAGCCGGTGTCCCGGCGGCTCATTCCGCGGTCGCCGCACCGATATTCCGAAGACGACATCGAGCACGTCCAGCGCGTCTCCGACGACTAGCCCGCATGAAACACCCGGGCTAGCCAATGTCGGACGGGTGGCGCGCCAGTGCCGTCACCGTGATGCTCATGTACGGGAAAAGCGGCAGCTGCCAGAGAATGTCGTGCAGCTCGTCGACCGACTCCACGTCGAAGACGCTGATATTGCTGTAATGGCCGGCGATCCGCCACAGGTGCCGCCATTTTCCAGCCCGCTGCAGCTGTTGCGCGCGTACGCGTTCGGCGGCGACCAGCTCGTCGCGACGCGCCGGGTCGAGATCGGGTGGCAGCGTGACATCCATGCGTACGTGGAAAAGCATCTCAGTCCCTCGCCAACGCCTTGACAACGGTCATGTCGAGTTCGACGCCGAGACCGGGACCGGTCGGCAGGTGCAGCTCGCCGTCGGCATAGCGCAGCGGACTGGTCACCAGGTCCGCGGTCATCAGCAATGGTCCGAAAAGCTCGCTCCCCCAGGTCGCGGCCGGAGCGGTGCAGGCCAGCTGCAGCGAAGCGGCCGTGCCGACCGGTGTCTCGATCGACGTGCCGACATGGCAGGCGACACCGGCCGCCGCGGCGATGTCGGCGATGGCGCGAGTGTGCCGCAGACCGCCAGATTTCGTGGTCTTGAGCGAAAAAACGTCGGCCGCGCGGAGACGGGTCAGCAGGAGCGCGTCGCCGGGCGTACGCAGGCTTTCGTCCGCCATCACCGCGATCGGCAGCGGTGATGCGGGCGGCCTGCGAGCAGGCCGGTTTCACGCCGCGCGTACGACAGATCGTGCCGGACAGCGCCACGCTCGTCGCGCTGGTCGCCGCCGACCTCGGCATCGCGATCGTGCCGGAGTCGCTGCGGCAGCTCGGCGTCAATGGCGCGACTTTCCGGCCGTTACGCAGCCCGCGGATGACCGTACCGCTGGCGTTGGCCTATCCGGAGTCGGCCGACAATCCGCTCGTACGCCGTTTCCTGGAGACAGCGCACGCGGTCGCGGCCTAGACCGCCTTCGTGATGACCACCGGATGCTGGCGCGGATCGAGCCAACGCAGCAGCTGCACGATCGAGTCATGCGGTCCGGCAACGCAACCGGCGGTCGCGTTTCCGTTGGTGACGTGGATGAAAAACGCCGAACCCTTGCCGGGGATCGCCGGCCAGCGGTTGTAGTCCATCACCACCGCGTAGTCGTAGACCGGTCCGGCGTGGCCGAGGTTCTCGCTCTTGTCCGTGTCGAACGGACACTTCGACGCCTCGCAGTAGTACGGCTGGTTGTAATAGCGACTGTCCACATCGGACACCCACCACCAGCGGTCGGACGTGCCGACATAGCGATAGGGCAGCCGGCTGCCGGGATTGTGCTGGCGGCCGAAGGCCTCGGTCAGCGTGAACATGCCTTCCGGCGTGTAGCTGACGTATTCGCTGGCGTCCTTGGAAATCCCCGGCGGACCGACGCGCGCGTCGACGCTGGCCAGCCGCGACCAGCCGTGCCAGGTGCGCTGCCAGTACTGCATGGTGGCGTACGAGGAGCCTTTCGGTGCGGAGACGTACACGACCTGCGATCCCGGCACTGCCTTCGGATCGAACGGCGGCTGCGTGGCCGCGGCGGCCGGTGTGGCCATCGCCGCGAGCAGTCCCAGCAACGTGATCACCGCGGCGCCAACGGTCCGCAGCCTCTTCTGGCTCGTCATTGTCGGAATCTTGCCGGCAGTCGCAAGGCGCCGCAATTCATTGTCGCCGACTGGCCCGAATCGGCATCGGTCGTTCTGGCCGCCGGGCCACCCTGCGCGCACCGGGCTTGAGTTTAACCTCTGGGTTGCATGTAGCGCTAAATGTCTGCCTTGTGAGGTTTACCGGTGGGGTGAATGTCGAGTTACTGGCGCTGGATGCAAGAAACACGGCTTTCACGCCTGCGTGACCGTCAGCCTCAGTGGTGGGTGTGACTCCTGAGGTGAGTAATGCTGTTGTGAATGCTCGCCGGGCTGGGCTCGATGCCTGGGGTGCCAATTGCCCGGTTTGATGTCTTGTTAACCAAGTTTTACCCGGTCAGGCTGTCTCACCTGCATGGTTGGCCACAGCAGTCACATGCGGCTGCGGTCCTCCGGCACCGACCGCAAACAGACAGCCCCCGCGACCGCCAGAGCCAAACAGGTTAAAACTCAAGCCGGGCGCACGTAGGGGACCCCGCGGCGAGCCGCGCGAGGGCCGCGGTGACCAGCGTGCGTACGGACGCGTCGTCGCCAGGCAACGCGTCGACCGGCCACCAGCGCAGGTCGAGCGACTCGTGGCTGCGTACGGCCTCGGCGCCGGCCGGCGCGACCGCGACGAACTGCACGTCCAGGTGCCGTGTCGGCACGCCGAGCGAGCAGGTCACCGCGTGCGCGTCCAGCTGGACCGGTGCCGGGTCCAGGACCAGGCCGTCGATGCCGGACTCCTCGGTGGCCTCGCGCAGCGCCGCCGCGGCGAGCGTCGCGTCGTCCTCGCAATGACCGCCGAGCTGCAGCCAAGCGCCGACCCGCGGATGCAGCGTGAGCAGCGTTTTGCTGTGATCGTACGAGAAAACCGCGGCGCTGGCGGTCAGGTGGCCAGCCGCGCAGGATCGCCGCAACGCGTCCTCGCGACCGGCGAGAAACGCCAGGTAGCTCTGCCGCAACGACTCCTGCGCGTGCGACTCCGGGCGCCACTCGCCGAGTGTCGCCACCGCATCGGCATGCAACGCGGTGGTCACAGCTCGATCACGAAGTCGGCGGGGTCACGCGGCGGACGCGGCTTGGCCGGCGCGGCGGCGCGGCCGACCGCGACCGTGCCCATCGGTTCCCAGCCGGGCGGCAGGTCCAGCATCGAGCGCACCAGGTCGGCGCAGAACAGCGTCGAGGAGACCCAGCACGAGCCGAGGTCCTCGGCGGCCAGCGCGACCAGCAGGTTTTCCACGCCGGCCCCCATCGCGACGCTGAACATCGTCCGCTCGGCCTCGGCGCGCCGCGCGTCCGGATACGGGTGCGCGCCGTCGCGTACGACACATGGCACGATCAGCAACGGCGCGCGCCGCAACAGATCTCCGCGGCGCAGCCGCCGGGTGATCGCGGCCTCGTCGAAGCCGTCGCCGCGCAGGTCCTCGGCCCACTGGTCGCGCATCGCGTCGAGCAGCTTGAGCCGGCGCTCAGGATCGGTCAGCACGGCGAAGCGCCACGGCGTCGTGTGATGCGGCGCCGGCGCGGTGACCGCGGCGGCGATCGCGCGGCGCACGGCCGAAAGATCGACCGGCTCGTCGGTGTAGTCACGCACCGACCGGCGCAGGTGTACGGCCTCACGCCGGCCCTGAGCCAGCGCCTCGTCGGTGCCCAGCGAGAACATGTCCGACTCGATGTCGCGCACCATCGCCGACGCGCCCCGGCCATCGTCCACAGTGGACAGTCCGGAGATCACCGCGACGGGTACGCCGGTCGTCTTGCCCTTGGCCAGCTCCGCCGCGGACGCGATCTGGTCGGCGTCGGCCACCTCGGTCATCTGCAGCTGGTTGCCATAGCTGTCCGACTCGCCGCGGTGGTCGCGCAGCGGCGACAGGCCGGCGACACCGATCGCCACGTCGACGACACCGATCCGCCAGGCCCGTCCCATCGTGTCGGAGATGACGACACCGACCGACACGCCGAGTCTTTCGCGCAGTCCATCGCGCAGTTTCCGCGCCGAAGCGTCCGGATCGACCGGCAGCAGGGCGATCGCGTCGGTCGACACGTTGCTGGCGTCGACTCCGGCGGATGCCAGCACCAGACCGCGCGTGTCGGCGACGATCTTGGTCGGTCCGCGGGTCGCGACCACGCGTACGGTCTCGGCGTCGATCGCCGCCTGCCGAGCCCGCTCACGACCCCGCTCGTCGGCCGGAGTCGAGATCAGCCGGCCCTCGGCCTTGCTGATGATCTTGCTGGTCACCACGACGATGTCACCGTCGGCCAGCCACGGAGCGGCTTCGGCGATCAGGGCGGCGACGTCGTCGCCGGGCCGGACCTCGCCGAGGCCGGTGACCGGCCGGATCCGCAGTGGCGCCGGATCGCGGTCAGGCACCGCGCACCTCCTGAGCAAGCTTGATGGCCGCGCGCACCATCGCCGCGGTCGCGTCCACGTCGTGCATCCACAGCGGCACGGCCCGGACTTCTATTCCCTCGGCCGACGCGCCGGCGTCGGTCTCGTCGACCAGCCAGCCGTCCAGCAGGCCGCCGCCGCGCCGCGCGCCGTACAACCGCGCGACCCCGGCCGCCGACACCTCGGCACCGACCACCGGCAGGCACCGCTCGGCCATCCCGCGTACGGCCGCGCCGCCGATGATCGGCGAGATGCCGACGACCGGCGCGGAGGTCTGCGCCAACGCCGTACGGATGCCGCCGACCGACAGGATCGTGCCGATGCTGACGACCGGGTTGCTCGGCGCGATCAGCACCAGGTCAGCGGACGCGATCGCCTCGACGACCCCGGGCGCCGGCGCCGCGTCCTCGGCACCGGTCGGCACGAACTTCTCCGCCGGCAACTCGGCGCGGTGGCGGATCCACCACTCCTGGAAGTGCATTGCGCGCCGGTTGGTTCCGTTGTCGTCGTCGGCAACCACGACGTGCGTCTCGACGCGGTCGTCGGTCATCGGCAGCACGCGTACGCCCGGCCGCCACCGCTCGGCGAGCGCGTCGGTCACCGCGGACAGCGGATAGCCGGCGTTGAGCATCCGCGTGCGGATCAGGTGGGTCGCGATGTCCCGGTCGCCGAGGCCGAACCAGGTCGGCTCCGCGCCGTAGGCGGCCAGCTCGTCCCTGACCGTCCAGGTCTCCTTGGCCCGGCCCCAGCCGCGCTCCGGGTCGATGCCGGCACCGAGCGTGTACATCACGCTGTCCAGGTCAGGACAGATGCGCAACCCGTGCAGGGTCACGTCATCGGCGGTGTTGATAATGGCCGTCACCGGTTCGGCGGAACCCCCGGCGACGGCGCGTACACCCAGCAGGAAGCGGGACCCACCGATGCCGCCGGCGAGCACGACAATGCGCATGCGTCTATCCTCGCCGACCTCGCACCAAAGCCGCCGGCCGGGTCACGGGGTGAAGGGTTTTGCGCCATGTGACAGGCTTGCGGCCGGAAGACCTGGCGAATCCGAGGGGGAAACCCGTGAGCACAGAAAGTGACGCCAGTCGCCCAGCTGACGTCCGAGCAGATGTTTTGGGACCGTTTCGCTTACCGATCTGCTTCGCGTTGCTCGCGGTCAACGCGGTCGCGCTGCTGGTGGCGATCGAGCAGCTGATCATCCCGGCCGGCACCGGTTCGTCGTTCAGCTTCCGCGCGGTGAGCACGTTCGAGCAGTTCGTCGGCTTCGAGGTGCTCAGCCTGCCGCTGGTCGCCGTGCTGGTCGCCGCGTACGCCGGACCGAAGCTGCGGCTCACGCAGGTCATCGGCTTCGTGGCGCTCGGCGAGTACGCGCTGGCCGCGCTGTTCGGGCTGATCACCTTCGTCGCCGGCTTCTTCGCCGGCACCGGTGCCGGCGCGGACGGCGGCCCGGCCGTCTTCGACCTGCGTGCGACCGTCGAGACCGCGTTCCTGCACCTCGTACAGCTGGTGCTGCTGGCGGCGGCGATCCTGGTCGTCCTGAAGGTCGGTGGCTTGCTCGACCAGCAGAAGAAGGTGCCGTCCTCGGCTTTCGCGCCCCCCGGCTATGGCCAGTTCGGCCAGCAGCCGCCGGTGCAGGTCGGTGACCAGCAGCCGCAGCTCGACCAGTTTGGCCTGCCCGTACAGTCCGGCGACCCGCAGGCTGGCGCGTCCGTGTCCGGTGCGCCGTCGGCGCCGTCGTCCGGCGTGCCTGGTGCGTCGGTCTCCGGCGCGCCGGCTCCGGTCAGTGGCGCCGGCCAGGCCGTACCAGTCGTGCCCGGTCCGCCGAGCGGTGGTCCGGGCGGACCGTGGCCGTCCAGCGCGCCGCCAGTGAGCGGTCCTGGTTTCGGCGGTCCTGGCGGTGGCTCGGACGACCGCCCGGAGGGTGGCCGTACCGGTGAGCCGGTGGGGGCCGGCGCGTCCGGTGGCCCGTCCGTGGGTGGTCCTGGCTCCGGTGGTCCTGACGCTGGTGGCTTTGGTCCGCTGCCAGGTCCCGGCACCTTCGGTGCTGGTCCTGGCGGTCCTGGCTCGATCGGGGTGGCCGCTCCGCCGCCGGCCGGTCCAGGCGGTGAGCCTGGCGGCTTCGGTGGTCCCGGCGCGCCCGGCAGTCCGGTGAGCGTCGGCGGCCCGAGCGGTCCGCCCGCACCGGGTGGACCCGGCGGTCCGCCGCCGTATCCGCCGCCCGGCTTCGGCGGTCCGAGCGGCCCCGGTGCACCCGGATTCGGTCCCGGCGGTCCCGGCGGGTTCGGTCCCGGTGCGCTTGGTGGCCCGGCCGGTCCCGGTGGCCCCGGCGGACCCAGTGGCCCCGGTGGCTTCGGTGCTCCGCCGGTGCCGCCTGGCCCCGAGCACGGCGGTCCGTCCGGCTTCCCGCCGCAAGGCCCTCCGCAGGGTCCGCCACAGGGCTTGCCTCAGGGCCCGCCACAAGGCCCGCCACAAGGCCCGCCGCAGGGTCCGCCGCAGGGTCCGCCTCCTGGTGGTCCCGGCGGCTTCGGCGGTCCCGTTGGCCCTGGTGGACCCGGTGGACCCAGTGGACCCGGTGGACCTGGCGGTCCGCCTCCTGGATTCCCGCCGCCACCACCCGGCGGTCCGTACGGTGGTCCGCCGCCGGAGGGTCCGCCCGGATACGGTCCTCCGCCCGGTGGCCCGCCGCAGGGGCCTCCACCGGGCCCACATCAAGGCCAACCGCAAGGTCCGCCCCAGGGCCTACCACCAGGCCCGCCGCAGGGTCCGCCTCCTGGCGGTCCCGGGCGCCCGGCCGGTCCCGGGTTCGGCGGACCGGCCGCCGCGCCCGGCTGGGGTGCGCCGAACGAGCCGCGCAGTGGTCCACCGGTGCCGCCGTCCAGCGGTCCGCCCGGACCCCTACCACCGGCCGGCCCCGGCGGCCCGCCACCGACGCCGAGCTGGGGTCCGCCGCACTCGTCGCCCTATCCGGCGACGCCCGAGCCGCCGCGCGGTCCGAGCGACGACGACTCCAGCGCGACCCGGTTGTGGTCGGTGCCCGGCAGCGGTGGCAGCGCGCCGGAGCCGCCGAGGTACGGCGGTTCCACGCCGCCGTCACCGTCGCTGCCGCCTGGCCCGCCGCCGGGTCCGGCGCCGAGCTCGGTGTGGGGTGCGCCACAGTCCACGCCGGAACCGTCGTATTCGCCGACCGATGACGACGATGACCAGCACACGCAGGTCATCTCGCCGGAGATGCGTGACGCGGTCGAGCGGGCGCGCCGCGAGGCGGAGGGTCGCAACTCCGACTCGTGAGGCATATTCGCAGGTCAGAGGGCTGGTCGGCGGCGCGCCGGCCGGCCCTTCGGCTGGCCGTCGAGGCGGCCGGCCAGGGGTAAAGCTGGGCTTTATAGCAGATCTCGGCTTGACGTGGGGTGCATTACACGCGTGTAATTTGTTACGGGGACCAAGTGAGGCTTCCGCCGCAAGGGGGTCGCAGCACCGCGGAGAACGGACTCCGCCGGTGTCAAGGCGAGGAGGCAGAGTGACATGGACAGCAGCGAAGACGTAACGCAGGGCGGGATCGCCGAGGGCGGAGCGGAGCTGGAAGCGGCTCTGCTGGCCGAGACGTTCGTGGAGGACGTGCCGGAGTGGCAGGACCGCGCGCTGTGCGCGCAGACCGACCCGGAGGCGTTCTTCCCGGAGAAGGGCGGCTCGACGCGGGAGGCCAAGCGGATCTGCACCGGCTGTGAGGTGCGGGCCGAGTGCCTGGAGTACGCGCTGGCGCACGACGAGCGGTTCGGGATCTGGGGAGGCCTCTCCGAACGCGAGCGTCGCCGTCTGAAGCGCCGCGCGGTCTAGGTCTACTGCCCCGTGAGGTTGGGTGCGCTCTGACGCACCGCTGAACCTCACCCTCGACGTGGTCTACGGCTTGTTGTCGGGGCCGCGTTCGAGGTCTTCCGGGTTGATGCCGAGCAGGTTGGCCACCTGCTCCACGATGACGTCGTGCACCAGGTCCGCGAGGTCCTCGCGGTCCATCGCGCGCACCTCCAGCGGCCGCCGATAGAGCACGATGCGTGCCGCGCTGCGCCGGCCGCGGCTGGTCGGCACCGGTGGCAGCAGCCGGGCCAGCGGCACCTCGCCGTCCTCCAGCACGTCCGAGTCGTACGCGGGCAGCTCCGGCGGCACGTCCTCCACCGCGAACTCGACGCGGCGCAGCTGGCTGGACCACCGCGACTCCAGGTGCTCGACGGCGTCCAGCACCAGATCGTCGAACTGCTGTGAGCGGCTGCGGGACAGCGGCACCGACACCGGCGCGAGCAGTCCCCGCATGCCGCGGCCGCGCCGGTCGCGTCGAGCGCCGCGAGTCCGATGGCGGTGCGTGGCAGTCACTCCGGCAGTGTATTCCGTCCAGCCGACAGAGCAGCTAACAGAGACGCGCCATCCAGGTTGGCGTCGGACTGTCGGGGGGTGGTGGGAGGATGGGTAAGGCTCAACTCGACGGTTAGCGTGTGCGTGTCGGACGGCTGAGGTGTGCGAGGGATGACAGACAGGTCAGGCGGGATGCCGCTGACGTGCGGGATTGGTATCTGCGGCCGCGGCGGGCTAACGTGCCCGGCGTGAGGTCACACCGCAGCTGCTCGAGATCGGGCTGCCCGCTGCCCGCGGTGGCGACCCTGACGTACGTCTATGCCGACTCGACCGCCGTCGTCGGTCCGCTGGCCACCGCGCACGAGCCACACACCTACGACCTCTGTGCCGAGCACGCCAAGCGGCTCACCGCGCCGCGCGGCTGGGAGCTGGTCCGCCCGGACGGCGACTTCGACGCGCCGCCGGCGCCGACCAGCGACGACCTGTCCGCGCTCGCCGACGCCGTACGCGAAGCCGGCCGCCCGACGCCGCCGGCCGACCCGCCGCCGCCGGACCCGACCGACCCGCCGGGCCGCCGCGGCCACCTGCGCGCTCTGCCGACCCCTCCGTAGGCCTCAGAGGGCGTCTGGAAACTGTGGCAACCGATAGCCGAGCCCAAGACGCCGTCTGCCGGCACCGGACGAAAACCCACCATGGCGCTGTTGTTTGGGCTTTCGTCCGGCACCGGCAGAGCGACGTTTGGATCTCGACTCTCTGCCACCACAGTTTCCAGACGCCGTCTCACGGCACTTTCACACCGGCGCGCCGACAATCGACGCCGCAGACACAGGCTCGACACGGGATCCGAGGGACGACATGAGCCAGCAGGCCGGTGTGCCGACAGCAGTCCAGCCGTCCGAGCGGACCAGGTCGAGCCAGATCCTGGTCGCCGGCATCGTGCGTACGGCCGGCGTGCTGGTCGTCGGCGGCATCGGTGTCGCGATCTGGCGCGCGCTGGCCGCGGCCGGACCGACCGCGAGCGTACGCGGCGGCTCGGCACAGCCGGGATATTCGGTCGTCAACGGGGTGCCGGCGCTGCAGTTGGTGACCGAGCGGCTCGGCTCCAGCCTCGGCACGCTGGCGATCGCGTTGCTGCTCGGCGCGGTCATCGGGTTCGGCGCCGCTGGCCTGCGCACGATGCTGCCGTCCGATGCCGGCCGGGCCGGCGGTGCGGTCGGCTGGCTGATCGGCACGCTCTGGACGCCGCCGGCACCGGTCGCCCTGCCGATCATCCTGCTGGCGTCGAGCGCAGGCGCCGGCCTTGCCGGCGCTGGACGCGCGGTCGTCGTCGCGCTCGCGTTGGCCGGTGTCGTCGCGGTGCTGGTCGCGGTCGCGGCCGGCGAGCCGTGGCAGCGGCGGTCCTGGCTGCCGGGCTGGCTGGCCGGCGTGGGCGCCGCCGGCCGCGCGCTCGCGGCGTTGACCGGTGCGTTGGTGATCGTCGAGCCGCTGGTGTCGCAGCCTGGCATCGGTCAGCTGTTGGTGCGGTCGCTGGTCGGTCAGGACGGCGCGGTCGTCGCCGCGGCGGTGACGACGTTGCTGCTGTTCGCGCTGGTCGGACAGCTGCTCGGCGCGGTCGCCGGCACGCTCGCCGAATGGCTCGACCAGCCGGCACCGACGGCCGTCGCGGAGCGGTCCATACTGCGTACGGTGCTGAGCATCGCCGCGCCGGTGACGCTTGCCGTGCCGCTGCTGGCCCTGGTGGGCTCGTTGTTCGCCGGCAGTGGCACCTCGCTCGACATCTCGCAGTCCGCCGCCGGCCCTTCGCTGGGACACCTGCTCGGCACGGACATGCTCGGCCGTGACGTGCTCGCGCGGCTGGTGACCGGCTTTCGCAGCGCCTGGCTGGTGACGCTCGGCGGTGTCGCGCTCGCCGCGGCGGTCGGCCTGGTCTGGGGTGGCGTCGCGGTCCTGCTGGAGCAGCGGCTGCCGCGTGGTGGTCGTACGGTCGCCGAGGCGTTGTTGGTGCCTGGACGGCTGGTGACGGTCGCTCCACTGCTGCTGGCCGGCGTCACGTTGGTCGGCGCGGACCGCTGGCTGGCAGTGCTCGCGTTCGCGCTCCTGCTGGCGCCGCGGCTCGCGGCCGCCGTCGTCAGCGCCGCGCGGCCGCGGTTGGAGTCGCCGCTGTCGGCCATCCGGTCCGCCGGCGGTTTGCTGCTGGTCGCCTGGGGTGTGGCGCTGGCCGTGCTCACCGGCCTGCAGTTCGCCGGAGTCGGCGCCGAGCCTCCGGCGCCAGCACTTGGCGCGGTGCTCTCCGAGCTCACGCAGCGCCTGGTCATCGCCGCACCGACCGGCATCCTCACCGCGCTCGCGACGCTGGCTTTGACCGCGCCGTTCTTCCTGGCCGGCTGGTCGTTGCTGCGCCAGCCGCGAGCCGACGCGCTGGCGACGCTGGACACCTGATGTTGCTGCGGCAGCTGGAATATCTGACCGCGCTCGCGGCGAAGCGGCATTTCGCGCGCGCGGCGGCCGAGTGCCATGTGTCGCAACCGTCGTTGTCCGATGCGATCCGCAAGCTGGAGGAGGAGCTCGGCGTGCCGCTGGTACGCCGCAGCCGCCGTTTTGCCGGTTTCACGCCGGAAGGCGAGCGCGTTGTCATGTGGGCTCGCCGCATTCTCGCCGAGCGTGACGCGCTGCAGGACGAGATCGGCGCGATGCGCGAAGGTCTCACCGGCCAGCTGCGGGTCGGCGCGATCCCGACCGCGTTGAACGCGACGGCGCTGCTGACCACGCCGCTGTGCGTCGAGCATCCGCTCGCGCAGGCATCGCTGGAAGCGCTGTCCTCACGGGACATCCTGCGCCGGCTGGCCGACGCCGACCTGGATGTCGGTGTCAGCTATGTCGACGGCGAGCCGGTGCCGGGCGTACGCACCGTGCCGTTGTATGAGGAGCACTATCTTTTCCTCACCCCGCTGGACAGTGAGTTCGCCGGACGGACTTCGGTGACCTGGGCCGAGATGTCGCAGACCCCGCTGTGCCTGCTCCAGGACGTCATGCAGAACCGCCGCATCCTCGACTCGTTTTTCGCCGAGGCAGGCGTGAAAGCGTCGCCGACGATCGAGACCGACACGATCTCGGCGTTGTACGCGCACGTCGCGACGCATCGCTGGTCGAGCGTCATCGCGCACGCCTGGCTCTATCCGCTCGGCGTACCGGACGGCCTGCGTGTCATCCCGGTCGCCGGCCAGAGCTGGCTGCCGCAGGTCGGCCTGCTGGTCGCCGACCGTGAGCCGCAGCCGATGATGGTGACCGCTCTGCTGGACGTGGCCAGGCGTACGGACCTGCGCGGCCGCCTCTACGCCCTGGCCGCCCGCCACGGTGTCCTGCTTCCCCGATAACTGTCGTTCCGCAAATACCTGAGTGGGATGCCGGCCAGCCGGCGTAGATCCTGAGAGGGGGATGAGGCTGGACCGGCGGTTGAGGCCGGGCCCGATCCGGCGCGGGTACGCTCGGCGGCGACCAGAGCTGGCCAAGCAGCAAGAGGAGCGTACGTGCCGTCGCAGACCCGCCGCGATCTGTCCAGGACCGTGAAGGCGTACGACGTGCGCGGTGTCGTCCCTGACGACCTCGACGAGGCGGTGGCGACCGCGCTCGGCGAGGCGTTCGCGCGGCTCGTCGGCAAGGACGGCGCCACCAGGGTGGTCATCGCGTACGACATGCGCGAGTCGTCGATCCCGCTGTCCAGAGCCTTCGCCGACGGCGTACGCAAGCGCGGTCTGGACGTGCTCGACGCCGGGCTCGGCTCCACCGACATGCTCTACTTCGCCTCCGGCCACCTCGACGCGCCGGGTGCGATGTTCACCGCGAGCCACAATCCGGCGCGCTACAACGGCATCAAGCTGTGCCGCGCCGGCGCCGCGCCGATCGGCCAGGACAGCGGGCTCGCCGAGATCCGCGAGACCGCCGCCGAGCTGCTCGCCAACCCCGGCGACGACAGCAAAACCGGCACCATCGAGCAGGTCGAGATCCTCGATGCGTACGCGCGCCACCTGCGCTCGCTGGTCGACCTCGACGGCTGCCGGCCGCTGAGGGTCGTGGTCGACGCCGGCAACGGCATGGCCGGTCACACCGTGCCGGCGGTGTTCAAGAGTCTGCCGATCGAGATCGTCCCGATGTATTTCGAGCTGGACGGCGACTTCCCCAACCACGAGGCCAACCCGCTCGACCCTGCCAACCTCGTCGACCTGCAGAAACGCGTGCAGCAGGAGCACGCGGACGCCGGCTTGGCCTTCGACGGCGACGCCGACCGCTGCTTCGTCATCGACGAGCGCGGCGAGTGCGTGTCGCCGTCGGCGATCACCGCGTTGGTGGCCGTACGCGAGCTGGCCAAGCATCCCGGCGGCACGATCATCCACAACCTGATCACCTCCAGGGCCGTGCCGGACATCGTCAAGGAGCACGGCGGCGAGCCGGTGCGTACGCGCGTCGGCCACTCGTTCATCAAGGCTGAGATGGCGCGTACGGACGCGGTCTTCGGCGGCGAGCACTCGGCGCACTACTACTTCCGCGACTTCTGGCGCGCCGACACCGGCATGCTGGCCGCGCTGCACGTGCTGTCCGCGCTGTCCGAGCACGGGGGTCCGCTGTCCGCGCTGACCGCGCGCTTCGACCGTTACGCGAGCTCCGGCGAGATCAACTCCACCGTCGATGACCAGGCAGAATGCACCGCCAAGGTGGCGCTCGCGTACGAGGGCCGGCCCGGTGTGGTGACCGACCGGATGGACGGTCTGACGGTGACGCTGGCCGACGGCTGCTGGTTCAACCTGCGGCCGAGCAACACTGAACCCCTGCTGCGGCTGAACGTCGAGGCACCCGATGCTGACAGGATGGAGGTGCTACGCGACGAGGTGCTGTCTTTGATCAGGGAGTGACCGTGACACTGGACAAGACGCTGCTGGACATCCTGGCGTGTCCCGACGACCATGCCACGCTGGCGTACGACCCGGCCGCCGCGGGCGGTGCCGGTGAGCTGGCCTGCACGTCCTGCGACCGGGTCTACCCGATCACCGACGGCATCCCGGTGCTGCTGCTCGACGAGGCCCGCCGCACCGGCGCGCCGGCGCAGAAGTGAGCGCACCTGGCGCGTTCGTCGCCGAACGCCTGGACAATCCCGACGGCCTGCTGGAGTTTGACTCCGCGCAGCTGCTGCGCGGCATCGCCGGCGCCGGCGCTCAGCTACGCGAGGCCAGCCAGCTGACCGCCGAGGCCGGCCTGCACCAGCTCGGCGACGAAGGCCGGCCGCGATCCGTTGTCGTCGCCGGTGTCGGCACTGCGGCGCGTACCGGCGACATCCTCGCCGCGGTCGCCGGACCGCGCTGCCCAGTGCCGGTGTTGGCGCACCGCAGCGCCGGCATCCCCGGCTGGGTCGGTGCCGCCGATGTCGTCATCGCCGTGTCGGCGTCCGGTCGTGGCCCGGAGGCCATCGCCGCCGCGGACGCGGCGGCCGCGCGCGGTGCGCGGCTGGTGGCGATCGGAGCGCCCGACTCGGAGCTGCAGTCGTACGCCGAGCGTGCGCGCGCGCCGTTCGTACCAGTGCCGCGCCGCCGGCCCGCGTGGGTCAGCCTCTGGGGCCTGACCGCGCCGGTGCTGCTGACCGGCCGCGCGCTCGGCCTCACGTCCATCACCGAGACCGACATCGCCGAGGCGGCGACGCGGCTCGACGCCGATGCCGACCGCTGCCGGCCCACCGCGGAGACGTTCGTCAATCCGGCCAAGACGCTCGCGATGGACCTCGCCGGCACCATCCCGGTGGTCTGGGGCTCGTCGCGGCTGGCGACCGTGGCGGCCAGCCGGATGGCCGACTCGCTGGCCGCCAACGCGCGTTATCCCACGTCGTCAGGCGGTCTGCTGGAGGCCAGCCGGGGCAGGGTGGGCCTGCTGGACGGCATCTACGGATCGGTCGCCGGGCCGAAGGACATCTTCGCCGACCCGTTCCTGGACGAGGAGCAGAAGGGTCCGGACCCGACCCGGCTGCGGGTCGTGCTGCTGCGCGACGAGCCGGACGCCGGTGTGGAGCCCGAAGGTGCCGAGCCGGTACGACCGGACTCCGCTCGTGCGGACGTGGTCGAGGAGCTGGCGCGCGAGCGCGGCGTCGGCATCAGCGTCATCAACGCCGAAGGCGTGTCGCTGCTGGAGCGGCTGGCGTCGCTGGTCGGTCTCGCCGACTTCGCCTCGCTGTATCTGGCGCTCGGCCACGGCATCGACCCGGTGGTCGTACCAGCCGTCACCGAGCTCAAGGAACGGTCCGCGCGGAGGCCGGCATGAGCACCGAGGGCGGCGCACGCGCCATTGTCGCCGCGTTGCTGGCCAACCTCGGCATCGCGCTGACCAAGCTGGTCGCCTTCTTCCTGACCGGCTCGTCGTCGATGCTGGCCGAGTCGATCCACTCGGTCGCCGACTCCGGCAACCAGGTTTTGCTGCTGATCGGCGGAAAACGCTCGCGGCGCGCGGCGACACCGGAGCATCCCTTCGGCTATGGCCGCGAGCGATACGTCTACGCGTTCCTGGTGTCGATCGTGCTGTTCAGCGTCGGCGGACTTTTCGCGCTGTACGAGGGATATCACAAGATCGAACATCCGGAGCCGATCGAGTCGTGGCAGTGGGTCCCGGTGGTCGTGCTGCTGGTGGCGATCGGTCTGGAGGGTTATTCCTTCCGTACGGCCATCAAGGAGTCCAACCACACGCGCGGCAACGCGTCCTGGATCAACTTCCTGCGCCGTGCCAAGGCACCGGAGCTGCCGGTCGTCCTGCTGGAGGACACGGCGGCTCTCGTCGGTCTCGTTTTCGCGCTTTTCGGTGTCGGCCTGACGCTGCTGACCGGCAACGGCGTGTGGGACGGCATCGGTACGCTCGCGATCGGTGTGCTGTTGGTCACGGTGGCGGTTTTCCTCGCTGTCGAAACGAAAAGCCTGCTGCTCGGCGAGTCGGCGTCGGCGGAGGCGGTCCGCCGGATCGAGGACGCGATCGGCTCGGTCGAGCACGTGGAAGGCATCATCCACATGCGCACCATGCACCTGGGTCCGGAGGAGTTGTTGGTGGCGGCCAAAATCGCCGTGCGCCACGACGACACCGCCGCCGCGGTGGCGGCCGCGATCGACGCCGCCGAGGCGAAAATCCGCGCCGCGGTGCCGATCGCGCGGGTCATCTACCTTGAGCCGGACATCTCTCGTACGCCGTCGAAAGGCTGACGATGCAGCGACTGACCGGCCCGATCCGGCCGTACGACTGGGGCTCGCACGAGGTCATCGCGCGCGTACAAGGCCGCGATTTTCCCACCGCGGAGCCGGAAGCCGAGCTCTGGCTCGGTGCGCACCCGGCTGATCCGGCCACTGTGGACGGTCGCGGCCTGGACGCGGTGATCGCCGGCGATCCGGATGCCGAGCTCGGCGCGACGGTCGTACGCCGGTTTGGCGCCAAGCTGCCGTTCCTGCTCAAGTTGCTGGCCGCGCAACGGCCACTTTCGTTGCAGGTGCACCCAAACCTGGCGCAGGCGGCGGCCGGCTTCGAGGCCGAGGAAGCCGCCGGCGTGCCCGTCGACGCGCCGCAACGGCGTTACAAGGACGCCAACCACAAGCCGGAAATGCTGGTCGCGGTCGGACGGACGCAGGCTCTGGCCGGGTTCGCCGATGACGCCACGGTTTTCCTGCGCAAGCTGCAGTGGCCGCCGGGCCTGGGGTGGGCCGACCGGCTGGAGGCCGGCGATTTGCATGGAGTGGTCAGCGACATCCTGCGCGGCGCGCCGGATTTCGATGACCTCGCTGACCTGTGCGCGGCCGAAGGCTCGGCTCGCGCGCTGGCGATCGCCGATCTCGCCGCGCGTTATCCCGGCGATCCAGGCGTACTGGTCGCGATGCTGCTCAACCACGTCGAGCTTTCTCCTGGCGACGCGATCTACCTGGCCGCCGGCAGTCCGCACGCCTACCTTCGCGGCGCCGGCGTGGAGATCATGGCAGCGTCCGACAACGTGCTGCGCGGCGGCCTGACGAGCAAGTTCGTCGACGTCGACGAACTGCTGCGGATCCTCGCCTTCGAGCCGGGTCCGCCGCCGGTCGTGACGCCGGTCAGCGCCGGTCCGTCGACCGTACGGTGGCCGACTCCGACCGCGGAGTTCACGTTGTACGAGATCACCGTCGGCGGGTCGCCCGTCGCTTTGCCGGCAGTCGGCTCACCGCGCGTGTTGTTCTGCCTGGAAGGCGAGGTGCGGGCGGCGGACCTGTCGTTGCGAGGCGGCGAGTCGGCCTGGTCGCCGGCCTCCGACCCCGAGCTGACCGCGCGCGGCACCGGCCGTCTCTTCGTCGCCACCGTCGGAGGCTGACCCCAACCGGCGCGAAACTGTCGGACCCCCTCTCGACGCTGGAGGTGTCCACAGGACGCGAGACGGGAGGGGACATGGGGACGAAGGTGTGTCCGGGTTTTCCGGAGGAGCCCGAGAGGTGGCGGCGCGACGAGCCGGCCGGTGACCGGCCCGGTCCGGCCGAGTGCCTGCCGTGTTACGTGCACCGGATGCTGGCCGCGCACGACTGTGACCAGGACTTCCGCTGGGTGCGTTGCTGGCAGCGCGCGCACCGCGACCGGCCGGAGCTGGTCGGCTGGCTCAAGCGGCACGGCGCGTGGTGTGACTGCGAGGTCCTGCTCAACGTCTACGACCTCGACGCGGACGCGCCGCCGCGGCCGTGCGACCACGGCCCGGTCAACGGCCGTTAGCGGCTGATTTCGCGGTTGCCGCCGAAGTTCCTGGACGGCTCGGCGGCGACCGCGTACAACGTGAGCATCCACAGCGAGGGGAGTACGTATGCGTCGCGTGATCAGGGCCCTTGTCGCCGCGTTCCTGGTGGTCGCCTGCCTGGCCGCGCCGGCGCAGGCGGCGCCGGCCTCGACCACCTTCCGCAACCCGCTCAACGCCGGCCCTGACCCGTTCCTGACCTGGTACCAGGGCAACTACTACCTGTCGACCACGCAGGGAGACGCCATCCGGATCTGGAAGGCGCCGTCGCTCAACCAGCTGCTCGCGGCGCCGGCCAACACGGTGTGGCGGGACAGCGACGGGTCGCGCAACCAGCAGGTGTGGGCTCCGGAGTTCTACTTCCTCGACGGCCACTGGTACGTCTACTACACGGCCGACGACGGGGTCGACGCCAACCACCGGATCTATGTGGTGGAGTCCGACGGCACCGACCCGCTGGGTCCCTACCATTTCAAGGCCAAGCTGCAGCCGGCCAACCTCGACGTGTGGGCCATCGACCCGACGATCCTGCAGCTCGGCGGCCGGCTCTACCTCGGCTTCTCCAGCAAGCACAGCGGCAACAACTCGCTCTACATCGCGCCGATGAGCAATCCGTACACGCTCTCCGGCAACGGCGTCTACCTGCCGGCCAGTGGCTGCACCTCGGACACCGTGCGCGAGGCGCCGGAGTTCGTGCACAGCGGTGGCAAGACCTGGATGGTCTATTCGACCTGCGACACCGGCAAGCCGGACTATCAGCTGTGGGAGAAGTCGCTCAACGACGGCCTCGACCCGCTGGTGGCCGGCAACTGGGTCCAGCACTCTGGCGCGGTGTTCAGCCGCAACGACTCCACCGGTGTGTACGGCCCTGGCCACCACGCGTTCTTCACCTCGCCAGACGGCGCCGAGCAGTGGATCGTCTACGCCGCCAAGAACACGTCGGCCTACACATACGACGGCCGCACGACCCGAGCGCAGCGGATCGGCTTCAACGCCGACGGCAGTCCCGACTTCGGCAGTCCGCTCGCGGCCGGCGCCACCCAGAACCTGCCGGCCGGCGACCCCGGCAGCCAGCAGGGCTGGATCAACGACGACGGCCGCACCAGCGGCGACGGCGCCATCGCGTACGCCGGCGACGGCTGGCTGAGCGGTGGCGGCTGCGGCGTGCAGTGCTTCTGGAGCGACGACCACTGGAACGGCACCGCCGGCGCGACCGCGACGTACTCGTTCACCGGCACGCAGATCGCGCTGCTGTCGGTGCGCGACACCAACTACGGCTATGCCGCGCTGTCCATCGACGGCGGGCCGGAGACCACGATCGACCTGTACTCGTCGATCAGGATGGGAGAGCAGGTCAACTACGTCAGCCCGCGGCTCGCGGCCGGCAGCCACACGTTGCGCGTACGCGTCACCGGCGACAAGGACGGTGCGTCCAGCGGCACCCTGGTCGAGATCGACCGCGCCGAGATCTACGGCTAGCCGCAGCGCGAAGGGTGACGTTCTGTCGGTCGCGTGACCGACAAAACGTCACCCTCGGCGTGGCGTTACGGAGTGGCGGAGGAGGACGGCGCAGGCGTCGACGAGTCGGACGGACACGGTGCCGGCGACGACGGCGGCGAGGATGGCGGCTCACCGCTCGGACTCTCGGTCGGCACCGGGCTTTCCGTCGGGTCGGCGGCCACGGCGGCCTTGGCGACCACCGGCACCGGGCTGGCGGTCGGCGGCTCGCTCGACGGCGGCTCACTGGCCGGCGGCTCGCCGCTGGGGCTCTCGGTCGGTGCCGTCGAGCCGCTCGGCGTCGGACACGGGTTGCACGGCTGCCCGGTCGGCGCCGGCGACGACGGCTGTTCCGTCGGTGCTGAGGTCGGCTCTGAGGTCGGCTCTGAGGTCGGCTCTGAGGTCGGCTCTGAGGTCGGGTCTGCCGCTGGCGCGGCGCTGCCGGATGGCTCACCGGTCGGCGAGACCGTCGGTGTCGGACACGGGTCGTAGGCGGCCCCCGCGTGCGCCATGCCGGCGCCGACGAGTGCGCCGAGGACGACGACTGCTGATGCTGTGACGGCCACGGAGGCCAGAATCCGCGACCTTCTGTTCCCCGTAGCCTTGGCTTGCTCCGTCCCTTCCATCAATCCTCCTGTTGCCTAGTCCGTGAGCGCGTACGAGCAGGTCATCCGCGCTCTTGACCTGCCGAGAATCCCATTCGTCCGGTTATGTGGCAAGTTGACTGATTTGGGACTGGTGGGATCGGCGCGGGCCGGCGGCTGGTTTTGCCACGATGGACCCATGCCTGATCTGTTGCTCCGCCGCGCGCGCGTGCTCCGCCTCGCCGGTCCGGCCGGATCGGTCGCCGAGCCGGCCGACATCCTGGTCTCCGATGGCCGCATCCGCGTGATCGGCGACGCCAGCGCGTACGCGACGGGCGCGGAGCAGCTCGACCTCGACGGCCGGTATATCCTGCCGGGCCTGTGGGACCGGCACGTGCACTTCACCCAATGGGCCATCTCGCGCCAACGGCTTGACCTGACCGGCGCCGGCAGCGCCGCGGACGTCGTCGCGCTGGTCGCCGCGCGCGTCGCGGCCAGCGACGAGCCGGTGGTCGGATACGGCTTTCGCGACGGACTGTGGCCGGACCGGCCGCATCGCGACGACCTCGACAGGGTCGCGCCGCATGTGCCGGTCTTCCTGGCCGCCAACGACCTGCACAGCGGCTGGTGCAACTCGGCCGCGCTGCGGATCGCCGGCTTCGCCGGCCACCCGACCGGGCTGCTCCGCGAGACCGACTTCATGACGGCGCTGCGATCGGTGCCGGTGTCGGCGAAGCTCGACGCGGCCGTACGTGACGCCGCCGAAGCGGCCGCCGCGCGCGGTGTCGTCGGCATCGTGGACCTGGAGTTCGGCGCCAACCTCGACACCTGGATCCAGCGCCAGACTCCGCTCCTGCGCGTGGAATGTGGCGTCTACGCCTCGCAGCTGGACGACGCGATCGAGCGAGGCGTACGCACCGGTGACGTCCTGCCGGAGACCGGCGGCCTGGTGACGATGGGGCCACTCAAGGTCATCACCGATGGCTCGCTCAACACGCGTACGGCCTATTGCCACGACCCGTACGCGGACGGCGGCCATGGCGAGCTGATCGTGCCGCCGGACGAGCTCGTGCCGCTGATGCGACGCGCCGCCGCGCACGGCATCGACGCGGCGATCCACGCGATCGGCGACCACGCCAACCGTCTCGCGCTCGACGCCTTCGCGGCGGTCGGCTGCCGCGGCTCGATCGAGCACGCGCAGCTGCTCGCGCCAGCCGATGTCGGCCGGTTCGCCGAGCTCGGTGTCGTCGCCAGCGTGCAGCCACAGCACGCCGTCGACGACCGCGATGTGGCGGACCGTTATTGGCACGGTCGTACGCACCGCGCCTTTCCATACCGCGACCTGCTCGATGCCGGAGCGGAGCTGGTGTTCGGCTCGGACGCGCCGGTCGCGTCGCTCGACCCGTGGATCTCGGCGGCGGCCGCGGTCGAGCGCCGCGACGACGACCGGCCCGCGTGGCATCCGGAGCAGGAGATCACCGTCGCCGAGGCGCTGGCCGCGTCGACCAACCGGCGCCGGAGCATACGCGTCGGCGACTTCGCCGACCTGGTCATCACCGACGACAACCCGCTCGACGGCCGGCTTCGCGGCATGCCGGTTCACGGGACACTGTTAAGTGGACGCTGGACGTACGCACCGAAGTGACCACCCAGCGGAATGCGGCGGGCCAACCTTGACAATGTCCTGCTAAGGTTGAGGCGATGAACCTGCTCACCATCCAGGAAGCCGCGGAGACCACCGGTTGGTCGCCGCGGATGCTCCGCTACATCGAGCAGGCCGGCCTGGTGGCCGCCGGCCGGTCCGACTCCGGCTATCGGCTCTATGGCCCCGAGCAGCTGCAGCGGCTGCGTACGTTGCGCGAGCTGCTCAACGACTACGGCGTCAGCCTCACCGAGGTCGGTTTCGCGCAGCGGTTGCGCACCGATCGCGAGCTGGCCGCCGCCGTACACAACTGGTTCACCGCGGAGCCGGCCCGGCCGGCCGAGGTGCCGCCGGCCGACTGGCTGGCCTACGAACAGCGTAAACACCAGAACCTGCTGGAAAGCCTGGCGACCACGTCCTAGAGGAGAGCGCAGCTTTGACCACGACCACGGGTGACTTCAAGGTCGCCGACCTGTCCCTGGCCGACTTCGGCCGCCGCGAGATCAAGCTGGCCGAGCACGAGATGCCCGGCCTGATGGCGATCCGCGAGGAGTACGCCAGGACCCAGCCGCTCAAGGGCGCGCGGATCACCGGCTCACTGCACATGACGATCCAGACCGCGGTGCTGATCGAGACGCTGGTCGCGCTCGGCGCGCAGGTCCGCTGGGTCTCCTGCAACATCTTCTCCACGCAGGACCACGCCGCCGCCGCGGTCGCCGTCGGTCCCAACGGCACCGTCGACAACCCGCGGGGTGTGCCGGTGTTCGCCTGGAAGGGCGAGACGCTGGAGGAATACTGGTGGTGCACCGACCAGGCGCTGACCTGGCCCGGTTTCGACGGTCCGAACATGATCCTGGACGACGGCGGCGACGCCACCCTGTTCGTCCACAAGGGCGTCGAGTTCGAGAAGGCCGGCGCGGTGCCGTCGGCGGACGAGAACGACCCGGAGGAATACGGCATCATCCTGGAGACGCTGCGCAGGTCGCTGGCCGCCGACCCGCAGCGGTTCACCAGGATGGCTCCGGGCATCAAGGGAGTCACCGAGGAGACCACGACCGGCGTACACCGGCTCTACGAGATGCAGCGCGACGGCACGCTGCTCTTCCCGGCGATCAACGTCAACGACTCGGTCACCAAGTCCAAGTTCGACAACAAGTACGGCTGCCGGCACTCACTGATCGACGGCATCAACCGGGCCACCGACACGCTGATCGGCGGCAAGGTCGCGGTCGTCTGCGGCTACGGCGACGTCGGCAAGGGCTGCGCCGAGTCGCTGCGCGGCCAGGGCGCTCGCGTGATCATCACCGAGATCGACCCGATCTGCGCGCTGCAGGCCGCGATGGACGGCTACCAGGTCACCACGCTGGAAGACGTCGTCTCCGTCGCCGACATCTTCGTCACCACGACCGGCAACAAGGACATCATCACCGCCGCGCACATGCAGGAGATGAAGCACCAGGCGATCGTCGGCAACATCGGCCACTTCGACAACGAGATCGACATGGCCGGCCTGGCCAAGCTGCCCGGCATCAAGCGCGAGGAGGTCAAGCCGCAGGTCCACACCTGGACGTTCGCGGACGGCCACTCGATCATCGTGCTGAGCGAGGGCCGGCTGCTCAACCTCGGCAACGCGACCGGCCACCCCAGCTTCGTGATGAGCAACTCCTTCGCCAACCAGACCATCGCGCAGGTGGAGCTGTTCACCAAGGAGGGCCAGTACGCCAAGGAGGTGTACGTGCTGCCCAAGCACCTCGACGAGAAGGTCGCGCGGCTGCACCTGGACGCGCTCGGCGTCAAGCTGACCCAGCTGAGCAAGGAGCAGGCCGACTACATCGGTGTGCCGGTCGAGGGACCGTACAAGCCGGACACCTACCGCTACTAGGAAGTCTTCCCCTCCACAGGGCCTCCGTGCGTACGCATGGAGGCCCTGCGGCCGTCATCGCGCACGTACGCGGGGACAATCGGATTCCGAATGTAACCGCGGCAGGCGGGAAAGACCGCCTTCAGTAACAATCGGACAGGTGGGTGAGCCGGTGACCAGACAGCGGCTGCGGTCCGACATCGCCGACCCGGCGCTGGCCGACGACGGCGCGGCGCGGATCGCGCGCAGCGAGCGGTCGATGCCGGTGTTACGCGCCATCCGCACCGACTTCGCGCAGCGCCGGCCACTGGCCGGCCTGACGGTGGCGGCCTGCCTGCACGTCACCGCCGAGACCGCCAACCTGGTCGGCACGCTGACCGCCGGCGGCGCGAGCGTACGGCTGGCGGCCTCCAACCCACTGTCCACACAGGACGACGTGGCGGCCGCTTTGGCCGCACAGCGGGAAGTCGCGGTGTACGCGCGGCGGGGTGTGCCGCCGGCCGACTATCACGAGCATCTCAACGCCGCGATCGGTCCCGGTCCCGACCTGGTGATCGACAACGGCTGTGACCTGTCGGTGGCGCTGCACACCGACCATCCGGACCTGGCCGCCGGCGTACTCGCCGGCTGCGAGGACACGCCGACCGGCGTGCTGCGGCTGCGCGCGATGGCCGCCGACGGCGCGCTCGGCTATCCGGTCGTCGCGCTCGACGACACGCCGACCCGGCGGCTGGCCGACCACCGGCACGGCACCGGCCAGTCGTGCGTCGACGCGATCCTGCGGTCGACCAACATGCTGCTGGCCGGCCGTACGGTCGTCGTCGCCGGCTTCGGTTCGGTCGGACGCGGCGTGGCCGAACGAGCCCGCGGCATGGGCGCCAACGTGGTGGTCACCGAGGTCGATCCGGTGGCCGCGCTGGACGCCGTGCTGTCCGGCTATCGCGTGCTGCCGATGGCGTTGGCGGCTCCGGAGGCGGACGTGATCGTCACCGCGACCGGCAACCGCGATGTCGTACGCGGTGAGCACCTGGAGGTGCTGCGGTCCGGAGCGGTGCTCGCCAACGCCGGCCACTTCGACGTGGAGATCGACGTGCGGTGGCTGCGCGAGCACGCGGTCGGCGTACGCGCACCGCGGCCGGCGGTGCAGGAGTTCACGCTGGCCGGCGGCCGTACCGTGTCGTTGCTGGCCGAGGGGCGGATCGCCAACCTCGGCGCGGCTGACGGCAACCCGGCCGCCGTCATGGACCTGGCTTTCGCCGAGCAGGCGCTGACCGTCGCGTGGCTGGCCGGCCGCTCGCGGCTGGAGGTCGGCGTGCACCGGGTGCCGGCCGATGTCGGCTCACAGGTCGCGACGCTGGAGCTGGCCAGCCTCGGCGTAGGCATCGACGCGCTGAGCGAGGTGCAGCGGCGCTATCTGTCCGCCTGGCGCCAGGGCTCCTGGGACTCCTGAGCTGGCCGCGACGCCGGTTGCTGTCACCTGGTGCCGGTGACGAGGCGTTGCGGCCCTCAGGCGGCGGGGAGGTGCCTGCCTTCCAGCGTCCAGCCGGCCGGGCCATGCACCCAGTGCAGCTCGTCGGCCCACGGGCGGTGCGCGGCCATCATCCGGTCGTGCATCCGCACCTGCTGGGCCACCACGCCGCGAATCGACCGCAGGATCTTCGTGGTTGCCTTCATGACCTCATGATCGGCGCCTGGCCAGGTCATGTGAATGGCCAATCGATCGCCGGCGGCCCCCGTTTCCCGCGGATTCCTCGTCGGATCGGTGGTCAGGCTGGAGGTCGATAGCCGGTGGCGGCGGCCGGCTCGGTCGAGGCCGGCTTGGCCCACACCGCTGGATCGTCCGGCATCGCCGGCGTTTCCGGTGTGGCGGCGGGAAAAGCCGCGGCGGCGACTGCCGCGGTCTGCTGGCTGAACTTCGCAGCTGCCGCTCGGCGCTCGGCGCTGCGTTGGAGCGTACGGCGGCGCCGCTCCGCCAGCACCGACACCAGAAAGACCGCTGGTGGCGTGCCGGTCGGTGGTGGCGGCGCGGTCACCTCGGCGACCTCGGCGACCAGCTCGGCCTCCAGCTTCAGCAGTGCCGGCAGACGCAGGTCGCTGGCTCTGGTGATCAGCCGGCGCATGGCCAGCGCCAGCTCGTCGTCGAGTCGGGTCAGGTCGAGCGTCTGGGCCCATGGCTGCAGCTGCGGCGGCACGTCCGGGATGCGTACGCCGCGGTCGGGCAGCCGTTCCTGCAGCACGATCGTGCCGGCGGCGATGTCGCCGAGCCGTTTGGCGCGGCCGTTGAACAGCAGCGTGATCAGCCCGATGATCCAGGCGATGGGGCCGAGCAGGACGCCTGGCCACTCCAGCGCGAAGCCGACCAGGCCGCGTACCAGCGCCTGCCGGAACCGGATCGGCCCGCCGTCGTCGCGGACCACCCGCAGGCCGAGCGCGAACTTGCCGGGGCTCCTGCCGCGGGACAGCGTCTCGAAGGCGATCGGCCAGACCAGGAAGACCAGGATGATCGTCAGCAGCAGGCCGACCAGATATGCGGCGGTGTCGCCGCTGATCAGCAGGCCGGTCATGGCGAACTGCGCGACGTAGACCAGGCCGTACTGGCAGGCCGCGTCGATGGCGATGGCGAGCGTACGCGTGCCGAGCCTGGCCACCGGCAGCTCGATGGCCACCGCCTCGCCGGTGAGCAGCAGCCCACCGGCCGGAGTGCCTTCGGTCTGCTCGTCCGCCGCCATGCCACCAGTCTGCCAGGGCCGGTCTCGTGCGCGCGGTCGTTACGCTGGCCGGGTGGACATCGACGCGTTCGTCATGGAGCACTCCGGTGAGTGGGACCGGCTCGCGGCGCTGTCCAGGAAGCGGCGACTGACCGGCGAGGAGACCGACGAGCTGATCGGCCTCTACCAGCGCGCGGCGACGCATCTGTCGGTCGTACAGAGCCGGTCGCCGGACGCGGCGCTGATCGCCAGGCTGTCCCGGCTGGTCGCCGCCGGCCGCGCGGCCGTCACCGGCAGCACCGCGCCGGCCTGGTCGGACGCGGCGCGGTTCTTCACCGGCTCGTTTCCGGCGACCGTGTTCCGCGCGTGGCGGTGGTGGTGCTCGGTCGCGACGGTCTGCAGCCTGGTCGCCTTCGGCATCATGGCGTACGTCGTGCTGAACCCGTCGGCACAGTCGCGGCTCGGCACGCCGGAGGAGATCCGGCAGCTGGTCGACCACGACTTCGCCAGCTACTACAGCGAGCATCCGGCGCAGGTCTTCGCCGCGCAGGTGTGGCTCAACAACGCGATGCTGACCGCGGCGGCGCTGGTGGCCGGCATCCTGATCCTGCCGGTCGTCTATCTGCTGCTGCAGAACATCCTCAACGTCGGCATCGTCGGCGGTGTCATGATCGCCAACGGCAAGGCGGATGTGTTCTTCGGCCTGATCGTGCCGCACGGCCTGCTTGAGCTGATGTGCGTGTTCGTCGGCACCGGCATCGGCCTGCGGATCGGCTGGGCCTGGATCGCGCCCGGCCCGTTTCGTACGCGCGCCCAGGCGGTCGCCACCGAAGCGCGCGCCGGCGTCACCGCCGCACTCGGCCTGGCCGGCGTACTCGCCGTGAGCGGCGCGATCGAGGCCTTCGTGACCCCGTCGCACCTGCCGACCTTCGCGCGTATCGGCATCGGCGTGGTCGCCTTCGCCGGCTTCCTCACCTACATCATCTTCTTCGGCCGCCGCGCCACCCGGGCCGGCGAAACCGGCGACCTCCACGTCGGCGAACGCGAGGACTACGCCCCCGTCGCCTGACCGTTGCGACTGCTCACCATCTCCACCCCCTCACCCAAACTGTCGTATCCTCCCGCCAATCTGAACCCCCACCCAAGACGGGTGGGGGGTGGGTCCGAGAGGTCTTCTTACCTACATAGAAACCTCATCAGCCACAGAAGTCACACGGGTCACAGGCGGCGGTCGGCGGGATGGTCGCATGGCCACCATGCGTGCGCCAGACGCACGTAAGGGGTCCATGCGACCATCGGCGAGCCTCGCAAAAGGTGTATTTAGCGCTCCACTTCGCTCGTCGCCGCGTCCTGGCGGCCGATGGCGGCGTCACGCGCTCGCGAACTCGACGTTGTGCTCGTTTACATCGTTGCAAAACCACCAAAACGTCGAGTTCGCGATCCGGCGTGACCAAGATCAACTTCTAACTTGGGTAAGTTTCCACGCGAACCCACCCCCCGCCCGTTTTGGGTGGGGGCCCAGATTGGCGCAGGGGTACGACAGTTTCGCGCCGTAGCGGGTAAGTCAGAGGAGGCCGGCCGCCTTGAGTTCCAGGTAGGCGTCGGCGACCTTGGAGGCGAAGATGTCGGCCGGGGCGTCGACGACCTGGACGCCGGCGCGGCGGAGTGCGGAGACGATGCGGCGGCGTTCGCCGAGCGCGCGTTCGGCGGCGGCGCGTTGGTAGACGGCTTCGGAGCCGGCGCGCCGGCCGCTCGCCGGTTGGATCGGGCCGGCCATCGCGGCGACGGTCGGGTCGCTGGGGGTGGCGAGTACGACCGTGTGCCGCGCCGTCAGGCCGCCGAGCACCGGCAGCAGTCCCTGCTCGAGCGCGGCCGGCTCCAGGGCGGTGAACAGCACGACCAGCGAGCGCTTCCGCTCGGCGTGCAGCACTTCGCTGACCATCAACGAAAAGTCGCTCTCCGCCAGCCGCGGGAACAGCCGCGCCATCGCCTGCACCAGCGACGGCAGGATGTTCGCGCGGTGCGCGCCGGTCACCCGCGCCTGTACGTCGGTGTCGACGGCAAACATGTCGACGCGGTCGTCCGCGCGCGCCGCGACGGCGCCAAGAAGCAGGCAGGCGTCCAAGGATGCGTCCAGCCGTGGAATGTCGGCGATACGCGCCGCCGACGTACGACCGGTGTCGACAACGCACACGACCTTGCGGTCGCGTTCCGGACGCCAGGTGCGTACGACGACCGTGTCGCGCCGAGCGGTCGCCCGCCAGTCGATCGACCGCACGTCGTCGCCGTCGACATATTCGCGCAGTGAGTCGAATTCCGTGCCCTGACCGCGGCCACGCACCGCCAGCTGGCCTTCCAGCTGCCGCAGTTTCGACAGTTTCTCCGGCAAAAACTTGCGCGAGGTGAAGGGCGGCAACACCAGCAGTGTCCACTGTGGAGTGATCCGCCGCGCGGTTTTCCGCCTGGTCTGGCGAAAGGCCAGCCGCAGCGGACCGTAAGCGCGGATCGTCACCCGGTCGGTCCTCCGGTCACCGCGGCGGGTCGGCGTCAGTGTCGTCGTGACCGTGCCATTTTGGCCTGGCCGCAGCGAAATCCGGTGTGCGTACGGTGCGGCGCCGGCGGACGGGACCCACGCGTCGCGGACCATCCCGCGCAGCGGCCGCCTGCCGGCGTTGGTCATGTGCAGGTCGACGGTGACGGTCTCGCCGAGCCGCGTCTGCAGCGCGCCGTCGCGGTGCATCCGCACTTTCCTTGGCGCGGCGGCAAAAGACCAGTCGACCACGACAAGCACCAGCACCACCGCGGCGCAGATCAGGAGTCCGATCCACGGCGACGGCCACAGCGGCGCCGACAGCACACCGATCGCGAAGAGCGCGACCCCCCGACCGCTGATCATGTCAGCGTGGCGCCGGGACGCTGGCCAACACGGTGTCCAGTACGCCGTCGGCGGTGACACCTTCCAGCTCGGCCTCCGGACGTACGGCGACGCGATGCCGCAGCGTCGGCCGGGCCAGCGCCTTCACGTCGTCAGGCGTCACGTACGACCGGCCGGACAGCCAGGCCCACGCCTTCGAGGTCGCCAGCAGCGCGGTCGCGCCACGCGGCGACGCACCGAGCGACAGCGACGGCGACGACCGCGTCTGGCGGCAGATGTCCACCACATACGCGAGCACCGGGTCGGCGATCCGCACCTGGCGTACGGCCTCACGAGCGGCCGCCAGGTCCTCCACACCGGCGACCTGCTCGACACCGGCCGCGGCCAGGTCGCGCGGGTCGAAGCCGGCGTTGTGCGCCTGTACGACCTTCAGCTCCTCGTCGCGGGTCGGCAGCGGCACCGTCAGCTTCAGCAGGAACCGGTCGAGCTGCGCCTCCGGCAGCGGATACGTGCCTTCGTACTCGATCGGGTTCTGCGTCGCCGCCACCACGAACGGGTCCGGCAGCGGCCGCGGCTCGCCGTCGACCGACACCGTCCGTTCCTCCATCGCCTCCAGCAGCGAGGCCTGCGTCTTGGGTGGCGTCCGGTTGATCTCGTCGGCGAGCAGCAGGTTGGTGAAAACCGGCCCCGCACGGAAGGAAAACTCGGCCGTACGCGCGTCGTAGACCAGCGAGCCGGTCACGTCGCCAGGCATCAGGTCAGGGGTGAACTGGACGCGCTTGTGGTCCAGCCGGAGGGCGTGTGACAGCGTGCGTACGAGCAGCGTCTTCGCGACGCCCGGCACGCCTTCCAGCAGCACGTGTCCACGGCAGAGCAGGGCGATCACCAGGCCGGTCACCGTCGCGTCCTGGCCGATGACGACCTTGCCGACCTCGGCGCGCAGCCGGGTCAGCGCCTCGCGAGCCGCCTCGCTGTCGGCGGACTCCTCCGGAGGTTGCGCGTACGCGGTCGCCGGCACCTCGCCGTTGGAACTGGCCGGCTGTGGTGGCGGCACCGGCCGCGACGGCGGTGGCACCGGAGCTCCGGCCGGAGGCCGAGGTGGGAAGAACTCGAAGTTCTGGCTCACTGTGGGGTTCCCTCCGCTGTGGTGCCTCGACCGGTGCGGCCGGCCGTCAGATTGGCGAGATAGTCGTCGACCGCCTGGTCGAGGTCGGTGGCCAGCGCGACCAGACCCTGGTCGTCGGTCGGCGACGAACCGTAGAAGAGCAGCTGGAGCTCGTCGACGCCGCGGCCGGGCCGGCCGATCCGCTCGGCGAGCGCGATCGCCAGCGCGCGCTGGTCGGGATCGGGCCCGAGGCCGAGGCCAGGCGTGACCCGCGCGAGCGCGCCACCGCGCAGCGACGCGGCGGCCAGCTGGCGAGCTCGCGCCTTGCGATAGAGCCGGGCGCGGCCTTCGACGGTCTCCGCCGACCGTACGACCACCGGCAGCGGCTCCGGCACCGGCGTGCCGAGCCGGCGCGCGCGCCACAACGCCGCCAACCCGCCGGCCACGAGCAGATAGACGAAGGCGACCGTGACCCAGCGCGGAAACAGCGGCTGGCTGTCGGCGTCACCGGCCGGCGCCGTCTCCGACTCGTCGAGATAGAGCCAGTCGACGCGGTCGTGGGTGGAGAGCAGGTTGACGCCGAGAGCGGCGTTGCCGTTCTCGGCGAGGTGCCGGTTGGTGAGGATCTCCGCGTCGGCGATCAGGACGTACTGCGGACCGGTCGGCCTGGTGACCAGCAGGACGCCGCCGTCGTAGCAGCTGGTGACCGTGGCGTTCGTCAGCTCACTGGCGTCGTATCCGCGGCTCTGGATGCCGGCCGGACCGGCCGCGGTCGCCTCCGGCGCCGAGCACTTCGGCGACACCGGCGGCTCCGGCAGGTCGTCGCGGAACGTCAGTCGCGGCAGCAGGGCCTGGAGGGCCTGCGGGTCGGGTTCGGCGAGTACGACGCGGGTCGAGGCCGGCAGCGAACCGAGTGCGCGGATCGTCCGCAGCGCCAGCGGCTCGGTCGACGACACGAACAGCGTGTCGTCGCCGGCGCGCGCGGCTTCCAGCGCGGAGGCGCTGTCGTCGTGAGTGCGTACGGGCGTGCCGTACTTCTCGGTGATCACGCGCAGAGCGTTGGCGCCTTCGGGCCGGTAGGAGCGCGGGTTGAGTGTGCCGACCTCGCTGCTGCTGACATCGATCAGGAAGACGATGCTCGCGCCGAGCACCAGGACGACGACGATCAGCAGCGGCAGCCTGGCCCACCGCCAGGCGCGGCCGGTCGCGGCGCCGGCGCTCGGGTCTTTCAGCTGGCCAGGGGGTGGCGGTGGCGCGAGGGTCGTGGTCACTTCGGTTCTTCCGGCAGGGCCCAGCCGGCGGTGACCGGCTCCGGCTCCGCGTCGGCCGGTTTGGCTGCGGCGACCGCCTCGTAGACCTGGCGCATGGTCGTGTCGTCGCGGCGGCTGGCCACCTTCGTGCCATACCAGATGTCGCTGAAGAGCTGCGCGCCTTTGGTCAGCTGCGCGGTGGCATCGGGCAGCGAGCGGCGTACGGCGGCGACGATCTCGGTGACCGTACGACCTGGTCGCGGGTCGAGCAGGTCGCGCTCCTCCAGCGAGCGGACGATGGCTCGGAGGCGTTCGCGTACGGCCTCGGCATAGCGGCCGTCGGCGGCGTACTGGTCGGCGAGGTCGTTGTGGCTGGTCGTCGTGCCGGTGCCGAGTCGCAGTTTGGGTTCCGCGCTGGTCACTGAGCGGGACGGCAGGCCGAAGCGCCAGACCAGCAGGCCGATCAGCAGCAGCGCCGCGATGACCACGACCACGAAGCCCCAGTTGGCGCCGGCGTCGCCGCCGCTGAGTGCGTTGAGATGGCGGTCGATCCAGTCGAGGGTGTCGCTGGCCCAGCGCTCCAGCACGCTGTCCTGGTGCTGCTGGTAGGGCTGTTTGGCCAGCTCCTCGGCGGCCGACCGGCGCGCGTCGTCGCCACCGACCGGCGGACGCAGCAACAGCGTGGTGATCATGAGGCCCCCGTTTTCCGCGTACGGCGTCGCCGGCGGTTGGCCAGCAGCACCTCGATGTCCAGGCCCTCACCGCGCATCCGGCGGTCGGCGTAGAGGATGCCGGCGTTGTATGCGACGAACGGCGCGATCAGCGCGTTGGTCGCGAGCACGATGACCTCGAGCGCGAAGAGCAGGCCGAACAGCAGGCTGGTGGACGGGCCGAAGAGGCTGATCAGCAGGATCGCCGCGGCGCCGACGAAGCTGGTGACCGCCACCGTGAGCAGGGCCTGGACCAGGTAGGCGAGCAGCCGGATCAGCAGTACGCGGCCGCTGTCCTTGCCGGAGAGTTGGGTCGCGCGCCGGATCGCCGCGAAGGGCCCGATCTTCTCCAGCACGACAGTCGGACCGGTCAGTGCCACCACCGGCTGCACGGCGGCCCATCCGACGAACGAGAGCAGCAGGCTGGCGACCGTCTCGATCACGCCGACGATCGCGCTCAGGCTGAGCAGCGCCAGCCACCGGCCGCGCATGCTCTCGCGGATCCGCCGGAACGACGCCGTACGCCCGCCGACCGCGTCGTCCGCGACCGGCGCGAGCAGGCCGGACAGCGCGGCCGTGCCGATGTGGGTGAGCGTCTGCACCGCGTACGAGGTGGCCGCGAAACCCAGCAGGATCAGCAGCGTGCCGACCGCGCTCTGCGTACTGACCTGGCTCAGCAGCAGGGCGAACAGGGCGGCCAGCGGGATCGCGACGACCTGGATCGCCACCGCCACCGCGACCCCCAGCGACAGGCTGATCCGCGGCCACCGGCGCACCAGGTCCCAGGAGAAGTCGATCACCTCGCCGATCGCCAGCGGCCGCATCGGAATGCTCGGCGTACCCCCGCTCACCGGCACCTCGGCAGCATCGAGCCGCGAGGGGCTGACGGCATCCACGGCTGCGGCCATACCCGCCATCGTGTCACGCCCCGTCAGCACCCGACGGCATCCCTGCCTCCCCGGCCCCCCAACCGTTGCCCATGCTTCCCATCCGACACCCCACCGCCAAACTGTCGCACCCCCCTGCCAATCTGGGCCCCCACCCAGATCGGGTGGGGGGTGGGTTCGCGTTGGAAACTTGGATAAGTTCGAAGTTGATCTTGGTCGCCGCGAACTCGACGTAGTAGTGGTTTTGCAACGATGTAAACGACGACAACGTCGAGTTCGCGGGCGGATGGGGCCGCCACCGGGACCCCCGCTGCGCTATGGAGCGCTAAATGCTCCTTTTGTCAGACTTGTCGCTGGTCGCATGGCCACCATGCGTGCGTCAGACGCACGCAAGGGGTCCATGCGACCACCCGGTTGTGACGCATGTGACTGGTGAGTTTTCGATGTAGGTAAGGAAACCTCTCAGACCCACCCCCCACCCGATAGGGAGGGGGCAATTTACCCACACGGGTACGACAGTTTCGTGCCGTAGCAGGTAACTCGAGGACGTTCGTGGCGAATCGGCGTTGTGGGGTGGGGGCAGCCGATACGCTGCGGAAAAAGTGATCGGAGTGGGTGAATGGCGCTGACCGTGGTGGAGGACCACCGTGAGCTGCTCGAGCCGGTCGTGGCCGAGCTGGCCGCGGTGTCCGACTGGTCGTCCTGCTGGCGGCCGCTCGACCAGCCGTTCGGCGCCGAGTACGCCAACCGGGTCGCCGCCGAGACCGGATGGCGGCCGGTGCCGCCGGTCCAGGTGCTGTCCGGCCAGCCGTTGCGGTCGATGCGGTTCACGCTGGCCAGCGGCCGGCACGTCGTGGCGGCGCCGGCGGCGGTACGCCCGGCGCTGAGCTGGGTCTGGGCCGCCGAGCTCGACAAAGACGCCGGGCTGGCCAAAGAGGCCGCGGCAGAGGCACTGGTCAACGACGGACGCATGGCGGCGCGGCAGGCGCTGGACGACATCGCGGGCCGGCTCGCCACACAGCTCGGCAGGCCGGGCGAGCCGACCTGGGTGACACCGGACGACGACCCGCGGATGAGTCACCCCGGCTTCGTCGTCAGCTGGCCGCGCCACCGCGCGGTCGTGCAGCTGGACGTCTGGGAGGACGGCGGCTATCTGGCCGAGCCGTGGACCTGGGAGGTGCACCTGTGGGTCCGGCCGGAGGCGGCGCGGTGAGCTGGCACGGGTACGCCGGCTGGACCGGTGGCGTCGAGCTCGACACGTTCGGGCACCGGCACTGGCTGCGCGACAACCTGCCGTCGCTGGCGACCGTGTACGTGGCGGCGCTCAACGCCGCGCAGATCGCCGAGCCGGCACAGCCGCCGCCGGCGCGCATCGCGGCAGCGATCGCCAGGCTGCGTGCTCGCGGCGTGCTGGTCGGCAACCGCCGCGACCTGCTGGCCTGGCTCGCCGACGGCGTCGACGCCGGCTTCACGCTGACCGCGCCGCCGATGGCGACCCGCGTCTTCGCGACCGGCTGGCCGGCCGGCGACGGGCCGTACGTGCCGGCCAAACACCTGGCCGAGGCGGTCGCCGACCACCTCAACAACCTGCTGCCACCGGTGCCGGCGGTCGCGCTCACCAACCTTGCGGACGCGCAGCTCATCGACCGGCTCGACCTGTTCGCACCGGACGGCATCGAGGACGAGCTGCGCCGGCCGTTGCTGCGGCTGCTGGACGAGCGGCCGGAGCTGGCCGACCGGCTCGGCCGTCCGCAGCTCGCCGCCTTCGCCGCACTCGTCTGGCGTGACGGCGTCGCCAAGCAGTACGCGCGTGAGGCCGGCGGTGAGGTCGTGGTGGTCGCACCGGCACCGTACGAAGGTGAGTCGCTGATCGCCGTCGACCTCCCGGAGCTGGCGGCCAGCCGCGCCGTCGTCGCCGCCGAGATCGCCTGCCTCGGGTTCACCCACGAGCTCTACCGGATCGAGCACAAGCTGGCCGACGACCAGCGCGTACGCGAGGCCCGCCGGCATGCCGCCGCGGCCGGCCTGACCGGCGACGACGTACGCCGGGCCGGCACGGCCGCGCGCCGCGGACCGGTCGCGCTGCCGGTCGTGGAAGACCGCGCGAGCAGCTACCGTGAGGCCGTCGAGGCCGGCCACCTGCCGGCCGCTCGACCGAAGGCGGGTCCGGAAGCGGTCGTCCGCGGGTACGAAAGGTCACCATAAGGACGCGCAACACCGGCTTCGCAGCGGTTTGCTGCGCCTGACTGTGGCGAGAGTGTCACGATGTCGGCATGAAAGCACGCGTACTGGTGGTCGACGACGATCCCGCGCTCGCCGAGATGCTCGGCATCGTGCTGCGCAACGAGGGTTTCGTGCCCTCGTTCGTGGCCGACGGCGAGCGCGCGCTGGCGGCGTTTCGCGAGGACCGGCCGGACGTGGTGTTACTCGACGTGATGCTGCCGGGGATGAGCGGCATCGAGGTGTGCCACGCGATCCGCTCCGAGTCGGACGTACCGATCGTCATGCTCACCGCGCGCGGTGACACCGGTGACGTCGTACGCGGCCTGGAGTCCGGCGCCGACGACTACGTCGTCAAGCCGTTCAAGCCGCAGGAGCTGATCGCGCGCGTACGGGCCCGCCTGCGCCGTTCCGACGACGGTCTGCCGGAGCAGCTCACCATCGGACCGCCGGAGTCGCCGGTGATCATCGACGTGCCGGGCCACAACGTGACCAGGAACGGCACCAAGATCGGCCTCACGCCGCTGGAGTTCGACCTGCTCACCGCGCTGGCCCGCAAGCCGCGCCAGGTCTTCACCCGCGAGGTGTTGCTGGAGAAGGTGTGGGGCTACCGGCACGCCGCCGACACCCGGCTGGTCAATGTCCACGTCCAGCGGTTGCGTGCCAAAGTGGAACGGGACCCGGAGCGGCCGGAGGTCGTGCTCACGGTCCGCGGTGTCGGCTACAAGGCCGGCCCGCAGTGAGGTCCAGGCTATGAGGTTGTGAGTTGGGTCGAATCCGCCGCGCCGCCGGCCGGTTGAGCCACGCCGTGGGCGCGGCCGCCGGTGGCGTGCTGCAGCTGTGGCGGCGCTCGCTGCAGTTCCGTATCACCACGACGACGCTGCTGGTCTGTGGCGTCATCGTGCTCGTCCTCGGGTTCGTCCTGATCAAGCAGATCACCGACGGACTGCTGGAGAGCAAGGTCAACAGCGCCATCGACGCGGTCGAGAGCGGTCAGCGGTCGGCGGCCGCGCAGCTGGGTACGCTCGGCGGCTCCGGCGACCCGGAGCTGCAGTCGACGGTGCTGGAGATCGACGAGCTGCTGTCCGCGCGCACCGGCACGACCGGCGAGTTCGGTGTGCTGCTCAAGCCTGGCGACACCGACGTGGCGGCCGCCTCCTCACGCTTCCTGGACGGCATCAACGTGCAGATCCCGCCGGGTCTTGAGCACGAGGTCGTCGACAACAACAACCTGACCTACCAGTACACGCGGCTGACCGCGAAGCTCGACGGCAGCAGCGCGCCGTATCTGGTCGTCGGTACGCCGGTGGTGACAGACTCCGGCTCCTTCGCGCTCTACTACTACTTTCCGCTCGGCGACCTGCAGCAAACCGTGAGCCTGGTGCAAAACGCGGTGCTGGCGATCGGCGGCCTGCTGGTGCTGCTGGTGGTCGGCCTGGCGGCGCTGGTGACGCGGCAGGTGGTGCAGCCGGTACGGGTCGCGGCGCGTACCGCCGAACGGCTGTCCGCCGGCCTGCTCGCCGAGCGGATGCAGATCGACGGCGAGGACGACCTGGCCCGGCTGGCCACCTCGTTCAACCAGATGGCGGTCAACCTGCAGCAGCAGATCCTCGCGTTGGAGGACCTGTCCCGGCTGCAGCGCCAGTTCACTTCTGACGTGTCGCACGAGCTGCGTACGCCGCTGACCACGATCCGGATGGCCGCGGAGGTCCTGCACGACGGCCGCGCCGGCTTCGACGAGCAGACGCGGCGCTCGGCCGAGCTGCTCTACAACGAGGTCGACCGGTTCGAGCTGTTGCTGGCCGACCTGCTGGAGATCTCCCGCTACGACGCCGGTTTCGCCGTGCTGGAGGCGGAGCCGCACGATCTGCGGCAGCTGGTCAACCGCGCGGTCGGCACGATCGCTCCGCTGGCCGCGCGCGCCGGCAGCGTGTTGCGGATCGACCTGCCGCGGCAGCCCGCGATCGCCGACGTGGACGCCCGGCGGGTCGAGCGGGTCCTGCGCAACCTGCTCGGCAACGCCGTCGAACATGGCGAAGGCCGGCCGGTGGTGATCGCGATGGCGCAGGACGCGCACGCGGTGGCGGTGACCGTACGCGACAACGGCGTCGGCCTGGCGCCGAAGGACGCCGAGACGGTGTTCGAGCGGTTCTGGCGCGCCGATCCGTCGCGTGCCAGGCAGACCGGCGGCACCGGACTGGGGTTGTCGATCGCGCTGGAGGACGCACACCTGCACGGTGGCTGGCTGGAGGCGACCGGCCAGCTCGGTGTGGGAGCGGTGTTCCGGCTGACGCTGCCGTTGCGCGCCGGCGAGGACCTGCGGTCGTCGCCACTGCCGTTGGAGATGACCGATCAGGCGACGGAGGTGGCACGTGGCTAGGTCGCGGATTCTCGTCGCACTGGTGGCGCTGGTCGTGCTGCTGGCCGGCTGCGGCATCCCCGACTCCGGCGCGCCGATCGTCTATCGAGCGGTGCCGCCGGGCGGCGGCGACCGGCCGGACCCGCCGGACGCCAGGTCCAACCCGCAGGGGCCGCAGAAAGGCGGCACGCCGATCCAGACCGTCGAGGGCTTCCTGGTGGCGGTCGGCAGCAGCTCCGAGCGGTCGTACGCGACGGCCCGCACGTATCTCAGCGCGCCGGCGGCCTGGAAGCCGGCCGGCTCGGTGCGCGTCTTCACACTGAGCTCGGTCACCGCGGTCGGCCGGCCGGACAGTGGTCGGGTGCGGATCAGCGGCCAGCAGATCGGCCTGATCAACGCGGACGGCTCGTTCACACCGTCGGTGCAGGCGATCGACCGTACGGTCCAGCTCAGCCGCACCGGCGACGTGTGGCTGATCGACAACCCGCCGGGCGACATCCTGTTGCGCAGCGACTTCTTCAGCCAGATCTACGTGCCGGCGACGCTCTATTTCCTCGACCCGACGGCACAGCGGCTGGTGCCGGACATCCGCTACATGGACGCGTCCGGCTCGTCGACCGACCGGTGGACGGCGGCCGTACGCCTGCTGCTCGGCGGTCCGTCGCAGTCTCTGGGCGGCGCGGTGCGTACGGCGATCCCGGCGAACACGCGCCTGCACGGCAACGTCGTACAGGACAACCAACACGTGGTCGCCGACGTTTCCTCGGAGGCGCTGGATAGTCCGTCACTGTGGCCGGCGATGGTCGCGCAGTTCATCTGGACGATCAAGAAGGTGACCGGCGGCGAGGTGCGGCTGATGATCGACGGCCGCGAGGTGAGCACGATCGGCGCCAGCTCCGGTGCCAAGGTGGACGACATCGTCGACCAGTTCGACCCGGACGCGCTGACCGCCAACCTCAGCGCCTACCGGGTCGCCGGCGGTGTCGTCCAGCCGGCGCTGGCCGGTGGCCGCCAGGTGCCGGCCGCGTTCTCGGTGACCACCGGCGTGGTCGCCGCGTCGATGTCGGCCGACGGCGGTGCGGTCGCCAAGGTCGGCCAGGCCGCCGGCCAGCAGACGCTCTATCTCGGTCCGTCCGCCGGACCGCTCACGCCGGTGCTCACCGAGCCGAAAATCCTCACGCCGACCTGGGAGTTCGATCACGGCGGCGCGATCACCGCGATCAACGACCGCGAGCTGGTCTACGCGCAGCTGAACAGGCCGGTCACCCCGATCCGCTCGCCGGAGCTGGCCGCCATGCTCGGCAAACGCGGCCGGATCGTCTCGCTGCGGCTGGCGCCGGCCGGCGTACGGCTCGCGATGGTGATCAGCGACGGCTCCGGCGGCTCGCACATCGTGGTCGGCGTCGTCAAGCACAACGCCGGCGAGTCGGTGTCGGTCGGCAACCTGCACGTCGTCTCGAGCCAACTCATCGACGCCGCCGACGTCGCCTGGAACAACGACAACGGCCTGGTCACCCTCGCCGCGACCAGCCGCGGCGAGGTCGTGCAGTACCAGATCGCCGCCGACGGCTCCAACGAACAACAGTCGCCGTCTGGCCTGCCGACCGTACCGACCCGGATCGCCGCGGTCCCCAAACAAAGCAACCAGTCCACCCTGGCAGCCGTCGGCGGCCGCCTCTACCAGTTCTACAAACCCGGCTGGCGTCCCCCGGCCGGCCACAACGGCGAAGGCCTGGTCATCCCGGCCACCAGCGTCTTCTACCCCAGCTGACGGTTACCCGCTACGGCGCGAAACCGTCGTACCCCCGTGCCAATCTGGGCCCCCACCCAAAACGGGCGGGGGGTGGGTTCGCGTGGAAACTTACGTAAGTTAGAAGTCGATCTTGGTCGTACGGAGACTGGTTGAGCGCTAAACGCGGGCATCAGGCGCCGCGACTCAGGCCTCGGTCGAGGCCGCCAACCAGGTCTTGTCCGCGGTGAGCCAACGGATCGCGCCAAACCGGGATCGGCACAGCGCGGCGGAAAGGTCGTCCACGGACAGCCGGCGTGCGGTGAAGGTCTGCGTCCAGCGGTGCTGGTCGAGACCGTAGTGGACCTTGGCACGTACGGTCTCGGCTTGACGTTCCAACACCTCGATCGAGATCGACAGCCGGTCGCGGGTCGACGTCGACGGACGGAGGTTGTCGAACCACTCCGGTGGATGCCACTGGATGACAACGGATCCGCGCCGGCCCGTGTGGCGGCGGGCGACCTCCAGCATGGCCTGCCGGGCCACGTCGTCCGGAGTGTTGACCAAGGTGCTGGCCAGCAGGACGCAGTCGAAGGTCCGTCCCAGGTCGAGCGTCAGGATGGAGTCGCGGACGGTCGGCAACCGGCCGCGTGGCTGAGCATCTCGGCGGACTCGTCGACGCCGACCACGTCGTGTCCCATCGCCGCGAGCGGACGCAGAATCCGGCCGGTGCCACAACCCAGCTCCAGTACGCTGCCGCCGGGCGGGATCGCGGCGTGCACGATCTCGGGCTCACCGGCCGGTGGCAGCTGTGCGTATAGGTCGACGGCGCAACCGTCTGGCGTGATCGGGCCTTGACCGGTGCCGACATTGGCGGCTGTCATCCCAAAACGTTGGGCCTCGAATGTCGGGACGGCCAATCGCATAACACGAAGAGCCGCGATTTCGTGGTCGTCCACAGTGCGAGTTTCTGTCCACAGATTCCAGCGCTCCAGCCGAAACCGTACGGCACACGACGGAGAATGACGTCGTGGCCACGACCGCCCGGGACCTCGCACGGTCGCTCGCGGATCTGGTCCTGCCGGTACGGTGCGCCGGCTGCGGGTTGCGCGACGTGCCGCTCTGCGACGCGTGCCGGTGGTGGCTGGAGCGGCCGGCGCGTCAGGTCGTGCCGACGCCGTGTCCGCCGGACATGCCGGTGTGCTTCGCGGTGGCGCCGTACGCGGGTCCGCCGCGGCAGACGCTGCTGGCCTACAAGGAGCGCGGCCGGCACCGGCTGGCCAAGCCGCTCGGCGGCGCGCTGACCAGGGCCGTCGGCCAGGCCGGCGGCGGCCGGCCGGTGCTGCTGGTGCCGGTGCCCTCGACCGCGGCGGCGGTCCGAGCGCGCGGTGGCGACCATCTGCGGCCGCTGGTCGAGCAGGTGCTGCGCCGCGTCGACGGCCGGCTCGCCGAGGTGCTGACGGCGCGGCCGCGTCCCGACTCGGCCGGCCTGTCGTCGGCGGCGCGCGCGGCGAACCGCGTCGGCGCGTTCGGATTCCGTACGAAGGGCAGGCGGCTTCTCAGCTCCGCGGTACGCGATGGTTACGCGGTAGTAATAGTCGACGACCTCGTCACGACCGGCGCGACTCTCGCCGAGATCAACCGCGTACTCACCGCGGAGGGCGCACCGCCGAGCCATTCCGCCGTCATCGCCGCCACCGTCAAACGCTCCGCGCATATCCGGTCACCGGGGCGATCTCGCAGGTAGAAGGAAAGTGGCCAGCTATTGAACGTCGGGGACATGTGGATGACACTCGAAACGAACAGCGGATTTACGGCTAGGGGGTGACGTAGGGCCGAATACCCGTTAGCGTCATTTGTCCGGAACTACTTCAACCGGAGGTGCCACAAACCCCAATCCCCGCTGCGTGTTCCGGGGGGAGCCGCAACGTCTTTGCCAGAGATCTGGCACTTATCAGTTGGGAGGTCACGCGTGGACATTGTTGTCAAGGGCCGTAACGTCGAGGTTCCTGACCATTACCGCCAGCACGCCAGTGACAAGCTCGAAAAAGTCGCACGATACGACCACAAACTCTTCAGGATCGATGTCGAGCTGTTCCACGAGCGCAACCGCCGCCAGTCGGCGTCCTGCCAACGAGTCGAGATAACCGTCAAGTCGCGCGGCCCGGTGGTACGCAGCGAGGCCTGCGCCGGTGACTTCTATTCAGCCCTCGACCTGGCGATCGGCAAGCTGGAGGGACGGCTGCGCCGGTCCGCCGACCGCCGCCGCGTGCACCGCGGCCGCCGCTGTCCGGTCTCGGTCGCCGAGGCGACCGCCGGCGCGCGCGAGCTGCTGCCGGTCGGCCAGCCGACGGTCGGCCCGGACGCGAGCGCGTACGCCGCGGCCGGTTTCGTACCCTCCGCCAACGGATCCGGCGGCGTCGGCGTCATCGACGTCACCGACGACGACCTGGAACAGCCGGACGGCCCCGGCCAGATCGTGCGGGAGAAGGAGCACAGCGCCGAGCCGATGACGATCGACCAGGCTCTCTTCGAGATGGAGCTGGTCGGCCACGACTTCTTTCTCTTCCACGACAAGGATTCCGGCCAGCCGAGCGTGGTCTACCGGCGGAAGGGCTACGACTACGGCGTGATCCGCCTGGTCGAGCAGGCCGCCTACGCACCCGCCGGCCGGATGTAGCCGCGCCGGACGTACGCGCAGGTCAGCGCGCATCCGACGACGCAATCGGAATCCGAATGTAACGTGACGAGGCGCCGGTCCAGCCCGGTCGGCGCCTCGTCGCGACCGGTCAGTCGCGTACGCGCGCGCTCTGGCCAACGTCCCAGCGAGGGCCGTCTGGGTTCGGCAGATAGCCGCGCAGCACGCCCTCGTAGCGGAAGCCGGCTTTCTCGATGACCCGCAGGCTGGCCGCGTTGCCGACCACCGCGCTCACCTCGACGCGGCTGACCGCCGGCAGCGACAGGGCCCAGTCGGCGGCCAGCCGCGCCGCGCGCGTGGCCAGGCCGCGGCCGCGGTAGGCCGGGTGGATCATGTAGCCGAGACCGGCGATCCCCAGCACGGCCGACTGCAACCGGACCGTACAGTCGCCGCACGGCTGCCCGGACTCGACGTCCACCACGGTGAACTGCGCCTGCCGGCCGGTCAGCAGGTCGGCCTGGGTCCGCCGGACACGGTTGCGGACGAAGTCCACCGAGCGGGTCCTCTCGTTGGTCTCCCAGCGCCGGGTTTCCTTGTCCTGGAAGCATTCCACCAGCACCTGCAGATCGTCCTCGACGGACGTCCGCAGAGCGACCACGCCGTCGGTCAGGCGGCCGCCGGGCAGGTCGGGGAAGGTACGCGGCGACGGCCCGGCCGGGTCGTCCGGCAGCCGCCGCCAGACGAACATGTCGCCGCGGCTGCCGTCGCGCCGCCGGCCGCCGGAGACCTGGGTCGCCTCGTACGTGAAGCCGGCCGCGATCGCGGTCCGCTGGCTGGCGGTGTTCAGGCAGTCGGTCAGCAGCTCGACCCGTCCCGCTCCCTGCTCGAAGGCATAGCGCGCCGCCGCCGCGGCCGCTCGGCTTGCGACCCGCTGCCGGCGGGCCCACGGTGCGACCCAGTAGCCGACCTCGGCGACGCCGTTCATCGCCTCCCAGCGCGGCAGCCCGACGTTGCCGAGCAGCCGGCCGGTCGCCGCGTCCAGCACCGACCACGTCCGGCCACCGCGCTGCCACAGCTCCGGCGCCATCCTGGTGACGAAGTCACGTGCGGCGGCCTCGTCGTAGGGCGACGGCAGTCCCGGCAGCCACAGCTGCGTCGACGGGTCGGAGCAGCCGCCGACGATGTCCGGGATGTCGGCTTCGGTCGGTGCTCGCAGGATCAGGCCGTCGGTTTCGATACGTACGTCCTCCACCTGACGCATCCTGCACCCCAACGTCGGGCTTGTCGTGCGAGTTCCCGTCCGGTCCGAGTTGGGGCCGAATTGTCAGTAGGTTGTCCATCGGCCGTAGCCACGCGCCGCCTTCGGCATACGATGGGACCCGAGCGCACCCTCTGTCGGGGGTGCTGAGTGCTGTCCACGATGTGAGAGCTGAGCAACCCGTGCCAATCCTTGAGAGAATCCTCCGCGTCGGCGAAGGCCGCATCGTCCGCCGGCTCAAAGCCCTGGCCGACACCATCAACGCCATCGAGGACGAGTTCGTCGATCTCACCGACAAGGAGTTGGCGGAGAAGACCGACGAATACCGCGAGCGGTACGCGGAGTGCGAGACCGACAAGGAACGCGAGAAGTGCCTGGACGACCTGCTGCCGGAGGCCTTCGCGACGGTACGCGAGGCGGCCAAGCGGGTGCTCGGCCAGCGGCACTATGACGTGCAGCTGATGGGTGGGGCCGCGCTGCACTACGGCAACATCGCCGAGATGCGCACCGGTGAGGGCAAGACGCTGGTCGCCACGCTGCCGGCCTATCTCAACGCTCTGTCCGGCAAGGGCGTGCACGTCGTCACGGTCAACGACTATCTGGCCGCCCGTGACGCCGAGTGGATGGGACAGGTGCACCGCTTCCTCGGCCTGTCGGTCGGCGTGATCCTGGCACAGATGACGCCGGACGAGCGCCGCGCGGCGTACAACTGCGACATCACCTACGGCACCAACAACGAGTTCGGCTTCGACTACCTACGCGACAACATGGCCTGGTCGGGCGACGAGCTGGTGCAGCGCGGCCACAACTTCTGCATCGTGGACGAGGTCGACTCGATCCTGATCGACGAGGCCCGTACGCCGCTGATCATCTCCGGCCCGGCCGAGCAGTCCGGCAAGTGGTACACCGAGTTCGCCAGGATCGTGCCCAAGCTGCAGCGCGGCGAGGCCGCCGACAACGTCAAGAAGACGGTGGAGACCGGCGACTACTCGGTGGACGAGAAGAAGCGGTCGGTCGGCATCCACGAGTCCGGCATCGCCAAGGTGGAGGACCAGCTCGGCATCGAGAACCTCTATCAGGAGGACCTGACGCCGCTGGTCGGCTATCTCAACAACGCGCTGAAGGCCAAGGAGCTCTACAAGCGCGACCGCGACTACGTGATCATCGACGGCGAGGTGCTGATCGTCGACGAACACACCGGCCGCATCCTCGCCGGCCGCCGCTACAACGAGGGCATGCACCAGGCCATCGAGGCCAAGGAAGGCGTGGCGATCAAGGACGAGAACCAGACGCTCGCCACCATCACGCTGCAGAACTACTTCCGGATGTACGCCAAGCTGTCCGGCATGACCGGCACGGCGATGACCGAGGCGGCCGAGTTCAACAAGGTCTACAAGGTCGACGTCGTACCGATCCCGACGCACAAGCCGATGCAGCGCAAGGACAACCCGGACGTCATCTACAAGACCGAGATGGCCAAGTTCAACGCGGTCGTCGAGGACATCGTCGAGCGGCACGAGCAGGGCCAGCCGATCCTGGTCGGCACGGTCAGCGTGGAGAAGTCCGAGCTGCTGTCCAAGCTGCTGCTGCGCCGCGGCGTGCCGCACGAGGTGCTGAACGCGAAAAACCACCTGCGTGAGGCGTCGATCGTCGCGCAGGCCGGCCGGCTCGGCGCGGTCACCGTGGCGACCAACATGGCCGGTCGTGGCACCGACATCCTGCTCGGCGGCAACGCCGAGGCGCTGGCCGACGCCGAGCTGCGCAACCGCGGCATCGACCGCGACTCGGACAACTACGACGAGGCGTGGGAGAAGGCGCTCCGGCGGGCCAAGAAGGAGGTCACGCTGGAGGCCGAGGAGGTGCTCGAGGCCGGCGGCCTGTACGTGTTGGGCACCGAGCGGCACGAGTCGCGGCGGATCGACAACCAGCTGCGCGGCCGGTCCGGCCGGCAGGGCGATCCCGGCGAGTCGCGGTTCTATCTGTCGCTCGGCGACGACCTGATGCAGCGCTTCAACGCCAACGCGGTCGAGGCGATCATGGAGCGGTTCAACATCCCCGAGGACGTGCCGATCGAGTCCAAGCTGGTCACCCGGCAGATCCTGTCCGCGCAGACGCAGATCGAGCAGCAGAACGCGGAAATCCGCAAGAACGTCCTGAAGTACGACGAGGTGCTCAACAAGCAGCGCAAGGTCGTCTACGCCGAGCGTAAGAAGGTGCTCGACGGCGAAGACCTGCACGAGCAGATCCGCGGCATGATCGACGACGTCATCGAGGCGTACATCGTCGGCGCCACCAGCGAGGGCTATGCCGAGGACTGGGACATGGACGCGCTGCTCACCGCGCTGAAGCAGCTCTATCCGATGTCGGTCACGCTTGAGCAGCTGGAGGAGGAGGCCGGCGGTCCGGAGGCGCTGGACGCCGAGTTCCTGACCGCGCGCATCCGCGAGGACGCGCAGGCCGCGTACGACCGGCGCGAGGCGCAGATCGGCGAGGAGCCGATGCGTGAGCTGGAGCGCCAGGTGCTGCTGTCGGTCTTCGACCGCAAGTGGCGCGAGCACCTGTACGAGATGGACTACCTGCAGGAAGGCATCGGCCTGCGGGCGTACGCGCAGCGCGACCCGCTGGTGGAATACCAGCGCGAGGCCTTCGACATGTTCGCGACCATGATGGACGGGATCAAGGAGGACGCGGTCGGCTTCCTGTTCAACGTCGAGGTCCAGGTGCAGCAGGACGAGGCGGAGGCCGAGGACCGCAGCGAGGCCGGCCGGATCGAGGCGCTGAAGAACATCGCCGCGCCGCGGACGCCGCAGCGGCTGGAATACTCCGCGCCGACGCTGGACTCCGAGGCGCCGACGCAGATCATGCCGGTCATCCAGGACGAGCCGGCGGCCGGCGCACGCCGCAGCGGGCCGCGGTCGACGGTCGCGTCCGGGGGCAAGCAGGTCGCTCCCGGCCAGAAGGTCACCGGCAAGCAGACGCCGCGCAACGCCCCCTGTCCTTGTGGCTCCGGCAAGAAATACAAGCGCTGCCACGGCGCGACCGAGGCCAGCTGACCGTACGCGACCGTTGTCCGCATGGCCACCATGCGTGCGTCCAGTGCACGCATGGTGGCCATGCGGCCATCAGCTCTCGAAGCGATAGCCGAGGCCCGGCTCGGTGACGAAATAGCGCGGATGCGTGTGGTCGGGCTCGAGTTTTCGGCGCAGCTGGGCCAGATAGACGCGCAGGTAGTTGGTCTCGGTGCCGTACTGGGGACCCCAGACCTCGCGCAGAAGCTGCCGCTGGCCGACGAGTTTTCCCCGGTGGCGCACCAAAGTCGTGAGGATGTGCCACTCGGTCGGGGTCAGCCGCACCTCGCCGGCCGCGGTCGTCACGCGTTTCGCGGCCAGATCGATGGTGAAATGCGGCGTGGTGATGACTGGGGTTTCCTCGCCGGCCGCGCCGCGGCGTAGTGCGGCTCGCATTCGCGCCAGCAGCTCGTCCATGCCGAAGGGCTTGGTGACGTAGTCGTCGGCGCCGGCGTCCAGCGCGGACACCTTCTCGGCCTGCTCGGTGCGCGCCGAGAGCACGATGATCGGCACCGTCGTCCAGCCGCGCAGGCCGCGTACGACGTCGACGCCGTCGATGTCCGGCAGGCCGAGGTCGACGATCACCAGGTCCGGCTGCCGCTTCGCGGCCAGGTCGAGCGCGGTGCGGCCGTCCTCGGCGACCTGCACCTCGTAGCCGCGGGCCTTCAGGTTGACCCGCAGCGCGCGGCGCAGCTGCACCTCGTCGTCCACGACCAGCACCGTGTCCATGCCAGCCATTGTGCGCGTCACCAGAGCAAACGGCGCCAGTGGCCATCATCACCAGGGGCCCGGCGTACGCGCGGGCGCCGGTTAGGGCAGGCTTAGTTGGTGGCTACGGGTACGGAGCGGGACAACGAGTCGCTGGTGTCGCTCCTCGGAGGTCGTACGGCGTCGATCGACGCGACACTGCCGGTCGTCGCGTTCGTCGTCGGCTGGCTCGCCGGTGGCCGCTCGGTGTGGGTCGGCGCGATCGTGGCGATCGCCGTCGGCGTCGCCGTCGCGGTCTTCCGGCTGGCTCGCGGCAAGCGCCCGCGCGCCGTGCTGATCGGCCTGCTCGGCGTCTGCGTCGCCGCGCTTATCGCGCTCTACACCGGCCGTGCGGCCGACTTTTTCCTGCTGCAGCTGGCATCCAACGCGGCGAGCGCGCTCGTCTGGATCATCAGCATCGTGCTGCGCTGGCCGCTGCTCGGCGTGATCATCGGCTTCGTCCTCGGCCAGAAGACCAGGTGGCGCAAGGACCGTGCGCTGGTGCGCGCGTACTCGCTGGCGTCGTGGATCTGGGTCCTGCAGTATGCGTTGCGCGTCGCCGTCTTCGGTGTCCTCTATTACGCGAACGCCGTTGTCGCGCTCGGTGTCGCGAGGGTGGCGATGAGCTGGCCGCTGGTGGTGCTGTGCCTGGTGGTCAGCGGCTGGGTGCTGGCCAGGTCGCTGCCGGCCGGACATCCCGGCTTTCGGCGGCCACTAGATGAGCTGTAGGTAGGTGCAGCGCCAGCGGCCGTCGTAGCCTTCCAGGCGCAGTGCGATCGCGCGACTGCGGCCGTGATGCGTCACCACGGCGCAGGCCTCGGCGACGCCGTCGGCCGGCTCGTCGACCCGTACGGTGCTGACCTGTCCTGGCACGCGACTCTGTCGTGGCTGTCCCGGCACCGGTGCGGCCGAGGTGGCCGCGAGGCGGGTCAGCAGCGCGGCGTAGACGCGCTCGGAGGTCACCGGCATCAGCTGCTGGACCGGCCGGCGGCCGGCCATCACCTCGACGATGGCCTGGGTCAGCCGCTTGGCGACCGTACGCGGACACGGCAGTTGCCGTCGCGGTGTCGGTTGCGGCGCGAAGACCGGATCCTGCTTTGGCGTGGTCCGCGGCTCGTCGGTCTCGAACGGCAGGGGATCGGCGTACGCCTCGATCGGCGGCGCCGGCCGTCCGACCAGGCGCAGGTGGCGTTCTTCGAGGTGCTCGACCGGAGAATATGGCGGCTCGGTGCACGGCGCTCTGCGCACCTCGATGCGGCGCCGGTGCCTGGCCGGACGGCAGACCTGCGGCGCGGCGACCGCGCTGCTCGTAGTCATCTGGTCCTCCCCGGCCATGCCACCCACGGTTGCGTGTCCATCACAGGTTGGACGCGCGTGCTCGGCGGTGATGACGCGGAAACGCCGCTTTGGTCCGTTGTTCCGATCGATGCCTTGACCATGTTTACCCCCCGATTCATTCGTTTGCTTCCATTTGCATTTGTAAGCTATCGATGACGCTCGGTCAAGTGGTTCGCCGGAAAAGCCAGGTACGGTGTGTCTGTGCGCGAATCGGACGCGAGTCGCTGGGAGGGCTTGTTCGCCGACCTGGAGGCTCAGGCGGCCGCGCTGGGGCAGGCCGACGCTGATGCGGAGTTGGCCGATCTCGTCCGGTCGCGCGTCGGTGAGCTGCGGTTGTATGACCGGTTGCGTGCCGCGTGGGGACAGTCGATCGCGTTGACCGTCTGCGGCGCTGGCCGTGTCGACGGCGTGCTGCGCGAGGCGGGCGTCGACTGGTTGTTGTTGGCCGACGCGTACCGCCGCGAGGTCCTGGTGCCGGCAGCCGCGGTCACCTCGGTCGCCGGTCTCGGGCCGCATTCGCTGACGCCAGGCTCGGAGGGCCACGTCGCCGCGCGGTTGACACTCCGCTGGGCCCTGCGCCGCATCACGCGCGACCGCTCACCGGTGGCGGTCACCTTGACCGACGGCGGTCAACTCTTCGGCACGCCGGACCGCGTCGGCGCCGACTTCCTGGACCTCGCCGAACATCCCGCCGACCAACCCCGCCGCGCCACCGCCGTACGCGGCATCCGCGCCATCCCACTGGCCGCCCTGGCCCTGCTCCGCCGCGCTTGACCCCGTCATTTACCCGCTACGCCGCGAAACTGTCGTACCCAGATGTCAATCTGGGCCCCCACCCAGATCGGGTGGGGGGTGGGTTCGCGTGGAAACTTAGATGAGTTAGAAGTTGATCTTGGTAGCCGCCTCGGGTCGCGAACTCGACGTTTTGGTGGCTTTGCAACGATGTAAACGGCCAAAACGTCGAGGTCGTGAACATGTGCATCCGCCGGTCGGTGACTCATGCGGTCCTGTAGCGCTAAATGCCGCTTTTGTCGCACTCGTCATGCGCATGCATGGACCCCTTGCGTGCGTCAGACGCAAGTAAGGGGTCCATGCGATCGATCGCGCGACGCCAGGCTGTGACTCATGTGACCAATGAGGTCAGCGAGGCGAAATTTTTGCGAATTGCTTGCAACCTCTCAGACCCACCCCCCACCCGACAGGGAGGGGGAAATTTACCCACACAGGTACGACAGTTCGTGCGGGGAGTGGTCGTTGGTGAGCATGGCGAACGAGGTCAGGGGGACTCGGCGTCCTCGCGTTCGATGAGGGGGTTCTCGCGGACCCACTCGGCGGTCTGGGCGTACTGCCGCTCGATGTATTCCTCCAGCTTCGAGCGCTCGACTCGCCACTGCCCGCGGCCGCCGACCTTGATGGCGGCCAGCTCGCCGCTGCGGACCAGTGCGTAGGCCTGCGAACTGGAGATGTTGAGCAGGTCGGCGACATCGGACAGCAGCAGAAACCGTTCCGAACTCATCGCGTCACCACCTGACTGCCTTCGACAAGCTCAGTGTGCCAGTGTTCGCCACTGTTTGCGCGCACTGACGCGCGGCGATTTGCCTGGTGACGAGAAGGGGAGAAATACGGCAAAATGGCACGACGCGGTCAACTGGTCGCGCTGCGTGTCTGCCGAGGAGAGTGGATGACCGAGTCGCCGCCGGCCAGCCGGTTTCGCCGGCCGTCGTGGTTGGATCCGCGGCTCGTCGTCGGCGTGCTGCTGGTGCTGGTGTCGGTGCTGGTCGGCGCCCGTGTCATGGCGTCGGCCGACCAGTCGGTCGAGGTGTGGGCCGTGAGCGCGGATCTGGCGGCGGGTACGACGCTCAGCGCCGCCGACCTGCGGACCGTACGCGTGCAGCTCTACGAGTCGGCCGGCGGCTATCTCGCCGCCACGGCCTCACCGGTCGGCCGGACGCTCCTGCGTCCGCTGTCGGCCGGCGACCTGTTGCCGCGTGGCGCACTCGGAGGCTCACCGGCCGGCAGCCTCGTCTCGATCGCCGTGTCGCCGCAGCACGTGCCCATCTCGCTGCGCGCCGGCCAGCGGATCGACCTCTACGCCACGTCCAAGCCGGTCAACGGCGCGGCCGCCAAGACCGTGCGCGTACTCGCCGGCGTCCCCGTCCAGCAGGTGCGCGTGCCGGACGCCGGCGTGCTGTCGAGTACGGCGCAGGTCGCGGTGGTCGTACGCGTCGACGACACCTCGGCGATGACCGTGGTCGCCGCGATGCGTACGGCCGACCTGGACGTCGCCATCGCCCCGTCCGACCGGCAAGGCGCGGTCGCGACCGGGCCGGTGCCGGTGGCGCCGACACCGGAGCAGCCCGACTACGGGCCTCCCGAGCCGACCGAGTCACCGTCGGGCCAGCGGTGAGCCTGCCGATCGTCACGGCGGTCACCGACGCGGCCGTCGAGGCGGAGCTGGTCGCCGCGCTCGGCCGTGGCGACTACGGCGTCACCGTCGTGCGGCGTTGCGTCGACGTGGTCGAGCTGCTGACCGCGGCCGGCGCCGGCACGGCTCGTGCCGCCGTGGTGTCGGCCGACCTGCGCCGCCTCGATCGTGACGCACTCACCAAGCTGGCCGCCGCGCGAGTCGCCGTGGTCGGCCTGGTCGCGGCCGACGACCAGTGGCACCAGCAGCTCCTGCAACACCTCGGCGTGCGGTTCGTCCTGCCGGTCGACTCAAGTCCCGATGCCATCGCCGGGATGCTGCTGACAGCTGTGTCCAGCGCGGCGGCTGGACCGGCCGGCGTCGCCGATCCGTTGTCCGGTCACCGCGTGCCAGCCGTGCCGCAAAGCGATCCGGGACCGGCCGGCGCGGGACGGATCGTGGCGGTGTGGGGCCCGACGGGTGCGCCGGGACGGACGACGGTGGCGGTCGGACTGGCCGACGAGGCGGCCCGACTCGGCGTGGCCACCTTGCTGGTCGACGCCGACCCGTACGGCGGCGTGATCGCGCAGGTCCTCGGGATGATCGACGAGTCGCCGGGGATCGCCGCGGCCGTGCGGCTGGACAACCAGGGCCGGCTCGGCATGGCGGAGCTGGCCGGCCTGGCGCGCAGCCTGTCGCCGACCCTGCGCGTACTGACCGGGTTGGTGCGTGCCGACCGCTGGCCGGAGCTGCGGGGCGAGTCCGTCGGCGGAGTGCTGGAGTGTGCGCGCAAGCTGGCGCCGCTGACCGTCGTCGACTGCGGCTTTTGCCTGGAGGCGGACGAGGAGATCAGCTTCGACACCGTCGCGCCGCGGCGAAACGGCGCCACGCTGGCGGCGCTGGAGGCGGCGGACGTTGTCGTCGCGGTCGGTGCCGGGGATCCGGTGGGGGTGCAGCGGCTGGTACGCGGACTGTCGGAGCTGGCCGACGCGGTGCCTGGCGTCGAACCGATGGTGCTGGTCAACAAGGTCCGCTCGACGGTGATCCCCGGCAATCCGGAGCGCGAGATCGCCGCCGCGATGCAGCGCTTCGCCGGTGTGGCGCGGATCCGGACGTTGCCGTACGACCGCGCTGGCCTCGACCGTGCGCTGCCGCGCGGTCAGACGCTGGCGGAGGCCGCGCCCAAATCGCCGCTGCGGCGCGCGCTGGCGGAGGTGGCGGAGTCGCTGCTGCCTGTCGCCGTACGCGCGCGTTGAAGGTCGTTCTTTCTTATTGTATGTGGAGCCTCTCAACCCACCCCCCACCCGTTTTGGGTGGGGGTTCAGATTGGCGGGGTGGTACGACAGTTTCGCGCCGGACCGGGTGTTTTTGTGTCGTCGTACGCGGAAATCGACAGTTCGGCCGACTGCGGCGAGGCATTGACCGGCACCTGTCTGTGGCAGTAACTTCCTGCCGTCCTGTGGATGCGCGGTGAAAATTTGCGAATCCAGTCAATTCGGCTCAGACGGGAGGCGCCATGGCCGCGCCTAACAGATCCAGGCGACGCTTCCGGGTGGTGGCGGTCGCGGCGTCGGTCGCGATGGTGCTGACCGCGGCCGCTCCGGCGCAGGCGGCGCCGGGCGGTTCGGTCACCGACCTGGTGCTCAAGCAGCTGATCAAGCACATGACGCTGGAGGAGAAGGTCGGCCAGCTGTTCGTCACGCAGGCCTGGGGCGAGTCGGCGACCAACCCGTCGGACGCGGACAAGGCCAAGAACCAGGAGTACTTCGGCCTGGACACCGCCGCGCAGATCATCCAGAAATACCACCCGGGCGGTGTGATCCTCTTCCAGATCAACAACAACACCAACAACCCGCAGCAGATCGCCGGCCTGACCAACGGCCTGCAGAAGGCCGCCATCAGCAGTGGTACGCACCTGCCACTGCTGATCAGCACCGACCAGGAGCAGGGGATCGTCGCGCGGCTGCGCGAGCCGGCGACCCAGTTCCCCGGCAGCATGCCGGTCGGCGCCAGCCGTAACACGACCGACGCGTGCACCGCGGCGTCGATCACCGGCCAGGAGCTGCGCGCGGTCGGCATCAACCAGAACTACTCGCCGGACTCCGACGTCAACGACAACCCGGCCAACCCGGTCATCGGCGTCCGGTCGTACGGCGCCGACCCGGCGCTGGTCGCCTCGATGGCCTCGACGGCGGTCCGGTGCTCGCAGAAGTACGTCGCGGCCACCGCCAAGCACTTCCCCGGTCACGGCAACGCCGACAACGACAGCCACACCGGCCTGCCGATCATCCGGCGGACCGCCGACGACTGGCACAAGATCGACCAGCCGCCGTTCACCGCGGACATCGCCGCCGGCATCGACTCGATCATGACCGCGCACATCGAGGTGCCGTCGCTGGACCCGGCCGGTGACCCGGCCACGTTGTCGCAGCCGATCCTGACCGGCATCCTGCGCAACCAGATGCACTATGACGGTGTCGTCGTCACCGACGCGCTCAACATGGATGGCGTACGCATCAAGTACGGCGACGCGCGGGTGCCCGTACTGGCCCTCGAAGCCGGTGTCGACCAGCTGCTCATGCCGCCGAAATTCGACCTCGCGTACAACTCGGTGCTCGACGCCGTCCGCAGCGGTGAGCTCTCGGTGTCCCGGATCGAGCAGTCGGTCCTGCGGGTCCTGCGGCTCAAGCTGAAGAACCGCGTGCTGACGCAGCCGTTCGTCAACGAGCAGGCGGTCAGCCGTACGGTCGGCACGCCGCAGCACCTGGCCGCCGCGCAGACCGTCGCCGACCACGGCATCACCCTGATCCGCAACGACGACAAGGTGCTGCCGCTGGCCAAGTCCAAGAAGGTGCTGGTCACCGGCTGGGACAACGGCGTGACCTTCCCGACCAGGGCGATCGCCGCCGGGCTGACCAGCGCCGGGATAGCGGCGACCGCGTTGCCGACCGGTTCGGTGCCGAACGCGTCCGCCGTCGCGTCGGCTGTCGCCGCGGCGCAGCAGAACGACGTCACTGTCGTGGTGACCCGCAGTAGTCTCCTCGCGCTCGGTGCGAGCCAGGTGGCGCTCACCAACGCACTGATCGCCACCGGGAAACCGGTGGTCGTCGTGGCCGTGCAGAATCCGTACGACATCGGCTATGTGCCGACGGCCCGGAATTACGTTGCGTCGTACTACTACGGAGCTGTCTCAAGCGCATCGCTCGCGCGCGTTTTGGCGGGTACGGTGGCGCCGACCGGCAAGCTGCCGGTGCGGATCCCGTCGCCGGCCGACCTGAACACGACGCTCTATCCGATCGGCTACGGCATCGGTTACTGACCCCCGGAGGTTGGACTTGCTCGACGCGGCCGTAGCCGTCATCAACGCCGCGGTCGCGTCGAGCCCGGCGGTCTTCCCCTCGGCGGTGCTCGTCGTCCGGCGTGACGACGAGCAGCCGCTGCGCTATGCGACCGGCGACGCCGTACGCTTCGGCGTCGGGGGCAAGCTCCTACCGGCCGACGAGCGCGTGGCGGCGACCGCCGACACGATCTACGACCTCGCCAGCGTCACCAAGCTGTTCACCGCGGTCATCGCGATGCAGCAGGTCGAGATGGGGTGGCTCGACCTCGCCGCGCCGGTGGTGCATTACCTGCCGGCGTTCGCGACGCCGGAGATCACCCTCCAGATGCTGCTCAACCACACCTCCGGCCTGGAGCCGGAGCTGCCGCTGTGGCGCGACTGGGGAAGCGTCGACGAGCGGCTTCGCGCCGTACTGACGCGCGCGCCGGTGAACCCGCCGGGCTCGACGCACACCTACTCCGACCTGAACATGATCACCCTCGGCGTGGTGCTGGAGACCGTCGCCGGCCATCCGCTCGACGAGCTCGTACGCGCCGGCATCACCGAACCGCTCGGCCTGACCTCGACCGGTTTCCGGCCGGCCGCGGTCGACCGGGTGGCGGCGACCGAGGACGAGTCGTACGCCGGCCGCGGGATGGTGCGCGGCGAGGTGCACGACGAAAGCTCGTGGTCGCTCGGCGGCGTCGCCGGCCACGCCGGCCTGTTCGGCACCGCCGACGACCTCGCCACCTTCGGCCAGGCGATGCTGGCCGGCGGCGGGTCGATCCTGTCCGAGTCGTCCGTACACCTGCTGACCAGCGGCACCGGCGCGCACGGCCTCGGCTTCGAGCTGGCCGCGCGCCGCTACATGGGGGCTCTGGCCGACGGTGGCGCCTACGGCCACACCGGCTTCACGGGCACGTCGCTGGTGGTCGACCCCACCACGCGCGCCGTCGTCGTGCTGCTGACCAACCGCGTCCACCCGGACCGCCACGGCCCGTCCGTCAACCCGGTCCGCGCCGCCATCGGCGACATCGTCGCCGGCGCACTCCGCTGAAAGCCCGCTTGGCCGACGGCCGCATGGCCACCATGCTTGCGCTGGATGCACGCACGGCCACCATGCGTGCATCCGCGACCAAGATGGGGGCCGAGATCGACACCCAGGTACGACAGTTTCGCGCCGTAGCGGGTAAAGCTAGCCGGCCGTCAGGTGCTGGTAGGTGTCCGCGTCCAGCCGGCCGGCCGATCGCAGGGCCAGTGCGACCGCGCCGAGGGCCGCGTCCAGTGCGGCGACCGGAGTGACGCCGGTCAGCTCGGTCAGCCGAGCGCGTACGCCGTCGGCCACCGGCCCGTCGGTGGTCAGCACCGAGCCGCCGAGCACGACGGCGGGCACCGATGGCGAGCCGGCCCGCCGCAGCACCGCTTCGACGGCGAGCATCAGAGCCGACACGGCGTCGGCGCAGATCGACGCGGCGATCTCGTCGCTGTCGGCGAGGTCGCGTACGGCCGGAGCGGCGCGCCCGAGCTCGGCCGGCGCGGCGGCATAGACGGCCGCCAGGACGCGCTGCGCTTGTTCGTCCGGCCCCAGCGCGTCATCGGGTTCGTTGCCTGTTAGGGCAGAGATCACCGGAGTGGTCAGCGCGGTTTTCGGTCCACGGCCGTCCAGGCCGGCGAGTACCGCCTCGACGGCACGCCGGCCCTGCCAGACCGCCGAGCCGGCGTCGCCGAGCAGCCAGCCATAGCCATCGGCGCGGTGCCGCACCACGCCGTCCTCCAGCCAGGCGGTGATCGCGCCGGTGCCGGAGATCAGCAGGAGCCCGCGCTCGGCGGCCGTACCAGCCGCGTACGACGTCTCCAGGTCGGTGACCAACTCAGGCGTACGCGGAAGGCCTGATCGGCGCGCAGCGTCGGCGAGCGCGGCCAAAGCGGCCGGCCGACGGCCGCTGCCGGCACCGGCCATGCCGACCACCGCCGTGACGACCGCCGAGGCGGGTACGTCCGCGTCGGCCAGCGCGGCCGTGATGGTGCCGCTCAGGGCACCGGCCGGATCAGCGGACGACTGCGTACTCGCACCTGGTCCGCGGCCGCGGCCGAGCGGCCGGCCGTCGAGCGTGGTGATGACGCATCTGGTGGACGTACCACCGGAATCGAGCCCCAGGGCCACATCTGGACAATTGGTGGATCTTTCCCGGAAAGCCGTTTTCGGCCTATTCTCGGCGCTCTGAGCTGGCACGTTGGCTACCGTAGCGAACGGCATTGCCGGACGGTCCGATTGACGTTGTTACCGAAGTGCAAGTAACTTTCCGACGTGCCCCGTAAGACGGTAAGTCAACTGAGTGGCGACGCGGGCCAGTCGAGCCATGCCGCCACCGCTGTCCTGGTGCGTGCCTTGCTGCCGTCGTTGTCGCCGGCGGAGAGACGTGTCGCGCAGGCCGTGCTGGACGATGCCGCCGGCGCGTCGTCGCTGACCATCTCCGAGCTCGCCACCCGCGCGGACACCTCGGAGACGACGGTGATCCGGTTCTGCCGAGCGCTGGGTTTCTCCGGTTACCCGGAGCTGCGGCTCACACTGGCCAAGGAGGCCGGCCGAGCCGAGAGCGGCGCCGCCGGACGACGCATCGTCGGCAGCGACATCGGTCCCGGCGACGAGCTGTCCGAGGTGGTCGACAAGATCTCCTTCGCCGACGCTCGCGCGGTCGAGGAGACCGCGGCGCAGCTGGACGTGTCGGTGCTGGAGACCGTCGTCGAGGCGATCGTCGGCGCCGGCCGCGTCGACGTGTACGGCGTCGGCGCGAGCGCGTTCGTGGCGATGGACTTCCAGCAGAAGCTGCACCGCATCGGACGCGTCTCGTACGCCTGGTCGGACGTACACATCGCACTGACCAGCGCGGCACTGCTGCATGCCGGCGACGTGGCGATCGGCATCTCCCACACCGGCATGACCAGCGACACCGTCGAGGCGCTCACGGTCGCGCGCGAGCACGGTGCGACCACGGTCGCGGTGACCAACTTCCCGCGCTCGCCGATCACCACGGTCGCCGACCACGTGCTGACCACCGCCGCGCGCGAGACCACCTTCCGGTCCGGTGCGATGTCCAGCCGGATCGCGCAGCTGACGGTCGTCGACTGCGTGTTCGTGGGCGTGGCGCAGCGTACGTACAACGACACCCGCGCAGCTCTTGAAGCCACTAGGGACGCGGTGGCGCGCCGCCGCCTGTCGTCGCGGACAGGGAGACCATGATGACGGCAGCGCCTCGTATTGACCCTGAGGCACTGTCTTTTGCCAGTCCGACCGAAATGCGCAATCCGCGTACGGTCGACATCGACCGGCTCGAGACGCTGGACATGCTCCGGCTGATCAACAGCGAGGACGCGACCATCGCCGGCGCGGTCGCCGAAGTCTTGCCGCAGCTGGCCAAGGCCGTCGACTACGCGGTGGCGTCGCTGCGATCGGGACACCGCGTGCACTACGTCGGCGCCGGCACGTCCGGGCGCCTCGGCGTACTCGACGCGGCCGAGCTGCTGCCGACCTTCACGCTGGAGCCGGGCCGGGTCGTCGCGCACATCGCCGGCGGTCCGGCGGCGATGCTGCGGGCCGTCGAGGAGGTCGAGGACGACGCCGCCGCCGGTCGCGCCGACGTCGCCGGCGTCGAGCCTGGTGACCTGGTGATCGGGCTGACCGCCAGCGGCCGCACGCCGTACGTGATCGGAGCGCTGGCCGCGGCCGCCGAGGTCGGCGCCGGCACGGTGCTGATCTCGGCCAACCCGCTGGCCGACTACCGGGACAGCGTGGACGTGAACGTCGCGCTGGACACCGGGCCGGAGGTGATCGCCGGCTCGACACGGATGAAGGCTGGTACGGCGCAGAAGCTGGCGCTGAACGCCTTCTCCACCGCGGTGATGGTGCGGCTCGGCCGCACGTACTCCAACCTGATGGTGCACGTCGCCGCCACCAACGACAAGCTGCGGGGCCGGCTGATCCGGCTGCTCGTCCAGGCGACCGGGCTGGCCGAGGACGTGTGCACGGAGGCGCTGGAGACGACCGACGGCGAGGTCAAGACGGCGCTGGTGGTCCTGCTGACCGGCAGCGAGGTCGGGGCCGCCAGGGAGGCTCTGGGGACCGCGCACGGCGTCGTACGCGACGCGATCGCCGAGCTCACGCGCTGAGGCCCGCCGAGGCGGCTGCACGCATGGCCACCATGCGTGCGTTGGGCGGTCGCATGGCCACCATGCGTGCATCCGGCGCGGCGACCAAGATCAACTTTGAACTTGTGTAAGCAGCCACGCGAACCCACCCCCCACCCGATCTGGGTGGGGGCTCAGATTGACAGGCGGGTACGACAGTTTCGCGCCGTAGCGGGTAGTCCGTGACGCAATCGGGTCCCGATTGCGTCAGACGGTGGTGACGACCTCGTCGTGGTCCAGTCGGGGGCTGCGCGGGAACCAGGCGTTCTCGCCCGGCTTGCCGATGTTGACGACGACCAGGCTGCGGTGCCGGCCGTCCGGGAAGAACTCGCGGTCCACGGCCTCGGTGTCGAAGCCGCTCATCGGGCCGGCGGCCAGCCCTGCGGCGCGTACGCCGAGGATGAAATAGCCGATCTGCAGCGTCGCGTTCAGCCGCGCGTACGGCTCGCGGTCGATGCCGTCGAAGAGCTCGCGCGCGTCCGGCTTGTGCGGGAACGTCTTCGGGAACTCCTCGTGGAAGTCCAGGTCGGCGGCCAGGATGGCGACCAGCGGCGCGCTGAGAGTCTTGGCCTGGTTGCCTTCGGCCATCAGCGGCACCAGCCGCTGCCGGGCCTCCGGCGAGCGGACCAGCACGATCCGCAGCGGCTGCTGGTTCATCGACGTCGGACCCCATTTGATCAGGTCGTAGATGGCCTGGACCTGCTCTTCGGTGACCGGCTCGTCGGCGAAGGTGTTGGCCGTACGGGCCTCGCGGAACAGCAGGTCAGCGGCGTCCTCGCTGATCTTGAGAGGCGATTCCAGGGTGGTGCCGGACATGTCTAGGCTCCTCGGTGAGTGGTCCCAACTGCTTGATCGAACAATAGTTATCGCAGAAGTTGTTTCCATGGAAGATATGGGGTCGATCACAGATGCCTGACCGCTTGTCCGCGCTCGACGTGACGTTCCTCTACTTGGAGACACCGACGACCCCGATGCACGTCGGCAGCGTCGCGGTCTTCGAGCCGCCGGACAGCTTCGACTACGACCGGCTGGTGTCGCTGGTCGACCAGCGGATGTCCCTGGTGCCGCGCTATCGCCAGGTCGTACGGCACGTCCCCGGCCACCTGGCCAAGCCGGTGTGGGTCGACGCGCAGGACTTCGACATCGGCTATCACGTACGCCGGTCCGCGCTGCCGCGTCCCGGCACGCCGGACCAGCTCGCCGAGCTGATCGCACGGCTGATGAGCCGCCGGCTGGACCGCAGCCGGCCGCTGTGGGAGATGAACTTCGTCGAGGGCCTGGCCGACGGCCGGCTCGCTGTGATCACCAAGACCCACCAGGCGCTGGTCGACGGCGTCAGCGCGGTCGACATCGGCCAGGTGATCCTGGATGTCGACAAGACCCCGCGCGACGTACCCGAGCAGCCGTGGGTCCCGCGCCGCGAGCCGGGTCCGGTCGGCCTGCTCGCCGGCGCGGTCACCGAGTTGGTCAGCCGGCCGTCTGCGGTCGTCGACACGCTGCGGCTCGGCATGATGGACGCCGCCGCGACGGCGTCGTCGGTGGCCGGCGCGGCGACCGGGTTGTTCGCCGCCGTGCGTACGGCCGCGCGTCCGGCACCGGAGAGCCCGCTCAACGTGACGATCGGCGAGCAGCGCCGGTTTGCGATGGTGCGTACGGAGCTGGCCGACTTCAAGCGCGTCCGCGCACGGCATGGCGGCACGATCAACGACGCGATGCTGGCGACCATCGCCGGCGCGATGCGCGCGTGGCTGCTGACTCGGGGCGAGCCGGTGCGGTCGTCGTCGGCGATCCGCGCGATGGTGCCGGTGAGCGTACGCGCGGAGGGGACCGATCCGGACGAGGACGAGACGGCGGTGGCCGCCGCCAACCGCGTGTCGACGTATCTGGTCGACCTGCCGGTCGGCGAGCCGAGCGCGGTGATCCGGCTGCACCAGGTGTCCTTCGCGATGCAGGCGCACGCCGATGCCGGCCAGTCGGTGGGCGCGTCCGCGCTGATCCGCGTGTCCGGCTTCGCGCCGCCGACCCTGCACGCGCTCGGAGCCAAGGCCGCCAACGGCCTGTCCCGGCGGCTCTTCAACCTGGTGGTGACCAACGTGCCGGGGCCCCAGTATCCGCTGTACGCGGCCGGTGCGCGGATGGCCGAGGTCTATCCGGTCGTGCCGCTCGCGCGCGGCCAGGCGCTGTCCATCGGCATCACGTCGTACGATGGCGGGGTTTTCTTCGGGCTCAACGCGGACCGTGACGCGATGTCCGACGTGGACGTGATCGCCGACCTGGTGGTCGAGTCACTGGCCGAACTGGTGGAGACGACGCGATGAGAATCTACCTGCCGGCGACGCTGCCGTCGCTGCGCGAGTTTTCCGAGAGCGGGACGACGACCGCGCCGACCGCTTTCGCCGTCACGCCGGCGCTGCGCGAGTGGTATGTCGACGACGACGTCGAGGAGCTCGAATACGCCGCGTTCACCGAGGCGGCGCGTGCCTCGCTGCGGCTGATCGACCACGACCCGACAGCGCCGCGCCGCCGCGTGGTGATTTCCGTTGACGTGGACGAAAAAGCCGTCCAGTCGCGGCCGGAGCTCGACCGCGCGGTCATACGCGTCAACGAACCCGTTCCGTTCTCCGCGGTCGCCGCCATCCACGTCGACGGCGTGGCGGCGGTGGAAGACGTGACGGCCGCCGTGAAGGTCGTCATCGAGGCCGACCTCGGCGACGAGGACGCCCAGTTCGTCGTCGACGGTGCCGAGGGCCACGAGCTGGAGTGGTACGACGTCACCGAGATCGGCGACCTCGTCAAATAACCGCTACAGCGCGAAACTGTCGTACCCAGGTGGCAGTTTTGGCCCCCACCCAGATCGGGGTGGGGGGTGGGTCAGAGGCCTTTCGCCTTGACGAAAATTTGCGTCATGGTGAGCCTCTCGACCCACCCCCCACCCGACCACTGGGTGGGGGCAACTTTGGTCGAGGGGTACGACAGTTTCGCGCCGTAGCACCTATCGAGACGCCTCATAAGGTGGAGCCATGCATCCGTACGTGATCACCGACGTCTTCACCGACACGCCGCTGGAAGGAAACCCGCTCGCCGTCTTCACCGCCGGCGACCGGGTCCCCGAGGAGCGCATGCAGCGGCTGGCCAAGGAGCTCAACCTGTCCGAGACGGTCTTCGTGCTGCCGGCCGAGCGTGGCGGTGACGCGCGGATCAGGATCTTCACGCCGGCCGCCGAGCTCCCGTTCGCCGGCCATCCAACGCTGGGCACCGCGCTGTTGCTGGCCGACGGCCGCGACGAGATCACGCTGGAGACCGGTGCCGGCGACATCAGGATCACCATCGACGCCGGCGGCGAGGGACAGATGGCGCAGCCGATCCCGACCTGGCAGGCGTACGACCAGGCCGGCGAGCTGCTGGCCGCGCTCGGCGTCGGCCAGGCCGAGCTGCCGGTGGAGATCTACCAGAACGGACCGCGGCACGTGTACGTCGCGCTGCCGTCGGCCGACGCGGTGGCGGCGCTCGCGCCTGACCTGACCAGGCTCGGCCGGCTCGGCGCGATGGGGGTCAACTGCTTCGCCGGCTCGGCGCAGGAGTGGAAGACGCGCGTCTTCTGCCCGGGCCTCGGCGTGCCGGAGGACCCGGCGACCGGTTCCGCCGCCGGGCCGTTGGCGGTGCACCTGGCCAGGCACGGCCGGATCGGCTTCGGCCAGCGCGTACGGATCAGCCAGGGCGCCGAGATCGGCCGACCGTCGACGCTGTATGCGCAGGTGGACGGGTCCGGTGACGACATCGAGCGGGTGCTCGTCTCCGGTTCGGCGGTCGTCGTCGCTCGCGGCGAGTTTTCCTAGGCCCTAGGCCCGCTTCGGCCGGCTGATCGCGGCCACCAGGATGCCGACGAGCAGGCCGGTGAACGCCCCGATCAGGCCGTACATGGAAAACGCGAAGCCGGTGAAGAAGATGTCGATCGGCTTGCCGCCCTCGGTACGGAAGATCAGCAGCGGAATGCACGACAGGCCGGCCGAGACGAACCGGATCAGGCCGGGGATCACGCCGACCAGCACGCCGGCGCGGATCTCGTGGCCGCTCACCATGCCGGTCCGGATCAGGCCAGGCACGATCGCCGCCACCACGATCGCGGTCAGCACGATCTCCTCGGACGAGTTGAAGATGACCGCGAAGGCGATCAGCGCCGAGTCCTGCCACCCGAGACTCCAGATCAGCCAGTGCAGGACGACCTGGGAGATCAGCGTGTTGACGAACCGGATGACCAGCGCGACCACCGCGGCGGTCATGGCGGCGGCGATGAGCGTACGCGCCGGCCGGATCAGCACGAACAGCCCACAGAGCACCGATGACACCAGGACGGTCAGCATCACCGCGATGCCGTGCACCGCGTCGTCGTGGAAGATCACCACGCCGCCGGAGATCACCGCCGGCACCAGACCCGTGGCGAAGGACACCAACACGACCGCGACCGGCAGGGGCAGCTGCCGCAGCCGCGCCGCCACCAGCGCCGTCACCGCCACCGCCATGATCGAGGTCGCGCCGGCGATGCCGGCGACGCTGGTGATGGTGAGGTCGCGGTCGCTGAAGAACGGGAACGTGTAGAGCAGCAACAGCGTCAGCACCACGTTGAGCACCGAGAGCACCGTCGCGACACCGGCCGACCGCGAGGTCTGGCGCATCTGCCGCATGTCCGGCTTCGGCTGGCCGGGCGGCGCGCTGGCCGGATGGCCACTGACCGGATATCCACTGACCGGATAGCCGCTCACGGGATAGCCGCTGACCGGTGCGCCGGTGACCGGATAGCCGCTGGTCGGCGCGCCGGTCACCGGGCCGGTCGGCGGCTGGGCCGGATAGCCGGCTGGCGGATAGCCCGGCGCCGGTCCGCGGTTGGGCTGCTGTCCGTACGGCGGCATTCCACCGGTCGTCATCTATGGCCCCCAGTTCCTGGTCGCTTCGGCGAACGAGCGTACCGATCGTCAGCCACTCATCCTCCAGCGTGCCAGGATGGTGGGACAACTCGATCGAAGCGTCCACAAGACGCGCGCTGAGGAGGGGAAATGGACGCGGTCACGAACGTGCCGGTGCCGCACAACGAGCCGGTGCGGACGTACGCTGCGGGCAGTCACGAGAGGGCTACGCTGGCGCAGGCGCTCAACGGGCTCGCCGCCGAGCGACACGAGCTGCCGCACTTCATCGGAGCGCACGAACGCCACGGCGACGGCGCCGACATCGAGGTCGTGCAGCCGCACAAGCACTCACACGTGCTCGGCGTGGCACAGCAGGCGACGGAAAAGGACGTTGCCGACGCGGTGGCCGCCGCGAAGGCCGCCGCGCCGGCTTGGCGTGAGCTGCCGTACGACGAGCGGGCCGCCGTGCTGTTGCGCGCCGCGGACCTGCTCACCGGCCCGTGGCGCGACACGCTCAACGCGGCGACGATGCTCGGTCAGTCCAAGACGGTGCAGCAGGCCGAGATCGACGCGGCGGTGGAGCTGGCCGACTTCTTCCGCTTCAACGCGCACTTCGGCCGGCAGGTGCTGGACAACCAGCCGATCTCCTCGCCCGGTGTGTGGAACCGGTTCGACCACCGGTCGCTGGAGGGTTTCGTCCTGGCGATCACGCCGTTCAACTTCACCGCGATCGCCGGCAACCTGCCGACCTCGCCGGCGTTGATGGGAAACACGGTCGTCTGGAAGCCGTCGCCGACCCAGGCGCTGGCCGCGCACCACACCATGAAGCTGCTGAAGGCGGCCGGCCTGCCGGACGGTGTCATCAACCTCGTACACGGCGACGGTGCCGCGGTGAGCAAGGTCGCCCTGTCCGACCCGGACCTGGCCGGCATCCACTTCACCGGCTCGACCAGGACGTTCCAGCATTTGTGGCGTACGGTCGGGGAAAACCTGACCACCTACCGCACTTATCCGCGGCTGGTCGGGGAAACCGGTGGCAAGGACTTCATCATCGCGCACTCCAGCGCCGACCGCGCGGCGCTGGGCACCGGCATCATCCGTGGCGCTTTCGAATACCAGGGCCAAAAGTGCTCGGCGGCCTCGCGTGTGTACGTGCCGCGGTCGCTGTGGAACGGTGGTCTGCGCGACGACGTTGCCGCGACGACCGAGCAGCTGACCTACGGGAACGTCACCGATTTCGCCAACTTCGGTGGCGCGGTGATCGACCGGCGGTCCTTCGACAAGCTGGCCGGCGTGCTCGACCGCATCAAGAACGACGCGGCGTGCAACGTCATCGCCGGTGGCAGTGCCGACGACAGTGAGGGTTTCTTCGTACGGCCAACCGTCGTCGAATGCAGCGACCCGACCAACGACGTCTTCGTGTCGGAGTATTTCGGGCCGATCGTCGCCGTGCATGTCTTTGACGACACCAAATTCGACGATGTCGTCGGCCAGGCCGCCGACGTTTCGCCGTACGCGCTGACCGGTGCGGTCTTCGCCAACGACCGCGCGGTGATCGACCGCGCATCGAAGGCTTTGCGTTTCTCCGCTGGAAACTTCTACATCAACGACAAGCCGACCGGCGCGGTCGTCGGCCAGCAGCCGTTCGGCGGTGGCCGCGCCTCCGGCACCAACGACAAGGCCGGCAGCATCGGCAACCTGCAGCGCTGGGTCAGCCCGCGCTCGATCAAGGAAACCTTCGTGCCGCCGACCGACTACCGCTATCCGCACATGGCATAGCCCGGGCTAGTGACTGGTGTGCTGTTCCAGGTCGTTCAGTACGGCCTGGACCGGCCCCCAGCAAAGCCGGACGCTGTCCGCGTCGAAGGCCGGCTGCTCGGCAAGCTCCTTTCGTGGATGCACATAGTTGCGGTAGTCACGGACCTTGTGCATGAAGTCTTTCGCGTCGAGCTGGATGAGATTACGGGCGTGGGCCGTGTCGATCAGCTGTTCCAGCGTCGGACGGCTGGACGACACGGCCTTTCCGTTCCGGTCGACATACGTCTGGTCGGCCGGGCCGTGCTCCTGTAAGACCGCCATCAGCACACCCTCAATGAGACTGCCGATGCCGATGATGGCCATGGTGTGCGCGCCAACCTGTTCACAGGCGACCGTTTCGGCCGCCCGCCTGCTCAGGACGGCAACCGTTCGGTCGTCTCGGATGATCGACCGAATTCGTTGTTCCAGATCCGGTGGCGCTGAGAAGAACGGGGTCAAACCGTCGTGGCCGAGTTCGGCAACGACGGGCTGGCGACCGACAAAGACGACCGCCAGGCCTTCGAGCTCCAGAATGTCGTTGAGTACGTTACGGAATTCTTCCGCACTGGCCAAGCCGTCGTCGTACTCGCGTGGATCGCAGACTCGACAGAGCAGCCTCTCGACCAAAGCACGTTCGTCTCGCCGGCTGGCCAGTTCGTCGGCCAGCCACCGTACGCGCGCCGAGCCGTCGTATTCCACCGAAGCCGGCCAACCGGCTCGATGAAGCAACTGTTCCAGCTGCCATCCCTTCCGTTCGTACGAGCCGTCCGGATCGACGATCACGCGCGCCAGCCGTTCTTCCGTTGCCGGGTCGAGTGGAAACATCACGGTTCTCCACGGTCGGTCCGGCGCTGGGCGACTTCCGCGGCGCGGTCCAGGCGCTCGGCGATCCGCGTGCCTCTCCGGCGGAAATGAAGGTCCCGCATCGCCTCGTCGATCCGCGAGTCACGGTCTCGCTGCAGGCCGTCGCTCATCAACCACATCATGATCGAGATCAACTCCCCATCGCTGTACTCGGTGATTGGTTGGCCGGGTCGGACATTCGGTCGCGGGCCACGTCTTCTCGTGGCCGGTGGCGGTGTCACGACCGGCGGGACAGTGGTTCGTGGTTGGGCCGACGACCTCATGGCGGCCCGCCATGCCTCGACGATCCGCGCCGTCTCCGCCTCTGGATCGGAAAACCAGGACGAGGCCCACACGCGGTGGAATCGCCAGCCGAGCCTTTCCAGATGTTGTTGGCGAAGCCGGTCACGGTCGCGCGCACTCCTGCTGCGATGGTAGGCGTCGCCGTCCGCCTCGACGGCCATCACCATGCGGCCCGGGTCGTTTTCGTCGGCAAGCGCGAAGTCGATGCGGTAACCGGAAAAGCCCCATTGCGGATGTACGGGAATCCTGGCCTCGGTCAGTCGTCGGCGGATATCTTCCTCGAATCCGTTGAGCGGCACGTTAGAGCTTCGGCCAACCCGATCGACGTCGCCATCGTGGTCGATCATTTCCAGATATCGGCGCAGCATCTCGGTGCCGTTGGCCACCGGGCCCGGCGCGATCGCGGCGGGACCAAAGCAGCTGACCACGGTCATCCGCCGTCTGGCCCTGGTCACGGCGACGTTGAGCCGCCGTTCACTTCCCTCACGGTTCAGCGCGCCGAATCCGGTTCGCGACACGGTGCCGTTGGCGCGTCGCGCGACACCGAGACTCAGAATGATCGCGTCCCGTTCATCGCCCTGCACGGTCTCGATGTTCTTGACGAAGAAACGATGCGTCGGCCCGGTGTCGTCGGCGAAGAAATCGTCGAGCTCTGGCCGATTGGCGCGGGCCTGCCTGATCTCGTGCTCGACCCGTGCTTGATGTTTCGTCCCGAGAGTGATCACCCCGAGACTTTCGTGGGGACGCTGGCTGGCATGTTCCAGCACCAGTTCGGCGACCTTGCGGACCTCCTCCGGAGACGAGCCATCCTGACCAGGAGAGGCGGTGCCGTCGACGGGCACCAGTCGCAGCGGACTTTCCTTCTGCGTACCGGGAAAGGTGACAAGACCGCCGTTGTAGATCTCCTTGTTGGAGAACGCGATCAGTCGCTCGTCCTGGCTGCGGTAATGCCAGCGCAGCGGGTAGCAGTGGGGAATGATCGGCCGCATCGACGTGAGGATGGATTCGAAGTCGCTGAGCTGCGCATCGGAGCTGTCATCGGACGGATCGTCAGCCAGCATCCGGTTGAACCATCGAGACGGCGGCAGCTGTCGGTCGTCGCCGGCCAACACGAGCCGACGGCCGCGCATGATGGACGTCATCGCGTCGTGCGGCTCAATTTGGCTCGCCTCGTCGAACACGACGAGATCGAAGAGCTCGGTGGCCGGCAACATCTTGCTCGCCACCAGCGGTGACATGGCCTAACACGGGTGCAGCGCGAGCAATACGTTCGATGCCTTGCCGACGAGCTCACGCATCGGCAGGTGTCGAGCCTTCTTGCTGGCCTCGGTCTTCAGCAACCGTGCTTCCACCGGAAACTGGTCGTTGGCCTTCCGGGTGCGTACGGCCACCGCTCGACGAACTCGTCGAGCGTTGGCCGCGAGATGTTCCTCGTCGACGCGGCCAAACTCGTCGACCAGGCGGTCCTGCCGCTCTCCGGCGAAATCCCGCAACGTCGCGCTACCTAGCCGGAATTCCTCGTCCAGGGATCTCAGCCAGGCATACCGGAGTTGCCGAGCGGCCTGTTCGGAGGAGCAGTTTTTCCTGGCGATATCAGCGAGCAGATCGTCCAGGCCAAACCGGGAGAACGTGCGACGAAGGCGGGAGATCTCGGGAAGTTGGAAAAGCATGTCCCGATCGCCTTGCAGCTTTTCCAGGGTCGAGCGCACCACCGGCTGCGTCTGCTTTTGCAGGTCGGGGATCCTCGCGCACATGGCGACTGCGGCAAGCTGACGCCTCGCGGTCTGGTAGGTGGACATCACAGCGGCGAGTCCGGCAACCGTCCGCGGGCTGGAGTTCGCGCCACCGATCCTGTGCCATTCACGCTGTTGATGGACGATCTTGGTGAGTTCGGCGTGTAGGGCGGCTTTGGATCGAATGCCGAGGAGGCAGTTGGACCGCGCCAGCTTGACCAGCGCCCGTCGTTGCAACCATGGCAATCGCTGACCCAGCTTCGCGCGTTCACCACGCGATGCGGTAGCCGCGTGCATGCCGTTCACATCCAGCGAAAAGATCGCCTCGGAAAAAGTGCGTACGCTGTTCGCGACGCCGTCGAGCAGGGCGAGCAGATGGTCCCATCCCTCGATGGTCGTGGGTTCAGGCAGGCCGGCCTGCCCGGCGACGTAGCGGACCTGGTCGTTGCTGTCTTGCAACGATCGCCCGGCGAGCTCGTCGAGTTCGAGGAGCACAGACCGGATCGCATCTGTGTCTGGCAATTCAGCCCGCCACCAGGGCGTGTCCTCGCGGAGGACTCGAGGACCACCGATCTCCACGAATTTCCTGAGGTCGTCCTCCAGTTGGCCGATGACGTTCGCGTCGACAGCTTCCAGGTGCGGTTCGCGGATTTTCTTGCTGGTGGCGGCTGTTGGCCCAAGAGCCAGGATCCGCTCGCGCACCTCGAAGGCGCTGACGTTCCACGGCGGCCGTTTCTCGTGGAGTTCCTTGACGTGGTTGTTGAGTTGAGCTCTGCGATCGGCCAACCGTCGATGGCAGTCGGACGCGTCGACCGGCGGCTCCGAGGTCACTCGTTCCAGGCCGGTCAGCAGCCGCTTCGCGACGTCTCGCTTGCTCAGCCGCGATTGATGCAGGTCGAACACCAGGCCAGACAGCTCGACCGCGGCCAGTCGATCGGTGACGGCTTCGATCGCCGCTCTCTTCTCCGCGACGAAAAGGACACGTTTCCCTGTCGCGGCGGCGCCGGCGATGATGTTCGCGATGGTCTGGCTCTTGCCGGTCCCGGGCGGTCCTTCGATGAGTACGTGCTGATCGGCCAGGGCCGCGTAGATGGCGTGGTGCTGCGACGAATCGGCATCGTGGACGAGGAACTCGTTCTCCGGTCTGAGCCGGTCAGCGCCGGGTGGCTGAAAGCTCCCGGCGTCCGCGAACACCTGGTCGATCGCGGGTTGATGTCCGGCGATCGCCGCGATCAGGTCATGTCGGGCCAAGAGCGCTCGGCCGTCGACCGATCGCAGGTCGCGGACCATCGGGAGTTTCTCGTAGTTGAAGAGGCCGACCAGGACATCTCTGTCCACGTCGAGCCGTATTCCCTGCCGGGAGGCGATGTCTCGGAGCTCGGCGAAGACCCGTTCGACCTGTTCCTGCGGGTCGACTACCTCGGAGAGCAGATTCGCGATTTTGGCGGTGAACGCGTCGGAGTCCAACTCCAGGCCGTATTCAGTCTCCAGAGCGTAGAGCAGCACCTCGTTCAGCTCGGGATCCGTGCCGGCCTGCAGACTGAAGTCTGCCTCCGTGCTGCTCTTCGCGGTAATCGTTATGCCGCGAAGGAGAAGCGGAGCGTGCAGCTGCAACGTTGCTGAGCGGCCCGTTGAGCTTGGTGTGGTGACGAAACCAGCGGCCATGCGGCCGATCTCGATCCCCTGCTCCTCGGTGAACTCCCGGATCCTTCGACGCAGACCGCGAGCTCGCGTGCAGGCGTCGCGGTGCGCGGTCTCCTCCGGAAAGAGCCTTACGAGCCCAGTTTTCTGGCCGCCAAACAAACTTGTCATGCCGACGGCATCGGCGGTTGTCAGGTCGAGGCAGGTCGTCTTGGTGATCCGGAAGTTCAGCAATGTGTTTCTGCTGCTCAGATCGATCAGCTCATTGGCCCAGACGTCAACCATCCGGTCCATCAGCTCCGAGCGTCGAATATCGCTTCCAGGCATGACCGTCTCCCCTCGACGATGCTGCGCTGGCTTCCGTTACCGGCACCAGGCTCACCGATCGAGGCGAGCTATTTAGTATGCACAGGGAGTAGCGGCCGTGTCACCCTACAATTATCCAGTCCGGTAGGGGACAATGACCCGCTTCGGTTCGACCGAACGGTGAAAAGGTTGCTTTCCTTCCGTGGCGATCTGGGATTTTTCTCCGTTCAGCTGTGGGCGTCTGGGGTGAGGCGGTCGTTGAGGAACTGGAAGGTGAGGGCCCAGCGGAAGGCCAGCTGCTCGTTGTCGGCGGCGGCGCCGTGGCCGCCTTCGATGTTCTCGTAGTAGGACACGTCATAGCCGTGCTCGCGCAGCAGCGCCACCATTTTCCTGGCGTGGCCGGGATGTACGCGGTCGTCGCGGGTGGAGCTGAGGAACAACACCGGCGGATACGGCTGGTTGGCGCGTACGTTCTGATAAGGCGAGTACGTGCTGATGAAATCCCAGTCGGCCGGCTCGTCCGGATCGCCGTACTCGGCCATCCACGACGCACCGGCCAGCAGCAGGTGATAGCGCTTCATGTCCAGCAGCGGCACGGCGCAGACGATCGCGCCGAAATGCTCCGGATAGCGGGTGAGCATGACCCCCATCAGAAGCCCGCCGTTGCTGCCGCCGTTGATGCCGAGCCGGTGCGGCTCGGCGATGCCGCGCTCCCGCAGATCCTTCGCGACGGCGACGAAATCCTCGTACACCTTCGGCCGGTTCTCGCGGATCACCGACTGATGCCACTGCGGTCCGTACTCGCCGCCGCCGCGGATGTTGGCCACCACGTACGTGCCGCCTCTGGCCAGCCAGCCGCGCCCGATCACCCCGCTGTAGGCCGGCCGCATCGAGATCTCGAAGCCGCCGTATCCGCTGAGCAGCACCGGACCGGTCGGAGCTCCAGCCTTTCCCACCACGAAATACGGGATCTTCGTGCCGTCGGCCGAGGTGGCGAAATGCTGGCGTACGGAAATGCCGTCGGTGTCGAAGAACGCCGGGGCCTGCTTCAGGACCTCCGGATTTTCACCGACCCGGCCGTAAAGCAGCGTCGACGGTTGTGTGTATCCGGTGGAGTTCAACAGAAACTCGTCGTTGTCGTCCGGGTTGGTGTCCATCACGTCGATGCTGCCGGCTTCGGCAAGGCCGGACAGCGGCTCGCGTTTCCAGCCGGATTCCGACGGTGTCAACACCTCGATGCGGGTTTTCACGTCCGACAAGGTGGTGAGCAGGAGGTGGTGGCGGGTCCAGGAATGATAGGTCAGCGACGTGTTCGGTGTCGGTTCGAAAAGCATTTCCAGGTCGCGTGAGCCGGCCATGAAGTCGTCGAACCTGGTGACCAACAACGCGCCGGCTGGAAAGGTCATCCAGTCCGTACGCAGCTGGATCGTCAGCCATTCGCGATGCACGTCGATCTCGGTGTCGTCGGGGACCTCGATCTTGACGAGATCGTCCGGCGTACGAAGGAACTTCTCGCTGGAATAGAAGTCGGTCGAGCGGATGACGAAATCCCGTTCGAAGCCCTCGGTCGGATCGTGGCTGGCACTGACCGCGATGTCCTCCGGCTTGCCCTCGAAGACGGTGACCGCCTCCGACAGCGGGGTGCCGCGCCGCCATTCCTTGACGATCCGCGGATATCCGGAGGCGGTCAGCGAGCCGGTGCCGAAGTCGGTGCCGACGTACACCCGGTCGATGTCGATCCAGCCGATGTTGCTTTTGGCCTCCGGCAGGGTGAAACCGTCGGCGACGAACGTACGCGCGTCGAGGTCGAACTCGCGCACGACGACGGCGTCGGCGCCGCCGCGGGACAGCGAGACCAGTGCGCGGCGGTAGTCGGGTTTGAGCAGGTCGGCACCCTGCCAGACCCATTTCTCCGACTCGGCCGCGCCGAGCGCGTCGACGTCGATCAGCACGTCCCAGGCCGGCTCTGCCTTGCGGTATTCGGCCAGCGTGGTCCGCCGCCACAGGCCACGTGGATGGTCCTCGTCCTGCCAGAGGTTGTAGACATGGTCGCCGCGGCGCCGCACGTACGGGATGCGGTCCCTGGCGTCCAGTACGTCGCGGATCTCCCGGTTGAGCGCGTCGAAGCCGGGGCGGCCGGTCAGCGCGGCGGTCGCCTCCGCGTTGCGCTCGCGTACCCAGTCCAGCGACCGGTCTGCGGTCAGATCCTCAAGCCAGAGATGCGGGTCAGTCATGCCGAAAGTCTGCCTGCCAACGCCCCCGAACGGCAGCGCGGGTCGCCAACTACCCGCTACGGCGAGAAACTGTCGTACCCCTGTGGCAATTTCGGCCCCCACCCAGATCGGGTGGGGGGTGGGTTCGCGTGGTTACTTACATAAGTTCGAAGTTGATCTTGGGTTCGCGATGTAACGCTAAACGCCCCATATGTACGATTGTCGGATGCACGCAAGGCCCCCTTGCGTGCGTCCAGCGCACGCATGGCCCCCATGCGTGCATGGAGGCTGTGGCGGCTGAGACCCATGTGACTGGCGGGGCTGTTGTTTTTCGCCATTGCTTGCAACCTCTCAGACCCACCCCCCACCCGGTCTGGGTGGGGGCCAACATTGGCGGGTGGGTATGACAGTTACGGCGCGGGGGTGCGGTTGGTCAGCATTGCCAACGGTCAGGCGGCCGGGGTGGTCCAGTCGACGCTGTCGAGGAGTTCGGTGACCACCTCGATGATCGCCGGCTCGAGTTGGTCGGTCGGTGTGTCCTTCATGCTGAAGCGGCTCAGCTGTACGGAGAACAGCGCGACCCGGATGCGCAGCTTGTCGGCGATCGACGCGTCCGGCGGGGTGAGGGTGTTGACCAGTTCGATGAGCTTGTCGCGCATCTGCTCGCCGACCTTGAGCTCGCGCATGGCCGGCTGGTTCTCCTGGTAGAGCCGCATCACCAGGGTGCCGCTCCTGGAGTTCTGCACATAGCGCTCGGCGATCGCGCGGCGGCCTTCGCGGGTGCGCGGCTGGTCCTTGGCCCATCGGACGAAGTCGTCCATGCCGTCGTACATGTCCTCGAAGACGGACGCGACGATCGCCTCTTTGCTCTTGAAGTGGTAATAAAGCGCGGCCTTGGTGACACCGAGCCGCTCGGCGATCTCGCGCAGCGACGTCTTGTCATAGCCGTACTCACCGAACAGCTCCAGCGCGACCTGCTGGATCCGCTGACGGGTGCCTGACCGCGTCGCGGTCGACGTGTCGTCTGTCACCACACTCACCTTACTTACTTGACGACCGGCTAGTAGCAGCTTACCGTACGACTAGTAAGTGAGCTAGCCGGCCGACAAGTAAACATCGTCTTTACTGGAGAATACTGATGACAGCCAACACCACGCACGCGGCGCCGCGACGCCGTGGTGGCGCACACGAAGCGCCGGAGGACGCGACGCCACCCTCCAGGGGGCGGATGTACGTCATCCTCACCGGCGTCATGCTAGCGATGCTGCTGGCAATGCTGGACAACATGATCGTCAACACCGCGCTGCCGCGGATCGTCGGTGACCTCGGTGGCCTCAGCCACCTGTCCTGGGTGGTGACCGCGTACGTGCTCGCCTCCACGGTGGCCACGCCGATCTGGGGGAAGCTCGGCGACCTCTACAGCCGCAAGGGTACGTTCATCGCCTCGATCCTGGTCTTCCTGGCCGGCTCGGTGCTCTCGGGCGCGGCGCACAGCATGTTCGAGCTGATCGCCTTCCGCGCGCTGCAGGGGCTCGGTGGCGGCGGCCTGATGGTCGGCGCGATGTCGATCATGGGTGCGTTGGTGCCGCCGCGTGAGCGCGGTCGCTACCAGGGTCTGATGGCGGCGGTCATGCCGCTGGCGATGATCGGCGGTCCGCTGCTCGGTGGCTTCATCACCGACCACCTGGACTGGCGCTGGGCCTTCTACGTGAACATCCCGGTCGGCATCCTGGCCCTGGCGGTCGTGGTCCTGACGCTGAAGCTGCCGAAGTCGACGGTCAAGGCCTCGATCGACTACCTCGGCGTCGCCGTACTGAGCGTCGGCATCACCGCGTTGGTGCTGCTGACGACGTGGGGTGGCACCGAGTACGCGTGGGGCTCGTGGCAGATCATCGGCCTCGGCGTCCTCGCGGTCGTGTCGCTGGTCGCCTTCGTGTTCGTCGAACGGCGCGCGAAGGAACCGATCATGCCGCTCAGCCTGTTCCGCAACCGCAACTTCGCGCTCGCCTCGGTGCTGGGTTTCCTGGTCGGCTTCGCGATGTTCGGCGCGACCACCTTCCTGCCGCAGTATCAGCAGATGGTGCAGGGTGACAGCGCCACCCAGAGCGGTCTCGCGCTGATCCCGCTGATGCTGTCGTCGGTGATCGTCGGCCTGATCGTGGGCCAGGTGACGACGCGTACGGGCCGCTATCGCGCGTTTCCGATCATCGGTGGCGCGGTCATGACGATCGGCATGGTGGCGCTGGCGCAGCTGACCGTCGACACGACGCACACCATGGCCAGCCTGCTGATGATCCCGCTCGGCCTCGGCATGGGTTTCCTGATGCAGACGACGATGCTGATCACGCAGAACAGCGTGTCGGTACGCGACATGGGGGTCGCCTCCTCGGCCGCCACGTTCTTCCGGCAGATAGGCGGCTCGATCGGTGTGTCCCTGTTCGGCGCGATCTTCAGCTCGCGGCTGACCGCCTCGCTGACCGACAGCGTCGGCTCGGCGACCGCGGAGAAGCTGACCGGCGGCGGTGCGCGGCTCAGCCCGGCGCTGCTGGACAAGCTGCCGGACGCGATCCACCACGCGTACAGCGCGGCCATCGTCGACGGCGTGCAGACGCTGTTCTGGTGGGCCGTGCCGATCACCGCGATCGCCTTCGTGGTGGCGTGGTTCATCAAGGAGGTCCCGCTGCGCGGCGGCGACGCTCCGAAGGCGCCGGCGATCGTCAAGCAGCGCGAGCCAGCCGACGCGCTCGTCGCCGCCGTCGACTGATCGTCGGCCGCAGGGTCGCCCTACGTGCACCAGTCGCACGCGGGGCGACCCTGCGACCGAACCGCGGGTGACGGACTGTTGTCTTTACGCATTCTTGACAGATAGGTTGTTACGCGACAAAAGAGACAGGCGGCTACGGGGGCGTGGCGGTGGACGCGGCGACCGGGATCCTCGGTACGGAGGTGCGGGAGCTGGTCCGCCGCCGCGGCCTGGATCCGGTCCGCGAGCCGGCCGCGGTACGCCGACTGATCGAGGAAGCGCTGTCCGACTACGCCGACCGCGCGCTTTCCGGCGGGCTGCCGCCGCTGCTGGACGCGCCGGCGGCCGCTCGTACGATCTTCGACGCGGTCGCCGGAATCGGTCCGCTGCAACGGTTTCTGGACGATCCGGAGATCGAGGAGGTGTGGGTCAACGGCCCCGGCCGGGTGTTCGTCGCGCGCCGCGGCCGCAGCGAGCTGACCAACACGATCCTGTCCGCGGGCCAGGTCCGCGACCTGGTCGAGCGGATGCTGAAGGGCACCGGCCGGCGGATCGACCTGTCGATGCCGTTCGTGGACGCGACGCTGGTCGACGGCTCGCGGCTGCACGTCGTCATTCCGGACATCACACGCGAACACTGGGCCGTCAACATCCGGAAGTTCGTCGTACGGGCCAGCAGCCTCGAACAACTGTGCAGCCTCGGCACGCTGAGCGCGCCGGCGGCACGTTTTCTGGAGGCGACGGTCGCCGCCGGCCTCAACGTGATCGTCAGCGGTGGTACGCAGGCCGGCAAGACGACACTGCTCAACTGCCTGGCGGCCGCGGTTCCGGCCAGCGAACGGATCATCAGCTGCGAGGAGGTCTTCGAGCTGAAGTTCTCCGCCGCCGACTGGGTCGCTTTGCAGACACGGCAACCCAATCTGGAAGGCACCGGTGAGATTCCGTTGCGGCGGCTGGTGAAAGAGGCGCTGCGGATGCGGCCGAGCCGGATCATCGTCGGCGAGGTGCGCCAGGCCGAATGCCTCGACCTGCTGATCGCGCTCAACAGCGGCCTGCCCGGAATGGCCAGCATTCACGCCAACTCCGCGCGTGAGGCGGTGACCAAGCTGTGTACGCTTCCGTTGCTGGCCGGCGAAAACGTGACGACCGGTTTCGTCGTGCCGACCGTCGCGGCCTGTGTCGACGTCGTTGTGCACATCGAGTCCGACGGCAGTGGCCGGCGGCGCGTACGCGAGATCGTCGCGGTGACCGGCCGCGCCGAGAACAGCGTCGTGGAAACGGCGGAGTTGTTCGCGACCTCGGACGGGCGGCTGACCCGGTCGAGCGGTTATCCGCCGCATCCGTCCCGATACGCGCGTGCCGGCTTCGACCTGGTCCGGCTGCTTGGCGCCGGCTGATGGCCGCGCTCGGCGCGTTTCTCGGTCTGGTGCTGGGGATCGGCATCCTGTTGTGCTGGCGCTCCGGCCGGCGCGCCCCGGCTCGGCGGCGCCGGTTTGCCGGCTGGCTCGACCGGCGTACGGACGTGTTGCGGCAGGCCGGCATCGACGGTGTGACCGGCGGACAGCTCCTGGCGATCCAGCTCGGCGCGGCCGTTTTCACGTTTTTGTTGGTGTTGCTGACAAGTCGCAGTTTCTCCATCGCCGCGTGTTTCGGTGTGTTCGCGTTTTTCGGTCCGGTGGCGGTCGTACGACGGTCGCGCAACCGGCGGCAGGCCGAGCTGCGCGAGGTGTGGCCGGAGGTCGTCGACCACCTCACGTCTGCCGTACGCGCCGGAATGTCGTTGCCGGAAGCGGTCGGCGCGCTCGGCTCTCGCGGACCGGAACAGCTGCGGCCGGCTTTTGCCAGGTTTGCCAGCGACTATCGGGCCAGCGGCCGGTTTTCCGAGTCACTGGACGCATTGCGGGAGGCACTGGCCGATCCGGTCGGCGACCGTGTGCTCGAGTCGTTGCGGATGGCGCGCGAGGTTGGCGGCACGGAGCTAGGCACGTTGTTGCGTACGCTTTCGGCATTTTTGCGAGAAGACGCGCGTACGCGCGCCGAGCTGGAGACGCGCCAGTCGTGGACGATCAACGGCGCCCGGCTGGCCGTCGCGGCTCCGTGGATCGTTTTGCTCATGCTGGCAACGCAAAGCAGCACATTGTCCGCGTACGACTCGACCAGCGGGCGGCTGTTGTTGGCCATCGGCGCCGCACTGTGTTTTGGTGCGTACCGGCTGATGCTGCGGATCGGCCGGCTGCCGGTGGAGAAGCGGGTGCTGCGATGATTTTCGGGATGCTGCTGGGGCTTTTCGCCGGCTGCGGGCTGGTTTTGGTGCTGGCTGGTGGAATGCGCCGGGTGCGGCTGGTCGACCGGCTGACGCCGTATCTGCGTGACGCGCCCCGGCCGTCGCGACTGCTGGAGGTGAAGGCGCCACTTGGCGCGCTCGGCCGGTTGCTGCGGCCGGTTTTGCTGGAGGCGGCGGGGTTTGCCGATCGGCTGGTCGGCGGCAGCCGGTCGGTGCGGCGGCGGCAGCTCGCGCTCGGCCGGCCGGCCAGTGTCGAGGAGTTTCGGGTCGAGCAGCTGCTGTGGGCCGCGATCGGTGCGGTAGCCGGGATTCTCGGTGGTGTCGTGCTCGGGCTGTTGGCCGGTCAGGTGTCCGCGATCGCGGTGGTGTTGATGGCCTTCAGCGCCGCGCTGGCCGGTTTTCTCGGCCGTGACTGGTGGTTGTCGGTGCAGGTGCACCGGCGGACCGAGGCGATCCTGGCGGAGTTTCCGGTGGTCGCCGACCTGCTCGCGCTCGCCGTCACGGCCGGCGAGGCCCCGGCGCCAGCGCTGGAGCGCGTGTGCCGGATGTGCCGCGGCGAGCTGAGTGCCGAGCTGTCGCGTGCGCTGGACGAGGCACGTGCCGGTGCGTCGTTGCCGGCGGCGCTGGAAAATTTGGCGCAGCGTACGACCATCGACGCGCTCGGCCGTTTCGTCGACGGCGTGCTGGTCGCTCTGGAGCGCGGTACGCCGTTGGCGGCCGTGCTGCGCGCTCAGGCCGACGACGTACGCGAGGCGCGCAAACGCGCGCTGCTGGCAGCCGGCGGCCGGCGCGAGATCGCCATGCTGGTGCCGGTCGTTTTCCTGGTCCTGCCGGTGACGGTGCTGTTTGCGCTCTATCCCGGCCTGGTGTCGATCACCCTGCTGACACGGTGACCGTGCACGAACAGGCTTTCACGCCGTCGCGATCACCAGAGGCGGTGACGGGCGTGACTACTGAGGCTGACAATGCTGTTGTGACTGCTCACCAGACCGGATCGGACTCCGCCGACACCAAACGTCCGTTTTGATGCCTTGTTAAACAAGTATTACGTAGTCGTCCGCCTCATCTGCATTGTCAACCACGCCAGTCACACCAGTACCACCCCGGCAGCCGCTCAATGTTCGCAAGGCCCCCATGCGTGCGTCAGGCGCACGTAAGGAGGCCTTACTACCAGAACACAAACCGGCAAGACGGACATGCAGCGCTACAGCAAAGATCGTTGGCGTCCTTGTCGACGGGTTGCTTCCCATACGTGACCGAGCAAGCCCGGAAAACCCAGCCCCGACCGCAAACCGCCGCCCGCACCCCTATGCACACCGATTGGCGTTCCCGCGCCCCCTCCCTTGAGGTTGCCCTCCGCGCAGGAGCGCCCGCCGCGCAGGCGAAAAACCCAACCACCCACCCAACGGAACAAGGGAAGACGCGCCACCTCCCGGACGCACCAAACGGACGAACCCCACCACCTCCCCGGACCGCACCCAAACAGATGAACCCCTCATCTCCAACACCCCAAGCTGTGGATAACTAACAGGCATCGATGTCCGATTTCCCGCTAATTAACACCATTGGCACCAGCACCTATCCCCAGATCCATCGAGTTGTCCACAGCTTCACTCACTTCCGATTCAGAAGGTGAAAGAAGCGCTACCCTAGGTGATAAGGGGACAAAACGGGGAGGATGCCATGGCGGTCTGGGCCTGGCTCTGCGTACGGCTGGTCGATCTCCGTGACGAGGCGGGGGACGTGCCCGGCTGGGTGATGGTCACCGTGATGACGGCCGGTCTCGTGGTCGCGCTGTTCGCGGTCTTCCGCGGCGCGATCATCGGTGCGGTGCAGGACGCGATCAGCAACGTGGTGTCCAGCACCGGAGGCTGACGTGCGCGACGACGAAGGCGCCGCGGTCGCCGAGTTCGCCTTGGTGTCGGTGCTGCTCATCTTCCTGTTTCTCGCGGTCGCGCAGGTCGCCGTCTATCTGCACGTACGCAACGTCGTGACGGCCAGCGCCGCCGAAGGTGCGCGTTATGCGGCCAACGCTGACGTGCCGCCCGAGGCAGGGGGACCGCGAGCGGAAGCGCTCATCCGCGCGGCGGTCAACCAGGACATCGCCTGTACGTCCAGACCGCAGGCGCCGGTCGTGGTCGTCGAGTGCGCCGGCGCCATCCCGGTTTTCTTCGCGCCGCTCGGCCGTGTCATTCCGTTGCGTACGTCGGCGCGCGCGATCGAGGAGGGGACGTGAAATCCGACGATGGCTCGACGGTCGTCGAGTTCGTGTTTCTCGCCGTTGTCATCCTCATCCCGCTGATTTACGTCGTGCTCGTCGCGTCCGCTCTGCAGCGCAATGCCTTTGGTGTCACCGAAGCGGCGCGACAGGCCGGCCGCGCGTACGCGACCGCCGGAGACGAGACCAGTGCGCGTTCCAGAGCCGCGTACGCGATGCGGCTTGCGTTGGAAGACCAGGGATTGTCGACGGATGCTACCCAACTGCGGTTCGTTGCGGCCGGAAACGACTGCCAGGGACCGGAAACCACGCCGAGCCTGGCGCCGGGATCAGCGTTCGCGGTGTGTGTCGTCCGCGCCTTCCGGCTGCCGGCCGTGCCGTCCTTTGTGGACGGTGGACACAACACCGTGACCGGTGTTTTCGTTGTCAGGATCGACCGTTTCCGCGGCGCATGAGATCCGACGACGGCAGTTCCGTGCCGCTGATCCTGCTGTTCTTCCTGCTCGGCCTGGTCCTGGTCGCCGGCACGGTCGCCGCGTCGGCCGCATTCCTGGCGCAGCGCGACCTGCAGTCCGACTGCGACGGCGCGGCGATCGTGGCCGCCAACGCGCTGGACGCGGCCGGTTTCTACGGCTCCGACCACGCCGGCGACTCCCTGCCGCTCGCGGCCGGTGCCGCGCAGTCGGCGGTCGACGCTTACGCCGCCGACGCCGCCCTGGCCGAGACCTCGTTCGCGGTCGCGGTCGCGGCCGGCCGGGCGCAGGTGACCTGCTCACGGGTCGTACGGCTGCCGTTCGGCCCCACCTTCGGCTATGGCGACGGGCTGCGGCGTACGGCGGTCAGCGACGCCCGGTCGCCATACCAACGGTAAATGCTGGTACAGATTTAACGACCGTACTAGTACGCTTGGCTCATGTGGGTTGCGCCCGAGCATGCCGTCAGCGATCCGGAGCAGCTGCGCCGGCTGGTCCGCGACCATCCGTTCGCCACCCTGCACAGCGCCGGTCCCGTCGGCCAGCTGGCCTCGCACCTGCCGATCGTCATGGACCCGGACGGGCCGGCGCCCGGCGAGGCCGTCACGACGCGGCTGGTCGGGCACATGGCCAAGGCCAACGAGCACTGGAGGGCGATGCCGGCCGGTACGCCGGTGCTGGCGATCTTCACCGGTCCGCAGGCGTACGTCACGCCGACCTGGTACGGCCCCGGACCGAGCGCGCCGACCTGGGACTACACCGCGGTCCACCTGCATGGCCGGATCACGCTGATCGACGACCCGGCCGAGGCGTTGCGCATCATCGGCGTGACGATCGCGGCTCTGGAAGGCGGCCGCGAGCCGGCATGGGACCCGGCGCCGTCGGCCGATTTCCACCGCAAGCTGGTGGCCGGCATCCGCGCCTTCCACATCGAGGTCGGCCGGCATGAGGCGATCTTCAAGCTCAGCGGCAACAAGCCACGGGAGGTGCAGCGAGCCGTACGCGACGCGCTCGCCGCCAGCGCCACCGGCGGCGACCGCGACCTGGCCGCCTTCATGGAGCGCGAGCTGCCGCTTCCGTAGCCGCGTCAGCCGGCGCGGGTGGCGCGTGCGCGTACCGGCGCGGCGGTCGCGTTGAGCACAGCGGCGACGTGGTCGGCCAGCTCGGCGCCGTCGGATGGGTCGAGCGCGGCCGTGGTGACGCGGATGAACGGCCGCGAGGCCAGTCGGTAAGGCTCGCCGGCCTGTACGGCCCAGCCGCGGTCGAACAGCTGCCGCACGACCGGCACCTCCTCCGGCACCGGCACGTAGACGTTCAGGCCGGACCGGCCACGCGCTGGCACACCACGAGCGGCCAGCGCGGCCAAAAACGTCTCGCGCCGCTGGGAATACGCGCGCTGCGCCGCACGCAACCGGTCGGCGGTCGACTTTTCCCGCCACAGCTGGACGGTCAGCTCCTGGATCAGGTGGCTGACCCAGCCGGTGCCGACCTGCTGCCGGCCCTCGACCCGGCTCGCGGTGGTCGGATCGGCGCCGATCATCGCGATCCGCAGATCGGGCCCGAGCGACTTGCTCATCGACCGGATCAGGGCCCAGCGCGGCCGCTCGCCGAGCACGCTGACGTACGGCGCGTCCGCGGCACCGCTCGCGTGGTCGTCCTCCACGACCAGCAAATCCGGATGTGCGGCCAAAACCTCGGCCAGCTCGGCACCGCGCGCCGCGTCGATCGCCGATCCCATCGGATTTTGCGCGCGTGGCGTGATGATGCAGGCGGCGATCGGCCGCACGAGCGTTTCCGCCAGCGCGTCCGGCAGCATGCCGGCGTCGTCGATCGGCACGCCGACCGGCACGAAACCCATCGCGCGCAACAGGTCCAGAACCCCGGTATAACCGGGATCCTCGACCGCCACCTGGTCGCCGGGCTTGAGATAGGCCGAAAGTACCCGCTCCAGGCCGTCCATCGCGCCGCCGGCCAGGCAGATCTGGCCGCGGCTGACCGGCACCGGATGCAGCTCGTGCACGGCCATCTCCAGCAGCTCCGGCAACACCGTCGCGTCGGTGTAGAGATAATGCCTGCGGTGCAGCCTGGCGGCCACTTCCGGCAGCGACGGCAGGAAGGCCGGATCCGGGTTTCCGCTGGCCACATCGCGTACGCCGGCCGGCAGGGGAGTCAGCGACCGGCCGGTCAGCGGCGGCCGCGGACTGACCCGCGTACGGCTGCCGGCGCTGCTGGTCAGCACGCCGCGGTTGCGCAAAGTCTTGTATGCCGCGGCAACGGTCGCCGGGCTGAGGTGGATGGCGCTGGCCAACGCGCGTACCGACGGGACCGCGTCGCCGGGCAGCAACCGGCCCTTGGCCACCGCCAGCTCGATCGCGGCGACGATCCCGGCGGCGTTCGGCTCGGTGACGGTGAACGGCGCATCCACCCCACCACTGTACTAGAACAGTCTGGGCGGCGACGGAAGATCCGCGCAGCCGAGGCGAAACGCCCGGCCGGTTGATCACAAGCGTGCTAGTACGGCCGGACAGTCCACAAGGGACGGTCGGCACCCTCCACAGTGGACACGCTGGCACTACTACAAAACGTCACCGCCGGCGGGCAGAAAGTCCACATTGGATCGCCGGATTCTCTGGACCCCGGCTGAGATACATGGCAACGTCATCTGCTATGGCGGAAACAGCTCTCAACGCGACCGCGGCGGCACTGCTCGGACTGCTGCACGACGGACCGAAAACCGGGGGCCAGCTGGTCGCGGAGGCGACCGGCCGGCTCGGTCCATTCTGGACGACCACCCGCTCCCAGGTGTACAGGGAACTGCCCAGCCTCGCGGCCAAGGGCTACGTACGCGCCGGAAAGGCCGGCGCGCGTTCGGCCCAGCCGTACACGGTCACCGCGACCGGAAAGCGCGCGTTCTCCCGCTGGCTCGGCGAGCCGGCCGGCCACGACCAGTTACGCAATCCGTTGATGCTGCGGGTCGCTTTCGGTGGCCTGCACGGCAAAGGTCAGCTGGACGAGCTGTTCACGGAAAAGCGGAAGGAACACACCGAGGCGTTGGACGTGGCCCGCGAGCGGCTCAAGGAAGCCAAGCGGGACGGCGACAAGTACGCGGTCGCGACGCTCGACTTCGCGGTCACCTACCACCGTGCCGTGCTCAAGTGGCTGGACGCGGCCCCCGACGCGTGACCGACCGGCCCGGTAGGCTCGACCATTGTGGCTGATGTAGATCTGCGTGGCCGGCTGGAGGCCCTGAGCGCCAAACTGCGCACCATCGAGTCGGTGCTGCGGCCGGACGCGATGCGCGAGGAGCTGGCCAGCCTCCAGGAGCAGGCGTCCGCGCCGGACCTGTGGGACGACCAGGAGAAGGCGCAGGAGGTGACGTCCCGGCTGTCGTTCGTGCAGAGCGAGCTCGGCCGGCTGGACGGCCTGCGGCAGCGGGTCGACGACGCCGGCGTACTGCTGGACCTGGCCGAGGCCGAGGACGACGCCGGCACGCGTGCCGAGGTCGGCACCGAGGCCGACCAGCTGACCAAGCTGATCGACGAGCTGGAGGTCCGCACGCTGCTGTCCGGCGAGTACGACTCGCGGGAGGCGGTGGTCACCATCCGCGCCGAGGCCGGCGGCGTCGACGCCGCGGACTTCGCCGAGATGCTGCTGCGGATGTATCTGCGCTGGGCCGAGCGGCACAAGTACGGCACCGAGGTCTACGACACCTCGTACGCGGAGGAGGCCGGCATCAAGTCGGCGACCTTCGCCGTCCACATTCCCTACGCGTACGGCACCCTGTCCGTCGAGCAGGGGACGCACCGGCTGGTGCGCCTGTCGCCGTTCGACAACCAGCACCGCCGGCAGACCAGCTTCGTCGGCGTCGAGGTGCTGCCCAAGGTCGAGCAGGCCGACCACATCGAGATCCCCGACGACGACCTGCGCGTCGACGTCTACCGGTCGTCCGGACCCGGCGGCCAGGGTGTCAACACGACCGACTCGGCCGTACGCCTCACCCACCTGCCGACCGGCATCGTCGTCTCGTGCCAGAACGAGCGCTCGCAGCTGCAGAACAAGGCGACCGCGATGGCCGTCCTGCAGGCCAAGCTGCTGGAGCGGCGCCGGCAGGAGGAGCAGGCCAAGATGGACGCGCTCAAGTCCGGCGGCTCCAGCTGGGGAAACCAGATGCGGTCGTACGTGCTGCACCCGTACCAGATGGTCAAGGACCTGCGCACCGACCACGAGGTCGGCAACCCGCAGGCCGTACTCGACGGTGACATCGACGACTTCATCGAGGCCGGCATCCGGTGGCGCCGGCAACAGGAGAACCCGGCATAACGGCTCCTTTGGTACGGCCGCGTTAACGGCAATTGCCGGTAAAACGGCGCCAATCTCACGGTCGCGGTGTGTTGTCAACCGGACGTCAACGGTCGGCCACCCAACCGGCGGCGGTAGACTCGGCGGCCGTGATGAGCCAGCAGCAAAGTCCCATGCCGGTGATGAACCAGGCAGGCGGCTCCAGTGCGATCACCATGGAGCACGTCACCAAGAACTACTCCAGGTCCGGCCGGCCGGCACTCGACGACATCAACGTGCGGGTCAGCAAGGGTGAGTTCGTCTTCTTCATCGGACCCACCGGCTCGGGCAAGTCCACCTTCATGAAGCTGCTGCTGAAGGAGGAGAACCCGACCCGCGGCAAGGTCACGCTGGCCGGCCGGGACCTGTCGCAGGTGCGCGGCTGGAAGGTGCCGCGGATGCGGCGCAGCGTCGGCTGTGTGTTCCAGGACTTCCGGCTGCTGCCGACCAAGACCGCCGCCGAGAACGTGGGCTTCGCGCTCGAGGTGATCGGCAAGCCGGCCAACGTCGTACGCCGGGTCGTACCGGAGGTCCTGCAGCTGGTCGGCCTGGAAGGCAAGGAGGGCCGGCTGCCGCACCAGCTCTCCGGTGGTGAACAGCAGCGCGTGGCGATCGCGCGGGCGTTCGTCAACCGGCCGCTCGTCCTGCTGGCCGACGAGCCGACCGGAAACCTCGACCCGGACACCAGCATCGAGATCATGCGGCTGCTGGACCGGATCAACCGGACCGGCACCACCGTGGTGATGGCCACCCACGACTCCAACATCGTCAACCAGATGCGCCGGCGGGTGGTCGAGCTCGACCGCGGCCGGATCGTCCGCGACCAGGCACGCGGGGTCTACGGGTAGATCTCCCGGCTCACCCGTTGCTCAGCGACCCCACGTTCTGAGGAAGAAATGCGCGCGAAATTCGTACTGTCCGAAGTCGGCGTCGGCTTGTTCCGCAACGTCACCATGACCATCGCGATGGTCCTGACGACGGCGATCTCGCTCGCCCTGCTCGGCGCCGGTGGTCTCATCTACAACCAGGTGGGTGAGATGCAGGACTACTTCTACACCCGGCTGGAAGTCTCGATCTTCCTCAAGGACGGCGTGACCCCGGAACAGCGCAGCACGCTGGAGAGCGCGCTCAAGAGCGACGCGCTGGTGGAGAACAGCATCCACGAGACCAAGGCCGACGCGTATTCCCGCTTCCGTGAGCAGTTCAAGGACTCGCCGGAGCTGGTCGCCAACGTACGGCCGGACGCGCTGCCGGAGTCCTACCGGGTGAAGCTGAAGGACCCGGCGAAATACCAGGCGGTCGCCGACAAGTACAAGACCTTCGCCGGCGTCGACCAGGTGGTCGACCAGAAGCGGCTGGTCGAGCGGCTGTTCAACGTACTGGACACGTTCAGAAACGCGGCACTGCTGGTGGCCTTCGTCCAAGGCATCGCGGCGCTCCTGCTGATCGGCAACACGATCCAGGTCGCCGCGTACTCCAGACGCCGTGAGGTCTCGGTCATGCGGCTGGTCGGCGCCTCGAACTGGTATATCCAGCTGCCGTTCGTCCTGGAGGCCGCGATGGCCGGCCTGGCCGGCGCGGTGGTCGGCTGGCTGACCCTGCTCGGCGCCAAGTTCCTGCTGGTCGACAAGCTGCTCGACTCCGGCACGTTCGTCGGCGTCATCCCCACCTGGGACATGCTGTCGATGATCAACATCCTCGGCATCATGGTCCTGGTCGGCATCGTCCTGGCCTCGGTCGCCGGCTGGTTCACGCTGCGCTTCCAGATCAAGTACTGATCTACCCGCTACGGCGCGAAACTGTCGTACCCCCCTGCCAATCTGGGCCCCCACCCAGATCGGGCGGGGGGTGGGTTCGCGTGGTTACTTACCTAAGTTCGAAGTTGATCTTGCATGAGGCGTTTAGCGCTAAATGCCTCATTTGCCGGAATGGTGATCGCAAGCATGGCCCCCATGCGTGCGCTGGACGCACGCATGGGGGCCATGCTTGCAACCGCCGAGTGACGCATGTGACTAATGCGACCCCCGAGGCGCCAGATCAAGATCATTTTCGATGTAGGTAAGTAAACCTCTCAACCCACCCCCCGCCCGTAATGGGTGGGGGAAATGTACGCCTACACGTACGACAGTTTCGCGTTGTAGCGGGTATTTGGGTGCCGGATGTGACACGCTGATACTGCTGTGGCGTTTGTGATTTGCGCATAACAGTCGTACCCTCACCCTCGACTTGAGATTGAGGGAGTGCGTTATGCGGCGCGCACAGGTGGCGGTGGTGGCTGCGGTGCTGGTCATCGCGGCGATGGTCTGGACCCAGCCGGCGCTCGGCGACAAGAAGCCGACGCCGAGCGACAAGCAGGCGGTCGACAAGCAGCTCGCGCAGGCGGCGGCGGTGCTGGAAGGCGTCACCGGCAAGGCTCAGCAGGCCGCCGCAGCGCTGGCCAGGGCCAACGCGATGCTTCCCGGCGCCAAGTCGGCCGTCGCGCGTACGCAGGGCCAGGTGGCCGCCGCGCAGGTGGTGTCGGCCGCGGCCCAGCGTGCGGCGGCGCAGGCCAAGGCGGCCCTGGCGGCCGCGGCGCAGCAGGTCAGCGCGGCCGACAAGGCGGTGACCGACGCGCGCGACACGGTCGGTACGTTCGCGGCCGACGCATACAAGGGCATCAGCATGGTCAACCTCGGCGCCATCCTGGAGGCCGAGTCGCCGTCGCAGCTGGCGACCAACATCGCCTATCTCGACCAGGTGTCGGCCAAGCAGCGCCGCGCGCTCAACGCGGCCACACAGGCACGGCAGTCAGCGACCGAGATCCGCAACGCGTACGCGCTCAAGAAGCAGGCCGCCGACGCGGCCGCCAGCCAGGCAGCGGCGGCCGTGACGGCCGCGCAGGCGGCGGCCGCGGCGGCGACAGCGGCGCAGACGCAGGTGCAGACGCTGATCACCCAGCAGACGAGCGCCACCCAGGCCGTCAACGCACAGCGTGCGAACGTGTTGGCGCAGGTCAACCGGCTGCAGGCGGAGTCCAACCGGATCGCGGCCCAGCTCAACCTGGTGCCGACCTCACCGATCGGCCGCGGCGTGAGCGGCGGTGGCTCGCTGCTCTCGTGGGGTTACCTGATGAAGCCGGTGAACGGCTGGAAGTCCAGCGACTTCGGCTATCGGTACGACCCGTACTACCGCGTCTGGCAGCTGCACGCGGGCACCGACATCGCCGCGCCGCACGGCACACCGATCTACGCCGCGGCTCCAGGACGGGTGGTGCGCGCCGGCTGGAACGGCGGCTATGGCAACTACACGTGCATCTATCACGGCCGGCTGCGCGACGGCCGCGGCGTGACCACCTGCTACGGCCACCAGTCGGCGATCCTGGTCGACACCGGCGACTACGTACGCCGTGGCCAGGTCATCGGCCGGGTCGGCACCACCGGCGCCTCGACCGGCAACCACCTGCACTTCGAGGTGCGCCTCGACGGCACGCCGGTCAACCCGCTGCGTTACCTGGCGATCTCATAGCTGGAGATCGAGAAACAGGCCTCGTCGTCGATCGCGTTCGCGTTCTGGTCGATGGTGATCCGTACGGGATGGCCGTCGGTCGGGTCGTGGTCGATCGTGGCGACATGCGCGCCGTGCTGCCGCGCACGCGCCAGCTCGGCGAGCAGCCCGCCGATGGTCGGCACCGGATCGCCGTGCGACGGATGCGCCACCGCATAGCGGCCCGCCTGGTCCAGCCCGGTCGCACGGGTGACGTGGTGACCGGCGACCTCCACTCGAAACCGTCCGAACAGCGGTCGCTCGCCACAAGTCGAGTCGAGGACGTATGCATAGCTCGCCGGCTCCGTCCACTGGCTCGGTGACGGGGTCGCGCGTACGAGCTGCTCCGGCTGGTGAGCGCAGCCAGCCAGCAGGGCGACCGACAGGAACATGGCAGCTTTCATGGCCGTTGGATGTGGCCGGCGGTCGTACGGTTCCCAAAAAATCGTTTCGGCGGCTCACGTAAACTTGCCGTTCGGATCATCTGGAGGTGTGCTGTGCCGCGCGAGACAGGTCGCAAGGTCATCGCGTCCAACCGCAAGGCGCGGCATGACTACGCGATCATCGACACGTACGAGGCCGGTGTCATGCTGACCGGCACCGAGGTCAAGTCGCTCCGGCTCGGCCGTGCGTCGCTGGTCGACGGCTTCGCATTGATCGAGGACGGCGAGGTCTGGCTGCACGGCGTCCACATCCCCGAATACCTGCAGGGGACGTGGACCAACCACGCGCCGCGCCGCAAGCGCAAGCTGCTGTTGCACCGCGGCGAGATCGAGAAGCTGATCGGCAAGACCCGCGAAGGCGGGCTGACGCTGGTGCCGCTGTCGCTCTATTTCGTCGACGGGAAGGTCAAGGTCGAGCTGGCGCTCGCGCGAGGCAAGCGCGCGTACGACAAGCGCCAGGATCTGGCCCGCCGCGACGCCGACCGCGAGGTGCTGCGCGCGCTCGGCCGGCGCACGAAAGGGATGGGTTGACCGAGCCGCCGGCCATCGACGCCGACATCCCGGCGTACTGGCGGTCGCTCGGCCTGCCGGGCCTCATCGACACCCACACGCACTTCCTGCCGCGGCGGATGCAGGAGAAGGTGTGGGCCTACTTCGACCGGGGCTCGGCCAACTACGGCACCGAGTGGCCGGTCGTCTACCGGCTGCCGGAGGCTGCTCGCGTCGAGTTGCTGCGGTCGTGGGGCGTACGCGCGTTTCCCTCGCTGCCCTATCCGCACAAGCCGGGGATGGCCGCCTGGCTCAACGACGAGGCCCTGAAGTTTGCCGCCGGAGTGCCCGAAGTGCTGCCGTCGGCGACGTTCTTTCCGGAGCCTGAGGCGCTGTCGTACGTGACGGCCGCGCTCGACGCCGGCGCGCGGATCTTCAAGGTCCACGTGCAGATCGGCGGCTTCGACCCGCGCGACGAGGTGCTGGCGCCGGTCTGGGGCCTGCTCGCCGAGGCATCAGTGCCGGTCGTCGTGCACTGCGGCTCCGGTCCACTGCGTGGCGCGTACACCGGCCCGGGACCGTTCGGCGAGGTGCTGGCGGCACATCCGGCGCTGGTGGCGGTCATCGCGCACGCCGGCATGCCGGACTACGGCGCGTTCCTCGACCTGGCGGCGGCGTACCAGCGTGTCTACCTCGACACCACGATGGTGGCGACCGACTTCACCGAGTCGCTGATGCCGCTGCCAGCGCCCGTAGCCGCACGTTATGCGGACTTCGGCGACCGCATTCTGTTCGGCTCGGACTTCCCGTCGATCCCGCACTCGTACGCCCACCAGCTCGCATCCATCCACCGCCTCGGCTTCGGCTCCGCGTGGCTGCGCGCCGTCCTCCACGACAACGCCGCCGCGCTCTTCGGCATCGGCTGAGGACTAATTCGCTTGGCCGACGCGTTATGCTTGGTGTCTGTCCGTACAACCAGGGGGTGAATGGTCTCGACTCCGGACGTCGAGTCAGGGGAAGCGTGTCGAGGAAGCCGACGATCATCTCGTTAACGACTAACGTCGGAAACCAATAAGCGCCGCTCCTAAGCAGCGCCAGCTCGCTCTCGCCGCCTAGGCCAGAGCGACTGTGTCAGACCGGGGATGTCTCCGACCCGGATCCTGGCATCGACTAGGGGACTCACCGGTCCAGCCGGCCACGGGTTGGATCGGGACATCGCACAGTGGCTGGGCCTGTCGCACCAGCTTGCTCGCGTGACTGGTGAGGCCAAGTAGGGACACCGCGAGCTGCACACGGAGAAGCCCTGGCAAGCCGCCGGAGGACCCGGGTTCAATTCCCGGCACCTCCACTCCTGGATGGCTCGTGCTCGCGGAGAGCACGAGCCATCGTCGTTTCGGTATCGCCATGGGGGCGGAGCCCCCAGACCCCGGCCCGGGGGGCAAGCCCCCGGACCCGCAGGTGTGGTGACGTCGTTCTCGTGTGTTGCGCTGCGTGTGGCGTCGTACGCTCGGCGCATGTTTCATCTTGATCATCTCTGCCTCGGTGTCCGCGACTTCGAAGACGGCGTCCGCAGAGTGCACGAGGAGACCGGGCTCGCCCACTACTACGGTGGCGTCCTGGCTGGCAGCATCGCCAACACGATCTTTCCGCTCGGCGAGGACGTCTACCTGGAGGTCGAGGGTGTGACCGGTCCCGACGCGTCCAGCTCCGAGGCGGCCGGATGGTTCGACGGGCTCCTGGCCGACGGCGCCGACCGCTGGATGTTCTGGAGCTTGCGCGCCGACACCCTTGAGGAGATGACCGCGGTCGCGCAGCGGCTCGGCGGCGAGGTGGCGCGGGTTCCCGGTCGCGTCCAGCCCGACGGCACACAGCGCATCATCACCACCGCACCCGGCCCCGGCCGCGTCTTCGACACCTGTTGGCGCCGCGGCCTGCCAAACTGGTTCTACCGGGACGACCCGGCAACCAACCCGGACCGTGCGGCGGCCGCGCACGGTGAGCGTGGGAGGGTCGTGACCCGGCTGGAGATCGGCGCTGACGCGGAGAAACTGCGCGAACACATCGGCGCCGAGACCTTCGACCGGCTGCCGTTGTCAGTCGTATCGGGCCAGCCAGGCGTGCACGCGGTCACGGTACGCACCGCGTCCGGCCGCGAGGTCACGCTGCGCAGGGATCCGGCCGACCTGTAGAAGTCCCGATGACTTTTGGACTCGGCTCGAGTCGACATAGTCGACACCCGTACGCCGAAGGGACACCCATGAGCGCACTACCGCCTGTCGTCGACGCGGAGACCTGGCAGCGACAGCTCGACGACCTGCGAAAGCGGGAGAAAGCCGCCACCAGAGAGCTCGACGCGATCGCCGCGCAGCGCCGCCACCTGCCGATGGTCGAAATGCCGGACTACACGCTGGAAGGCGAGAACGGTCCGACGCGGCTCGTCGACGTGTTCGACGGCAAGTCGCAGCTGATCGTCTACAACCACATGTGGTCGCCCGGCGAGGAATGGCAGTGCGGCGGCTGCACCAGCCTGACCTCGCAGTACACCCGGCTCGACTTCCTGGCCAAGTACGACGCGCGGTTCGTCATCGTGACACAAGGGACGATCGAGGAAGCGGTTGCGTACAAGCGCAAGGTCGGCAACACGATGGCCTGGTATTCGACCGCCAACAGTCCGTTCGGCGCGGATGTCGATGCGCCGGCCGGCGGCGGTTTCGCGGTCAACGTGTTCCTGCGCGACGGCGACACCGTCTATCGGACCTGGCACACCAACGGCCGCGGCACCGAGCAGCTGGCCTACACCTTCGCGCTGGTCGACGTGCTGCCGTACGGCCGGCAGGAGGAATGGCAGGACTCGCCAGAAGGTTGGCCGCAGTCGCCGACCTACAGCAGGTGGAGCAGCTCGCAGGAAATCGCCGCGCTATACGGAAAAGCCTGACGCGACATCCGGCGGCCGGTGGCCGGCCGCCGGATATCTCACGTCAGGTGTGCCAGGCGCCGGACTCCGCGCAGTCGTCCGGCCAGTTGTTCACTTCGGTGCAGACCTTGACGAATATGTACGGATGCGTGTTTTCGTCGAAGTCGAAGTTGTATGTCTCCGGCGCGCCGGCATATCCGTTGTAGTTCCAGTGTTTCGGATGCCAGTCACCGTTGGGGTAGCGCCACTGGAAATAGGTTGGATGGCCGTCTGCGGCCAGGTCGTGGAGCACGAAGATGTCGCCGGTCTGGTGGAAGTCGACACGCGCACTTTTCGCGCTGTTCCACAGATAGTGCACGGTGTCCGCGCTCGCCGGCGTGCCGGTGGCGAGCATTGCCGCGCCGGTCGCGCCTGCGACGGCCGCGCAAGCGATGCGGCGTAACGAGTGGGTCATGTCAGGTCCTCCTTGTACGGTCAGGTGGTCGAGTCGAGGTAGTAGAGGTTGGCCATCCGCTTTCCGGGATGTGTTCCGGAGGCGAGTCCGATCGCCAGCCGCGCCGGTTTTCCGCCGGCCGGCAGCCAGATCGACAGGCCCTCCGGTTCGCGGTATTTCCGGCCGCTGCCGGCTGTCATCGGCACGTCCTGGACAACCGCTCCGCCGGCTTCCAGGTCGAAGGAGAGCAGCCGTGGCGGATCCGACGTGTGACCGCTGGCGTCTTCGCCGCGTCCGGTCAGGTAGTAGCCGTAACGGCCCAGTACGGCCCATCCCTGCGCCAGTCGCGCTGTGGTCGTGCCGGCGACTTTCGGCGTCGGCATGGGTACGTTGCGGTAGATTGGCGCGCCGAAGTCGCCGGCACGTGCACGAGTCAGGTCGAAAACCGATATGTCAAAGGCTTTCACCGCCGGTCGGTAACAGCGTACGAACAGCCGGTTGTTGACCGGATCTATGCCAGGAGTGAATTGCTCGGCTCCGGTCACCGGCAGGTAATGCGGCAGTCCTGCCGAGCTCCTGGTCAGCGTTTTCCCGGCGCTGAACCGGAATCGAGTGATGCGCGTGCCACGGCCGGTTTTCTTGCCGTCACTGGTCTTCACCTTGTTGTCGATCTCGACCCACAGATACGCGCCGGTGCCGGCCGGCTCCACCGCGATGCTGGCGCCGTGGCCGAATCCCTTGAGCAGCATCCAAGCCGCGCCGGTCCGGTGCGGATCGGCCAGGTCGACCCTGGTGATCGTCAGGTTGCCGGCTTCTTCGTCCGCTGCCGCGGTGTCCGCGACCTGCGCGGTGTAAACGTGGTTGTTGGTGCTGTCGAAGGCGAAACCCTGCATGACGGAGCCGGCGTGCAGGTGCACCTTCTCGAAGACGGTGTGCGGCTGGCCGGCCAGGTCGAAGCGACCGGCCGCTTCTGGCTTGGCAAAACCAAACGCCGCTCCGGCGGCCAGGCCGGCGCCGGTGGTCAGCAGTTCACGTCTGCTCAGCGTCGGCATCGTCACAGCTCCGGGCTGCCGTGGACGTAGACGGCGCCGAGCCAGCTTTTGCCGTCGTTGTTCTTGTTCCAGTCGAGCCAGCCATCGGTGGTGAGGCCGGCGGTGCTGCTGGCCCTGTACGTGACCTCGCAGCTGACGCTGCCGGACGCTGCCGCGTTGACCGCGGCCTTGGCGGAACAGCCACCTTCCACGACCGTACGATCGACGTGCTGGATCTGGACGTGTGTGCTGAACCCGTCGAACTTGGCCGTGCCGATGGTCTGGCTGTCGTCGCTGCCGGTCGACGGCTTCCAGCTGAGCACCAGCCAGCCGTGCAGCGTGCCGGCGTCGTCGCGGATGCACGTCACCGTCGTGATGTCGAGGTTTCGTACGCCTTTCAACGAAATCGTACGCGCCGGCGTGGTGGCGCAGTGGTCGCCGGCCGCCAGCGTGCCAGCCGTGCCGGCGGTGGCGTCCATGATTTTGTTGTAGCGATAGGCGTCATAACCGGAATAGCTGCTCAGCGACGCGGTGTCGTGGTTCATGTCGGTGGCTGTGCTGCCTTCGCTGTAGTAGGTGAACCGCGTGTGCGCGCTGTCGGCCCAGCCGGCGAAAAGCACGGTGTGGTGACCCGGATCGTCCAGGATGTCACCGGGCTTGAGGTTGGCCTTGCTGATTTTCGTGGCGTACTCCGGCAGGCTCACGGTTGTCGGCGAGCCGAGACCGGTTTTGGCCAGGTGCCAGGCCATCGAGACGAAACCGGAGCAGTCGGTGCGGTAGGTGTGTGCGCCATCCGGGTCCGTGGCGGTGGCGCTCTGGCTGTACGGCACGTTGCGCGCGAACCAGTTTTCCGCGCGAGCGATCACCTCGGCTCTGGTGATGTACTTGCCGGGCTGGTCGCCGGCCGCCTGCGCCGGACCGGTCAGCGCCAGCGCGCCGACCGCCGCCGCGGCGGCGACAACCGCGACCAGCCGTGAAATCGAGCGTATTCGCATGTGCTGTGATCCTTTCTGCTGCCCGGTCACAGGCCGGGATCGGTGTAGGAGCGGTGATAGGTGCTGCTGGCGTCTTTGGCGACCGCGACCACGGGAGCCGACGAGGACGGCGTCGGCGACGCTCCGCCGCCGGCGGAGTCGTACCAGGAGAAGACCACGGCCGACGGCCGGCCGCCGCTGCCGTGGCTGGCCGCGAAGTCCAGGTGGTCGCGGACCCAGCGTGCCTTGTGTCCGGCGTCGTTCGGGTCCTCCTTCGCGCCGATTTCGTAGACACCCCAAGGAATGTCGTGCTTGACCGCGTACGCGTAGACGCCGCCGTACTGGCCTGGTGCCGCCGCGACCGGCCAGTCGTCCTCGCCGTACGCGTCGACCGTCACCGCGTCCAGCACTCCGTCGCCGGGCCACAGCGACTCCGGCTCCGGACCGGCGTTGTTGGTCTTGTTGAACAGAAACCCGGTGACGTTCATGACCAGATACACGTGCGGATGGCCGTGCGCCCGCGCCGCCCGCACGATCGGCGCGTACGACCGGATCATCCGCACGTAGTCGGCGGCGGTCAGCTGACCGCGCCGCACCATCGCGTCAATCTCGTGGTCTGGTGTGAGAAACGCGGTGTGGCCGCTCGGAATCGACGCGACCAGGCTGCGAAACGCGGCCGTGCTGTCCACGCGAGGCGCCGGGTGGAAGCTGTAGAGCGACGCGCGGCTGCCGACATCGGAGGCCGCCGGCGTCTTGGCGAAGTCAGTCGGCACGCCGGCGCCCGGCGTCGAATAGCTGCGCCGCGCGGTCAACGGACCATAGCGGCTGTTCGCGGTCCGCCACTGGGCATCGGCGTTGCCGCCAGCCTCGGCGTCTGGCGCGGCGCCGATCAGGAAGGCCGGCGTCGCCGCCGCACGCAACGCCGCCGCCGGATGCAACAGCGACAGCACGACGAGCGCGGCCATCACGAGTTTGTGCATGGAGGTCCTTTCCGCTGCTGACCCGGCCGAGATTGCCGCCGCGGCCGCCGCGCGGACCAGGGGTTTCCCGTTGCCAACCGGAACGGGAAACCCCGAAACGGGGATATTCCGACGGGAATTGCCGGATTCGTCTACGCTCGCGACGGGGCAGGTCAACCACGGGTTTCGGCGCCGGTCACGGCGACCGATCGGACGGGGGTGACCGCTCACATGGACGGCGTACGGACTGGCGACGGTGAGCCCGCGGTCGGCGCGGAGCTGCGCCGGCTGCGTACGGATCGGCAGCTCTCGCTGGCGCAGCTGGCTCGCCAGGTGCACTACAGCAAGGGCTATCTGAGCAAGCTGGAGACCGGCGAGAAGCGCATCACCCCCGACGTGGCGCGCCGCTGCGACGAAGTGCTCGACACCGGAGGCGCGCTGGCCGCGCTGGTGCCGACGCGTACGCGCCGGTCGGAGCCGATCGGTGAGTGTCCGTATCGAGGCCTGGCGGCCTTCGGCGAGCGCGACGTGCGGTGGTTCTTCGGCCGCGAGCGGGCCACCGCCGACCTGTTGTCGCTGGTCGCCGACCGTCTCGGTGGCGGCGGGCCGGTGGCCGTGGTGGCGCCGTCCGGCGCCGGCAAGTCGTCGCTGCTGCGCGCCGGTCTCCTGCCGGCGCTCGCTCGCGGCGCGCTGCCGGGCTCGGCCGACTGGCCGGTGGCGGTGTGTACGCCGACCGCCGAACCGCTGGCCGCGCTGCGGACCGTGCTCGACCGGCTCGCTGGCTCGGAGCGATTCGCGCTGGTCGTCGACCAGTTCGAGGAGACGTTCACCGACTGCCCCGACGAGGACGAGCGGCGCGCCTACATAGACGCACTGTGCGCGGTGGCCGAGCGTCCGCACGCGGTCGTCGTGCTCGGCGTACGAGCCGACCTGTACGGGCGCTGCCTGGACTATCCGCGGCTGCTGGCCGGACTGCGCGCCGGCCAGCTGCCGCTGGGACCGATGACCGCCGACGAGCTGCGCGACGCGATCGTACGGCCGGCCAAGGCCGCCGGGATCGAGCTCGAACCAGGCCTGGTCGAGCTGCTGCTCAGCGATCTCGAACCGTCAGGAGCGCTGCCGCTGCTGTCGCACGCGCTGCTGGCGACCTGGCAGCAGAGCGACGGACGGCGGCTGACGGTCGACGGCTATCGGCGCACCGGTGGCATCCGGCAGGCCGCGGCGACCACCGCGGAGCGCGCGTACGGCCAGCTGGACGCCGAACATCGACGCGCGGCCAGGCAGCTGTTGCTGCGGCTCGTACGCGTCGAGGAAGACGGCGAGCACCTGCGCCGGATCCACCGCGACCGGCTGCTCGGTGGCGCGACCGAGCAGGTGCTGGAGGCTTTCAGCGCGGCTCGGTTGCTGACTGTCGACGCCGACCACGTGCGGATCGCGCACGAGGCGATGCTGCGCGCGTGGCCGCGGCTGCGCGAGTGGATCCAGGCTAACCGCGCCGACCTGCGTACGCACCAGCAGCTCGCCGACGCCGCCGAGGAATGGCGGCACGACCAGGCGATGCTCTATCGCGGTGCGCGGCTGGCGCTGGTCCGCGACTGGATCGCCACACCGCCGTCCGAGATCGAGCTCAGCGCCGCCGAGCGCGCGTTTCTCACCGCGTCGATCGACGCTGACGAAGGCCAGCGCCACGCTGAACGCCGGCGTACGCGGCAGCTGCGTCGGCTGGTTGCCGCGCTCACCGTCCTGCTGGTGATCGCCGTCGCGGTTGGCGGGCTGGCCGTCTACCAGCGCGACGAGCTCGGACAGCAGCAGCGCGCGGCGCTGGCCAACGCACTGGCCGCACGCTCGGCGGCGCTTGCGGCGAAGCAGCCGGACGCGGCCATCACGCTGGCGCTGGCCGGCTATCGGCAGGCGGCGACGGCACAGGCGCTGAGCGCGTTGCTGAGTGCTCAAGGGCAGTATTTCGCCGGCCGGCTCGCCGGCCACACCGCGAGCGTGCGCGACGTGGCGGTGAGCGCTGAGGGGCGTACGGTCGCCACCGCGAGCGACGACGGCACCATCAGGCTGTGGAATCCGGTCGATCACCGCCAGACACGGTTGATCGCGCCGCATGCCGGTCGCGTGCGCGCGCTGGCGCTGCGGGGATCGACGCTGGCGGCCGCGACCGAGGACAACGTCGTGCGCCTCTGGGACCTGCGTACGCAGGCGGCGCCGGTGGTCGTACGCGCAGCGGCCAACGACGTCGAGCTGTCGCCGGACGGCACGCGGCTGGCGACCGCCGGCCGCAGCGGCACGCTGACCTTGTGGAGCACCGCTGGCCAGCAGATCGCCGTCGTCGGCTCGCAAGGCGCGCCGGTGACCTCGATCGCCTTCAGCCCAGACGGCAGGAGCGTGGCCACCGGCGGCAAGGACGGCACGGCGCGCGTCTGGAAGGTCGGACAGCCGCTCGTCGTCGACGCGCACGCTGGCTGGATCCGTGCCGTCGCGATCAGTCCGGACGGTCGTACGCTCGCGACCGGCGGACCGGCCGTACAGCTGTGGGACCTGGCCAGTGGTCGCCGCATCGCCACGCTGACCGGCCACACCGCGGACGTGACCTCGGTGGCGTTCAGCCCGGACGGCCGTACGCTCGCCAGCGCCAGCCTGGACGAGACCGTGCGGCTGTGGGACCTGCCCTCGGCACAACCGGTCGCCACGCTGACCGGCCACGGCCAGGCCGTCAACGCGGTCGCGTACGCGCCGGACGGACGCACCGTCTTCAGCGCCAGCGGCGACGACACCGTGCTGCTCTGGGACCTCGCCGGCGCCACGGTCACCCCGCGGCCGGTCGACCAGCGGTTCGCCGTCGATCTCAGTCCGGACGGTCGGCTGCTGGCCAGCACCGGCGGCGGACCGACCGTGACGCTGACCGACGCGCTCCGGCATACGCAGGTCGCCGTGCTGTCCGGCCACACCGACCGGGTCGGCGCGGTCGCCTTCGCACCCGACGGCCGTACGCTCGCGACCGGCAGCTGGGACCGCACGATCAGGCTGTGGGACGTGGCGACGCACCGGCCGGTCGCGGTGCTCGCCGGCCACACCGGTCGCGTGCGGTCGCTCGCGTTTTCGCCTGACGGTCGTACGCTCGCCAGCACCGGAGCCGACGGCGCGCTGCGGTTGTGGAACCTTGCCAGCCACCAGGCCAAAACCGTGTTGTCCGGCATCGACGTGGAGCGAGTGGCCGTCAGCCCGACGGGCCGTACGCTCGCGGTCGCCGCCGCTGACGGCACCATCCGGCTCGTCGACACCGCCTCCGGGCGGCTCGTCGCCACGATGGCGGCGCATGTCGCCTCTGGCCGGCTCGCGTACGTCGACGAAGGGCTGCTCGCCGCGAGCGGACCGAACGACTCCGTCCAGCTGTGGTCCCTCACGACACATCGCGTCGTCGGCACACTCGCCGGCCACGCCGGTGTCGTCAACGCGATCGCGGTCAGTCCGGATGGCCGGGAGATCGCCACCGGCGCCAAGGACGACAGCACGCAGATCTGGGATGTCGGGTCGCGCACACTCGTCGCGACTCTCACCGGGCCGACCGCGCCAATCTCCGATGTGGTCTTCGGCCATGACGGCCGTACGCTGGCCGCCACCAGCAGCGACACGACCGTACGACTGTTTGATCTGGACGCGGCGCGGGTGGCGGCGCAGCTGTGTCAACGTATCGATCCGATCCAACCGGGCCGGGTGGCCGACCTCGACCTCGGCCAACAACTCGATCTCTGCTGAGTTCGCGGATGGATTTACCTCTCCGACCACGTTGCGCACGTGCACCTGCATATGCATTATTCATTGGAGGGATAGAAAATCCAGCACGAGGGCTTCCGATTCGGCGGGTGGCCTTGCTATGGTCGCAGGACATCGGCGCGCTGGCCGATGCCCCGGCTAGAATGTGTTGGCCTGGGGAAATGGCGATGGGGCTGACACTCAGGGGTGTGTTGTGCCCAAGCTCGTTGTTCCTGTCGGGTTCGAAAACGGCGCGCGTTGGCGCGACGGCGACCTCACCCATGAGGTGATGTTGCCGAATGCCGCCGCACAGCTCCCACCGGACACGCACGCGGTGTGGCTCGCCGCGTTCACCGATGTCGATGCGGTTTCCGAGCTTCGGTTCACGCTGGCGGAGCTGGTCGGATTCTGCAAGCGTCTTGGCGTCGCCGGTGTCGACGAGATTGTCGGCAACCTTCTCGAGTCGGGCCTGGTCGCCGAATTCGATCCGGACGCGCCGGAGGATTTCTTTGCGCGGCACCGGTTCTATCCGTCGGCGGACGCGCTGGGCAACAGCGAGGATCGGCCGACCGTGTTTCGTATCGCCCGTGAAGGCCGCGTGTTGTTCGAGGTCAACGTGCATGTCTTCGGCGTATGGTCGACCAGCGTGTACTTTCCCTCGTTGGCGGAGGGAATAGCGAAATACGCCGCTGGCGTCGACATTCCGGCCGCGGAGATCGGGCGCAGGTTTGCCCTGTCTCTGCCGGCACTTGTCGCCAACAGGTGTGGCTTTCTCCAGCCCGCATGAACTACCTCGGCGACCAGTTCGCCAGGTTCGGGGACAGGACGCTCGACGGTGCCGGCGTCCACGAAACCGCTGCCAAGAAAGGGCTGATCAAGCAGACGCGCGACGGCGTCGCCAATTTCGTACGGGTGACCATCGGTGGTGCGATAGCGCAAACTCTTTTCACGCCGAGTGTGTGGACCGACGTACATGCCAATCTCGCAAGCAGATTCAACGATGCTTTCGCGAGCGGCGTACCGCCGATGGTCGGCGGTGCCTTGGCCGGCTACGCGATCCTGGTGGCTGAAGACATCCGCGGTGCGCGGAGAACGTCTGCGAAGAACGAGCGGCTGCGCCAGTTGGGCATAGAGCCGGAAGCGGATCCACTCGAGGAAATCAAGAAGGTCAAGGACAATGCCGCGACACTGGACGACCTCGCGAGTCTCGCCGCCGAGGTTCGTAGTGGGATCGCGAATATGAAACTCGGCGTACATCAGGCAAACGCCCGGGCGGACGCGGCAGTGCACCGCGCCTTGGTTGCCGAGCAACGTACAGCCGCAGTCGAAGCCGTTTGCGAGCAGCTGACCAGCCGTTTGGCGCGGGCCGAATCCGTTATCAACAACCTGCATTTTGGGCTGCGCGACGCTCACGACCGGCAGGATCATCTGGATCGCGTACTGGCGACCAACCAGGAAACCCTGAGCCGCCACGGCCAAGACCTGGCCGAGCACGACCACATCCTCAACGACCACGCCACCCGTCTCGACGAAGACGTCCAACTGCTGCGGGCCCGCCGCCGCCCAGCCGTACCGGACACTCGAGCCGGCCCTGCCGCACGCCCAACCCCGCCACCGACTCCAGCACCACCGCAACCTCCTTCCGGGTCCGGACCAGCGCCAGGCTGGGGACCCGCACAAGGCGGCGTACACGGCCCACTACCGCCTCCGACGCACAACAGCCGGTCGCCGGCACCGCTGCCAGACCAGTCCCATTCTCGTACGCCTCAACGCCGCCAAGGACCCCGCCGCACCTGACCGAACGCGACTACACGGACGATTTCTGGGTGCCCGCGACGAAATCGAAACCAAGCTCGCCGCACGGATCGAGGCTTTTGGCGGTCGCTTCGCTGAAGCGTTGTTGAAAGTGCCGCCTGGACCAGGGTGTGTTTCTGTTCGATCCTGGGCGGCTGCTAGCCGAACAACACTCTTGTGGTGGCAACATCGACATGCATCCGGTGCTTGTTGCTCTGTCACCAGATGTGATCGAGCCGCAGTGTGGTATGACCATACTGTCGGCTCGACGATGGGGATCGGACAGAGCTTGCGCTGGTGGTCGGCCGTGCTATTTGCGCGGCACTACAGGCGTACGCCCGCACACCACTAGCCCCGACCGCGAGCAAAGAGGATCGCGAAGGGGACGCGAGGTATGGTCGGTCAACTGTCTGCAGCAGGCATCGTCGACATCGATCTGGCCCAATCCAGGCTATTGGGGATGCTGGATGTATATCGGTATGCGCGAGGCGCCAGCCCGGTCCAGTTCCTCGTCGATGGATATCCCAACTATCATTACGTCACTGCGGTTCCTGGCGGCAACAAGCCAAAGTTGATGCTCGAAGCTGGCATCAATCCGTCTGCGGTGGTCAAACCTTCAGATGGACCGCGATGTCCGGTGATCGCCATCCGATCTAGTCCGTGGAAGGCCGGCCACGCCTCCAATCCTTGGCACGATGAGTTCGACCTCGATCACGGACACGTACGCTATTACGGCGACCACAAACCAAGCACAGTCGGTTTGCCTGGTGCGACGCCGGGAAATCGAGCGCTCATCGATGCCTGGAGATATCACGCTGGGACCAATTCGTCCATCCGTGCAATGGCCCCGCCTTTGCTGCTCTTCCGATCCACTACGGTGAGCAGAGGTGGCCGAAATCTCGTAAAGGGCCACGTCCAGTTTTGCGGGCTCGCACTGATCGAACGCCTTGAGCATGTTGTGCAACGTGATACGAAGACGGGTCGCAGTTTTCCGAACATCGTGCTGGACCTCGCCGTGCTGGACTTGGCCGACCGCGGCGACACGCTTGACATGCAATGGATCGATGATCGACGCAATCGCGCCTACACTGCGGTCCAAGCGAACCAGCGTGCGCCGCGATCCTGGCAACAATGGATTGCGGAAGGAAGAGCTGCCATCCCGAGAGTTCGACGTCGGGTGGTTTCCTCGCGCGTCAAAACGAGTGCGGAACAGGCGCCACCCGTCGACTCCACGGAGGAACTGGAACTTGCCCGCCTGTATCAGTTCTTCGATGGCAAGAAACATGCCTTCGAGCTCCTTGCCGCCCGCGTTGCCGCCCAATTGTTGGGCGTGTCCGGTGCAGTTTACAGAGAAGGCTGGTTGACCAGATCAGGTGGCGACGGCGGGATGGATTTCGTCGGTCGACTCGACGTTGGCTCGCCAGGCTCGACAACCCCGCTCGTCGTTCTGGGGCAAGCCAAATGCGTCCAACCCGGCACGTCCATCAGTCCCGACCAGGTGGCCAGGGTTGTCGCGCGACTCCGTCGAGGTTGGATCGGGGTTTTCGTCACGACAGGAACATTTTCGCGACAGGCCCAGATTGAAGTGATCGACGATCAATACCCGCTCGTGCTGGTAAGCGGTCGCACTTTGATCGACCAAGTGCTCAAGATGGCAGCCGCGGACTATGACGGAGACCTCGACGCGCTTCTCCAGGCAATCGCAGCTGGTTATGAAGCCTCGGTGACACACCGGCGGCCAGAGGAAATCCTCTTCGATTAGCAAGTTTTACCTGGCCGTCGGTCATGGTTTGGCGCCGCTCAGGTCGGTCAACAACGTGTCCAGGACGAGGTCCTCTTCGACGGCTTTTCCGGCCGTACGCATGACATCGGCCAAGTCGGGGTCCCAGGAGGCGGCGACAGGCGAGCCGCTGAGCGGATGGCCGGCGGAGCAGACGGAGACGTACGTGGCGGTGTCGAACTGCCACGGTTGTACGGTCAGGCGGCCGAAAATGGTGTTGGCGATGCGGATGCCGCCCCAGTCGAAATCGCCGTGATAGTGCAGCTGCGCGCCGGCGGAAGCGAGCAACCGCAACAGAACCATGACTGCGGCGCGGGGTTGGCCGTTGGTGCAGACCAAAGGCGGGCAGGAGGAGCCGAGGCGGTCGGCGGCGGCGGAGACGACGGCGGGGTTTTCGCAGATGTAGACGGCGGAAGCGGACAGCGCCGGCGGGTTTCGTACGAGCTGGCGCAAAGTGAGGACGACCGGCTGACCGACGGACTGCCAGGCGGTGAGTGCCCGGCCGCAGGCGGTGAAGGCGTCGCCGGGCAGGCCCAGGGTGAGCACGGTGCTGGCCACGTCGTCACGCAGCAACCCGACCGAGGCCCAGACCTCGCAGCGCCATTCGGCGCCTTCGCCGTCTGGCAGGTCTGACAAAGCGCGGGCCGCGCTGAGGACGAGTGTCGACAGTGGACGGTTGTCGTCCAGGGCGTCGGCGCTGCCGGCGACGCGTTTGGCGAAGCTGCCGATCGGTTCGCCGGAGGCCGGCAGCCGGGCCAGTACGGCGGCCAGGGCGGAGAACAGCTCGGACGACGGCGACCCGGCGAGGCGGCGGAGCAGACCGGAGGAGCGTACGCCGGCATACCAGTCGGCATATTCTGGCTGCCGCTCGACAAACTCAGTCAGCGGCGCGAAAGCGTCCTCCCAGGCGGTGCCGAGGTTGGTGGATCGCGCGGCGATCGGTCCGGTGAGTGCGATGACGGCCGCGCCGAGACCGTCCGGTGACACGCCGGTACGCCGCAGCATCTCGTCGATCGCCGGCAAGGACACGCTGACCGCGGCGCCAGGCCGGGAGCGGCGGCCGAGGAGCTGCGCGACGGCGGCTCGTTGATAGGTGGTGGCGTCGGGCAGGGTGACGGTGATGTCCAGCGTCTCGCCGCGCTCCAGGCGCTTGCGTACGCGCGTCACCAGCCACGCCAGATCAGGACCGCCGAGCACTCGGCGAAGCCGGACGGTGTCCACCTATGACCACCGATCCTGTGTGAGCGGCTGGCAGTCCGTCGTCACCGTGCTCCTTCCCTCTGGCAGAGGTTACGGCAGTGGCCTGGTCGTTCCGCGCACCGGCCCAGGCATGTCGGCATACGCGCGCGATCGGGTCTCGACCGGCCGCGTGATCTGCGCGGAATCGCTGGCGAGGCCCATTTGTCACCTTGTTGACCGGTTTTGCCGCTGGACTGGGCAAGAAGGTGTCAATCGGACGCCGAAGTTGGTGTCCGATTGACACCTCCGGTGGAAGAAGCGCAGGACACAGGTCGTTGGTGGGACTTCGAAACAGACCCTAGGGTGGCGGAGGTGACGGCCACCGCGATCGACACCCGTGAGCGCATCCGGCGCCGGCCCGTACGCACCATCGCGATCCTCGCTGGCATCTCGGCGTTTGGTCCGCTCACGACCGATGTCTATCTGCCGGGTCTGCCGCAGGTCGGCCACACGTTCGCGACGACCGCGTCCAACGTCCAGCTGACGCTGACCGCCTGCCTGGCCGGCCTCGCGCTCGGACAGCTGGTCGCCGGGCCGCTCAGCGACCGGTTCGGCCGCCGGCGGCCGCTGCTGGTCGGGCTCGCGCTTTTCGTGGTGGCGTCCGTCGCGTGTACGGTCGCGCCGACGATTTATGCCTTGGACGCGGCGCGTTTGGCGCAGGGGCTGGCCGGCGCGGCAGGCATCGTGATCGCGCGCGCGATCGTACGAGACTTGCACACCGGCAAGGCGGCCGGACGATATTTCTCCGCGCTGGCCGCCGTTGGCGGTGTGGCGCCGATCGTCGCTCCGCTGCTCGGTGGACAACTGCTGCGGATCATCCCGTGGCAGGGGATTTTCTTGGTGCTGGCGGCGATCGGGGTCGTGCTGTTCGTCGCCGTCGCGGTCGCCATCCCGGAGACGCGTGCTGCCACGCAAAAGGCCGCTTTCGTGGTATTGCTGAAAGATCGCCGCTTCGTCGGCTACGTGCTCGGCGGTGGGCTCGCCTTCGCCGCGATGTTTTCCTATATTTCCGCGTCTTCCTTCGTGTACGAGGGCCAGTTTGGCGTCTCACCACAGGTCTACAGCCTGCTGTTCGGCCTCAACAGCCTCGGCCTGACGATCGCCAGCGTCCTCAACGGCCGGCTGCTCAGCCGCTTCAGCATGACCAGACTGCTCGCCGTCGGCCTGGCGATGACGGCCGGCGGTGGCATCGCGCTGCTGGTGTGCGTGGTCGCCGGAGCCGGCATCGCCGGCATCGTGCCGACGTTGTTCGTCGCGGTCTCCGGCATTGGCATGATCTTCCCGAACAGCGTGGCATTGGCGATGAGCGCGCACGGCGAGCGGGCCGGCAGCGCGTCCGCGGTGATCGGTGTCGTGCAGTTCACCTGTGGCGCCGCGATCGCGCCGGTGGTCGGCATCGCCGGCGTGAGCGCGGTGCCGATGGCGGTCGCGATGGCCACGCTCGGGATCGCCGCGATCGTGGCCGTACGGCTCGGCGAATTCGCCGCCAAACGCGGATAGGCCTTGTCCGATCGCCGCGACTGGCATACCGTGCGGCGGCGGTTTCCTTCCGAAGGACGGATACGATGAGGCTCGCGGTCGCGCTGTCGGTTTTGTTGTCCTTGCTGGTCACTCCGGCGTACGCGGACGCCGCGCCGGCGCCGTTGATCGCTCGGGACTTTCCCGATGCCGACGTGTTGGTGGACGGCGGCAATTACTACGCGTACTCGACGAACAGCTCGTACGGCGGCCGGTTGGTGAACGTGCCGATCGCGACGGCGGCGAGCGCGGCCGGGCCGTGGACGGCAAGCGGCGCGGATGTGTTGCCGACGCTGCCCGGCTGGGTCACCACGGATCCGTCCAACGGTACGAAAAACGTGTGGGCTCCGGACGTTTCGCGCCGCGACGACGGCGTTTTCCTGATGTATTACACGGCTCGGCACAGCAGTGGGCTGCAGTGCATCGGCGCGGCGACCGCGTCGACGCCGACCGGCCCGTTCACCCCTGTCGGAACGCAGCCGCTGGTGTGCAACTCTCCCGATCACGGTGACATCGATCCGTCGAGCCTGGTGATCGACGGCCATCGCTACCTGGTCTACAAGGACAACGCCAACAGTGCCGGCCAGCCGGCTTCGGTGTGGATCAACGAAACCGCCGCCAACGGCATCAACTGGGTCGGCGACCGATTCCAGCTGCTGACCGCCGACTCTGCCGGCGACGAGCACACCGTCCTGGACGCGCCGACGATCGTACGGCATGACTCGCAATACGTGCTGTTCTATTCGGCGGACGCGTGGAACGCCAGCTATCACGTGAAATACGCGGTGTCGTCCACGCTCACCGGTCGATACACGAAACAGGGCACGGTCCTGGACTCGGCGACCTGGCCCGGTGTCGTCGGCAATCCCGGCGGCCAGGACGTGGTCGGCGACCGGATGTTCTTCCACGCCTCGAAAAGCAACGGCCGGAACCTGTACGCGGCGCCGCTGAGCTGGCCTCATGGCGTGCCGACGGTAGCAACCGCAACGATCCCCGCTGGCGACTATGTGCTGACAGCGCAACACAGCGGCCAGTCGCTCGACGTGTTCAACGGGTCCACTGTGGACGGTGAACGGGTCATCCAGTGGCCGTATCACGGAAAGACAAACCAGGAGTGGCACTTCGCGCCGCAGGCCGACGGGTCGTACGCGATCACCGCGTCGCACAGCGGACTCGCGCTGACCGCCACCGACTCGCAGGTCGTCCAGTCCGCCGATCGCGGGCTTTCCAGCCAGCGCTGGTATCTCGACGAGGATCTGGCCGGCGGCTGTCGCATCGTCTCGGTCGCGACAGGCAAGCTGCTCGACGTGTACGACGCGTCGATGGACAACGGCGCCAACGTCATCACCTGGCCGAACAACGGCGGCGCCAACCAGCATTGGAGACTGGAGAAAGTCGCGTCGATCATGCCGCTCGGCGACTCGATAACGTACGGCAACGGCGACGCCAACGACGCGACCTCCTATCGCACTGGCCTGTGGAACCGGTTCATGGCCGCGCCGGGCGTCAAGCCGGACTTCGTCGGATCGGTCCTGTGGGGAAACATTCCGGACTCCGACAACGAAGGCCATCCAGGTTGGCGGATCGATCAGATCGCCGATGGCATCGCCAACTCTGGTTGGCTGGCCAGCCAACCGAAATACGTGCTGCTGCACATCGGCACCAACGACGTGAACCAGGATTATCAGCTGCCGACCGCGCCGGATCGGCTGCGCGACCTGATAAATCTCATCAAGTCCAAGGACCCCGGTGTGACGATCCTGGTCGCGTCGATCATTCCGGCGCGCGACGCCACGCTCAACGCGCGGGTCAACGCCTACAACGCGGCGATCCCCGCTATTGTCCAGCAGGCCGGCGCAAACGTACGGTTCGTCGACATGAACGCGCGGATCACCATCGACGACCTGTCACCGGACGGCATTCATCCGTCCGACGCCGGCTATCTGAAGATGGGTGACGTCTGGTACGACGCTTTGTCACCGGTTGTTCGCTAGCGGAATGCTGACCTCCATGCCGACCGCCTGACCGTCCTCGATCACGCCGATCTGCCGCAGCCGCGACAGGTCGAGGTCGACACCACGCCGCTCGGCTTCGGCGAGCAGAGCGATCACCGGCGGATGCGTCGCGCCGTCGACGACCGGCATCGGATCATCGTGCCGCCAGCGCACCGCCGGCTCCGGACCGGCCGGAGTCTCGCCGACCGTGACCGTCCACTGTGGAATCGACCAGTCCGGCGGTAACGCGCGGGGCACTGGCCAGCAACAGAGCAGCTCCACGCGATCGCCGTTCGCGGACGTACGCATGGACGACCAGAACGGCCCGATCGGTGCGTTTTCCGCCGCTGACAACGCTTTCCAGAGCGCCGCGAAGGCGTCGTTGGCCTGGTCGGTGTCGGCATCGACCGGCAGCACGACGGCCACCCACGGTTGCGCGCTGACCGTACGCTCCACGATGTCCCAGCCGGCATCGTGTTTCATCATCAGCTCAAGTGCCTCCAGCGCCGCGTCCTGCCGTGCTCGCTCGGCGGCCAGCCGTTCGCGTTGGGTGGCCACAATGGACACCTCCCCGCGCAGCACCTGGTCGGCGTCGGCCAGGCTGATGCCGGCGGCCCTGGCCGCCTTGAGGCGTACGGCCGCGTCCAGCTGGCCGGCGGCATAGCGGCGATAGCGCGACCATTCGTCCACCTCGGCCGGCCGCAACAGGCCCTGCTCGTCATAGATCCGCAACGCCTTGTTGCTCAGCCCGCTGAGCTGCGAAAACTCTCCTGTGGTCAACATGGCTCAAGTGTGGACCCGGCCCCGGGGGCGAGGTCAAACCGGACCTGGCGCTGTCCGTTAAGGGCCACTCGACTGGTCCACTGCATACAGTTGACGGACACTGCTGGTCAGCACTGGGAGGGTTCATGAGCCTGCGTACGGATGCCGCCGAGCTGAGCGCCGAACTGGTCGCGCTGCGCCGCGAGTTGCACCAGATCCCGGAGATCGGCCTGCGGTTGCCGCGTACGCAGGAAAAAGTGCTGGCCGCGCTGGACGGCCTGCCGCTGGAGGTCACCACCGGCAAAAACGTGTCATCGGTCGTTGGTGTTCTCCGCGGCGGCAAACCCGGTCCGGTCGTGTTGTTGCGCGGCGACATGGACGCGTTGCCGGTCACCGAGCGCTCCGGCGAGCAGTTCAGCTCGCGGCACGAGGGCGCGATGCACGCGTGCGGACACGACCTGCACGCCGCCGGCCTGGTCGGTGCGGCGCGGTTGTTGGCCGCCCGCAAGGAAGAACTCGCCGGCGACGTGGTTTTCATGTTCCAGCCCGGCGAAGAGGGCCACGACGGCGCGCGGCACATGGTGGAGGAAGGAGTCCTCGACGCGGCCGGACGGCCGGTGGAACGGGCGTACGGACTGCACGTCATCTCCAACGAATATCCGCTCGGCGCGTTCCGCACTCGGCCGGGTTCGCTGATGGCGGCCTCCGAAGGCCTGTTTGTACGCGTGATCGGCGCCGGCGGGCACGGCTCGAGTCCGCACCGCGCCAAGGATCCGGTGCCGGCGGCTTGTGAGATGGTCGGCGCGCTGCAGACGATGGTGACCAGGAGCATCTACATCTTCGACCCCGCCGTGCTGACGGTCGGCTATTTCCGTGCCGGTACGCGCCGCAACGTCATCCCCGACGACGCCGTCTTCGAGGCGACCATCCGGTCTTTTTCCAGGGATGCCAGGGAAACCATCCGGGCCGAGGCGGTGCGCGTGTGCGAGGGCATCGCGGCGGCGTACGGCCTGGACATCGAGGTGCGCTGTGAGGGGGAGTATCCGATCACCGCCAACGATCCGGCCGAGTACGAGTTCGTCGCCCAGACCACGCGCGAGGTCTTCGGCGAGGATCGCTTTGAGCGGCTGGAAAACCCCGTCGCCGGCTCGGAGGACTTCTCCAGGGTGCTCGACCGGGTCCCCGGCGCGTTCGTCTTTCTCGGCGCGACCACGTCCGCGGATCCGTTGACGGCACCAGGAAACCACTCGCCGATCGCGGCCTTCGACGACAGCGTGATCGCCGACGGCGCCGCGTTGTTGGCCGAGCTCGCCACGCGAAGGCTCAGGTAAACCGGGAGGCGCTGTGCGTCCGTACTATCTCATCCCCGCTGTGCCGGCACTGGCACTGGTGTTGACGCCGGTGCTGCCCTTCCTGAACACCACCGGACTGTGGCTGGGGATGCCGCGGATCATGGTCTGGTCGGTGGTCTGGGTGGCGCTGCTGACCCCGGCGCTGTTGCTCGTCGAGCGGCTGACGTTTGCCGGAAAGGACGAGAAATGATCCTCGCGTTCACGTTCGCCGGAATCGTCCTGATCGGCGTGCTCGGCTTCGTCGGCCGCCGCCGGCCGGCCGCGGATCTCACCGAATGGACCGTCGGCGGCCGGAAAGTCGGCGCGGTCAGCATGTGGTTTCTGCAGGCCGGCGAGATCTTCACGACCTTCACCTTTCTCGGCATGGCCGGCCTGGCGTTCACTGGCGGTGTGGCGGCCTTTTACGCGCTGCCGTACGTGCCGATCGCTTATGCCGTGCTGTATTTCATCGCGCACCGCCTGTGGTCGCTCGGCCGCGAACGCGGTTATCTGACCCAGGGCGACTATCTGGAGGACCGGTTCCAGAGTCGTACGCTTGGCACGCTGTCGGCCGTGCTCGGCGTGATTTTCGTGTTGCCGTATCTGCAGTTGCAGATCACTGGCCTCGGCCTGATCGTCAAGCTGGTCACCGGCGACGCGGCGTCGAGCACGCTGAGCATGGTGATCGGCTTCGTGCTCGTCGTCGCTTTCGTGCTGTGGGCCGGATTGCGCGGCGTCGCGGTCACCTCGTATTTCAAGGACGCCATCATGCTGGTGGTGCTCCTTGTCCTGCTGATCGCGATCCCGGTGCATTTCGCCGGTGGCATCGGCGCGATGTTCGAGCGGATCCAGCAGCTGCACCCGGACAAGCTGGTCCTGCACGCCGGTCCAAACGACCAGGCGTGGTTTGCCAGCAGCATGATCGTGAGTGCGATCGGTGTCGCGTTGATGACGTTGCCGCACCAGTGGGCTCCGCTGCTGTCGGCGCGCGATCCCAAGGTGTTGCGCCGAAACTACACCTGGATGCCCTTGTACGGTCTGTGCATCGCGTTTCCGATGGTCGTCGGCTTCGCGGCGCTTTTGGTGCTGTCAAAGGACAGTTCCTCCAACGCGGTGCTGTTGACGTTGACCAAGCAGGTGCTGCCGGGGTGGGCCACCGGGTTGATCGTGGTCGCCGCGATCGCCACCGCGATGGTGCCGGCCGCCGGCATCCTGATCGGCATTTCCTCGCTGGTGGCGCGAAACATCGCGCGCGTACGCAACGAGCGTGGCCAGTTCTGGATCAACCACGGCACGATCGTCGGCGCCTGCGGATTGGCTCTGGTGCTGGCGATCGTACGGCCGGACCTGCTGGCCAACCTGCTGCTGCTGACCTACAGTGGCACCGTGCAGCTGGCGCCGGCCAACCTACTTGGCTTGCTGCGCAAGCGATGGGTGAGCAAGGTGCCGATCCTGGTGGCGTTGGTCGTCAGCGAGATCGTGGTCATCTACCTGACGTTCTGGGCTCCGCACCTGTTCGGCAACGTCAACATCGGCATCGTCGGGCTCGTCGTGAACCTCGTCGTGTTGGTGGTCGCCGGCGTCATCGAGCGAGCCGTCGGTCGCGCGCCGTCGGCGTCACCGGTGCCGGCGGCTGAGCGTACGCCGTCGTAAGAATCAGTGCGCCGGACAGGATTTGGCGACTGGCACGTTGGCGACACCGGCCTCGGCGGCGGTGACTTTGTTGTCAGCGCAGACGATGTTGCCCGGCCCTTTCGCGTCGATGCGAAAGCCATAGCCGGTCGCGTCGCCGAGATCCGCGGTGTTTCCGGTGAAAACATTCATCCGGCCGTAGGCGCCGGCCTTGTCGACCACGTGGGTCTGGAATCCGTCCCCGCCGTCCGGCAGTGCCGGCAGATAGCTGCCGCGGTTGGCCGCGATCACGTAGGCGTTTCCTTTGACGTCAATCCAACTGTCCGCGTGGTTCTCACCGGCGATGCCGTGCCCGTCGAAGGTGTTGCCGCGGATCTCGCCGTTGGACGTGCCTTCCTTGATGTCGATTCCTTCGGCGCGTACGTCCGGTCCGATGTGGTTGCCGATCACGCGGTTGCGCAGCGAGGCGTCCGGCTGTCCGCCACTGATCTTCTTCCAGTTGCTTTCGGCGGAGCCAAGGTAAATGCCTTCGCCGAAGGCCGCCCGCCGCAAGCCGGTGTCGCTGACCGACGAGCCTTGGACGACGTTGTCGGAGCTGAAATCGCGCAGGTGGATCGCTTCGTCGCCGATGTGTCGTACGGTCACCGCGTCGATCGTGCTGGACGACGTGTGGTCGACGACGATCCCTTTCTGTGCGTTGGTGACGGTGAATCCCTGCAACACGACGAAAGCGCTGTCCATCAGGTGAAATCCATAGCCGCTCTTGACGCCACCGCCGTCGAGCACGGCTTTTGCCGAGCCGGTGACGACGATCGGCCGCTGGCTGGTGCCTTTCGCGCTGAGGACGAACGTGCCCGCGTACGTGCCGTCGGCCAGCCGGATCACGTCACCGGCTTTGGCGTTTTTCAATGCAGCCGTCAGGCCGCGGCTGTCGCTTACGGTCACCGTCGGCTGGTACGACCGCTGCGGCATCGCCGCCGGCACGGCGTGGCCGGCCGTGGAGCCTTTCGGCTCTGTCGCCGTACATCCGGCGACGAGCAGTGCGGCACACAGCAGGGCAATCGTCGGAATCCGCATGCTTGGCAGCGTAGAATCACCGCGCAAGGTCTAGTGGTGTGTTTCCGAACCGGCATCCCATTCCAGAAACACACCACTAGGATGCGGCTTATGGCCAGGATCAACGATGTCGGCGGCATGCAGGGGTTCGCGCCCATCGACACCAGCGACGACGGCGAGCCGTTCCACGCCGACTGGGAGGCGCGGGTCTTCGGCCTGAACAGCACGCTGGTCCGCCAGGGCGTCTACAACCTGGACGAGTTCCGCGACGCGATCGAGCAGTTACCGCCGCGGCTCTATCTGCGCTCGTCCTATTACGAGCGCTGGTATCATGCGATTTGCGCGCTGTTGCTGCGAAAAGGCGTCGTGTCGGCCGGTGAGCTCGATGGCTGACCGGTTCGCGCCAGGCGCGCGCGTACGGACCCGCGCCGTCGATCCCGCGCACCACACGCGGCTGCCGCGTTACGCGCGCGGTCAGTGTGGTGTCGTGGTCGAGCGGGAAGGCCGCCATCCGCTGCCGGACGCGCGCGCACAGAGCCTGCCGGACGCGCCGGTCGAGACGGTCTATGCCGTACGGTTCACCGCAGCCGATCTGTGGGGCCGCGGCAACCACAGCGTTGTCCTTGATCTGTGGGAAAGTTATCTGGAGGAGGCGACGTGAGCGGCGACCACTCCGATGCCGAGATCTCGCGCCGGGTGCGCACTTTGGAGACGCTGCTCGAAGAACGTGGCCTGGTCGACGGCAGGGTGCTCGACGAGGCGCTGGACGCCTACCTGAAACGAGCGACGCCCGCCAACGGCAAGAAGCTCGTCGCGCGTGCCTGGCTCGACGAGGGTTTTCGCACGCGGTTGCTGGCAGACGGCAACGCGGCGATCGCCGAGCTGGGGATGTCGATGGGTGGCGGCCTGCAGGACCAGCGGCTCAGAGTCGTTGCCAACGACGAAAAAACCCACAACGTCATCGTTTGTACGCTGTGCTCCTGCTATCCGATCGCGCTGCTCGGTCCTTCGCCGAGCTGGTACAAGAGTGAGGCCTACCGGTCGCGGGTGGTCCGCGACCCGCGCGGCGTGCTCGCCGAGTTCGGCACCGACCTGGATCCCGGTGTGGAGGTCACGGTTTGGGATTCCAGCGCGGAAACGCGCTATCTGGTCGTGCCGCGCCGGCCGGAGTCGACGGCCGGTTTCTCCGAGGAACAGTTGGTCGACGTGGTGACCCGCAACGGTCTCATCGGCACGGCGCTCGTCTGAGTCAGCGGCCGGCTCGTGCCGCGTACGACCGCAACGCGCGGAGAAAGTCGATCTGCCGGAACGCCGGCCAGTATGCGTCGCAGAAGTAGAGCTCGGAATATGCCGACTGCCACAACAGGAAACCGGACGAGCGCACCTCGCCGCTGGTGCGGATGATCAGCTCCGGGTCCGGCCGGCCGGCGGAGTAGAGATAGCGGCCGATGTCCTCGGCGGTCAGCGTCTCGGCCAGCTCGGCAAGCGACTTTTCGCTGTCCAGCAGCAATGCCCGTACGGCGTCGACGATCTCCAGCTGGCCGTCATAGCCGACCGCGATCGTGACGTGGCCGGCGTCGGCGCGGTCGCGGGTCGCGTCGACGGCGCACTTCAACGCGTGCGCGGTCGAGTCGGGCAGTGCGTCGACCCGGCCGGCGATGTGCACCTGCCAACGGCTTTCCGGACGCGAAAGCAGGTCGGCGACCACGGTTTCGATGAGCTCAAGCAGATATCTCACCTCCGCGTCTGCGCGTGAGGTCAGATTGTCAAGCGAGGCGACGAAAACCGTCACGTGGTCGATGCCCAGACCGGCGCACCAGGCCAGCAGGTCCTCGACGTGCTCGGCGCCGTAGCGGTGACCGACACTCGGGTTGTCGAAGCCGGCCTGCCTGGCCCACCGCCGGTTGCCGTCCATGATCAGGCCGACGTGCCGCGGCAGCGGACCGCCGGAAAGCTGCCGCAGCAACCGTCGCCGATAGATCTCGTACGCCGCATCCGTCAGGCCCATAAACCAAACCCTAGCTATGAGGCCGTCCAAAAGCTGTGGCGGCCGATAGCCGAGCCCAAACGCCGCCTGCCGGCACCGGCAGACGACGTTTGGATCTCGACTCTCGACCACCACAGCTTCCGGACGGCCTCTAAGGTCTGATCATGGAGCTTGGACTTGACGGCAAGGTGGCGCTGGTCGGCGGCGCGTCCAGCGGCATCGGTCTCGGCATCGCGACGGCGCTCGCGGCCGAAGGCGTACGCGTGGCGCTCGGTGCGCGGCGAGCGGACCTGGTGCGCGCCGAGGCGGAGCGGCTCGACGGCGCGATTGGCGTCGACCTGGACGTACGCGACGCGGCCAGCACGAGCGCCGCGGTCACCGAGGTCACCGACCGGCTCGGACCGGTCGACATCCTGGTCCTCAACGGCGGCGGACCGCCCCCGGCGACCGCGCTCGAGGTGACCGAGGAGATGGCGCGCGATGCCGCTGAGCTGCTGCTTTACGGCCATCTGCGGCTGGTGGCCGGTTGCCTGCCGGGCATGCGCGAGCGCGGCTGGGGCCGGATCGTCGCGGTCAGCTCCACCTCGATCGACCAGCCGATCGAGAATCTCGCGACCTCCGGCATGTTCCGCAGCGCGCTCGCCGCGTACCTGAAGATGCTCGCCGACCAGCTGGCGACCAGCGGCGTGACCGTCAACCTCCTGCTGCCCGGCCGCATCTCCACCGCTCGTGTCGACGACATGGACAAACGCGCTGCTCAGGCGCACGACATCACGGTCGAGGAGGTGCAGTTCCGGTCGCAGCGGTCGATCCCCGCTGGCCGCTATGGGACCGTCCAGGAGTTCGCGTCGGCGGCCGCCTTCCTCTGCTCGGCCTCCGCCGCGTACATCACCGGCCAGCGTCTGCGCGTCGACGGAGGCCTCGTACGCGGCGTCTGATTTCAGTTGTGACTGAAACTTGTAGCGACTAATGTAAGTCGGGTGGGCGAACCTGACCTCGAAGAGTTGCGCGCGTGGTCCGAGCAAGTGGCCACGTTCTTCGCCAGCATGGCCGGCTGGCCGCCGATCACCGGCCGGGTGCTCGGCTGGCTGATGGTGTGCGACCCGGCCGAGCAGTCGGCCGCCGACATCGTCGAGGCGACCGGCGCCAGCCGCGCGTCGCTGACCTCGACCATGCGGATGCTGGTCGCGTCCGGCATGGTGCGGCGGCTGACTCGCGCCGGCGGCCGTACGACGTATTTCCGCATCGACGACAACGCGTGGTCGCAGGTCCTGCGTCAGCGTTTCCAGTTGGTCGCGGCTTTCGCGAAAATCACCGGCGACGGCGTCCAGCTGCTCGGCGAGGGCTCGCCGCGATCCGCGCGCGTACGCGCCGCCCACGACATTTTCCGTTGGTTTGACCAGGAAATCGAACCGCTGTGGCGGCGTTATGAGGCAGGTAGATGAAAATCGTCATCGTGGCGGTTGGATCGCGTGGCGACATCGCACCTTTCACCGGACTGGCCATGCGGCTGCGATCGGCCGGCCATGACGTGGCGATCGCGACGCAGCGGATCTTCGCCGACACCGTACGCGCGACCGGATGCGAGTTTCGCGTTATTCCTGGCAACATCCAGGAACTGCTGGCCGCCAACGCGGAGTGGGCCGAGGCCGGCGGGGGACTGCGCGGCATAAAGGTGAATCTCCAGCTGAGCCGGCAGTTGATGGACGACGTGGCCGCCGGCATCGTGCCGGCCTGCGAAGGCGCCGATGTCTTGTTGCTGCAGCGGGCGGCGCAGGTGCACGGCTATCTGGTGGGTCGGGCGATGAGCATCCCGACGATCGGGCTGGAGCTGTTTCCGGGAGCGCCGACCGAGGAGTTCGCGCCGGCCGCGTACGGTGCGCGTTCGCTCGGAAAATGGGGAAACCGATCGCTGATTCGGCTGCTCGCGCGTATTCCCAACAATCTCGACGGACCGCTCAAGGATTTCTGCCGTACGCTGGGACTTCCGGCTCGCGGCGTCGGCGCGGTCCGGATCGAGATGACCGACGATCGGCACTGGCCGCTGCTGCATGGTTTCAGTCCCGAGATCGTGCCGCGACCGGCGGACTGGCGGCCGGGGATAGAGGTGGTCGGCTATTGGTGGCCGGCCGAGTCGTCATGGACGCCGCCGGCCGAGCTGGTTTCCTTTCTGGCCGCCGGTCCGGCGCCGGTCTTCGTCGGTTTCGGCAGCATGGCTGGTGGTCACGGCGGCAGCATCGGCGAAGTCGTTGCCGCGGCGGTGAGATCCGCCGGCGTGCGCGCCGTCGTCCAGGCTGGCTGGGCCGGGCTGGATGTGGCTGGCGACGACATCCTGCGGATCGGCAGTGCGCCGCACGACTGGCTCTTTCCACGGATGGCGGCGGTCGTGCACCACTGCGGTGCCGGCACGACCGGAGCCGGCGTACGGGCCGCGGTGCCGGCCGTCGGTGTGCCGGTGATCGCCGACCAGCCGTTCTGGGCCGCACGGCTCGGCCGGTTGGGGGTCAGTCCCGGTGCCATCCGGCTCAGGGACCTGACCGCCGAGCCGCTGGCCGCGCTGATCCGGCAGGCTGTCGAGGATCCTTCGTACGCGGTCACGGCAAAAGCGCTGGCGGCGCGGGTCACCGCCGAGGATGGCGCCGCGGCGGTCATCGCCGCGGTCGACCGGGTGACCGCCGCGGCCTAGAACGGTCGATCCTATTGCCTATCGGATCTTTCCGATCGAAGATGGCTCAATGGTGTCTCGGCGTACGTTCCTCGGTGCGACCTCCGCGCTGGTCGGTGTGGCAGGCGCTGGCCTGCCGGTGCGCTGGCCAGCCGGCGTACACGCCGACATTGTGGCCGATGCCGCGATGGTCTGGAAGCGGCCGCCGGCCAGCTGGCAGGATGCTCCGTTTCTCGGCAACGGTTTGCTCGGCGTGCAGGTCTATCGAGGTGCCGGCAACAGCCTGACTTTCATGCTCAGCCACACCAAAGTCATCGACCAGCGCCCGCAGTGGGTCGCCGCCGTCGGCCTGTCGCGGCTGCCGATCGGCTCACTTGCTCTCATTTTCCAGGGAAGCATCACGGCGGTCGACTGGACCCTCGACCTGTGGAATGCCGAGCTGACCGGCACGGTGACCACGACGCGGGGAAGCACGTCTTTCGCGGCACTGGTGCAAAACGACCGCGGCATCCTGCTCGTCGAGCTGGTGCCGAGCGATGGCGAACGAGACGCCGCGTGGACGTTCACGCCGTTGCCGGCGGCCACGACCCGCAACCCCAAGCCGCCGGACTATGCCGGCAATCCGCCGGTGAATCTCGGCGACGGCTATGCCGAGCAGCCGCTGTCGGCTGGCGGCGGCTACACGACTGCTTGGCAAGAAAGGCAGATCGGTACGCGCCGCCTGCTGGCCGCGACAGTGAACTACGGGTTTCCGTCCACGACAGGCAAAGCCCAGGCGATCGCCAGCGTACGATCAGCGCTTTCCACGTACGAGCCGCTGATCGTCAAGCACCGGCGTTGGTGGAACGCCTTTTACGTGCGCAGCCTGGTGTCGGTGCCCGACAAGAAGATCCAGCGGTTCTACTGGATCCAGCTCTACAAGACGGCCGCGGCGACCAGAGCCGATGCGCCGGTGGTCACCGAGTGGGGACCCTGGTTTCCGGCCAAAGGCAACAACTGGACCGCCGTCTGGTGGAATCTCAACGTCCAGATCGCATACTGGCACATCCAGGGCTCCAACCATCACGAGCTCGACGCGGTCACGAACACGCTGTACCGCTCGCGCGAGAACCTGGCGCTGTCGGTGCCGGAGGAATATCGCGACGGGCAGTCCTACGCACTCGCGCATCCGTCCGACTGGCTGCTGCGACCCGGCGCGAAGACCGTCGGAATCCCCGGTACGAGCACGAAAACCGACAACACCGGCAACCTGATCTGGGCTGTGCACAACGTCTGGCTGACCTATCGGCACACGATGGACCGGCGGATCCTGGGTGAGATCATCGTGCCGATCCTGAGCAAGGCGGTGAACTTCTACGCGCATTTCCTTTCCCCGCAGGCAGACGGATATCTGCATTTGGCGCTGACGAGGTCGCCGGAGTACGCCGACGCCGAGGACTGCACGTACGACCTGTCGCTGATCCGCTGGGCCTGCCGGACATTGGTGGCCGCTGGCGCTGAGCCGATCCAGCGATGGCGCGACATTCTGGTGAAGCTGGTGCCATATCACCGCGACGCGACCGGCGTGATGATCGGCAAGGACGTACCGCTGTCGAGCTCGCATCGGCATTTCTCGCATTTGTTGTGGCTCTATCCGCTGCAGGAGGCGAGCGATCCAGCGCTCATGCGGCAGAGTTTCGACCACTGGGCCGGCATGCAGAGCCTGTGGCACGGCTACAGCCTGGCCGTCGCATCATCGATGGCGTCGGTGATGAACTCGCCGGAGGAAGCACTGCGATATCTGCGTGCCTTCATCGACGGCACGGTCATCGGCGACACACAGATCACGCCGAACACCATGTATCGCGAGGGCAACAACTTCGCGCTGGAGAGTCCCCTCACCGGCGCGCAGTCGCTGCTGGACATGGTGTCGCAGAGTGCACACGGCGTCGTGAAGGTCTTTCCGTCGATATCGGCGAGCTGGCCGGAGGCCAGCATCCAGAACATCCGCTGCCAAGGTGCGTTTTTGCTGGATGCGTCGAGGAAAGCCGGCGCTACGGAGTGGGTCAGGATCCGCAGTGAGGCCGGCGCAGCGCTCGTCCTGCAGCACGGCATAGCCGGCGACATCGACGTACGCGACGAAAACGGCCGCCGCCTGCCGTGGAAACCGGCTGGCGACGGCCGGATTTCGGTGCCGCTGCGGCAAGGCCGCAGCGCGGTTGTCAGCCGTCGAGGCGAGCGGCCGGATCCGCGACCCCGTGACGTGCCGGCGTCGGAGCCGGCGCCACCGTGGGGCCTGCCGTAGCGACGAAGTCCTTCGTACGGATCAACCCGAAGGCGGCGACGCCGCTGACGACGGCCACGACGCCGCTGGTCAGCAGAAGTTCGTTGAGAGCGGTCGGAAAACCGCTGCCGGTGCGCATCGAGGCCGAGAACATCGTGCCGTACAAGGCAATGCCGACCGCGATGCCGAGCTGTCGGAAGGTCTGGTTGATGCCGGAGGCCATGCCGGAGCGGTGCACCGGCACCACACCGACGGCGGTCGAGCTGAGCGGCGGCGCGACCAGACCGATGCCGACGCCGGAAATGACGAGTCCTGGCACCAGATGTGTCCAGTCGGAGCGCGCGTCCAGGCCGAGCATCGCCAGCAGGCCGATGCCTTCCAGCACCAGGCCCGGGCCGATCAGCCAGCGCACCGGCAGCTGGCTGGACAACCGGCCGGCGACCGTCGCGGCGATGACCGAGCCGGCCGACACGATCAGCAGCCGCAGGCCGGTGCCGAACGCGCTGATGCCGAGGCCGCTCTGCAGGTAGAGGACGATGTAGAGAAACATCGCGTTCAACGCGCCGTTCATGGCGAAGGCGGCGACCGAGCCGCCGAGAAATGTGGGCGTACGCAACAAAGACAGGTCGAACATCGGCTCGCGTACGCGCGACTGGATCACCACGAAGGCGGTCAGGAAGACCGCGGCCAGGCCGAAACAGACGATTACGCCGGCCTCGGTCCAGCCGGTGTCGGTGGCGCGGATCAGGCCGTACACGAGGCTGAAAAGGCCTGCGGTGAAGGAAACCACACCAGGCCAGTCGATCCGCGCGGCGTGCGGCGAACGTGACTCGTCGACCATGAACGCCGCGATGGCGATGGTGAGGGCACCGATCGGCAGGTTGACGAGGAAAATGCCACGCCAGCCGATGCCGGTCGCGATCGCGCCGCCGACGAGCGGACCGAGCGCGGTGGCCATGCCGGCCACCGCACCCCACACACCGAAGGCCATGCCGCGTTCTTTACCCTGGAACGTGCTTGCCAGCAATGCCAACGAAGTCGGAAACACGATCGCCCCGCCGACACCCTGCACCGCACGCGCCGCGATCAGCATCAACGGACTGCCGGCGACGCCGCAAATCAACGACGCCAGTGTGAAAATCGCCAGCCCGACAAGGAAAACTCTGCGCCGGCCACACCGGTCGGCGAACGAGCCGGCGGTCAGCAGCAACGCGGCCAGTGTCAGCGCGTACGCGTCGGTGACCCACTGCAGGTCGCTCAGCTTTGCCGTCAGGCCGTGCTGGATGTCCGGCAGTGCGACATTGACGATCGTGACGTCGAGCAGCAACATGAAAGACGCCGCGCAGACGACCGTCAACGTCCACGATTTGCGGCTCATTTGGCTTCGATGCTCCACAGCCGGCCGTCCGGGTCGCGTACGGTCATCCGCTTGGCGCCGTAATGCGTGTCCTCGAACGGCGTCACCACGTCCACGTCCGGCTGGAACGAGCCGGGATCGGTGACCTTCAGCACGAGCTGCATCTGCGGTTGCTGACTTTCCGGCACCTCGACCAACACCAGGTAGGGCGCGGTGCCGTTCTGCAGCACGCCGGAGCCGTCGTCGGACGAGAACCGCACCTCATAGCCGAGCTTCTGGAAGAACTTCGCCGACTTTCCCCAGTTGTGCGTCTCCAGGAAAACGCCTTCGATGCCTTCGGTGGTCATGTCATTTCTCCTTGTTCGAGGTGGTGGCGAGATAGCCGCGAAGAGCGTCGGTGACCAGCGCGGAGAGTGACATCTCCGCCTCGATGGCGTGGTGCTTGAGCTGCTTGATCAGCTCCACCGGCAGATACACCTTGAACTGCTTCACGTCCTCGGTCACAAGGTCCAATGCTAGCATCCTATGTCAGTACCGTAAACGGGGCGGCGGGTTTCCGGTCGCGTTGGGACTGATCGAGGCCGGCGCTACGACGGTCGCTCGGCGCCCGTGGGACTCGGCCCGAGGTTGCGGGGAGGTCGTCGAATTTGTCCAGTGCAGGTGTCAAAAGCGGAAAGTCGTGGTGGAGCGCGCCGGCCAGAATCCGGTCCAGCGGAACGCGCCAGCCATTCACGCTGGTACTGGGCAGTCAAGCATTACCTGATCACGACCGCCTATGGCATGTCAGGATCGCCGTGTTGTGCGCATGACGATAGGCCGGCCGTGGATGCGCCGCTGGCGTACCAGTATTGAGGTCGCCAGGTGTGCAACGGGACTGGCTGGTGGCGGTGGCTACCGAGAACCGACGCGAGGGGTCGCTTTTCGGGTGCGGACAGGCGCAGGCAAGATGCTGGGTCGGCTCAGCATTTCATGCTGTAGCGGGCGTGCCGTATCGGCGTGCGGGTCGGGTCGATGAACGCTGGTGGGATGAAGTACGGGATCCCTCCGCGCATTTTGATTTTCCATTTGCGAATGGTGCACGATTTGGTGATGTGCGAAGCACAGCAGCACGAGGTTGTGGAGCTTGGTTTCTCCGCCGAAACGCACAAAGCGTACGTGGTGGCCTTCGCACCAGTGCGCCTGGCGATCGCACCCCGGGAAGGCGCATCCGACATCGCGCAGGATCAGTGCGCGCCGTAGCGCGGGGCTGATGGTTCGTGTGCTGGTGCCGATGTCCAGCGGCATGCTGCGTCCGCCGATCACCGCCGGGTCGACCAGGCTGATCGCATCACCCATAGTCGAGACGCATGTTCCCATGATATCACCTGCAAACGGTGATTCCAAACCAGGTTTCGGCTCTCTGCGTAAGAAAGTCGGAGCGGTTTTGGTTTTGGCCCACTTTCCGAGATGGATTCCGGCCCTACAGCCATTCCCTGGAGGAGATCGAAGTTCGCCAGAATCGACCCGCTCTCTAGGCGCCACCGGTTGGCCACCTGCACCGCTGTTGGAGCCCTCGTCCTCGCGCCGCAGCGTACGCGCCGGCGGTCTCTGCAGATCAGTTCGGTCCCAGGGTGTTTGCGCATCCAGTCGGCGAATGTATCCGCTTCCCGGTCAGGAAGCAGATCGACCGGCATCCCCAGTGTGTCGGTGAGCCGGGCTCTGGCGCAGTAACGGTGTCGACGCAGGTCCGCGCCGGACAATCGTTGTTGTCACAGAAGACCAGGCACCCCCGGCTCAGGCTGCCTCCAACGTCACTTGCGGGCGGCGGGAGTGGGATTTGGCGGTTAGTGGTACGAGACGGTGGTGTGCGTGCCGAGGTTGACGGTGAGCGTACGTGCGTCGGCGTTCCACTGCCAGGCGGTGGTTGGCCGGCCGTCGACGAGCACCAGTCGTGGAGCGGTCGCGCCGAGAAAGCGTACGGTCCAGGTCCGCTGCCGCGCTGGCGCGATTGTCAGCCGGTGTGCGGCATCCGCGTACGAGACGGCGGTCGTCGCGCCACCGTCCTCGGCGAGCGCGTACCTCCCGTTCGCGCCGACGGCCACGTCGAGGGTTGCCGCGGTCAGCGGGTTCTGTACGTCATTGGCCACATTGGTGCTGCGCAACGAAAGAATGCCGCCAGCGCGTACGAGCACCGGCATCGTCGACCAGTCCGTCTTGACGTCCACTGTGGACGGTCCGGTGTAGGTCCTGCCGGTGAAATAGTCGGTCCAGCTGCCTGGCGGGACCCACACCGAGGTCGTCGCGGTCGTCCCCGGATCGGTCGCCGGCGCCACCAACACGTCCGGGCCGTAGAAATACTCGCCGCCGGCCGCCGCGTAAGCGTCGGGATCGTTGGGATACTGCAGATACGTCGGTCGTACGATCGGCACGCCGGTGCGGTTTGCCAGTCGTGCCAACGAATAGGTGTACGGCACCAGCCGCTCGCGCAGGTTCATCGACTTCTCCACCGAAACCCGCGCCGCGTCGCCATATTCCCACGGCAGCCGGTTGCTGTGGTTGCCGTGAAATCTGAAGATCGGCTGGAAGACCGCCAGCTGCGACCAGCGCACGTAGAGGTCGTCCGGCAGGTTTGCCTGGTTGGCGTTGAAACCGCCGATGTCGTGGCTGGTCGCCGACAGGCCGGTGGACGCCGCCTCGCCAGGTGTGTAGCCGACCTCGAACCGCAGCGTGTCCCAGCTCGACGTGGTGTCGCCGGTGAAGTGTACGGTCGTCCGCTTGTCAGCCCATGGTCCGGTCGGCAGGCCCTGCTGGCCACTGTAGCCACCGGCCTGCAACGAGCCGAAGGCACGCGAGAAGGCGAAACCGTTGCGGTTGGCGTATTGGTAGTTGATCCAGGCGTCCGGTGTCACGCCGGCGGCGGAATACCGCGACGGCTCGCAACACCAGTCCAGCCACCAGAAGTCGACGCCCTGCCGCTCCATCCCCTTGTGCAGGTCGAAATACGCCTTGAGCTGGTCGGGATCGGACCAGTCGAAGACATAGCAGTCACCCTGGTGTGAGGTGTCGGTGTAGCAACCGGAGGCGGCCTTGGTGAGTTTTCCTTTCGCCGTGGCCATCGCCTGGGCAAACTGCGGATCGGTGCTCAGTACGCTCGGATGGATGTTGATCGTGTTGTGCAGTCCCATCGACGCCGACCAGTCGAAGAATCCGGTCGGATCGGGAAACTTCGTGGTGTCGATCTGCCAGCCGTCCCAGGTGTCCGGCGACTTGATGTCGGTGTCGGTGACGAGTACGTCCAGCGGCACGCCTTCCGAGCGAAACTTCGCCAGCATCGCTCGATAGTCGCTTTCGTGGTAGTCGTAATATTTCGAATACCACACGCCGTAGGCCCAGCGCGGCAACAGGATCGACGGTCCGGTCAGCGTGGCGAGGTCGCTCAGACCATGCTGGAAATCCGTGCCGTAGCCGAAAAGATAGCCGTCCTGGTATGGCGTGCCGCCGTGACCGGGTCGTGGACTGACCGCCGCGCCGTCGAAGATGGCCGACGCGGTGTCGTCGAGGAGATACCAACCGTCCTGGTAGAGCAGGCCGGGCGTGGTACGCGCCGAGCCGTTCACCCCGTCGAGGCCACGCCGATATCCGCCGAGTGGCGCGTGCGGCAGCAGCTGTGCGGCGCCGGCTGTGGTGACCGCCACGGTGTCGAGGTTGAGGTGGCACGAGTCGGCGTCAGGACAGCCGATCGTGACGGTGTTGTCGCCTTTTCGCAACGAAACCGGCACGGACACGATCCGCCACGAGTCCCAGCTGCTGGTCGGCGCCAATGTGACGCGCGACTGGTCGACGGAAACAGAGCGCGGCGTCCCGACATTCGCATAGCGCAGCTGCAGATCGTACGCGCCATCCGCCGGCAGGCCGGTGATCCGCACGGCATCCGAGGCGCCGGCAACCGTCAGGCCAGCCGCGAAACCGTCACCGGAAAATCCGTTGTGGTCGGTCTGCGCCGACGCGCCACCGGAAAGATTTCCGTTCTCCGCCTCGCAGATCGCGCCGTACGTGCACGACTTGACCAGTTGCCCAGGAGGATATCCGGCATCTGGCGCGGTCACCGCCAGGCTGTCGAGGTTGACATGGCCGGAGTCCGCGGCGGTTTTGCTGACCGAGATCGAATGTTTGCCCGCCGTCAACGACAGGTCGGCGCTGGTGAAACCCCAGGTGTCCCAGCTGCCGGTGACCGGAAGCGTGAGCGTGTGCGCGGTGCCGTCGACCGTCAGTGTGAGCGTACGCGTGACGCTCTGGCCATCGCCGCCGACCGCATTGGCATAGCGGGCGCGGAAAACGTACGGGCCGGCGGTCGCGACCTTGAGCTGGTAGGTCAGCGAGCCGCCGTTCTGCTCGAAGCCGGCGACAAACCCGCTGCCGGTGTAGCCACTGTGGTCGGCAGCGACCGAGACTCCGTCGAGGCTGGCGTTTTCCGCCTCGCAGAGCGCGCCAGCCGCGCATTCGGCGGCGGCGGGAAAGGTCGGCCGCGCGGTCACGCCGTTGGCCAGCCGCACGGCGACGTTGTCGGCGGTGAACGGACCGGAATCGAGCTTGTATCGCAACGAAAGCGCGCTCGTACGGATCGTCAGCCAGCCGTCTTTGCGCTCCGTGCTGAAAGCGGGAGGCCGAAAGCTGGCCCGACCGATCGCGTTGAAGGTCGCCGCGTCGACGAACTTCGCGTCACCGGCGTATTCCATCCGTACGAGCGTCGGCGACAACACCTCGAAACGCGCGTCGCCAGCGACGACAGACGCACGATCTGGCGGTCGTGCCACGACCGGTGTCGGATAAAGGAGAGCCAAAGCGGTGACGGCGGCGGCGATTCGAGTACGCATGCAGACTCCTCGCGCAGACGGCAAAAGGACTCTACAGCGGCAATATCGCCAATTCGTGGCCGAAACAGGTCAGCGGGTGACCAGGCCGGCGTCGTAGGCGAGCAGGCCGGCCTGCGTGCGGTTGGCGCAGTCCAGCTTCACCAGCATCCGCGACACATAGCCTTTGACGGTCGCCTCGGACAGGAAGAGCCGCTCGGCGATCTGCGCGTTGGACAGCCCTTCGCCGAGGCAGGTGAGCACGTCGATCTCGCGTTCGGTGAGGCCGCGCACCAGTTTCCGGGCCCGGTCGCGCACGTCCTGCTCACCGGCGGACGCGGCGACGAGCCGGCGCGCGGCCGCCGGAGACAGCACGGTGTGACCGTCGGCGGCGACGCGTACGAGACCGATCAGGTCCTCGGGCGGCGTCGATTTCACCAGGAAACCGGCCGCGCCGGCGCGCAAAGCCCGTACGACATACTGGTCGGCGTCGAAGGTCGTCAACGCGACCACCGCTGGCGGATCCGGCAGCTGTTTGATCCGTTCGATGGCGGTCAGGCCGTCGACGCCGGGCATCCGCAGGTCCATCAGCACGACGCGCGGCCGCTCCCGTACGACCGACTCCACCGCCGCGGCGCCGTCGTGCGCCACGTCGACCACCTCGATGTCATCGGCCGAGCCGAGAATTGTCCGCAGGTGCGCACAAACCATCGGCTCATCGTCGACCACCACCACGCGGATCATGCCAATTCCTTCACGTCGATACGCAAAACGCCGATCATGTCTCGCAACTCCTCAAGTGCCTCACAGCCGACGGTACGCAGCCGCTCGGCCGCTTCGCGCACCTCCGGGTCCACAGTGGACATCCGGATCGCGCCAGCCTGCAACACCATCAGGCTGATCCGGTGCGTGACCACGTCGTGCAGGTCGGAGGCGAGCCGCATCCGCTCCTGCGCGCGGGCCAGCTCGGCCGCCTGCTCCTGGTCGCGCTCGGCCTGCTCGGCGCGCTCGCGCAGCTCCTGGACGAGCCGGCCGCGCGCGGCAAGGTACGCACCGACCAGCGCTGGGGCGCTGATCAGCGTGAGACCACCATAGACAGAGCCAAAATGTGGATCCCACGGCCGTGCCGCGACGACCGTGACCACGGCGAGCAGTCCCCAGATGATCCACACTCGGCGCGTACGTTTGCCGTAATGCACCATGCTGTTGACCGTCACGCTGGTGGAAATCTGCATCCACACGTTCACCGACAGGAAAACCGACAGCTGGCCGGTCTCGGCCGGCGGTGACAGCAGCACGGCCAACAGCGATCCGAGGGTGCCGACGACTCCGGAGAGAATCGGGATTTCCTTGCGCCACAGGAAAATCGGCGAGATCATCGCCTCGATGGCGAGCGCGATCCAGGGTCCTGGCGTGTCGAAATGGCCGACCCACGGCAGTGCGCCGACAACGCCGGTCGCGACAACGAGGACGAGCAGGACGATCACCGAACCGATGTCCCAGCGGTCGGCCGGCGGCGGCCACCTCATGCGTGTGCCGCCGTCGGTACGTACGCCGGCAACGTCACCTCGACGGCGAACCCGCCTTCGCCGTCGGGGCCGGCGTGGAAGGCGCCATGCACCAGCTCGACGCGGTGGCGCAGGCCGGTCAGTCCGGAACCAGAGCCGCTGCGGCTGAGCGCCCTGTCGGGCGACGCGGCGCTGTTGCGTACGGTCAGACGCACCTGATCGGCGCCGTAGTGCACACGAATACGCACGTCAGCGTCCGGAGCGTGCTTGTGGACGTTGGTCAGGGCCTCCTGGACGACGCGATACGCCGTACGCGCGACCGCCGGTGAGGTCATGAGCGGGTTGCCGGCCTCGGTCAGCGTCACGCGTACGCCTGCGGCTTCGGAGTCTGCCACGAGCGCCGACAGATCAGGCAGCGAAGCCGGCGTCTCCGGTCGTTCCGGCTCCTCCATGCGGGCGGTCTGCAGCACGCCAAGGAGCTCGTGCAGCTCAGAGAGCGCCTGGCGACCGGCTTCGCTGAGGTCGGTCGCGGCGGTCCTGGTCGCCTCGTCGGCGGCGACACTCAACGCGCCGGCCTGCAACACCATGAGGTTGACGCGATCGCTGACGACGTCATGCATCTCCGAGGCGAGACGTCGGCGTTCCTCCGCGCGCGCTTGCTCGGCGAGCCGGTGTTGCTCGCGTACGGCCCGCTCGGCGCGGTCTTTCAGCGCCTGGATCAGCCGGCGGCGCGCCGACACGTAAAGGCCGAGCAGCGCGGGGATCGCGGTGAAGACGAGGCCACCGGCGATCGCGTTGACCCCCGGCTGCCATGGACGTACGGCGATGATCGTCATGATCGCGATCGATCCCCACGCATATGCGCGCTTGCGGCCGCTGGTGTACGCGATCGCGGCGTAGCAGACGAACGGCGCCTCGAGCGTGGCCCATGCGCCGTTGAGCGTGTCGCCGGAGACGATGAGCGTGCCGGTGGTGACCAGGAAGTATGCCGGTGTGAACAGGAAGGCGATCAGCTGGAGGCCGCACAGCAGCACCGGCACGCGCCGGCGCAGGAGCAGCGTCGCCGACTCGACCACGTGCGTGACCAGCAGAAACCACGGAATTTCCAGGACCAGACGCTGCTGGTCGGCATGCCACGAGACGATGCCGATCAGCACCGGCACGCCGAGCACCGCAACGCCGGCGGCCAGCAGGATGTCGGTGACCGCATCCCGGCGCGAGTCCCAGAACGGCCGCCTGAACATGTGCTTCACGCTAGCCGCGGCGCGTACGCCAACGACAGCGCTGTGCGACGACACGATACGAAAGTCGCACCGGTTACCTACGTACGCAACTGCGACCTCTCAACTCTCGCGCAGGTCGGCGCGGGACCGGGCGCCGGACTTGTGCAGCACCCGCGCCACGTGATGCTCGACCGTACGCGGAGACAGGAACAGCACCTCGGCGATCTCGCGGTTGGAGTGGCCGCGCGCGAGCAGCCGCGCCACGTCCTTCTCGCGCGGCGACAGCTCGTCGCCGTAACCGCGCCGGCCGCGCCGGGACCGTACGACGTTTCCGTGGCCGCGCAACGCATGCTGGCACCGTGCCGCGTCGCGTGTCGCACCGAGAGCGGTGAACGTCTCGGCCAACGGCCCGAGCTCGTGCGCCGCGTCCGCGCCGCGTACGACCACCGCTCGCTCCGCCGCCAGCGCGGCGTCATAGGGCGCGGGCAGCGCCGCGTAGGCGTCGGCCGCGGCGGTCAACCGCGCGACCGCCGCTCGGCTTTCTCCTGAGTACGAATGCAAAATCCCGAGCCCGTGCAGCAGGCCGGCGTGCGCGAGCGGCGCGCTGCGGCCGACGATGCCGCTGCCGTACGAGTCGACCAGCACGCGTGCCGCCGGCACGTCCCCGGACCGGCAGAAGGCCTCGACCGCGACCGGCAGCAGCTCGGCGGCCCAGACCCACACGCCTTTGCGGCGAGCCAACGAAATCGCGCCGCGTACGGCCAGAACGGCCTCCGCCACCTCGTCGCGGGACAGGTGCAGCCGCGCTCGCGCCGCCGCCGCGCTGATGACCATCGGCGCGCACGACTCCGCCGCACTGCGCAGGCCCGGCCGGTCGAGCCGGGTCAGCGCGCTGTCCCACTCGCCGGCCGCGATCGCCAGCGACGCCAACACCAACGACAGCTCGTCGGCGACGATCTGTACGTCGATGTAGCGCTCAAGCAGGTCCTCGGACCGCTGGCTCAACCCCTGCCACTGACCAGTCCACCAGTCCAGGTGCGCGCCGGTCGCGTCGCTGACACTGCACACGTACGGCACCCCGCCGCCGGCGTCGGCCAGCTCGCGGCTGATCCGTAGAAACCGCCGCGCCGGACGGAAATAGCCGACCCAGCCGCATGCGTCGGCAACGTTCGCATGAGCGCGCGTCAACGCTCGCCGTTCCTCCGCGTCAGCGGCCCGCTCCGGCAAGTCCGCTGCCAGGTTGAGGCCATCGGGGTCGCCGAGCTGGATCAACGTGTGCATGTGGTTGGCCGAAGCGCTGAACCGTACGGCCAGATCTGCCGTTTCCTGGATGCCCCGCGCGACCTTCGGCAGCCACCGCTCGGCCTCGCGCGCCGGAGTCTCGCCAAACTGGGCCACCGCGAGCACCGACATGCCCAGCAGCGCGGACGCCGGGTTGGAGTCGGCCATCTGTGCGACCGCCTGCTCCAGGTCGGCGCGGCCGGCGTCCAGGCTGCCGGATCGCCGCAGGGCCAGCAGGCCACGGTGAAACCGCAGCTCACCGCGGGTCGGACCGGTCAGTCGCGGGTCCTCCAGCAGCTGGCCGAGAGTGGCGATCATGCCGCCGCTGCCGACCATCCCCAGCGCGTACGCGCCAAGGGACCGCGCGACCCGGTTGACCTGGTCACCGGAGATCGTCGGCTCGTCGATCAGCTCCAGCAGCAGCTCACACGCCAGCGCCGAGTCGCCGTTGTCGTGTGCGGCCGCGGCCGCGCGCTCGGCGGTCGCGAGCCACTCGCCGATCTGCTCGGCGGCGCGCAGGTGCTTGGCGATCTGTACGAGCGGCAGCTCCGGCTCGCCGCGCAGCACCGACGCCGCGCGCGCGTGCAGGCCGCGGCGGTATGGCCCGTCGAGCGCGTCGTACACCGCCTGCCGCGCCAGCGCGTGCCGGAATCCGTATCGGTTGGGCGAGGCCTCGACCAACACGCCCGCGCGCAACGCGGCGACGATGCCTTCGTCCGTGTCCATTTCCGACAGGTCGGCCACCGCGCCGACCAGCGCTGCCGACGCCGGCACCGCGAGCACGGCGGCGGCCTGCGCGACGAGTACGGCCTCCGGCGACAGCCGGTCGAGCCGGTCGGCCATGCCTTGGCGCAGCAGCGTCGGCACCTCGACGCTGTCCAGCAGCGACTCGGCGGCACTGCCCGTGCTGCGTACGGCTCCGGCCGGATCGCGCAGCGCGTGCAGAGTTTCCTCGACGACGAAAGGAATTCCGGCCGTACGGTGGAACAGCCGGCCGGCGAAGTCGGAGGAGACGTCGGGTTCGCCGACCAGCGCGGCGGTCAGCCGCGAGACGTGTCCCTCGTCCAGCGGCGCCAGCCGGATCACCGCGGACGTCGTGCCGGGTCCCTGCCGGTGCGCGCCGGTCAGCGGCACCGCCGCCGGCTCCTCCGGCCGGTAGGTGGCGAGCACGCAGACGTTGTCGGCCGGCTGCGCCACCAGGAAGTTGAGCACGTCGCGCGTGCCCTCGTCGGCCCAGTGCAGGTCCTCGACGACCAGCAGGGTGGGGCCACATGTGGACAGAAGCTCGCGGATCGCGCGGAACATCCGGTGCCGCTCGGCGCGCGCGTCGCCCAGCGACTCGGGCATCGGTGGCAGCTGGTCGGCGATCTCGTCGAGCAACGGACGCAGCGCGCCGACGACCGGATTGAGCGTACGGCCGGCGCGTTGCAGCCGGTCGAGCTGCTCGGCCGCGTTGCCGAGCGCGTCGACGATCGGGCCGTACGGGAAGGGCTCGCGCAGCGGCTGACACCAGCCGACCGCGGCCCAGTGCCGGCGCAGCTCCGGCTGCTGGAGCAGCTCCTGGACCAGCCGGCTCTTGCCGATGCCGGCCTCGCCTTCCAGCAGTACGACAGCGGGCGGCTGGCTCGCCACGTCGACCAGCGCACGCAGCTCGGCGGACCGGCCGACCAGCACCGGCGACGTGGCACGCACGACGATCGCCGAGCTACCGGTGACCAGACCGGCCGGGCCGGCAGCGTGCGGTGCTGCGATGACCTGCTCCTGGTGCATATAGCGTCCTCGTTCGGTCGGAAACGAGTGGCCGATGCTGGACTTTGCGTGACACCGGCCGTTTCGTACGCGCGGCACATTTGGCGATAAAAGGCGTGTTACTACCCAGTATAACCCCGACTACGTCACGGAAGGTAACGGTTTGCCGAACCGGCTTCCTGGCTGGCGGAGGTATCGCATCAATTCCTACCAATTCGGACGACGATCGCGGGATGAGCTGTCCTGTCCATCAATAGTGCCGGATGATCCCAACCTCCGCAGTCTGGCGAGAGCCGGCATGCATCCACCAATACGCGGCAAAAAGACAGCATTAGTCAAGCATTAGTTAGGTGGGGCCTACGCATTGTTTCGGCGGCGGCCGGCACCGAAGGTGATGGGAACGCGGCCGCGTGATCTTGATTCCCCGCTCCGTACGCCGACCTGCCCGGAAACCGGATTTCCGTGCGCTCGGTCGGTTACGGACAGTGACCTCGCGTGCCCCAAGGAGGCAGCCGTGAAACCGATCGCTCGACGCCTGTTACTCGCTGCCGTGGTGGCCGCGACGGCCGCAGGCACGTCCCTGGCCGCTGTGCCGGCGCACGCCGCCGGCGACCGCACCGCTCCGGCGCCGTACACCGCGCACGGCGCGAAAGGCGTGGCCGGCGCGTACATCGTCAAGGTCGCCAACGGCAGCGACCCGGCCGCGGTGGCCAGCTCGCTCGGCGTCAAGCCGGACCACGTCTACTCGGCGGTGCTGCACGGTTTTTCCGCCCACCTGACCGACAAACAGCTCAACAGTGCGCGAATGAAGCAGGCCGTCGCGGCGGTCAGCCAGGACGCGAAGATCAAGGTCACCGACGTGGCCTCGTGGGGCCTGGACCGGATCGACCAGCCGAAACTGCCGCTGGACAACTCGTACAAGGCCACCTCGACCGGTGAAGGCGTCAACGCGTACGTCATCGACACCGGCATCGACACCGCGCATCCGGACTTCGGCGGCCGCGCCTCGATCGCGTACGACGCGACCGGCGGCGACGGCAAGGACTGCAACGGCCACGGCACGCACGTCGCCGGCACCATCGGCAGCACCACGTACGGCATCGCCAAGAAGGTCAGCCTGCACGCCGTACGCGTGCTCGACTGCAACGGCTCGGGCACGTACGAGAACGTCATCGCCGGCATGGACTGGGTCGCCAAGAACGCCAAGAAGCCGGCCGTCGCCAACATGTCGCTCGGCGGACCGAGTGACTCCAATGTGGACAGTGCGGCCACCGCGCTGGCCAAGTCCGGCGTCTTTTTGGCCGTGGCGGCAGGAAACGACGGCGCCGATGCCAAGGGCCACTCGCCGGCCGAGGCCGACGGCGTGTTCACCACGGCGGCCAGCGACAAGACCGACAAGAACGCGAGCTTCAGCAACTTCGGCTCGCTGGTGGAGGGCTACGCGCCAGGCGTGGACATCAAGTCGACCTGGCTCAACGGCGGCACCAACACCATCTCCGGCACCTCGATGGCCACCCCGCACGTCGTCGGTGTCGCGGCGCTTTACAAGGCCGCCAAGGGAGACGCGTCGACCGCGGACGTGATCAAGTGGCTGCAGGACAACGCGTCGAAGGGTGTCATCTCCAACGCGCCGGCCGGCACCACCAAGGATCTGTTGCAGACCGCGGGTTTGTAGGTCCCTCCTGGGGGATGCCGAGGCGCCGGGCGAGCCTTCCGTCCGGCGCCTCGGTTTTTCATTCGACAGAGCGGAAAGCGCGGCGATAGTCGGTCGGTGTGGTGCCGACGACGGCGGTGAAGTGCTGGCGCAGGTTGGCGGCCGAGCCGAGGCCGCTGCGCTCGCTCACCTGGTCGATGGACAGCGTCGTGGACTCCAGCAGCTCGCGGGCGCGGTTGAGCCGCTGGCTGAGCAGCCACTGCCGCGGTGTCGTGCCGGTCGCCTCGCCGAACCGCCGGACAAACGTCCGCTCGCTCATTTTCGCCTGCCTGGCCCACAAACTGACGGTCACCGGCTGGTCGAGCCGGGCCAGCGCCCAGTCCAGCACCTCGCCGAGCCGTTCGGTCGGTGGCAGCGGCTGGGCCACATACTGTGCCTGTCCGCCGGACCGGTGTGCCGCGACGACCATCGTACGCGCCAGGGAATTCGCCACGTGCGCACCGAAATCCTGGCGTACGACATGGAGGCAGAGGTCGAGCGCGGCGCTGCGGCCGGCGCTGGTCAGCACGTTTCCGTTGTCCACATAGAGAACCGACGGATCCACTCGTACGGCCGGATGGCGGGCCGCGAGCTTCGCGCATTGCTGCCAATGCGTGGTCGCGCGCATTCCGTCCAGCACGCCGGCGGCCGCGAGCACGAACGCGCCACTGCACAGCGACACCATCCGAGCGCCCGCCGCCGCGGCCGCCGCCACGGCCTTGACCAGCGGCGCCGGAATCGGCCGGTCGGCCATGCAGGCATGCGGCAGCGCGGGGATGACAACCGTGTCCGCCTCGGCCAGCGACCGCAGCGGATGTCCCGGCCGTACGGTGAAACCCGACTCGATACGGACGCGGCTGGCTCCGCACAGCCGCAGCTCGTAGAACGGCTCGTAGAACACCTCGCAGGCGATCCCCAGCTCGTACATCGGCATGTCCTCGACCACCGCCACGGCCACCGTCCTCATGCCGCCAGCCTACGGCAGGAAAGTTGCGGACATCGGCAGATCCGCCACTCGATCGCCGGCCTTCCGGTCGCCATGCTGGGACGCATGAGCGAAGTCGTGGAACTCCGGCAGTACACCTTGCGTCCCGGCCAGCGCGACACGCTGACCGAGCTGTTCCTGCGCCATTTCGTCGACAGCCAGGAAGCGGTCGGCATGCGGATCCTCGGCGTCTACCACGACCTGGACCGTGACGACCGCTTCGTCTGGCTGCGGAGTTTTCCCGACATGGCCGTACGAAAGTCCGCACTCAACCGCTTCTACTTCGAGAGCGAGGCGTGGAAGACGTACGGTCCGGCCGCCAACGCCACCATGCTCGACGTGTCGGACGTGTTGTTGCTGAATCCCCTGACCGCACTCGACCTGCCGCGAACGCCGCGACTGGTCGCGACGATCCATCCGCTGGAGACCGCTCCTGACGTAAAAGCCGCTGTGTGGCTGGAAACCGATCCGTCCGAGAACGACTTCCCGCGGCTGCCGGTGCGCACCGACGGGCGGAAAGCGGTGTGGTTCAACGGCTTCGAGACGGACGCGGACGTGGAGGCGTACCTGACCGAGCTCAACCTCAACCGCACCTGGTCGATCCGCCTGAAACCAGTTGGCTAGTAGTACTACTAGGCCGTGTTTGAAACTGTGGCGGTTATCGTTGTGTCGCTGGTGTGTCCGAGCTGTTAAACGACCGCGGGTGGGCCGCCGTGGTGGGCGGCACCGGAAGTTCGCAGACAGAACACCGATTCCGCTCGATGGACGGCGTCCGCCGCGACCGCCGTGTGATCCGGTCCGTTTACCCACTGGTGATATCTGAACACCGTGAGTGGCAACAGCGTCGGCCGACTATCGTGACTATGGAAAACGAGGATTCAAGGAACAGAGTGCCGGGCGCGACCCGGAAGGCGGTCGAACTCGCGGCGATCTTCCTGGCCGCGGGCGCCGTTCATACCCTGGTCAGCGTCGCCGGAGAACAGGCCTACGGGCCGCTCGTCCTCATTGTCATCGGTCTGGCGACAGTCGTCGGCGCCTTCGTCTTCAGATGGCGTCCGCGTCGACACCTACCACCTCCGCGACAGGGAAACCTGTGGCTCGTTCGCGCGACCATCGACGACCGACCGGGCCGGCTGGCCGTGCTCGCCGGTGCGATGGGTGCGCTTGGTTGTGACATTCAGTCGCTGGACGTACAACCAAGCCCGGCCGGCGTGGTGGACGAGATGCTGGTGGCGGCTCCTCCGAACACCGCTGAGAGCGCCATCGAACGAGCCGCTCGCAGCGCGGGTGGCCGCGAGATAAGCATTGCGCCGGCCGACGTCCACGAGTTGACCGATCCGTCGTGTCGATCGCTGGTCCTGGCCAGACAGCTTGTCTCCGGCCAACTGGAGCTCCCCGCGGCCGTTTCCGCGTTGCTGAGCGCGGACGTACGCTGGCAGGCCGAAGCGAATCCGTTGCGTCGACCCGGTTTCACCCATCGCGAACGGCTCCTGCTCAATCATCCACGCAGCGGGATCATGGTCGTACGCCGGCCGCATCGTCCGTTCACCGCGACAGAATACGCACGCGCCCGTTCACTGACCGACGTCGCCGCCGCGCTACACAGCAAGGATTTCGCCGAACCAGACAGGCAGAAGTGAGACGGCTGCCGTAGGTCTGCTCCGAGAGTCGATCCGGCACGCACGATGCGTGACGGAGGGCCGATCGTGTCGTCAGCGGGCCTGCAGGGCGGCTGGAGCGTTGGTGGGGACGGCTGGTGAACGGGGAGCGACGAACGGCACCGGCTGGTACGGCGCGTCCTGTGGCGGACGCTGGTCGGCCTCGCCTTTGTTGGGCCACATGGAAAACGCGCGCTCGGCCTGCGCGGTGATGGTCAGCGACGGGTTCACGCCGAGGTTGGCGGTGATCGCCGAACCGTCCACAATGGACATCGTCGGATAGCCGAAAGCGCGGTGATACGGGTCGATCACGCCGTTGTCCGCGCTCGTGCCGATCGGGCAGCCGCCGATGAAATGCGCGGTGAGCGGGATGTTGAACAGCTCACCCCAGGTGCCGCCGGCCTGTCCGTCCATGTGCTCGGCGGCCAGGCTGGTCGCCTGGTACGCGGCCGGGATGAACGCCGGGTTCGGCTCGCCGTGGCCCTGCCGTGAGGTCATCTTGCGGCCGAGCAGCCCGCGTTTGGTGTAGGTCGTCAGGGAATTGTCGACGCTCTGCATCACCAGCAGGATGACCGTCCGCTCACTCCAGCGGTGCACGGAAAACAGCCGGAGCGTCTTGATCGGATGCCGGCCGAGGAAACTCAGGAACTGTTTCCACCGCGGCACGTCCGAGTCGCCGTCGGTCGCCAGCGTCTGCAACATTCCCATGGCGTTGCTGCCGGGGCCATAGCGTACGGGTTCGATGTGCGTGTGGTCGTCGGGGTGGATCGACGAGGTGATCGCGACGCCGGAGGAGAAATCCTCGGACGGGTCGACGGACGTACGGCTGGCGCCGGTGATCGCCTCGGAGTTCGTCCGCGTCAGCTCACCGAGCCGCGGCGACAGGCCGGCGAGCGCGCCGGAGTCCTTCATCCGGTGCAGAAGTTGCTGCGTGCCCCAGGTGCCGGCGGCCATCACGACGTGGCCGGCGGTGAACGTACGCCGGTCGCGGCGCAGCTTCGAGCCGGTACGCAGCACGTCGATGACCCACGAACCGTCGTCCCGGCAACGAAGATGGGTGACGGTCGTCAACGGCATCACCCGCGCGCCGGCTTTTTCGGCCAGATAAAGGTAGTTCTTCACCAGCGTGTTCTTGGCGCCGACGCGGCAGCCGGTCATGCAGGAGCCGCACTCCGTGCAGCCGGTACGCGCCGGCCCGGCGCCGCCGAAATACGGGTCGGGCACGGTTTCGCCTGGCTTGCCAAAGAAAACGCCGACCGGCGTCGGATGGTAGGACTCCGCCACACCGAGGTCGGCGGCCACCTTGCGCAGCACCTCGTCCGACGGTGTGGTCGTCGGATTCGTGACGACGCCGAGCATCCGGCTCGCCTGCGCGTAATGCGGCGCGAGCTCGCTCTCCCAGTCGGTGATGTGCGACCACTGCGGATCCTGGTAGAACGGCCGCAGCGGTCGATACAGGGTGTTGGCGTAGACCAGCGATCCGCCGCCGACGCCGGCGCCGGCCAGCACCATCACGTTACGCAGCAGGTGGATACGCTGGATGCCATAAAGCCCCAAATCCGGCGCAAACAGATAATTGCGCAGATTCCACGACGTACGCGCGAAATCGTCGTCGGAGAACCGCCGGCCGGCCTCCGCGACCGCGACCCGATAGCCCTTCTCGGTCAGCCGCAGAGCGGCCACGCTTCCGCCGAAGCCCGACCCGACGACGAAGACGTCAAAGTCGTGAGCTTTGTTACTCGCGAGTTGGGACATGGAGGACAGATTAGGGCTACGCCGCGTATCACACCAGGTGTGCGAACGTTTTCCCAGTCAGGGGGCCAGTTGGCCTCCGGCTTAGGTGGCCCTATCCTAAGGCAGGCTTGCCTTGCCTTAGGAGATGGTCATGCTTCCCACGTTCGTGATCGGACTGCGTGAGGGCCTCGAAGCTTCCCTGATCGTCGGCATCATCGCCGCTTTCCTCGTGCAGAGAGGAAAACGCGACGCGCTGCGGTCGGTGTGGATCGGGGTCGTCATCGCCGTGCTGATCTGCCTCGGCATCGGGATCGCGCTGCAGGTGATCACCGCGGAGCTGCCGCAGGCGCAGCAGGAAGGCCTGGAAACCGTCATCGGGCTGGCCGCTGTGGTCATGGTCACGTACATGATTGTCTGGATGCGCCGGCATTCGCGCGATCTCAAAGGCGAGCTGGAAGGCTCGGCCGGCGCCGCGCTGGCCTCCGGCTCGGCGTGGGCCCTGATCGCGATGGCCTTCCTGGCCGTGCTGCGCGAAGGCTTCGAGACCTCGGTCTTCCTGCTCGCCGCGTTCCAGGCCAGCTCCTCGGCCATCCTGCCAGGCATCGGCGCGCTGCTCGGCGTGCTCGTCGCGGTGGCGATCGGCTATGGCATCTATCGCGGTGGCGTACGCCTCAACCTGAGCCGGTTCTTCCGCGCCACCGGTCTGGTGCTGGTGTTCGTCGCGGCCGGCCTGGTGATGAGCGCGCTGCACACCGCGCACGAGGCTGGCTGGCTCAACGTCGGCCAGCAGCAGGTGGTCGACCTCACCTGGCTGGTCGGGCCGGGCACCATCCAGGCCTCGCTGATCACCGGCGTGCTCGGCATCCAGCCGCGGCCGGTGGTGATCGAGGTGATCGGCTGGCTGGTCTACCTGATCCCAGTCGGCATCTACGTCGCGTGGCCAGCCGCCAAGCGCCAGAAGGCCGTCCCAGCAACCACAAACGCATAGGGAGAACGCACAATGCGCACAGTCCGCTCACCTCTCGCGCTGGCCGCGGTGGCAGTCGCGGGTCTCGCTCTGATCGCGGGCTGCGGAGGATCGCCGGCGGCGACCGGTGGCGCGTCCTCGAACAAGATCAAGGTGACGCTCACCGACGACGGCTGCACGCCGGACCGTACGACCGTGCCGGCCGGCTCGTACGTCTTCTCGATCACCAACCAGAGCGCGACCAAGTCGACCGAGGTCGAGCTGCTGGACGGCGAGCGGATCATGGGGGAGAAGGAAAACCTCACCCCGGGACTGTCCGGCGAGTTCACCCTGGCGCTGACCGCGGGCACCTACAGCCTCTACTGTCCCGGCGCGAAGACCGACACCGTCAAGTTCACCGTCACGGGCGCCGCCGCCGGGTCGAAAGACCAGGCCACCGCTGCGCTGCTGAAGACGGCCGTGCAGCAGTACGCCGCGTACGTGAAGACCGAGGTCGGTGCGCTGGTGACCTCGACGAAACCGTTCGTCGACGCGGTGAAGGCCGGCAACGTGGCGCAGGCCAAGCAGCTCTACGCCGCCGCGCGCGTGCACTACGAGCGCGTGGAGCCGGTCGCGGAAAGCTTCTCCGGTCTCGACCCGGCGATCGACGCGCGCGAAAACGACGTGCCGGCGGCGCAGTGGACCGGCTTCCACAAGATCGAGCAGGCGTTGTGGGTCAAGAACTCGACGGCCGGGATGGCGCCGGTGGCCGACAAGCTGCTGGTGGACGTACAGAAGCTCAACACCCAGGTGGCGGCCGCGACCTACCAGCCGGCGCAGCTGGCCAACGGCGCCGGCGAGCTGCTCAGCGAGGTGTCCAAGAGCAAGATCACCGGCGAGGAGGAGCGCTATTCGCACATCGACCTGGTCGACATCCGGGCCAACGTCGATGGCGCGAAGCAGGCGTACGCGCCGCTGGTGCCGGCGCTGAAGCGGGTCGACGCGACCCTGGCGAACACGGTCAGCGCCAAGTTCGCCGCGGTCGACACACTGCTGGACAAATACAAGGACGCCGGCCAGCCGGGCGGCTACAAGCTCTACACGCAGCTGGCGCAGACGGACACCAGGGCCATCGCGCAGGCGATCGACGCGCTGGCCGAGGCCGAGTCGAAGGTGGCGGGCAAAGTTGTCGGAAAGTAGGCGGATCTCGCGGCGCGGACTGCTCGGCGCGGCCATCGGCGGCGGCGTCGCCGTCGGCGCTGGTGGTTACGCGCTCGGCCACACGCTGAGCTCCACCGCCGCGGCGGCCTCGACCGGCTCGCCGGCCGTACCGTTCTACGGTGAGCACCAGGCCGGCATCGCGACCCCGGCGCAGGACCGGCTCGCGTTCGCGGCCTTCGACCTGACCAGTACGAGCCGCGACGACCTGCGTGAGCTGCTGGTCACGTGGACGCAGGCGGCGGTGAAGATGACCGCCGGCCAGCCGGTCGGGCCGACCGAGACGCTGCCGGACGAGCCGCCGGTCGACACCGGCGAGGCGATGGGCCTCGCGGCCGGCGGCCTGACGCTCACCATCGGTTTCGGACCGTCGCTGTTCGACAAGCGCTTCGGCCTGGCCGCGAGGAAACCGGCGGCCCTGCAGCCGCTGCCGCCGCTGCCCGGCGACGAGCTGCGGCCGGAGATCAGCAACGGCGACATCGGCGTACAGGCCTGCGCCGACGACCCGCAGGTGGCCTTCCACGCCATCCGCAACTTCGCCCGGCTGGCCCGCGGTGTGGCGGTGCTGCGCTGGTCCCAGCTTGGGTTTGGCCGTACGGCCACGACCAGCAGCAGCCAGGCGACGCCGCGCAACCTGATGGGTTTCAAGGACGGCACCAACAACATCAAGCTGGAGGACGACGCCGACCTGCGCGACTTCGTCTGGGTCGGCGACGAGACCGACCAGCCGTGGCTGCGCGGCGGCAGCTACCTGGTGACCCGGCGGATCCGGATGCACATCGAGTCGTGGGACCGCGACCGGCTCGGCGACCAGGAGGCGGTCTTCGGCCGGGTCAAGACGACCGGCGCGCCGCTCGGCGGCAAGGACGAGTTCGACCCGGTCGACCTCGGCAGCCAGTCGCGGGTCGCCGCCAACGCGCACATCCGGCTGGCCGCGCCGGCCAGCAACGGCGGCCGGAAGATCCTGCGGCGCGGCTACTCCTACACCGACGGCATCGACGCGCGTACCGGTGAGTTGGACGCCGGCCTGTTCTTCATCTGCTACCAGCGGGATCCGGCCAAGCAGTTCGTTCCCATCCAGCGCAAACTCGGTGCCAACGACGCGCTGAACGAATACATCACGCACACCTCCAGCGCCGTCTTCGCCTGTCCGCCAGGAGCGTCCGCCGGCAAACCGTGGGGTGCCGACCTGTTCCGGTAGGCCTTTAGCGCTAAATATGTTATTGGTACTCACGAGTCGGGAAATTTTCCGCCGCTGCCGGCTCGCGTATTGCGCCGCCAACCGGCGGCGGCTACATTCCGCGCTGTCTCCACCCGGGTACGCCGCCGGCAGCGTACCCGGGCTCATCACGGCATCCTGACGAAGAGAGCTGATGGCATGGTGGCAACGATCAGGGACAGAATCGAGCGGCTGAGCGACCGGATGCTCGGCCGTCTCGTTCCGAAGATGACCGCGGACGCGGTGGTGTGTACGTGGGCGAAGTGCGGCTGTGGCTACGGATTTCCGCCGACGATGTATCTCCGGCAGGCCTACCAGCTGCGCGACGAGCTCCACGACACCGCCTGCGGTGACTGCGCGCTGAGCAACGACCGCTGCTGACCGAGGTCCGACGATCGCGGTGGTGCCGATTCTTCGGCATCACCGCGGCTTTTCCGGTGTCCCTTTCTCGACGAGGCGGAACTGATGGCCGTATTGATCGCGATCGTGGTCCTGGTCGGTGCGCTGTGCCTGCTCGACCTTGTCCTGACTTTTGGTGTGGTGCGGCGGTTACGTGAGCACGCCGAGACCCTCGAGCGGCTCCTGGAACGGCGTAGCAGCGCGAATGTCCCGGCGGCGGGCCGGTCGGTCGGTCAGCTCACCGCCGCCACGGTCGACGGCGAGCGGCTGTCGTTCGTCGGCGCCACGGCCGTGGTTTTCGTGTCCCCGGAATGCGAAAGCTGTCGTACGGACCTGCCTGACCTGGTGGCGTGGGCCGGCGACCGCGACCGTGAGCGCGTACTCGTCGTGGTCGACACGACCTATTCCGACGGCGCTGATTTCGTGGCGGCGTTGGAAAAAGTCGCGCAGGTCGTGCTCGACGGAGCTGACTCGGGAATTCGCGAGACCTTCGGAGTGGAGGGCTATCCGATGTCCTGCGTCGTCGTGGACGGCGTGGTCACCGAGTTCGTGCCGCGCTTCTCCCGACTGCCGGCATTGGTGTGACCGCCGCGTTCCGGCTGACCGGCCTGGTCTGGCGGTCGGCTCCATGGCATGCCGTCGCGTACCTGCTGGTGACCCTGCTCGGCGGCCTCACGCCGGTGTTCGTGGCGTGGCTGACGAAGCTGGCACTGGACCGGTTGGTGAGGCCAGGTCCGGTCGGTGTGCTGCTCGCGCTGGCAACCGGCATCGCGGTCTGGGGACTGGCCGGCGCGCTCAACCCGCAGATCGCCGACTATCTGCGCGCCGAGCTCGACCGCCGCGCGAGCCTGCGTGCCAAGGACACGCTTTTCGCTGCCGTGGAACGGCTTTCCGGCCTGTCGAGGTTGGAGGATCCGGAGTTCCTGGACCGGCTGCGGCTGGCCGAGCAGAGCGTGATTAACCCGGGTCAGCTGATCGACTCGACGCTCCAGCTCGGCCGCGGCGGCATCACCCTGATCGGATTTGTCGGCTCGCTCGCGATCGTCAGTCCGTGGTTCACCGCCGTCGTGCTGGCCGCGGCCGCACCGGCTCTGCTCGTCGAGCTGCGGTTGGCCAGGCAGCGTACGGACATGATGCTCGCCCTTACCCCAATCCAGCGCCGCGAGCTGTTCTACGCGACGCTGCTCGGTGCGGCGCCGGCGGCGAAGGAAATCCGGCTCTTCGGCATCGGCGCGTTCCTGCGCGAGCGCATGATCGCCGAAGTGCGGCGCGGCAACGCCACTCGTCACCAGATGGACCGCAGGGAACTGGTGCGCCACGGCGCACTGATCGCGCTCGCCAGCACGATCGCCGGTGGCGGTCTGCTGTGGGCCTTGTTGTCGGCCGGCCGCGGCGAGCTCACCGTCGGCGACGTTTCGTTGTTCGTCGCGGCAACCGCCGCCGTGCAGGGGGCCGTGACCGCGATGGTGAGCGCGGCCGCGCGTACGAGACAACAGGCGTTGCTTTTCCAGCATTTCGACGCTGTCGTGTCGGCCGGACCGGACCTGCCGGTGTCGTCGCGCCCGTGCGAGATTTCCGAGCTGCGCAACGGAATCGAGCTGCGGGATGTCTGGTTTCGTTACTCCGACTCGCATCCCTGGGTCCTGCGCGGTGTGAACCTTTTCCTGCCGCACCGGTCGACGGTCGCGCTGGTCGGTCTCAACGGTGGCGGCAAAAGTACGATCGTGAAGCTGCTGTGCCGGTTCTACGATCCGACGCGCGGTCAGATCCGCTGGGACGGCGTCGATGTCCGCGACCTTCCGGTCACCGAGCTGCGCGGCCGGATGGGGGCCGTTTTCCAGGACTTCATGGCATACGACCTCAGCGCGACCGACAACATCGCGGTCGGTGACCTGTCCGCGATCGCCGACCCGAGCCGGATCGAACTCGCGGCTCGACGCGCCGGCGTACACGACGCGATCCAGGCTTTGCCGCGCGGCTATGACACGTTGTTGACCAGGGCCTTCTTCAGCGCATCCGGCGACGGCAAGGAGACCGGCGTGATGCTGTCCGGCGGTCAATGGCAACGTGTCGCGCTGGCCAGGGCGTTTCTGCGTGAGGATCGCGACCTGGTGATCCTGGACGAGCCGAGCGCGGGCCTGGACGCCGAAGCCGAGCACGAGGTGCACTCGCGGCTGCGCGAGATCCGGTCGGGACGTACCAGCCTGCTGATCTCGCACCGGCTCGGCACGATCCGCGACGCCGACCTCATCGCCGTACTCGCCGACGGCGTCATCGCCGAGCAGGGCACGCACGCCGAGCTGCTGGCGGCGGGCGGCGCGTACGCGCGGCTGTTCAACCTGCAGGCCGAAGGGTATGCGGCGGCGACCGCGTGATCGCCGTCGTCGCGTTGCTGGCGTTGGCGGTCGGCGGAGTTTTCTGGCTGCGCGCACGATATGCGATGATCACCGTACGCGGCCAGAGCATGAGTCCCGCGTACGCGCACGGCGACCGCCTGCTCGTAGTGCGCCGTAAGCGCTGCGGCGTCGGCCAGTGCGTGGTGTTCGCCGACCGGCGGCGTGAGGGCCGTAACGGCTGGATCCTGAAGCGCGTCGCCGCGGCGCCAGGTGATCCCGTGCCCGCGCAGGTCCGCGCGGCCGTACGCGACGAGCGGGTGCCAGCCGGACAGCTGGTCGTACTCGGCGACAACGCGGCTCACTCCACCGACTCGCGGCAGTTTGGCTATGTGGCGGTCAGCCGCGTACTCGGAGTCGTGCTGCGGCGGCTGTGACGCCGTGGCTTAGTACGGTGTACGCAGAGGAGGACGCGTATGCCGGACAACCAGGTCCCGTCGGTGTGGATGCGACCGGAGAAGTCCGGCCGCGGCCCGCATCCGGGGCTGAGCCGGGCGGAGATCACCGCGGCCGCGATCCGGCTCGCCGACGCCGAAGGTCTGGAGGCGGTCTCGATGCGCCGCGTGGCGGCCGAGCTCGGCTCCGGCACGATGTCGCTCTATCGGTACGTACGCCGGCGGGACGAGCTCGTCGAGCTGATGTACGACGAGGTGCTCGGCGAGCACGAGCTGCCGGCCGAGCCGTCCGGCGACTGGCGCGCCGACCTGCGGCGGCTCGCTGTGCAGAGCCGGCTGGTCATGCTGCGTCACCAGTGGATGGCCGCCCTGTTCATCGCCCGGCCGTCGATCGGGCCGCGGTCGCTGCGGCTGATGAACTTCGAGTTGTCCACTATGGATAGCCTTGGCCTCGATATCGACAGGGTGATGGGTTTCGCCGGCATGGTCAGCGCCTTCACGCGCGGGTTCGTGCAGGCCGAGCTCGCGGAGTCCGAGGCGGTACGCCGGACGGGGCTGACGGAGGACGAATGGCGGACGGCGACGGCGCCGTACATCGGACAGGTGATCACCCCCGACCGCTATCCGGCCCTCTATCGCTTCATGGTGGAGGCCGACGACAACCCGGATCTGGACCAGGCTTTCGAGGCCGGTGTCGACATCGTGCTGGACGGGATCGAGCTGGCCATCCAACGTCACTCTCGGTAGTGACAGATGTGACCAGTCGGGCCAATGTGGTGTACTCTCTGTACATGAGAGGCGACGGACAGTGACGATTGACTGGTGGCGGCGTAACTGGCTGACGCTGACCCTCACCGCGGTGGGTGTCGGCGCGGCGGTCGGCGCCTTCGTCATCGGCATCCAGGCCGGCGCCGCCTCCGGCCTGCGGCAGGTCCTGCTGGTCACCGCCGGTGCCGTGCTGACCGGCCTGGGGATCGTCGTCGCCGCGCTGGAGAGCTATCGGCGCGAGCGCGCGCGGCGCAGTGCCGAACAGGTCGCCGAGGCAGCGCAGGAAAGCCTCATGCTCACGCTCAACGGCACGCTGGCGCCGATCACCAGCTATCTCGGCGAGCTGGCCGTCACCCGCGACAAGTCCGACCGGCGGTTGCTAGTCGGTCAGGTGCTGCAGGCGGCCGTCGATGCCGCCGTACGGCTCACGTCGCCCAACGCGCGCAGCACGTACTACGAGTACGACCCCGGCCACAACGTGCTCACCAGGGTCGTCTGGGGTGGCCGGTCGAGCCAGCCACGCGAGCGTTTCCTGCCCGGCACCGACGACGGTGACCTGGTGCTTGGCCTGGTCCGCAGCGGCGACATGGTGTTCGTCAGGGACATCGACGCGGAGACGACCGTGCTGCCGCGGTCGGACTATCGCACCCTGATCGCCGTGACGGTGACGGCCGGGCCGGCTCGGCTCGGTCTGCTCACCGTCGACTCGCTCATGCCGGGTGAGCTCACCGAGATCGACAAAGAGCTGGTCAGAGTGCTGGGGAACCTGCTCGCCGGCGGTATCGCTCAGGTCTGATGACGAGTAAACTCGTGGATCGGGTTTGTGAGGGGGAGTCGGATGGTCCGCGAGAAGGTCTCCCAGGAGTCTGGCCGGCGCTGGATCAAGGGCGAGCTGCCGGCCGCGGAATACTTCCGCAGAGCGAAGAATGTCGCCGCCGAGACCGCGAAGAAGACCGTGCAGGCACGGATCGCGCGTACGTCCAAGCTGTCGCTGCTGGCGTTTTGGCGCTAATCACACTTGAGTCTCCAGTAGCTGGAGAGTGCACGGTGGTCGCATGACCTCTGGCGACACCCTGTACTCGATCGGCGAGCTGTCCCGGCGTACCGGCCTCACGGTCCGGACGATCCGGTTCTACTCGGACGAGGGCCTGGTGGAGCCGACCGACCGGACTTCCGCCGGTTACCGCCGTTACGACATCACCGCGATGGCGCAGCTGGACCTGGTCCGCACCCTGCGTGAGCTCGGCGTCGACCTCGACACGATCCGCGGCCTGCTGGCCGGCGAGCGGACCGTCGGCGAGGTGGCCGCCGCGCACGCCGAGGCGCTGGACGTGCAGATCCGTACGCTGCGGCTGCGGCGAGCCGTGCTGCGCGCGGTGGCCGCGCGGGGGTCAGCACCCGAGGAGCTCAAGCTCATGCACAAGCTGGCGCGCCTTTCCGAGCAGGAGCGCAACCGGATCCTGACCGACTTCATCGACGAGGTGTCGGAGGTGGCGCCGACCTCGGACTTCGCCACCATGATGCGTACCGTCACGCCGGACCTGCCGGACGACCCGACGCCGGCGCAGGTGGACGCCTGGGTCGAGTTCGTCGACCTGGTCTCCGACCCGGACTTTCGCGCTCGTATCAAGGGAATGTTCGTACGCGGCGCGACGAACCCGGACGCGCCGAAGGTCTCGGCGGAGGCGCAGAAGGCAGTGCTGGAGGCCGCACACCTGGCCCGGCAGGCGATCGCCGACGGCATCGCCCCGGAGTCGGCCGAAGGCGGCCGGCTGGTCGGCGGCATGGTCGTACGCATCGCCGGCGACGACTCCGCCGAGGTGCGCGCGAAGCTGCTCGACGACATGGCCGCCGGCACCGACGCACGCGCCGAGCGCTATTGGCAACTGCTGGCGGTGATCCGCGGACAGCAGCCATGGCCGGAAACCACGCCAGCCGCCACCTGGATCATGGACGCCATCCGCGCGCATCCGCAGCCGTAAGCCCGCTGCGCGGCCGGCGGTCTCGGCGATCAGGGGTCGCCGAAACTGTCGGCCAGCGCTGCCGCCTCCGACCGACATTTCAGCGCCGGCCGGAATATCAACCGGCCGGCGATGTTGGACGGGACATGAGCGAAGACGCGCTGACCAAACTGATCGCCGGGTCGCACCACGGCGTACTCGTGACGCTCAAGCGGGACGGCAGGCCGCAGCTGTCCAACGTCTCCTACGCGTACGACGCCGGCGTCATCCGCGTGTCGGTCACCGACGACCGGGCCAAGACGCGCAACCTGCGCCGCGACCCGCGCGCCAGTTTTTACGTCACCAGCGGCGATTTCCGCTCGTACGTGGTGGCTGAAGGCGACGCCGAGCTGTCCGCGGTCACCACCGACCCGCACGACGCGGCGGCCGACGAGCTCGTCGAGGTCTATCGGTCGATCGCCGGCGAACATCCCGACTGGGACGAGTTCCGCGCGGCCATGGTCGAGCAGCGCCGGCTGGTCGCACGCATCCCGGTCGGCCGCGTGTACGGCATGTGAGTCGAGGCCGCCGCGAGGCAGCGCGGCTAGCCTGCCAGCCATGTGGGATGACGACGTAGCCGGCGTGTACGACCTCGTCTACCAGGCTCGCGGCAAGGACTATCGGGCCGAGGCAAAGGAAATCGCCGACATCGTACGCGGCCACAACGCGGCCGCCGACTCACTGCTCGACGTGGCCTGCGGCACCGGAGCGCACCTCGCCGCGATGGCCGAGCTGTTCGGCCACGTCGAGGGACTCGAGCTGTCGGAGGGGATGCTCGGCGTCGCCAGGGCAAAGCTGCCGCAGGTGGCGATCCACGCCGCCGACATGTGTACGTTCGCGCTGGACCGCGGTTTCGACGCCATCACCTGCCTTTTCAGCTCGGTCGGCTATCTGCCGTCTCTCGACGCGCTCAACGCCGCGATCGGCCGGATGGCCGCGCATCTCGCGCCAGGTGGCGTGCTTGTCGTGGAGCCGTGGTGGACGCCGGACCGCTACGTCGACGGCTACGTCTCCAGCCAGCTGATCCAAGAGGACTGGGGATCGATCGCGCGGCTTTCCCGCACCCGACGCGAAAATCAGCGTTTCGTCCGGATGGACCTGCATTTCCTTCACGCGACAGCCGATGGCATTCGGCATTTCCAGGAAAACCACCGCATCGCGCTGTTCAGCCAGGCCGAGTATCTGGCCGCCTTCGACCTTGCCGGTTGTCCGGCCACTCTGGTCGAGGACACCTCGACCTACCTCGGCCTCTACGTGGCGGTCAAATCCGGCTAGCCTGCTGTCCGATGAGCAGAACACGCCAGCCGGGCACGTTTCCGACCGACAACGGGACCGCCGAGCTGTCCAAGGACCTGGATGTCGCCGACGGCTGGCTGCTCCGCCTCGACGGCGTCCCCAACTCCTACGTCGACCTCGACGATCCGACCCGGCTGGAGTTCGAGTACGTGCGGTGGATCGGCGACGTGCTCGACGCACTTCGGCCGGCCGGCGAGTCGCTGGACACCGCGCATCTCGGCGGCGGCGGCTTCACCCTGCCGCGATATGTGGCCGCCACCCGGCGAAACTCGATGCAGGTGGTGTTCGAGTACGACGAGCAGCTGGTCGCCCTGGCGCGATCGGAGCTCGGACTGCGTACGACTCCACGGCTGCGAGTGCGGGTCACCGACGCGCGCCGCGGCGTCGAACGGCTGCCGGCGGCGCGCTATGACGTGGTGATCCGCGACGCGTTCGTGGGCGAGCTGGTGCCGGATCACCTGACCACGGTCGAGTTCGCCGAGCAGGTACGCCGGGTGCTGCGCGCCGACGGCACCTACCTGTGCAATGTCGCCGACCGGCCGCCGCTGCCGGTCGCCCGCCGGGAAATCGCCACGCTGCGCGCGGTTTTCGAGCACCTGCTGGTGATCACCGAGCCGGCGATCCTGCGCGGCCGGCGATACGGCAACCTCGTGCTGGTCGGCTCGAACGCGCCGCTGCCGGAGCAGGCCGTGACGCGCGCCGCCGCTCGCGGCGCCGTCGCCGGCCGCGTGCTGGGGACCGAGCGTGCGATGGAGCTGGCGGGCTCCGCGGCCGTACTCACCGATCCGCTGGAACCCGCCTGACGGTCCGCTCTACCAGCGGTCGCGATGGATGATCGTCTCCACCGGCGGCCGCTTTGCCGGCTTGAAGGTGTCGCCGGTGTAGTACGCGGTCGGCAGCAGCACTCCGGTGTAGATGTTGTCCGGGATGCCGAGCAGCTTCTTGATGTCCTCCTCGTACGGGAGGTGCAGCGTCGTCCACGCGGTCCCCAGGCCGCGAGCGCGCGCGGCCAGCGCGTACGACCATGCCGCCGGCAACAGCGAGCCCCACAGACCGGCCTGGGTGCCCGGCGGGAGCGTGCCGCCCGGCACGTGGATCGCGGCGATCACCAGCGCCGGCACCTCGTGCATGTGGTCGGCCAGGTAGGTCGCGCTGTCGACGACCCGGCCCTGCTGCGCGATCCGGTCGTCGTCGCCCTTGTAGAGTTCCTCGGCCGGCTTGCCGGCGCTTCGGTAGGCGTAGAACGACTTCCGGTAGTAGTCGGCGATCTGCTTGCGCAGCTCCGGATCGGTCACGACGATCCAGTGCCAGCCCTGCGAGTTGGAGCCGGTCGGGGCCTGCGTGGAGATCTCGATGCATTCCCTGATGAGCTCTTCGGGCACCGGCCGGGTCAGGTCCAGCCGTTTGCGTACGCTGCGCGTCGTGGTGAGCAGTTCGTCCAACGTGAGTTCGCTCGTCATAAGCCCCATCCTGACCGCTGATCGACGTTTTGTAAGAAGCGGTCGAGATGCATTCGGCGGCCGGCAGGACACAGGGCCGTCCCGCTTGGCATGATCTGGACCATGGCGGACAGACAGCTGACGGGACGGCTGCTGGTCGCTACGCCTGATCTGAAGGATCCGCACTTCGAGCGTACGGTCGTGCTGCTGGTCGCCGACGAGCCAGGCGGCACGCTCGGCGTGGTGCTCAACCGGGCGACCGAGGTGCCGGTCGCCGACGTACTCGACAAGTGGGCTCACCTGGTCGGCACGCCGCCGGTGCTCTTCGAGGGTGGTCCGGTGCAGCCGGACGCGGCGATCTGCCTCGCGCTGGCCAACCCGGAGGGCTCGCCGTCCGACGGCTTCACGCGTATCGACGGACCGGTCGGCACCGTCGACCTGTCCAGCGACCCGGACGACCTGGCAGCCGGCGTACGGCAGCTGCGGGTCTTCTCCGGCTATGCGGGCTGGGAGCCCGGTCAGCTGGAGCGCGAGATCCGCGAGGGCTCGTGGTTCGTACTCGACACGCTGCCGGGCGACGCCTTCGTGGAGGCGCCGGACGACCTGTGGTCGATGGTGCTGCGCCGGCAGGGCGGCATCATGGCCGCGGTCGCCGTCTATCCGTCCGACCCGACACTCAACTGACACTGGTCCGGGATTTCCGGCCGAAACTGGCGCGGTTCAGCAGACCAGATCGTGCGTACGGTCGACGCATGACCACATTGACAACACTGCTTCACGAGGTGCCGCCCTTCCTGCCGGACAACGGCGAGGTGATGACGGCGATCATCGAACTGCCGCCAGGAGACTCCGGCACACCACCGCACCGGCACAGCGGACCGGTCTTCGGATATCTGCTCGAAGGCGAGCTGCTCTTCGAACTGGAAGGCGAGGCGCCGTACGTCATCCGCGCCGGCGAGGCCTTCTGGGAACCTGGCGGCGACGTCATCCACTACCAGGCGGCCAACAACCTGCCGGACGCCTGGACACGGTTCGTCGTCGTCATGGTCGGCATGCCAGGCCAACCGATGCTCACCCTGGTCGACGAGGCCGAGCTTCGCGCGCGAGCGGATCGGCGGGTCGTACGGTGAGGCGGTGCACCGTGGACGACGCTTCGTACTGACCCTGTCGTGTCCCGACCGAGTCGGCGTGGTCGCCGAGGTCGCCGGCCTGCTCGCGCGGCACGGCGGCTGGATCGTGGAGGCGAGCCATCACTCCGACAGCGAGTCGGGACGCTTCTTCATGCGCCAGGAGGTGCGCGCCGACTCGCTGCCCTTCGACGCCGATGGCCTGCGTGCCGCGTTTGAGCCGGTGGCCGCGCGATTCGACATGGACTGGCAGGTCACCGACACCGCGCGTCGCAAGAAGATGGTCGTACTCGTGAGCCGGCAGGAACACTGCCTCTACGATCTGCTGGCCAGCTGGCGCTCCGGCGACCTGGAGGTCGACCTGGCCGCGGTGATCAGCAACCACGACGTGCTCCGCGGCGTCGTCGAATGGCACGGCGCGCCATACCACCACCTGCCGATCGCCGACAAGGCTCAGCACTTCACGGCGATCGGCGACCTGCTCGAACGCATCCAACCGGACTGCGTCGTGCTCGCGCGCTACATGCAGGTGCTGCCGGAGTGGCTCTGCCGCGCGTACGCCGGCCGGATCGTCAACATCCACCACAGCTTCCTGCCGTCCTTCGCCGGCGCGCGGCCGTACCACCAGGCATACGAGCGCGGCGTCAAACTGATCGGCGCGACCTGCCACTACGTCACCGCCGACCTCGACGCCGGCCCGATCATCGAGCAGGACGTCGTACGCATCGACCACTCCGACTCGCCGGAGGACTACGTACGCTATGGCAAGGACGTGGAGCGTACGGTGCTGGCGCGCGGCGTACGGCTGCACCTCGAGGACCGCGTGCTGCTCAACGGGAACCGTACGGTTGTCTTCAGCTGACCCCCTCTCGTACGGGGGGCGTACCGGTGCATGTAAGCTTTCTCTTGCGTGTCCGGCCGGTGAGGCCAGGCATGGGGCTGTGGCGCAGCTGGTAGCGCACCACACTGGCAGTGTGGGGGTCAGGGGTTCGAGTCCCCTCAGCTCCACAGAGGTAGGACCTTTGACAAGCGGCATTCCCGCAGGTCAGAGGTCCTTTTCTGCTTCTAAACGATCTTGCTAACTGTCCACAGTAGACACTTAGCAATGCTTTGTTCATATTTTTGGGAGGATTCATGGGAGCGAAAGGTGTGGGGGTCACCCTCTCGCGCAGTGATCTACATCACGCCGCGTCGCTGATCTCTCGCAACCTCCGTCAACTGCTCTGAACGGCACCCAACGCCTTCAGGTTTTTCCTCGCGAGCAGCGCCCAGTCGGAGTTCGTGGCACCAGATCTCCTTGAGTCGATGACGCCGGGTCTGGGGGTCACGACGACCGCGCTCGCGTGCAGTCGCTTTCGCGGCCGAGAATGGGCGCCGATGATGAACGATGAGTGCATGAGCGGATCATCGGAGCCGTGGGTTTACGACGGCCGCTACTACCAGGTCGTCAAGTTCAGTGATGTCAACGATCGGGACGGGTATGGGTGGGAACTGGAGGATCTGGCCCCATCGCCGGTTCGGGGTCCTCTGCTTGAAGTCTTCCTGGATGACACCAGTCGTGCATTCACCTTCAGAGCCTTCACCGACCAGCCGTTGCCGGTCGACCTCGTCCATCGCCTTGTCACCGAGGCCATGCGCGACGTCTCATTGATGGAGTGATTGCTAGCTTCGCTCGGTCGACCTCCGCCGTTTGGGCACCCTGTCGGTAAGCCCGCCAGGTCAGAGACGACATCGGCGTAGGGTCCACCGCATGGAGAGCGTTGTCGGTAGCGCGTCCGAGAAGGACGGTTGCCAAAGTAGCCGGCCGTGGTGACCGGCGCGCCGCCAGCGAGTCCGGCCGAGGCTGCTCAATTGGCGGGTCGGCACGGCAACCAGGTTGGCCGACTATTGGTGAGTGAGTCACGAGGTCATCATGCACCCGGAAAATGCGAATGGGACCTCGTGGCAATGGTTGGCCTCTCCGCCGACCGTCGCAGCGCAGTCGCGTGGATAATCGCAGAGGCGATCATGGAGTTCCGATGTGGAAAGTCACGGGCGTTTCCTTGTTGGCGAGCCGCAGCCCTGTCCGAGAACGCGGTATCCGTCGATGATCGAGAGCTCGTCTTATCATTTGTCGCATCTGTTTTTGGCCGACCCGAAGCGGTTGAGCCCTGCGACGCCGAGGTAAAAAAGAGCAAGAGTCACAACCATCTAGAGGGGTTCGTTGCGGAGTGGTTGTGGCATCTCATTATGAAAGAACAGCAGGCTGCACATCGTGAGCGTAGATACCTGAGTGAACCGAGTTACTCTGTAACAGAACAAGGCGAAGATGGCTTCGTGGTTTATGCACCGCCAGGCGCGAACGTATCGCTCTTCTTCAGGCTATGGGAGATAAAGAAACACAATACAGAAAATACAGCAGTCACTGCGACCGTGCGGCGCGCTTCGGACCAGCTCAATATTAGGGGTCTGCAGTATCTTGCCAAGCTCACCAGCGCTCATCGCCAGACAGACGGTGATCTCGGGCGGCTCTTCGCTGAACTGGGTGATCTGTGGATCAACGCAGACCCACGAGCGGGAGCCGGGGTCGGGGTTGCCACGAACACGTTAACACCTCCCGCTACGTGCTTCTCGCCGCTAGAGACCACCCTCGATCGGTTCGTCAATGCAGGGCAGCTTGAAGGGCTGCTTTGCGTGATCGAAGACTTCACGGAGTTCGCCGACGAAGTCAGGAGGATGGTATGGAGCGCGCTCTGAACCTGCCGGACCTCGTTGAGGCGCTTGGTGAACACCAGACGGACGTCTTGCCCTCGCCGCAAGAGTTGGCGAGTCTGATCGCCGACGTCGAAATACGGGCCTTCCGGGGAGATTTCGCCGTTGACGAGAGCCTCGAACGTGCCGCGTGGTACCTCCACGCTGTCGCCTCGGCAGCGGAAGCCGCCGAGCTGTACACACCTGCACGACAACGTCGGGCTTTCGCCGTAAGCGCACATGTCTTCGACTTGACCTTGGCAGACCCCCGTCATGATGCACGTCAACGCCTGAATCTCGCTTTCGGTGCACAGGTCGGCTACCGGCGGGCGGACCTCGACCCGAACGCGACAGCCGTGTATCGCCGTGTCTCGGATCTGCTGATCCGCAACGCTCCACTGGTCGATCACGTCGACACGCTGGCGATCGAGGCCGGTGTCGCCTTCCTCGGCCTCGATACGAGATTCCTGTTCCCCCTACTTCGCAGTTGGCGACGCCAACTCACCGAACTCGCCGCGACAGTCGAACTCGACGACCTGCAGACGACGATGTTTGGTCCGGCACAACAGATAGTGCGCGCGGTGTGGTCGCTGCTTCACTTCCTGGCGTTCGGCACCAGCAGCCAGCTTCCCGTAGCGCGAGCGGCCTTGGTGTCCGTCCTGGACGGTACTGCGGGAACCGGAGACCTCGACGCTCGCTGGGTCGCCGCGCACCTGTTGTCGATAGCCGATGGCCTTGAAACTGGCAGTCTCTACTCGATCCTTCCTCCCGGAACTCCGAACGCGGTGGCGCAGGCGTTTTGCCTCGCTGACCCACCGGTCCTGACTCTGTGGCCGCCTCAAAGGGAACTGCTTGAGCGGCCAGGAATGAATCCTTTGGATTCAGCCACCCGCCGGCTGCTCTTGTCGGTACCTACCAGTGCTGGGAAGACATTGCTCGCGCAGCTGATCATCTGCACTCACATCGCAACGCAGCCGGGTGGAGTCTGTTACGTCACGCCGTTGCGCAGCCTTGGACGGGAGATGCGGAAGGCGCTGTCGGCACGGCTCCGGGTCCTTAACCGCGAGTTGAGTGATGACAGCGACCTGTTCGACATCTCGTCCTTCTCGCACGACCCCTCCGATGTCGAGGTCACGACCCCCGAACGACTGATGCACTTGCTGCGCCATGACGCTGACGCCGTCATGCAGCGCTTTTCATTGTTCGTCATCGACGAAGCACACCTACTCGCGCAACCGGGGCGGGGGTTCACCGTCGAAGGACTGCTCACGTACCTCATGGCGGCAGACGTAAATCCGCGGATCGTGCTTCTGTCCGGCGTACTCGGGAATGCCGCCTCGCTCGCGTCCTGGCTTGACGCCGAGCGCCCAGAAGTACTGTTCACGTCTGATTGGCGGGGACCTCGCCGCCTCCATGCACTACTGAACACTCAGCCAGTCTGGGAAGCTGAAGTACGGAGTTCTCGCAATTCGGCCCAGTGGCCCATACGCGTTACTGTGCCACAGGTAGCGCAGTTCCGACTACGTCCCGCCGAGGCTGGGCCAGTTACAACACTGACGACGCGCCCTGAAGACCCACTTGGAAACTTGGTCCTCAAAGAAGACCTCCGCGGCAAACTAAGCAAGGACAGCGGTGGCACACCGGCGTACAAGATCTTCGCCGCAGCAGCATCAATACTGACGCACGCAGGCAGCTTGCTGATGATCGTCTCGTCGCGGACGATGGCTCGTGATGCCGCCAAGGCTTTGACAGACTATCTACCTCCGCGTGAATCCACGCGTGAGCTAGTCGAGTTTCTTCGCGAGCGGCTAGTACTCCAACCGCACTTCGTGATTTAGGCCTGTAGCGCCTGTTGTCGCTGGTAGTGGGCTTGCTTGGCGGTGGCTTGATGGTGTCGACGCCAGAGTGACCAATGGAGAACTTCGTTGACTGTTTGGCGGATGTGGATGACGAACGCGTTGAAGAGGCGGCGGATCTCGGCAAGTGTTAAGGGAATGACTGGCTTTCCGTTGACGATCGGCGACTGGGGAGCGGTTGCCGCGAGCGCGGTGAGGAATGCGTGCGCGAGCATGACCAGGACTGTCCATCGGTACCAGGAGATCCAGTGCCGGACCTGGTGGGCGTCCAGGCCGGTTTGCCCTTTACTGGTTTGGAAGTTCTCCTCTATTGGCCAACGCTGGCCGGCGACACCGACCAGAGTGGCCAGTTTGACCGGACGTGGTGAATAGCAGTGGTAGTAGGCCAGTTCCCCGGTGCTGATGCTGCGACGCACCAGCAGCCATTGGTGACCATCCTCGGCGGCGATGGGGACTCTGGCCCAGTCGTAGAGGCGCTGCCCTTTGGCGCCATCACCGGCCGAGTAGCGACCCCACCTGGAAGCGTCGAGGCCGGCGATCAGCGCGTCAGCGCGAACTCGCCGGCCATCTCCGGTATCTGCGTCAGTGGTCGGCACCAGATAGGAGCACGGCACGGCGAGCACGTAGCCGATCCGGGCCGCGGACAGGGTCTCACGCAGACCAGGATTTTGCCCGTACACCTCATCCGCTGTCGCCCATTTCGCCAGAACACCGGCATCCAGCGCGGCCAGGATCATCATCCTCGCCAGCTCCGGCTTGGTGGCGAACTCGATGTCCTCGGGAACCCCGGCGACAGCTCGACGGCCCTGGCAGCTGGGATCGTCGTCCATCCAGCTGCGCGGCAGATACAGTTCGCGATCGATGAAAGCGTGCCCACGTTTGGTGACGTAGCTGAGATAAACGGCGATCTGGCAGTTCTCGATCCGTCCCGCGGTGCCGGAGTACTGCCGCTGCACCCCGACTGTCTTATTGCCCTTCTTCAGATCTCCAGTCTCGTCAACGACCAGCACCGCGTCGGCATCAGCCAACCGGTCCACCACATAGGCACGCAGATCATCACGCACGCCATCCTGATCCCACGCCGCGTTGGCCAGCAGCCGTTGCATCCCATCCGGCCCCGTCTCACCTGCATGCTCGGCGATCGTCCAGCAGTTCTTCACGGGCATATCCGACAACAAACCAGCCAGGAACCGTTGGACCCTCAGACGAGGCTCCACCCGAAAGAACCGCGGCCCGATACTCGCGACCAGCTCATCGAACTCCGCCTGCCATCGGACCGGGTCCACCCCGTGTTCTACGCTGTGACCAGCGGCCACCGCAAAATCATTGGTTGTCTTCACAAACACTGCATGATCACGCGGTGGCCGCGCCATCTCACCACGCCACGCCGACGGCCCTCAAACCAAGATCACGAAGTGCGGCTGGAGTACTAGGTGACCAGCATCCGCTCATTTCCTGCGCGAAGCACGGCGTCGCCTACCACCACGCCGGGCTGCCTATAGATGTCCTTGACGCGATCGAGGAGGCGGTCCGGACCGAGATCGTCTTGGCGATCGTTTCTACGAGCACGTTGACCGACGGAGTAAACCTGCCGGTTCGGACCGTCGTGATCGCCGAGACTCGATTCGAAGGTCAGCATCCCGGAGCTCAACTCGGCGCCGCACGGCTCATGAACGCCATCGGACGAGCTGGGCGAGCCGGCCGCGAGTCCGAGGGCTGGATCGTGCTTGCGCTGCAGAAGCAGTCCGACCTCAAGGATTTCGACGAGCTCCGCCCCAACGACGAGGCACTCGAAGCCAACTCGACCCTTTTGGCAGAGGAGTCCCTTGCTGCACTGGCTGGTGCCGAAGAGCTCGTCGCCACCACATCTGACGCGATCTTTCGCCTCGCGCCGGACACGGCTGCGTCTGACTTCGTGTCGTACACCTGGTTTGTTCTGACGATGCTGCAGCCACTGTGGACACCGTTCGACGATCCCATCCAGATGGATATTGTCATCGGCAACCTTCTGGCCTTCCAACAGATGGACCCCGTGCTGCGGCAACGTTGGATGCAGCTCGCCGAGCAGGTTCGAGCCACGTATGAACGTACGAGCCCGGAACAACGGAGGCGTTGGACAGCCGCTGGGACATCGCTCGGTACTGCGGCGCGGCTCGATGCGATAACCCGCGAGGTAGTTGACGCGGTAGCCACGCGCGAAAGCGAGCTTCGCCAACTCGGGTCTACCATGCTCGATGACGTGTGGTACTGGCCGCTTAATGACACTATCCGTCTGCTGTCACAACAAGAAGTGCTCACGCGGCTACTGGCGCAACCGGAAGCAGGCAACTGCTGGAAGTTCTGGTCAACGAGAGCCAAGGGAGATGGAAACCTTATCCGTGTGTCCATTGTGGATGGACTGACGGGATGGGTAGATGGTCTTGACGTCCCCGCCCTTGCTGAACGGATTCTTCCGGGCCTGGCCGTCGAATGGCAGCTGGAACAGACTGTCGATGCCATCAGTTCGACATTCGAACACTACTTGGCTTGGACTGTCGGGGTGCTCATAGAACAAGCCAACGCTCGCCTTCATGAGATCGGTCTGGTAAGCCGCATTCGGCCAGACACTGCATGGTGTATCCGACACGGCGTCAACACCCCACATGCCCTGGCACTGCTCAATAAAGGAGTGCGTTCTCGTCGACTGGCGCATGTCATAGGAAGTGAGGCGCAGCGCCAAGGTGTCGAAGTCGACGACATTCGGTCCTGGCTTGCAGATATGCATATCCGAGGATGGCGAAGCACATTTGGCGCGGCGGCGCGCGAGGTGCTCGATCTCTTGCAGTTCATCCGGGCTCGCCGTAACAATGTTCTGCGGTCCCTGCTTGAGACAGGACAGGCCCAGGTGACGCTTCGCAGCGATCTTTCAATTGCCTATCAGACGCCGGAAACCGTCTATATTTCGCCAACGACCGACACGACCTCCGAACTGCAGATCGTAAGTGACTCTGGTCAAGCGGTCGCAGTTGTCGATGTCGATCTACATGCAGATGTCGATGCTGTCCTCATGAGCGGGCTTGACATCGTCATAACCATGCAAGGCCATGACCTGAACTTTATGGCTTCTGAGATCGTGGCGTCCGACTAGCAGGTGAGGAGGTTGATCGTTGATCGTGAAGAACCTGGCAAAGGGCAACTGTCCCTGCGGGGTCGCAGCATGCCGCAGCGACTGCAAGTCCGCGGTCGGTACGCTCCACAGCATTGGGCGCGCGGCGATTTCCTCCGTGTGCATGTCCGGTCGCGTGGACCTGGCAGCTTCCACCGAGGGCGGCTCACGCTCGACCTTTTCTCAGGGTGCACGATGAGGGTCACGGTGAAGACGGCGTACTCGTCGAGTCAGGTGAAACCGATCGCATTGACGCGACCGGCTGGGCCTGATGCTGTATCCACTTGCTGGTCCGGGGCTGGGGTCTGAGATGACAGCCGACCCGACTGAGGGAGATATCGATACTCACGACCTGGTCAGAGAGCTTGTGTCAAGTCTGCACCATCTCCGGCACGTCGACCTGGACGCAGTCGGGCCGGCGTTGGGGCTGGCCATCCCCCCGCAGCATCCGGATCCGTCGCAGGCCGGTGAAGTGAAGTCGTTGTCCAAACAGGAGCGGCTCGACCTGGCATTCGACGCTCTCGCACAGAATAACCACGAGGCCGTGTGTGCTCGCTTCCTCCAGCGCAGCGATCTGGCCATCGAATTGAGGCACCGAGTCGAGGATCTAATCTGGGAGCGAGAGAACTGGCCGCAGATCACCACCCGGACACGCCGCGACATCGCCGAAGCGCTCGACGCTTTCGATGCGATCTGGTTGGAGGCCGACGGGCTTCTCAACCTGGTCAAGCGGCACTGGGTGCCGCGCTCGCACGAGTGGTCGTTCGACCCCAAGGACCCTTACGAGCCGGTCGTGCGGCACATGTTCCGTTTCCCCAACGACTGGACGACGGTCGAGTTCTTCAAGGAAATCGGTGCTCTCGACGGTGGAGATCGCCGGTTCGCGCTGTTCCTGGAGGGATTGCTGTCCGGCTCGGTGAACCCGAGCGAGGCGCGACAGCGGAAGATGGCCGCGGCGATCTCGCCAATCCTTGCCCGTGCGGGCCTAAAGATCACGGAGTCCGGCTCGACTGACGGCTACCCAGCATTCGCGATCGTTGCCGCGGGAACCCGACCTCGGCCGGCTCAACTCATCCTCTTTGCCAGCCGGCACGGCAAGCCTGCGCTGCGACTGCGCGATGTGCTCGATCAGAGCATCGAAGTATTGACTGGAGATGACACCGTGCTCGCCTACGACGTCCCCGTCAGCGACCGCGGCCTGACCTGGCGGGACGTCGAGTCGTGGTGGTCGCACCGCAAGGGCATCTCCGCTGACCAGGCCAAGCTTGAGCTCTGGCGGCGCCTGGTGACAGTTTGCGCTGACGTGTCCCCCGTTCAGCATGCTCTCTTTACCACGTATTACGACTACGCGAAGGACCATGACCCACTGTTCGCGCTGCTGCCGGAGGTTTGGCTGCACTGGGACCCGGTCTCACGACGACAGCGCGGGGAGAACGCCTTCCTTGACCAACGCATGGACTTCCTAATGCTGTTGCCGGGGCTCAGACGAGTCGTGCTTGAGGTCGATGGGGAACAGCACTACGCGACCTCCTCCCGCCAACCAAGCCCCCGTATTTACAGCGAGACCACTCGCGGCGATCGCGACCTTCGCCTGACCGGATACGAGGTCTACCGCTTCAGTGGATACGAACTCAGCGAAGATCGAGCCACCAACACCGTCGCGGAGTTCTTCAACCGGCTCCTGGCTAGAATATGAACGGAGCATCAACGACCGGTTTGCTTTGCACAGCAGCCCTCTTTAACCCGATGACCTTGAGGAAGCGATCCAGGCAACGGATCACAAAACCGTGGCACAGCACGCCGAAGGACAGGGCATGACCTGCGGAAACGTCAACGCGATTCGATGTTGTGCCCCCAAATTCCGGGAAATCGACTCCGCATGTGCTCGAGCCAGCCGCCCTAACGATAAGTGATGGACGCCGATTCGCCATTTTCGCCTTGAAACAACCGCATCAGGTGTCTAACTGCGCTGAACGGCGGCGTGAAATCGCTACTCGATGTGATATCGGCAGGGCAATGGACTTTTAATCCGTTCAGGTAGGTTCAGGTACGTTGAGCGAACTCACGATCAATCTCCTGACCTGCGATTATGTGTCTCCGGTTATATATCCAACTCTGCTCGGTGTGCTCCGTCGCCGAGCAGTAGGCGGTGGCGTGAGTGCCGCCTTGTGTCGGGCAGTGTCGCTGAGGCGCCAATCATCTTCGCTGGACAGGTGATAGGGCCGGTGCTGTCGTGACGGAGAGCGCAACGGATTCTTCGGGATCGGAATCCGTTGGTGTGGGCTGAATGTAGTGCGGCACTTGCGCTGCCATAAGTTCGGCTGCCTGGATTGCGAGGTCGGGAATCGTGGTGCCGTAGCAGTCTTCGGTGAAGGCGTAGGTGGCGTGGCCGAGCAGTTCTTGGATCTGCCGGGTGTCGACGCGTGCTTCCCGGTTGCGGGTGGCGACGCCGTGCCGTAGGCCGTGCAGGCGGATGGGCGGCAGTTCGGCGGCGTTGGTGATTTCGTGGAATCGGATGCTGACTTTGGCGGGGGAGAGGGCGGTTCCGTCGGGTTGGGTGAAGACGAGGCCGGTGTCGGTCCATTCGTTTCTCGTGGTGCGTTGGCGTTGTTGGATGTGATGGCGACGTCGGAGGGCGGTGTGTGCGGCGGGGCCGAGGGGGATGACGCGTGCGCCGGCGCGGCTTTTGGGGGTGTCGATGATGATGGTGGAGCCGTTCTGGATGATCTGCTGGCTGATGGTTGCGGTCTGAGCGGTGTCGTCGATGTCGATCCAGCGCAGTCCGCAGGCTTCACCGCGGCGCAGGCCGCGGTAGGCGAGCAGGACGAACAGTTCGTACAGCGGGTCCTCGCGCGCGGCGTCGAGGAATCTTCCGGTGTGTCGCGCGGTCCACGTCATGACGGGCCCGGGAAGAGTTCTGGTTTGCTGCCAGGCACGGACACGCTCTGCGGTCCATTCCAGAGGTTTGGCTGGTGCGGCGGATGGTAGCTCGATGAGGGTGGCGACGTTGACGGTGATGAGCCGGTAGACGCGGATAGCATCGTTGAGTGCTTTGCGCAGGGTGGAGTTGATGCGGTGCATGGTTGCCGGCGCGGTGGCTCGTTGACCGCGGACGGCGGCCTTCTGCTCGGGTGTCCCGTTGGCTCGGACGCGTCGGACGTAGTCGCTGTGTTCGGTGATGGAGTCGAACATGGCCATGAGGTGTTCGGGTTGGAGCGTGTCGAGGAGATAGTGGCCAAGGTGAGGGATGAGGTGTACGCGGATGTGGCTGCCGTAGGAGGTTCGGGTGTTTTCCTTGATACGGCGCCGGTTGGCGATCCACATGCGTAGGTATGCCTCGACGGTGACGGAGGCGTTCAGCGCGGCGCCGGTGCTGACGCGGCGGCGTAGCTCCTCCACTGTCGGCAGGACCTGGCGCCGGCGTAGTCGTTCCTGGACGGTGTCGGCGATGGCGAGCGCGGTGGCGAGGTCGTTGGTGCCGAGTCGGAGCAGGGCGATGATGTGGTCGCGTTGTTCGCGTGCGGCGTCGGCGATGGGGAATCCGCATCGCCGCTCGTAGCGGCGCTTGCCGCCCATGCTGTGCGGGAGTTCGAGTTGGTAGCCCCAGCTTCCGTGAGCGCGGCTCCATCCGCCGCCTGGCCGTCGTAGCTTCGGGCATCGTGCGCCGAGCGGGATGCCGGTGGTCGCGTTGCAGCAGCCGCACTTTTTCATGATCGATCCGGGCGCCACCGAGTACCTCTGTGGCGCTGCAGATGTCGCGTACAGCAGTGTCGAGGCAGGCGGCGGAACGGCAGCCATCGTATGTGGAATCGCCGGCGTCGACGCTCGGGCTGGTTTGATGCGATTGGAGCTAGTCAGTTTGGTTCCGTTCCCTGAACGGTCGCGCGGACTCGATGTCGTCTTGTGGGTGCGAGTAGTGCGTGTTTCATGCTCGGGGCTGAAACGTGTCGACGATGAGACCGCTGCTTGCGGCCGGAGATGAGGATGGTGTGGTCGGTGGCGCCGGTTCGATGCCGATTGCCTGGAGGAGCGAGGGTACGGATACGCGGTATTTCCGGCTGAAGCGCAACACGGCGGCCGGGAATTGGTTGGTGCGGGCCAGTTCGTAGGCTTTGGTTTGCCCGATGCCGAGTATTTCGGCCGCGGTCATGAGGTCCGTGGTGACGCCAAGGGCGGTAATTCGGTCGATTGTCCAGCGCGGGACTTGGTCGGTCGGTGAGATGCCGGCTGTGGGATCAGGCATTGGGGTGAGGTGACTGCTGGTGCGTGGCATGGCGATTTCTCTTTCGTAAGAATAGATACAGGGTCGGCGCGGTCGGGATTGAGCATGTGCGTTGCTGGGGGTGCCGCGCGTTGTGGTCGTGAGAGATCCATTTGCGGCACCGTTGGAGACAATGAGGTTGATTCAATGTGCCGCCACGCGGGGCCTGCAGAATGCGAACCGCAGCGCCTGCGCGGCTCCACAACATTCTGGTGACGTGGCCGATATGCATCTGCGTTGACCCGATGGGGTTCGCCGACGGGTCATTCGCAACACGCCCTTCAACGTGATGATGCCACTGGTGAGCCGCTGCCGCAAACAGTGTTCCGGATGTAGGGCGACCACTGACGTGCCTGTACGCGCCGGGGAGGGAAACGGCGATACTGGACGATACGAGACGGCAGTAGTCGGCTTTTCTGTTTCGATACAGAACAAATCCGGTATTTTTTCGCTTTCTAAATCGCGGATCCGATCGCTATTAGGTCAGTGTCCGGGTCCTTACCCATGAGGAGTGACATTGACTATCACCACCAACCCCAACGTCCAATCCCGCATCGCCCCTGCGACGAGAGCAGCTACTCAGGCCGCGCGAGCAACCGTCGCGCGACGCTTCCACGGCGGCAGGTCGCGTAGCCGGTCCGTGCTCAGCCCGACAAGAGTCGACTGGTGACGCCGCCGCAGCGCCGCTTCGAGGACCATCCCGACGCTGAAGGCCGCCCGGCCGCGGCGACAGGCGGCGCCGACGAATCGGGTCTTGCTCCAGTGTTGCTGTTGCTGCCTTCTGAGGCGGCGCAACGACTGCGCGTGCTGGAGTCGTGGCTGCGCAGAAAAGCGGCCGCTGGCGCTGTCCCGTGCACGTTCGTGGGTAAGCATCTTCGGTTCTCCGAAGCCGACCTCCGCCAGATCGCCGCTTTGGGAGCGCGCCCCGCGCGGCCGGGTCGCGGGCGACCGCGGCAATGTGACCTGCCGCGTTGACGTTGACAGAGGTTGTCTGGTGGCTCGCATCGGTCGACTTGATCTTCGCCGCCGAGTTGAGCTGGATGGACGGCAACGCCCGGCCGGTTGGCCGACGTGTGAAGGGCAGCAGCGAACGGAGGCTGGCGGTCGATGGGCTGGGCTGAAAAACGAGGTCCAGGAAGCTATCGTGCCCGGTACACCAAGCCCGACGGCACACTTGGCTCCAAGAGCGGTTTCCGCACTCGTGGCGCGGCGCTGGACTACGCCAACGGCAGGGACAACCCCGCCGCAGGGGACGACGACCGTGACGACACCGCTGATCGGTTGCTGGTCCGGGTTTCCCGTCCTGCCAACAACAGGGAGTCGGTGATCCTCACGTTGGCCGAGTGGGCTCCGACCTGGCTGGACTCGATGGACGTGGCGATTCGGACCGAGGAAGGCTACCGGACCCGCCTGAAATGCCACATCCTGCCGGACTGGGGCGATTACCCGCTTGACGCGATCACCAACAGCGGCGTACGGGCCTGGGCAAAGAAACTCCGTGTCGCCGGGTACTCCCCGGTCACCGTCTCTGGGCTGACCAAAGCTCTTCGGTTGATGCTCAGCGACGCCGTCGACGAAGGCATTTTGAAAGCAAACCCAGTCCAACTGCGCCGCCGCGGTCGCCGGGAGCACGTATCCGTGACCGAACGCGTCTGGGCTACACCCGAGCAGGCGATGCGGTTCGCCGTCAACGCTGCGATGTTGGACAGCCCGACCGCCGGCGTGTTGGCGCTGACGGCTGCCTGGACTGGCGCGCGTTGGGGCGAACTCGCCGGGCTACAGCGAATGAACGTCCATCTCGACGAGGACGGCAGTGGTCGCATCGTGATCGATCCCAAGATCGGTTCGCTCCATGAAACCGACTCCGGCAGGCTCATGCTCGGCCCGCCCAAGACCGCCAAATCGGCCCGTACGATCGCCTTGCCACCCACGCTGGCGAAGGTGCTTCGCAACCACCTTGATATGTGCCGAGGCAGTTTCGTTTTCACTGGCCGTGACGGCGGGTTGTTGCGGCGCAGCAACGTCTCACGCCGGGTCACTCGTCCAGCAGTTGACGGCACCCTGCATCTCACGCGTCCCCGTATCAAGATCGAGGGCGCCTGCCCTGGGCTGACCATGCATGGTTTCCGACATGGTCACAAGACATGGATGATCGCCGACGGCATACCCGAGGCCGCGCAAGGCCTGCGTCTCGGTCACGAACAAGCCGACCAGATCCGCGAGGTCTATTCACACGTCGAAGAAGCCATCGAACAAAAGCTGCTCGACTGCCTAGAAAACCGGTGGAGCAGGGCCATCGCGGCTCTTGGCGAGAATATCAATCTCACTCATAGATGGCTCAATGCCGCCTGAATATCTGCTCGCGCCGCTCCGGTGCTTCGACGTTTCGGAATCAGCCAAAGCTTTGTCCTGCACGGAGCGGTGTCCTCGAGGCCATGGTGAAACATGACGGCTCTAGGCTGGGGCGTATGGCGATGACGGCGCGGGAACGACTGGCGCGAGAGCTCGGTGGTTCCGAACAGGCTGGGTCGTTCAGCGCACAAATGCTGGCACCTGCTCATCTTCTGCAGCTTCAGGTGTCGGGTGTCGGGCCGGTTAGTCTTCCGATCCGAGCGGCTCTGGCGAAGAAGCTGATCGCGGCGGCGCGACCGGCGATGTTCGGGCGGGGAGAGGAGACGCTGACTGACACCAGTGTCCGCGATACGTGGGAGCTCACCCCCGATCAGGTCGCGCTTGGCGGGTCTGATTGGGCGGCGTTGATGGCTCGTGCGTTGGAGCATTTTCGTGATGAGCTTGGCCTTCCTTTGACGACTCGCTTGCGGGTCGAGCTGCACTCGATGTTGGTTTACGGCAAAGGGCAGTTCTTTCTTCCCCACCAGGATTCGGAAAAAGACGATGCCATGGTGGGCACGTTGGTGGTGTCGCTGCCATCTGTCCATACCGGCGGTGAACTGGTCATCGACCACGCGGGGGAGCGCAAGACGTTTCGCGCGTCGAAGGAGGAGTTGACCTTCGTCGTGTTCTACTGTGACTGTCGTCATCAGGTGATGCCTGTCCGGTCCGGGTATCGGGTGACGCTGACATTTAACCTTCTCGCTGATGCCAGGGTGCCGGCCGCGGAGGTTGGCCCGATCGCCGAGGTGACGCATTGCCTGACCGAGCACTTCAGCGGGCCGGCGACCCCTTCGTACGGAGGCCGCGACCTTGCCCCACCGAACCGGTTGGTCGTACTGCTCGACCATGAGTACACCCAGCGAGGGTTGAACTGGCGCTGCCTCAAGGGCGCCGACGTGGGACGTGCTGCTCTGCTGCGAGCGGCAGCGGAGCAGGCCGGGTGCGACGCGGTGCTGGCGCTGGCCGAGGTCAAGGAGACCTGGGACGCCCTGCCCGTCGGCGACGATCCATGGGATGGGTCATGGGATGGGTCATGGGATGGTGACTACGACGAGACCGAGCCAGGCGAGGGCGCCGATGACTTCGAGCTCAATGAGCTGATCGACGACGAGATCACCCTCACGTGGTGGACCGCCCCGGACGGCGCCGGAGGCGAGCCGATCTCGCTGTACGTCCCCGACCACGAGGCGTGTGCTGCCACCTCAAGCGCGCATCTGGAGCCGTATCAGTCGGAGTACGAGGGTTATATGGGCAACTACGGCAACACGCTGGATCGGTGGTACCGGCGGGCCGCGATTGTCCTGTGGCCGCGGGAACGGGCCTTCGCGGCGCGCGCCGAGGCCAGCTCGCTGTGGGCTCTGCAGCAGCTCCGCGACCGCATCGAAGCCGGAGATCTGGAGGGTGCGAATGCGGCCGCTGAGTCGCTCGCGCCGTTCTGGACAAGGACGGCAGCGCAGGCCGGCCTACTCGGCCTTTGTCTGCAGGTAGCGGCGGGCTTGAGCGTTGCCGAGACGGCATCAATGCTGCTGGAGCCGTTCCACATTGAGATGATCACGCACGAGCAGGTGGCCGGACTGGTAGCGGTGGCCCGCCGATACGGCGATGAGTGGACGCGGAACGTCGTCGATGGATGGTTCGGGACGCACCGCTACTACGGAGCCGACCGTGGCGAGTGGGTCAACAAAAAGTTGGCGGAGCTGTGCGCGACGTTGCGTACGGCCGGCAGTCCGGGCGTGGCGCGGCTGCTGGGTGCCGGTGCGTGGCGCTGGATGGATCGCGAGCTGCGGCGCTGGACGACCACCGCGGGAAGCAAGATCCGGCAGCCGCAGCTGGAGATGCTGAGCACGCCGTTTGCGCGACTGGTGGAGGCGGCGGACGACAAGCTACGCGACGAGATCATCGGCGCGCTGCGCGAGTACGACGACAGCGTCCTGGAGTGCACGTTTCCAGCGCTGCGGCTGGCCGGCGCGTCGCCAGCTGTCGGGCTCGACGCGGTTGCGCGGGACTGCGCGGGTCGGCTCGGCAAGATTGTCGCGCGGCCGCTACGTGAAGACGACGATTGGTCGATCGAATGGACCGGTTGTGGGTGTGAGCTCTGCGCCACGCTGGCGACGTTCCTCGGCTCTCGTACGCGCCAGACGCTGGAGTGGCCGCTGGTCACAGCTGGACGCCGGCATGTGCATTCTCAGATCGACGCGGCAGAGCTGCCGGTGCGGCACCAAACCCGGCGGCAGGGGCGACCGTACACGTTGGTTTTGGTGAAAACCGACGAACTGTTCAGTCGGGCCGTGGAGGCGCGGCATAAGGCGGTAATGGACCTGGCGTGGCTGGCCTCGACCTGGGACAACGCCACGCTGCGGACGTAACCACGGCTCAAGCGTGCCTCTTGGGTGGGTTCGTTCAGGTGACGAGCGGGTTTCGTACGGCAACGGCGGTGCTGAAGCGCCCGAAGTCGCGGTCGGCTGACCACAGTTCGCGTACGCCATGCGCGGCACAGAGCGCGGCGATCCTCGCGTCGTGAACCATCGGGCCCACGACCTTGCCGTTGGCGAGCAGGGCCTTCAGCTGTTTCCAGTACCCCGCGGGCTCGGCCAGCAGCGTCAGTGTCGGTGCCGCCAGCCAGGCGTCGAGTTGGTCGATGGCCTGGTCCCGCGTGCTGGGTGGGTCGTAGATCTTCGGATGGGTGGCGATGGCGAAGAACTCGTGCACGCACGGCCATGGGATGGCCCAGCCGGATCGTCCTTCGGCGAGGCTTTTGACCAGATCGGCCGCGGCGGCGTGGAAGTCGGAGTCGCAGCGATGCGCGTAGACGAGGATGTTGGTGTCGACGGCGATCATGCCGGCTGCTGGTAGATCTCGTCGCGGATTTGCTCCCAATGCGCGCCGCGGAACTCTGGCTGCAGGCCGCGGCCATCCACACTCGCATCCGTCAAGACGAATGGCGGCTCGCCGGTGCGCTGCCTGATCACGGTGCGCAGTCCAGCCTCAATCAGCGCCTTCAGTGTCGTGTGCTGCCGTTGCGCGAGCTCCTGCGCCTCCCGTATCAGCTCATCCGGCAGGTTCACGGTCGTCTTCATATGGCGGACCATACCATGACAGCCGTACGCCCATACAGCTGTCAGATGCCTCGACGTTAGCGTCGATTTCTTCGAGTACGCCTTGGTCTTGTTTGAAATCGACGAGCTTTCAGCCGCGCTGTGGGCGCGCGGCGCAGGCCGATGCCGCCCCTGCGTGGCTGACCTCGACGTGAGGCGGCACCACGCTCCGAACCTAGCCATGGCCAGGCCTGATGGCGCGCCCTCGCCTCTGTTGTTCCGTCCAGCGGCGTGAACGGCCCGGTCATGAACGGCAGCAGATCTGCCGCATGGTGGACTGGCGCGTCATGGTCGACACATCAAGTGCCGGGAAGCAAGGTCACGTGAGCCGCACGCACGCTAAGTTATGAGCGAAGAGTGACCGGGCGAGTTGAATGAGTGTTGGAACGAGGAGCGACAAGGCGCATGAGCGGTCCACCCGCGCAAATAGGCCGTTACCTGGTGGAACGTCAACTGGGTTCTGGCGGTATGGGCGAGGTCTACCTGGCGTACTCACCAGCCGGCGATCCGGTCGCTGTCAAGTTGATTCGGACTGATCGATTGGACCCTGTCACGCGGGCACGATTCGAGAAGGAGGCTCAGATCGCTCGCACCATCATCGGTACGAACCGGGTAGCCAAGTTTCTCGACGCGGACCCGTACGCCGATCGTCCGTGGCTGGCAATGGAATACATCGCCGGCGACACGCTGCTTGCTCATGTCGACGCACATGGTCCACTGTCAGCACCTATGATCGCGAGCTTGGGAGCCCTGCTCTCCGAAGGACTGGCCGCGGTCCACGATGCCAAGCTGTTGCACCGGGACATCAAGCCGCAGAACGTAATCATGGGTGAGTACGGCCCGATTCTGATCGATTTCGGTCTCGGAGCGTTCCTGGATGCGGGCAAGGAGTCAATTGCCAGCAGCGGCATGATCATCGGAACCGTACGTTGCATGGCTCCTGAACAGGCAACTGGCAATTCGAGCGACGTCACCACTGCCGCAGACGTGTATGGCTTGGGTTCCGTCTTGCTCTACGCGGCGACCGGACACTACCCGTACGAAGGTCTGCGTTGGGAGGCCATCGTCGCCCAGGTGCGGGACCCAACCGAGCTCCCCGACCTGCATGGGCTACCAGACCCGCTGCTGCCGATCGTTTCTTCGATGCTTGCGTACGACCCGGATAGTCGGCCTCACCTGGCTGCAGTCACCAGCGAATGCGCGAGGTTGCTCACGGAGTTCGGGATGTCGCCGGCAGATGCCCGCTACGCCTTGCTTGACCGGACGACCAAGGGGCCGGGAGCCGAGACCCGGAACTCCCCATCGGCAGCGCTGCCAGAACGACTGGGCGTACCCGCGATTGGCCTCGCCGCCGCGGTGAGCATCGACAGCCCACTCGATCGTCCGGTCCAAGCATACGAGGATGCCGACGACGCGACATCGGTCGACGCCCTCATCGAAAAAGGAGCGCCGAGAGACGTGGTACGGGGCGAACCGGAGCCGTTCGCGGCCTCGGACTCGCGCCGCCGCAGGCAACCGGCCTCGGAACGTGTCGCAGAGGAACTGCGGAAGAAGTACGACGTACAGCCTGGCTTGTAGGAAAAGTCCGATCTCCAGGTCCGGCGGTCAGGTGAACAGGAGAAGCCGTGCGTTGCGGCTGGTGAGGAGCACAGCGGGGTGACGGGGCATACGGAGACTCACATCGAGCGAGACGTTGCCGAGCATAGGGGCGGGGACATGCATGCGGTCGGCGGAGCTCCGCCGTGTGCGCCGGGTGCTCAAGTTCGAATCCGGGACGAGCAGTGGTTCGTCAAGAAGATCAGCCAGGTTCGACCCGGCAGTTGGATGCTCGAAGTTACGGGCGTCTCCGCTTTCGTTCGAGGAATTGACTCCACCTTCTACGACGAGCTCGACGAAATTGAGGTGTTGGATCCGGAGAAGACCCGGCTGGTCGGCGACAACTCACCGAACCACCGCCGTGCCCGTTTGTATCTCGAGGCGATGATCCGCAAGACCGCTCTGCCGCAGACCGAGCACGGGTTGGCACTCGCAGGTAGCTTTCTGATGGACCAACAGACCCACCAGCTACGTCCGGCAGAGCTCGCTCTATCAATGAAGAACCCGCAGCCGCGCATCCTCATCGCAGACGTCGTCGGCCTCGGTAAGACCTTGGAAATAGGCCTGCTGCTCGCCGAGCTCATCCGAAGGGGACGCGGGGAGCGGATTCTGGTCGTCACACCGGCGCACGTACTTGAGCAATTCCAGCGAGAACTGTGGACCCGCTTCGCCATTCCGTTGGTACGGTTGGACTCTACCGGCATTCAGCGTGTCCAACAGGACATTCCCGCCGGCCGCAACCCCTTCGCCTATTTCAAGCGGGCCATCATTTCGGTAGATACGCTCAAGAGTGACGTTTACGCGCACCATCTGGACAGCACCGACTGGGATGCCGTTGTTATCGACGAGTCGCACAACCTGGTCAACCGCGGCACCCGCAACAACGCGCTCGCTCGGCTACTCGCACGACGCACGGATGCGCTGATCCTGGCCTCCGCGACCCCACACAACGGCAACGCCGAATCCTTCGCGGAGCTGGTCAAGCTGCTCGACGAAGCCGCGATAGCTGATCCTTCAAACTATGCTGTAGAAAACCTTGAGCACCTCTATATCCGTCGTACAAAGGCCTCCCCGGAGGTCCGGGACTCCCTCAAGGGCGCGTGGGCAGACCGAGGCCCATCTCTGCCAATTGAAGCCAAAGCGACAGCCAAAGAGCTGGCCGTCTTCGAGGAGCTCGCGTCCAGCTGGATTCCCCGCGACCAGGACGAACGGTCCGTCAGTGGCCATCAACTCTTTCCGTACACGCTCTTCAAGTCCTTCCTCTCTTCTCACAAGGCGATGCAGGAGACGATTGCGACACGCCTTCGCACCATAGATAGGCAGGCGGCCGGCAAGGAGTCGCCCCGTAAAGCCGAGCAAGAGGCTCTGCTGAGCCTGCAGAGCCTGGTAAGCGCCATTGATGACACGGACTCTGCGAAATTGAAGGAACTTCTGGTTTTACTGCGCCAGATCGGAGTCGGACCCAAATCCAGTACCCGAGTGGTGGTATTTTCCGAACGCATTCCGACCCTGAAATGGCTTGCGGAAGTGGTGCCCGCAGAACTGGGGTTCCGCAAAGGCGGCAGCGAGGACAGGAACAAGCCTTGGCTGGCGTACGGCGGTACCGTCCAGGTGATGCATGGTGAAGCCACCTCTGACGATGAGCAGAAGAACATCGTCGAGAAGTTCGGCCTGCGAGATGACCCTGTCCGCGTCCTCTTCACCGGCGATGTCGCGTCCGAGGGTGTGAACCTGCACCAGCAGTGCCATCACCTTGTCCATTACGACCTGCCGTGGTCACTCATCAGGATCGAGCAACGCAACGGTCGTATCGATCGCTACGGGCAACGTGAAGCACCGGAGTTTCGAGCGCTAATCCTCTGTAGCGACGTCGAATGGCGCGATGACGAAACCGGGCAGGCGCGTACGTTGGACGACCGCTTGGTTGGAGCCAAGTTGTTGCGACGCGAGGAGGAAGCCAACCAGATTGAAGGGTCGGTGGAGACCGTCACCGGCCTGTACCGGGCGGCTGAGGAGGAGAACCGGCTGACCAGGGACATACTCGCGGGTCGCACCGTCGAGCAGTCCATCAAGCAGTCACGCCAGGAAGGCGACGGCTTCCTCGCCAACCTGATGGGAACAGTTGGCACGGTGTCCGCGCGAACCGAGGTGGCAACCGCGTCCGTCCCCACCCTCTTCGAGTCGAAGGCCGCCTATTTCGATGAAGCCTTGCGGCAGATTTGTCCCACGAGCCCGGAGAACGATCTTTCCCTCCGCCGCGACGAGAACGGTACGATCGCCTTCGACCCGCCCGCTGACCTGCAGTACCGCCTGAAGGCACTTCCTAAATCGTACTTGGATGAGCAGGGCATTCTGACCAACCGGACGCGTCCTGGTCGGCTTCGAATCACCTTCTCCAAGGATTTGGCGGAGAAGCGCCTCAAGGCCGCGTTGGACTCCTCCAAAACCCAATGGCCGAACGTCAGCTACGTGTCCGACGTTCATCCAGTGCTGGACTGGGTGACTGACAAGGCCTTGGCGTCCCTCCGGTACGACGAGGCATTCGTCTTGGCGTACGCGCCAGATCTGGAACGAGTCGGCGAGCTCGATAGGTCGCTTGCGTCGTACCTCAACTACCCGATCTTTCTTATTCAGGGCAGCTACAGTAACGCGCTTGGCAGACCCACTGTGGTCGAATGGATGGCGGTCCTCGGACTCTCCGACAAACCCTGTGTGGTCGCAATGGATGGACGTTTCCTGGATATCTGCGGGGTAGGACCGAAGATGCCCGGCCGAACGGCAGCGGCACAGGATCTCGAGGAACTGCGGAAGCTCGTGCCACGCGCAATCTACGAGGCGCGGCGGCACCTGCAGAACCGTAGGGGCGAATACGACGAACGCACGAGGCGGATTCTCGAGCCGTATAGCACCCGAGTGCGGAAATGGCATCAGGATGCCCTGATCGCACCAGGCCGTCCGGATACAAAGGCTGTGAACCAGACGGCAAGTCGTCGTCAGGATCTGGTCAACTCACTGGAAACATCGGGAGCACCGATGCTACGTCTGCTGGCCGTTCTCCAGCCTCAGTTCACCGTCGGAGATAGTGTCCAATGACTGCTGACTTCGATTCGTTCACCAACCGCGGTGAGTACATTGCCGCACACTATTTCGCCGACCAGCTTGACACGGATCTGAAGAGGGGCATCTTCGACAAGTGGGCGGTTCGTGAAGGCGACAAGCACGACCCGCGAAGAACTCCTCGACAGCTACTCCGTGACCTGCGGGGCGACTACCTTTCGGGAAAGTTCCGTAGCTATTTTGCCGAATGTGCCGATTTCGACATATCGGAGGACGCTGCGAACAGCCAGAACAGGCTAAGGCTACGGACGTACAACAACCCTGATTGGGTCGGGCGTCTCGGTGAATGGCATGGGAAGGTACTAACCGCTCTCGGCTTCGAAGCTGAGTCGACCGAGCCACTCACACTCTCCGTCCGGCACGCTGGACGGGACAACGCGGTGACTGTCGCTTGGTCCGGCGATGGAATCGTGGCCATCGAATGTGGGTGGGCCGCGGTCACCGACACGACACTGGACGCCGACGGCTCAGGACGGCTGCTCCACCCGCTGAGGATCAGTGCCAGCGAGGCGTACGAGACTGGGCCAGCGCTGGCTACGTGGCTCTTCCAGAGCGAGATTCACGATCTCGGCGACGTGCCGCCGCGCTTCATTCTGCTGCTGTGCGGTGGAGTTATCGTGCTCGCAGACCGCCAGGCGTGGTCCGAGGGCCGCTTCCTGGCGGCGAACCTCGATGCGGCGCTGGAGCGCAACGATCGCCGGCAGCTCGGTGAGCTAGCCAGCATTGCGGCTCTCTTCAGCCGCGAGATGTTGGCTCCCAGCGATGACGGCAAAGGGTCGCCAATCGACGCCATCCTCAAGGCTTCCCGTGACAATGCCGTCGGTGTCTCCGGAGACCTTCGCGACGGGCTCCAGCGTTCGGTGGAGATCATCGCCAACGAGGTGTTAGCTCGGCTCGACGACGCCAAAATCTCGCCGCGGCAGATCGAGGATCCTAAGCTAGCCGTTGAAAAGGAGCTCACGCGGGAATGCCTGCGGTATCTCTATCGCATCCTATTCCTTTTGTATGCAGAAGCGCGGCCGGAGCTAGGTATCCTGCCGGCGGATGACGGCACCTATGAAGCCGGCTATTCGGTCGCTCGGCTGCGGGAACTGGTTGAGCGTGACGAACAGCTTGTCGAAGAGGAAGCCAGGAATGGCTTCCACCTGTTCGCTTCGCTGGAAGTCCTTTTCGACAAGGTCAACAACGGCCACCGTCCCTACGGCACGGAAGCTGATGACGTACGTCTCGAAGATGACGAGGAGACCCGAAAGCTCAAGGAGAAACTTCGCAGCGAGAACCGCGGCCTGCGATTTGAACCGCTCCGGAGCGAGCTCTTCGAGCCCAAGGCCATTCGGCTCATCGGTCGCGAGGTCGTCGACCCCCGGTCCGAGGAGAACGGCAACGTCCGCCACCTAGATCTGCGACTACGCAACTCCGCCCTGCACGAGGTCTTGCGCCTGCTGACCATGAAGAAGGGGGCCAGGTCCGGTGACCGCGGCGGCTTCATCTCTTATCGCAACCTAGGGATCAACCAACTCGGTGCTGTCTATGAAGGCCTAATGTCGTACACCGGCATCATCGCCACAGAAGAGTTGTGCGAGGTGGCCAAAGGCGGCGATCCCGAGAAAGGCTCCTGGCTGATCCCTGCCCACCGGCAGACGGCCTATCCGGAGAACACCGTCGTGATGTACGACGAGGTGGACATGCGTAAGGGTCTACGTGGTCCGAAGCGGTATAAACCCGGCTCATTCGTCTATCGACTGTCCGGCCGCGACAGGGAGACCTCTGCCTCGTACTACACGCCAGAGTCGCTGACCAAGGTCACGGTCGAGCTAGCACTTAAGCATAGGCTCGATCAGGAACACGACAGTGATGGCAATGTCATCAAGACGCGCGCATCGGAGCTTCTCAACTACAAGATCTGCGAGCCAGCCCTCGGTTCGGGTGCCTTCCTCAACGAAGCCATCAACCAAGTCGCCGAGGAGTATCTTCGCCGTCGCGAAGGCGAGCTTGGCACCTCGATTCCGACGGCCGAGGCCTTGACTGAGAAACAGCGAGTCAAGGCGTACATCGCCCTGCACAACGCCTACGGCGTGGACCTGAACGAGACGGGCGTTGAGCTGGCCGAGGTCTCGCTGTGGCTCAACACCATGCACCCCGGGATGCGGGCACCATGGTTCGGTCTGCATTTGCGCCGTGGCAACTCGCTCATCGGTGCTCGCCGAGCGGTTTACGCGGGCAAGGACGTCTTTTCAAAGGCCAAGGCGTGGCAGAAGGCCAGTGACCCTCTTGGGCCGACGCCCCTGCCGTTCCTATCCGACGGCAACGAACAGCTGCTGCCGACGGACGCGGTCCACCAGTTCCTCCTGCCAACACCGGGCTGGGCCGCCGTCGCACGATCGACCGAGGCCAAGAAACTCGCACCTGACGAAACGCGGACGCTTGGGGCGTGGAAGAAGGGCCTTCTCCATCGCCCTACGACGGCCCAATATGCGCGGCTGCGGGCAGCTGCCAAACGGATAGAGTTCCTCTGGTCGCTCGTGGTCAAGCGCATGGAGCTCTCGGAAGCAGCGATCTCCCGCAAGATCGATGTGTGGGGTGCGGACCCGACCGATCCCGAGTACTCATTCCTGCGACAGCCAGATCAGCCTGAGACGAAGGAAAAGGTCTTCGAAGATCTTTTCGACGCCGTGGACACCCCGTACTGGCGGCTGAAGACTGTCATGGACGCGTGGTGCGCCCTGTGGTTCTGGCCAGCTGACAAAGCCCCACTGCTCGACGGCTCCGACACCGTGTATGACAGCTCTCTGATGCCGACGGGAGCGGACAGCCTGAGCGCCCTACTCGACAACGCACCCGTGCTCGACTCCGACGAACTTGGCAACCCACACGAATTCCCTTCGGCCAACGCCACAATCCCGCCGACGCAAGAGTCGCTGTTCGGCTCTGACCTCGACGTCGCGCCGCGCAATAATGAGTCGTCCGTGGGCCGCCCACAGCGCCAAAAGAACCCGCCAAAGTCGAAGCGCCGGCTGCTTCGGCAACACATTCCACTGAAAGACCTCGATGACTGGCTGGACTTCCTAGAGGCAATGGTTGGAACCAGCGAGGTCGACGCGGATCAGCTCATCGAGCACTTCAACAGCCTGGACGCCCTCAAAGACTACGAGGATGCGCTCCCGAAATTCATGGGCATGGACACCATGGATCCAGAGCAACGCTTCCCCTGGCTGCACACGGTCCGCAACATCGCTGCGGAACAGGGCTTCTTGCATTGGGAGCTCGAATTCGCCCTCATCTTCGCTCGCACCGGCGGCTTCGACCTCCAAGTCGGCAACCCGCCCTGGGTCCGACCCCGCTGGAACGAGTCCGAGGTCTTTGCTGAATACGAACCCTGGTTCGAACTACAAGAGAAGGCATCCGTCAGGGAAAAGGAGAGCAGACGTCGCGAACTCCTGCAGAACCCCACGGCGTTTGGGGGCGCACTCCAAGAACTAACAACAACAAGTGCGCACGTCGGATTGTTTGGATCGCCGCAGGTTTACCCTCTTTTAGTTGGAACCCAGCCCGACCTCTATCGGGCATTCATGTGCCAGACTTGGACACACAGTGCGCCTTCAGGAACTGGTGGTCTTCTGCACTCTGATTCGCATTTTTATGGCGATAAGGAGGGTGCGCTGCGAGAAGCTGCGTATCAAAGGCTTCGTATTCATGGAGACTTCGTCAACTCAGGTCAGCGTTTCTTCCCTGAACCTGTTGGTCACGCAACCCATTTCGGAGTGCACATATATGGCGCTTCGAAAGATGTCGGGTTTGACCATCTTTCTTGGTTGGTCTCTGCAGATGCACTGCGATTCTCTGGAAGTCATGATGGCTCAGGCGAGGTGCCGGGCGTTCGATATAGAAATGCAGAGTTTGATGAACGACCGCATCGGACCAGAGTCATCAGGGTTGACGATCGAGTGCTCGGCGTTTGGCAACGGCTATTGGGTGAGAGTGATCAACCTGTCACGCAAGCTCGCCTTCTATTTCCCGTGAGCACGGCTGAAGCCTCTGCAATCGCGGCACTGGCTGACTATCCTTTGCGTCTAGCAAACCATGAGATGCAGATCTCTGCTGGTTATCATGAAAGTGGTTCAAAACGAGTCAATATTATTGACTATAATCGCCGCGACGAATTGACGGGCCGCGAATATCAGCCGAACCATTGGAAAGACGTGATACTTAAAGGTCCACAGCTAAGCGTTGCTACCCCAGTCTTTAAGCGCCATGATGCCAACAGCAACGATACTTATGGCGCTGACTTAGTCAGTCTGTCGGTGAATTTTGTGCCAGACACTGCGTACGTCCGAGTGGCGAGCGAGACCCGTTCATATTTGGCGGCGCAGGATCGGTGGATAAATTTCAAGATTCTCAATCAGCTACGAGTCGACTCTAATGTGGTGGCACGAGCTCGCTCCACCATTGCCGAAGTCGAGCAGATTCCCGAAGAAGATGTCGCCCCGGAGAAGGTGGACGAGGCCCTGGTCTTACGCTCGCGTAGACGGTACACGACATTTACACGCCTTGCGTGGCGTAGGATGATCTCGCCGAACAGTGAGCGGGCTCTGTATGCGGCACTTTTTCCTCCCGGGCCTGCACATATCCACGCAATCCATAGTATGGCCATGCCTGACAACCTGCAGACAGCTATTGTGGCAGGATTCTGGGCGTCGTTACCTCTCGACTATTTCCTCCGGACGACTGGACGTGGCGATCTCCAGGTTAGCGGGGCCAAGGCGATGCCTGCCCCGGGCCTAGTAGATCATCCTCTGGCATCCAGTCTGCTCATTCGCACACTACGTCTGAACTGCCTAACGCAAGCCTACTCTAAGTTGTGGGCCGAATTGTACGACCCGGGGTGGTTGAGATTAGAGGGATGGGTATGCGATTGGCCTGGGCTCGGCGCACTTCAGGATGTAGCCGCGGAGTGGCAGCCTGAAACACCGCTGCGGTCTGAGCGTGCAAGACGGTCGGCGCTCGTAGAGATTGATGCATTGGTGGCCGTATGGGTTGGTATGAGTGCTGACGCCCTCATCGCGGCGTACCGTGGCCGGTTTCCGGTGCTACAGAAGTACGAGGCAGCGACCTGGTTCGACGCTGATGGTTGGAAGATTGCGAGCTACGCACGGACATTCGGTCAACGCCAAACAAAGGCAAGTTGGGTTCAGTTCGAGGCCTATCGCGAGGATCCGGAGAATGTTCCACCGCCAGATGGATACACCGCGCCGTTCTATAAGGCGGATCGGGAGAAGGAGATGCGGGAGGCGCACGCTGTTTTTAAGGCTCGGTTGGATGCGGCGGTAGAGCGTGGCGAGTGGGATCCGGTCAAGCAGGAGGTGTCGAACGCATGAGGCCGACGCTGGAAGCGCAGGGACTCAAGGAAAGCCTCCTGCAATACCTGTCAACCACGTACGCACTGACCGACGAAGGCGCGCGCGAGTCGCTACACCGGTTCCTGGGGGACGAGACCGCTGGCATGTTTCGCGGTCCCTTCCTCCGTATCCGCGCGCCGTTTGTTACCGCCGACGCCAGCTGGCGTGACAGCCTGGACTGGCGGCCAGACAACTGGACCCCGTACGCGCACCAAGCCGCCGCCTTTGCCCGCCTGACTTCGGCACACGACCACACTCCACAACCGACACTCGTCACCACCGGTACGGGATCAGGGAAGACGGAGGCGTTTCTATATCCGGTCCTTGACCACTGCATACGTGAAAAGGCGGCCGGCCGGGACGGAATCAAGGCGGTCATCCTCTATCCCATGAACGCTCTGGCCGCTGACCAGGCACAGCGTCTCAACGATCTACTCGTCGAGCACCAGGAGTTAGCCCGACTCCGCAGCGGTCTCTACATCGGCGAAAAGGCAGCGACGACGTACGAGAAGGTTTACACAAATCGCTCGGACATGTGGCTGTCGCCGCCAGATATCCTGCTCACTAACTACAAGATGCTCGACATGCTGCTTCAGCGCTCATACGACGCTCCATTATGGACCGACGCTGATCTGCGCTATGTCGTTGTCGACGAGTTCCATACATACGACGGTGCGCAAGGTACCGATGTGGCAATGCTGCTTCGACGGCTGGCGGCCGCGGTCGGAGCATCCGAGCCCGGTCGGCCACTCGGCCGAATCTGTCCGGTGGCGACGTCCGCAACACTGGCCTCCGGTAGGAGTCAGGATGATCAGACCAATCTCCTCGAAGTCGCGACCCAGATTTTCGGCACCGAGTTCACCGCTGACGCCGTCATCGGGGAAGACCGGCAATCTGTCGAGGAGTTTATCCCAACCGAAGGGTTCGACCCACTTCTTCCAATGCCGTTGCCCGAACAATTAGCTGCGCTGCCCGATCCATCGAAGAACCCAGATGCAGCCGCCGATCTCGTCGAAGCGGTTACAGGCGAACGTGGCTTGGACCCGTTCGAGCTTGGCAAGAAACTGAAGAAGCACGTTCTTACCTCCGCCGTCCTGCATTCCCTCACAGATGGAGTGCGGACTAACGCGGAGATATTGAATAGAATGTGGCGCGCCAACGCGCAGTCGTGGGTGCAGACGATCACTCGCCAGCCTGACGTGGCGGCCACAGCTTTGGCTCGCTTCGTGGCATTACTTTCAATAGCTCGCGATCCCGCCTCCAAAGCGGAACATCCGCGACCATTCGTTCACGTTGAGGTCCATCAATGGGCGCGGTCGGTGTCTCGACTGGTACGTGGGGTTCAACCCTGGCCCGAAGCCGAGTTCCGATGGGACTCGCCGGGAGCTACCGATCTGCAGAGCTCGATCCACGCCCGTACGACCCCGGTCACCGTGGCGACCTCCGGCCAACCAGCAAACCTGTTCCTCCCGGCGATCTACTGCCGGGAGTGCGGCCGCTCCGGTTGGGCAGTGTTCTCTCCGGAGAGCGACGATCAGGAAGTCGAGTTCGACACGCACAAGACTCGGCTGGCGTCGACTGGTCGTGACAAGGTCCGGGTACGGAACTTGATCGCGGCAACCAACCACGAGGCGCGTGAGGTCTTCACAACGGCGCCAGTCACCGGACGAAGCGATACCGGCGCACTTGGGCAAGGCGCCGGCGGTGCACTGATGGTGCTGGATGGTCTACGCCACAGGCTGCGGCCACCTGATCCGGGCAATGACTACAGCCCGCAAGGCGAGCCGCGGCTAGCTGCCCGAGACTCAACGTTCGTTCTGGTCAACCTCGGCCCGACAGCGAATACGGCAGCGTCGCAGGACTGGTGCCCTGCATGCGGTGAACACAATGCGATCCGCTATCTCGGCACCGGCGCCGCGGCGCTCGCCGCGGCTTGTGTTACTCAGCTCTTTACGGGCGGCGAGCTCGACCCTGAGCTGGGCGAGGAAAAGACGCTGATGTTCAACGACTCCGTGCAAGACGCCGCCCACCGGGCGGGGTTCGTCGCAAGCCGCTCATACACCTTCTCCCTCCGCGCGCTCTTCAAGAAACACCTCTTCGAGGAAGATCAGACCCCACTCAATGACCTAATTGCCGATGTTGTTGCGGCAACAACAGACCCTCAAACGTTACGTGCCGTCGTGCCGACTGATCTTCACGACCTCAGAGGTGTCAGCAAGCTGCTTTCCGGACAGGGTGGTGGCCGCAACCTGCCCACCTGGCGGCTCGTCGGTGAACGGCTCGCTTTCGAAGCCCTGATGGAGTTCGGCTTTCGATCGCGCAATGGCCGCACGCTCGAGTTGACGCGTACCGCGGCCGCGCACGTACGTATCCCCGACGCCGAGCTTGCGATCGAGCTTGTTAAAGCCACACACCTAGAACCGACAAAGGCCGACGTGCCGCTGATCATGCAGGACGACGCTCGGTACCTAGCGTTTCTCCGCGTATTCCTGGAGCGGCTGCGGACGCGCGGTGCGGTCAAGCATCAGTGGCTAGCGAACTACCTACGCGAAGCTGGTACCAGTCGATACCACATCTGGGGCGGCAGGCCCGAGGGCATGCGGGCCTTTCCTCGGGGGATCGCCGCTCCTATTTTCCTCATCAATCAGCCCAAGGCGGGAAGCGAGTTCGATTTTGCGACTGGGAGGCTCTCTTGGTACGAGCGCTGGACCCAACGCTGCCTGGAACTGCCGCGCGAGATGGTTCCTGACTTCTGGAACCGCCTGCTCCCGCAGCTCGCTACCGCGGGGGTGCTGTCGGTTGCCACACCCAATGACAGCTCGGTTCGGATCTACGGCCTACAGCCTGGCAACATCGGCATTCAGCTGTTGACGGATGACGCGGTAAACGTCGCGTTCGTACGTTGCCCGGTCTGTTTTTGGGAACAGACGGTGCACCCAACGCTGCTCGACCAGTGGCATGGCCAGCCTTGCCCCTCATACCGGTGTCGTGCTGGCCGGCTGATCGCCGGCGACCGGCCTGAAGAGCTAGGAGTCCACCACCGGGACCGAGACTACCGCAACGACTACTACCGGCACCTTTACCGGAAAGCCGGCACGTATCAAGTCATCACCGCCGAGCACACCGGCATGCTCAGCCGTGCGGAGCGGGAACGCGTGGAGGCGGCCTTCAGACACGGCACCGGATTCAGGGATCCTAATGTGTTGTCCTGTACGCCGACCCTCGAAATGGGTATCGACATCGGCGATCTGTCTGCCGTGGTACTGGCCGCGCTGCCACGGCGGCCGGCAAATTACGCACAACAGGTCGGACGGGCCGGTCGTCGTACCGGCAACGCCTTCTTGCTAACGATTCCCGACCGCCGGCGCCGAGACCTGTACTTCCTTGAGCAACCTCAAGAGATGATTGCGGGACAAATCATTCCTCCTGGCTGCTATCTGTCTGCGATCGAGATCCTTCGCCGTCAGTATCTTGCACACCTGCTGGACCTGGCCGCTCGTGGACGGCTCATACGCGGCGACGGCATTCCGTTGCGCGCCCTTCCCTCGCACGCACCCGCGCTTTTCGGTCCGTCTGGGTATCTGAGGGACCTCGTCGAGCTGGCCGTTGCCCAAGGAGATAGGCTCGTCGAAGATTTCCTCGGGCTCTTCCCTACTGGAGTGACCGATGAAGCTAAGGCGGACCTACACGCATTTGCCACCCGAGGGCTTCGCGGCAAGGTAGAGGAAGCTGAACGTGCATGGCGCGACGCAGAAGAGGTCCTGCGCACCAGGCTGAAGTTGATCGACGAGGCGCACGATGAGCTCCACGACTCAGATCCAGAGCAACTTCAGCAAAAGAAAGAACTAGATGGCGAGCGCCGAGCAGTCAGCAAGAAACTTACGGGATTAGGATTGACACTTGCCCAGAACGCGATGTGCGATTTAGGACTGCTGCCAAACTATGCGTTGATCGATGCCGTAACGACCTTGAATGCGACACTCTACTGGCCGGAGGTCAACGAGCGAACTGGAAAGAATTGGTACACCTCCGCGCTCCGCTCATACAGCCGACCGCAACGCTTTGCGTTGTCCGAACTCGCGCCTGGCAATACGTTCTACGTGAACGGCTACAAGCATGAGATAGGCGGTTTGGAGATCGGTACGGCTGCTCGTCCGCAATGGCGGAACTGGAGGTTCTGCCAGGACTGCGGCTACGTCCGAACGGAAAATGCAGTCGACGACCGATCACCATGCCCACGCTGCAACAGCACTCGAATCGCCGATGACGGTTCGTGCCTGCACAAGGTTGTCGAACCCTCGATTGTTACCTCACGCGACAAGCGCGAGGACGCTCGGATCGGAGACGACCGGGACGACCGAGATCAACGGCTGTTCAGCGTCATCGATGCGGTCGACATTCCGCTAGAGGCGATCGACCCGGGTACGTCCTGGCGACACGCAACCCAAACATTCGGCGTTGACTATTGCCGTACCACTGTCATTCGACGGGTGAACGTGGGCGAGGCTCGATTCGACCGGCAGGTAGAAGACGATCTCGCCGGCCAGTCCGTTCGGTTGAGCCCGTTCTATGTCTGCACCGGTTGCGGCGCAGCGACGGCGGACGGAAGGCCGGTCTTTGACCACCATCCGGACGCACTGAACTCCTCAGCAGCCAGGAATCCGCAGCTCAAACATCATCTGCCTTGGTGCAGGTTGCGACGAGGAAAGAGCCCAGAGAGTGTTCCTCAGGAACCGGTCCTGCTCGCTCACGAACTGCGTACGGAGGCCCTACGGATCCTGTTGCCGGCCGTTACCGTTCTGGTAGAAGAGAAGGTCCACTCGTTCCGCGCCGCTCTGCGACTTGGCGTTGACAAGCATTTTGGTGGTGACCCACAGCATCTCGACACCACGCTAGCCTCCATGCCGGACGCGGCCAGCGGTGAACGGCGCTATTTCCTCGTCCTCTACGACCGTCTTCCCGGCGGCACCGGCTATCTGCACCGGCTGACCGGAGCGGACGCGATGAAGGCGACGCTGTTAGAGGCGCGTCGGGTCCTCCTGAATTGCCCCTGTCAAGACGAAGGGCGCCGCGCCTGCCATCGCTGTTTGCACCGCTACACCGACGAGCGCTACCAAGACATTGTCTCGCGTCGTGAGGCTCTGGAGATCCTGAACGACCTGCTGGGACCCATCGACGAGCGCGGCAATGTGCTGGACGACACCTGGGTGACTGACAAGGTTCCCACCACCGACCTGATCGGATTGGACGGCCAGGTCGAGTCGGACCTCGAAGCACGCTTCCTTGCGGCTCTGCGGCAATGGGTCACGACTGACGGCACCGCTGCGCTGGACGAGGATGGCAGAGCCAGCGGCTACCTGCGGTTCGCCGACTCTGCCGGCATCGTGAGCTGGAGGTTAACCGCACAACGGAGCCACGGGTACACGCGCACTGACTTCACCTTCGAGCGTACCGACGGCCCAAGGCAGACGGTAACCGTATACGTGGATGGCTACAATTTCCACGCAACCGGCGAGCGGAACCGAGTCGCAACCGATGGCAATAAGCGCAATCAGCTTCGTGCTGACGGAGGAATAATCTTCCAGGTGACCTGGACGGACCTTGACCTTTTCGAGAATCGGAAGACTGACGCTGAACCGGTCTGGCCGCCGTACCGGGGCAACGCCCAGAACCAGGCCAAAGACGTGTACGAACAGCTCGGCGGACGGCGGGCAGACCTGGCCGATGCTGTGTTCGTCAACCCGATCGAAACGCTCTTGGCGTACTTGCGCCAACCCGATGGCGCGATCTGGGCGCGAGGAGCGAAGGCGCTCGTTTCTGGCTTGATGACATCTGCGTCTCCGATTGCACAAGGTGTGAACCGCACTGGCGCGCGTCAGGCGCTACAGGCCGAACTCGCCTCCAATAGAGGCAATTCCCCGGCGAAAGCGCTTGAAGCGAGCAACGGTCCTGTTCATATCATGCGTAGCACTGACCTTCACGGCCTGTCACTCGTGTTCACTCTCGACTCGGCAAATGGTACGTCCGCTGCTGACGTGCGTTGGAGCGCCATCGCCATTCTTGATGACACAGCTGACGCAATGGATGCCGACGACTATCGGCTGCGTTGGCGTTCCTGGCTCTACTGGTCGAACCTGCTGCAGTTCCTCGGCTATGCCGGAGGTGACGGGATCCAGCTGGCCACAAGCAGTGCCGCCGGCTATCCGGTCGAAGTCCTTGCCGTATGCGGTGGCGTCGGCGAGCTCGGATCCTTTGTCGACAAGGTTAAGCCGCGAAGTCCGGCTGGGCCGGCGGGTGGGTCGAAGCGCCGACTATCGGAGGTCGCGAGTATTTCGGCCAGCGCCGAGCCCGTGTTGCGTAGCCTCGTTCGGGACTCCCGTTGGGACAAGGAAATCTTGCCCATCCTTGAAGTGGATGAGCCCGACTCTGAGCTCACTGAGCTCGCGAGGGAACTCGCCGCGCAGGGCAAGCAGGCACCGGTCTTCGGCTACGAGCTCGGCGAACGAGGCTGGCAGGTGGACTTTGGTTGGGAAGTCTTGAAAGTCGCTGTGGTTCCGAAGGTTCACGAGAGTCCGGACGAAGAAGCGCGCAAGCGCGACGAAGCGTACGAAGAAGCAGGGTGGACGGTCCGAACAGCCGCCGACTGGCTGGACGACTTCGACATGCTTCTCCAGCTGCTTCCCGACGCGGAAGGGACTGTATCCCCATGACAGCTCGCCTCAGTCTCTACCAGAAAGCCGAGCAGGAGCTATACAAGCTCGACCGCACCGTGAAGGCCAAGTTCTACGACTTCTGTCACCTCTTTCGCGATAATCCTGACCATCCCGGCCTTGATCTCAAGCCACTCAAAGGCGACAAGCGAGTCTTCAGGGCCAAGGTCGACCAGTCCTACCGTGCCCTGCTCGCTAAGACCGGCATCGATGCGGACGGCCAGGAAAGCTGGCTCGTCATCGCCGTACGTCACCGCAGACACGTCTATGAGGAGCTGTCGGTCGCCATCAACCGGATCACCGGGGAGATCGAGTTCGTGGACCTGGCGGTAGTCGGGGGCAGTATTCTGCAGCGTGCCGGCATCACGCTCACGCCGACCGAGCCTGAGGGCGAGGTTCACACTGAGTCCGTGCCGTCACTGCAGGTATCGACCAAATCCGTCCCGCTCCTGGCTGATGTCACGGCAGCGGATCTACGTGCTCTCGGTGTCAACGACCAGCTCATTGATCTTGCGTTGACGGTTACCGATAGCGATGAGCTCTATCAGCTGGTTGATGGTGCGCCATTGCTTTCCAAAGATGTACTCATCGGGCTCGGCGCGGGCATGAGCATTGCGGAGGTACGAAAAGAAATCACCGCTCCGGTCGAGATCGAGTTCGACAAGGACGACACCGAGAATCTGGCTGCAGCGCTCTCGAGGACCACCGTTACCACCGTGGACAAGGACATAAAGTCCGTCCTCGAAGAGGGAGACTTCCGTGCATGGAAAGTCTTTCTTCATCCGACCCAAGCTAAACTCATCAGTCGTAACTACAACGGTCCAGCCCGCGTGTCCGGCGGTCCAGGCACCGGCAAGACGATTGTGGCCTTGCATCGCGTAAAGCATCTCGCAGAACAGTTGCCACCCGGTCCCGGTATGCCGATTCTGCTGACGACCTTCACCAAAAACCTCACGACAGACCTGCGTGCTCGCCTAGCATCTCTACTCGAGCCAGACCTGTTAGCTCGCGTAGAGATCACGCACATCGACCAGCTCGCTGCGCGCGTACTCAGCGAAAACGCCACCGGCAGCAGCAGGCAGCGTATTTACGACACTGTCGCGCTCGACCACCTGCGTAATCTGCTCGCAGAAACCGGGCCCTCCCGGTGGTCACCCACCTTCCTTCTTGAAGAATGGGACCAGGTCATCCTTGGGCAGTCCTTAAGCAACCGTCGGGGCTACTTCGAGGCCCGGCGCGCCGGCCGTGGACGTTCACTTACCCGTCCTGAACGGCACCAGATCTGGACATTGCTGGAACAGTTCACCGCACGTCTGGAGAAGGACGGTCTTGAAACCTGGGGTCAAGCTGCCGAGCGCGCCGCCCGGTTGGAAATGGAACGGGCAAGAAAGATTGAGGAACGACGGACGCATTCGGCGGCGGGTGACAGGCGAAGCGTTGACGACGACAGTTCCAGTGTCCAGTATGCCGACTACCGATACCGGCACGTTGTTGTAGATGAGGCGCAAGACCTGCGCGCCGCGCACTGGAAGATGCTGCGGGCAATGGTTCCGCAAACCTCGAGTGATCTGTTCATAGCCGGCGACACGCATCAACGTATCTACGATCACCAAGTCACCCTAAGTACGGTCGGGATTAGTATCCGCGGCCGATCGTCACGGCTGACTCTTAGCTATCGCACGACCCGGGAGATCCTTGCCCGTGTCGTAGGTATCGTTGCTCCCGAGCAAATATCGTACGATAATCTCGACGACGGAACGGACACCCTTGACGGTTACCGCTCCGTTCTTCATGGCTCCGCCCCTGAATTCGTTGGCTTCGACTCGCTGGACGATGAGCTTGCTGAGCTGGCCGGCGCTCTGCGGCGTTGGCGTGAGGAGATCTCCAACGCAAGCGATGGCACCCGGCTGGATCCTCGCGGCACGATGGCCGTTTGTGTGCCGGACCGGGATACAGCCGCGAAGGTCGTACATTACCTTTCCGCGAAGGCCGGTATCACTTGCGCCGAGCTTACGAAAGACGGCCCTAAAGGCGATGGTGAGGTTCATGTCGGGACCATGCACCGGTTCAAGGGCCTGGAGTACCAAAAACTTGCCATCGTCGCTGCGAGGGATGGCCTCATCCCTCGCGCCGGGCTCATTGAGTCCTACCGGAAGGAGGATCCTCAACGTTACGCCCGCGAGGAGCGTAAGGCCCGCTCCCTGCTGTTCGTCGCGGCCACCCGCGCTCGTGACACTCTTCGTATCAGCTGGCATGGTAAACCCAGCCCGTACCTACCGGTGTGATCCGCAAAGAGGCACCAAGACCTACACGCACGCCCGAACGGACCATTTCGCTAGATGGCGGTCCCAGGCAAGATGATCGGAATGACGAACGCTGGGGAGAAAGCGCAAGTGGCCATGAACGAGACAGGGCGAGGGCTGTTTGATGGTTACGAGGCGTATCAGACACCCACGGACGCCGATTTCCGGAAGGTTTTGATCAACGGGATCGTCGTCGTCGACACAAATGTTCTCCTAAATCTATATCGCTATAACCTGCAGGCGCGCGACGACTACCTGGCCGTTCTCATGAAACTGAAGCCGAATCTCTGGATCCCGGCCCAGGTTGTTCAGGAGTTCTGGAAGAACCGCGAGGCCATACTCATGGATCCGCGTAAGACCAGCGAAACCGTCCGGCTGCTCGGCGAGCAGCGAGGCAAAGCACTGGTCCAAATCAGGCAATGGGCCAAATTGGTATCCCTTTCACGTGCCGGACTTGCCGACCTGACGCGCGTTCTCGATGACGCGTTCGAGGCTGTCACGGCTAGCGTAGAAGAGCACGAAAAGAACGAGTTCGAAGTATTCGTCAAAGACACAAACCAGGACACGATACTCGCTCGGCTAGCGCGGATCCTGCACCATCAGGTCGGTCCGGAGTTCGACGAGGACGAACTGGCGAGGCTGACAATGGAAGGCACTCGACGCATCGAGGCGGAGATTCCACCTGGATTCGCTGACGTCCGGAAGAAGGGGGTCGACGGCGCTCTTGGTGATTTCTTCGTGTGGGAACAGATCCTTCGGCAGGCAGAGAGCCGGCGACTGGATATACTTTTTGTGACGGCGGACAGTAAGCCCGACTGGTGGCGGACCTCGCGCGGGGAGCTTCGCGGACCACGTCGCGAACTCGTCCGAGAGCTTCGTGACCGAGCAGGCACCATGCTGTACATGCTGACACCGGACCGGCTGCTCGAGCATGCGAAGGCGGCGCTCAAAGTCGCCGTAAGCGATGAGTCGGCGGCGTTCGTAGCTCAAGTAGGAGACTCCCTAGCTGCACAAGATGACCTGTCGGCAGGTGGCTGGGATGAATCTGGAATGGCAACGTTGTTAGGGCGGCTAGCCACGGAGGCGCCAGTTCAGAGACTAGCCGTTACGCATGCTGCGCGGCATAGCGGATTCGTCAGCCGCGATGCTGTATACGCGCTTGGGAACTATGACCCAACTCGCAAGCTGGTGGGTTTCACCAGACCTGTCAAACGCATTGCTCAGGAACTCCGCGACCACGGCGCGGTTGCGGAAGAAGCGATCGAAGTATTCGAGACCACCTACGATGGTGCTGACCAGTACGGATGGGCGACCGGCTTCTCAGTGCCCAAGACACTGATCCCGCTCATCCTCAGCCAGGAAGGATGACTCGTCGAGCGGCGCTGGGACTTGGGTATAGGGAGCGTCGGGTCGTCGCCACATCGCAGGGAACAGTCGCATCGGTGGTGCGTACAGATGTAAGCACTCCTTGAGAACCTGCTCAGCGATACTTAGCGCGCTCGAGGATATTGTATACTCTTTTCCGCTGGCAAAGAGCCATGTCGAGGCGTCATCCGCGGTTGTGGCACCGGTGCTCCAGCGGAACTGAATCTGCTGCCACGGAATGCTGCGGTAGTTCTCACCGTCGTGGGTCCTCACATCAGCGACTGAGATTGGCTGTGTCGCTCGGGGGCGACGAGTTTTCGCACCTTCGGGATCAAGCCAGGTTGCGCGCCGACGATCGGCGTACGGGGCGGCAATGTAGCCGTTCGGCAGCATTCCGAGTAGGACCTTTTGAACTCCGTTGGTTGGTTGTAGGTTGGCATTATGGCAATTGCTGCCGTCACCATGGCGGCGGGCTGATGGGTCGCGCGGGTCGCGCGGGTGGCCTGCCGCTGATAAGCTGCTAGGTTTGCCCGAGGCAGGCATCCACGGTGCGGTGGGGGTGCTCGTCAGACACGGGGAGATGGATGATGGCCTATTTTCTCGGCGCTGCATTCGTTGTCGCAGCTGACGTTGCGATTGACGGCGTGATGCACATGCGTTCGGTTGCCAGGCAGAATCGCGCGATCGCGCTCTGGAATTCGCCGCTGAGCCGGCTCGGCCGCTGTGGCATCTACAGTCTCAGGGCGACGACAGCAGTCGAGGAGGCCTTGACGGAGATATACGAGATCGAGCCGTACGGCTGGACGTACACCAACGGGCTCTACTTCGCCGGAAGCCGCGTTCCTGAGCGAATCGTGGTGTTCGCCTCGGCGGCGGTGGCGGTCATCGATGTCATCTTGTATGAGGACTACGCCTTTGCGGTGCGATACGTGGATGAGGCGGCTCTGGAGCTCACGGACCGCCTGTGTCTTCCTCGGATTCCCGTTTTTGGCTTCGTCTGTCGCGCGGGCCTCGATGAGGAGCCGCGTTATCTCCCTGCGGCCTCGGGGCGCCCGGTGGGGGTGACTGGCCGGCCGTGGCTTCCAGGCCTCCTGCGGGCTCGTCTTGGGGACAGCGATGAGGGCTCGTGCCTTCCTGATCACTTCGAGCCTGCCTTTCAAGCCGCCTCATGGGCGTATGAGCAGCAGTCCAATCTTTTTTGGGACATGTTGCGTGAGTTTCCACATTGGTGGACGATCATGAATCTTCGCCTCGACGATGAGCAAGATGAGACCGTGGATCTCGTCTGCGCTGGCCCTAACGCGGTCTTCGCGATAGACGTGTCCAACGTGGATCCTGACGGTAGCGTTAAGCGGATCTCACGACACATTCATCGGCTCCGCGCCTATTTGCCCTGGGCAAATTTGGTTCCAGTCATCATCACTGACTCGGTGCGGCGAATGGAGTTTGGCCCGCACGTCGATACTGCCGGCAACAAGATCGCCTGGATTAACCCGGACTGCTTCACCGAGTTCGCCCGGAAGGTTCGGCTCCGCGGGCTGAGTGCAGCCGAGATCGCGTTTCTCAACGCACCTGCTCCAGGGTGGAGGCGGACGGTCGGCTTCGGTCCCGATGGGCCTGAGGTGAGCTGGGGCTGGACCGACGAATGAACGATCCCGCAAGGCGTGCCGCGCAAGTGGGCGACAAGGATTGACGATTTGTATCCGTCATTGCGATCGGGCCGCTATTCTGCCCTGTTCGGTCAACCCGATCTCTTAGGTGAGTCATGAATGAAGAGTTGTCAGCACTGGTGGACGCCTCGCCGAACTTTCGTTTCATCGCTGAGCCGGAGCTGCTGTTAGCGGGCGACGCCGCGCTCGCTGAGCGATACGTGGACTCCGATCCGGACGGTGCCATGTTCAAGGCCCGCCACTTCGGCGAGACGCTTGCGAAGATTCTCGTCCGGCAAGCGGCGATCCAATATCCGGAAAAGGCTAACCAGTTCGGTCGAGTCGCCGCGCTGGTCAACGAAGGAGTGATCCCGGGGCGCCTTCGGCCGGTCTTCGACACCCTTCGTAGCGAGGGAAACGAAGCCGTTCACGGTTTCTCCGGCGACAGGCAGAAGGCAAGGACGTTGGTGAAGGCGTGTCATCGGCTCGCTGTGTGGTGGTACGAGAGACAAAGCGGCAAGCCGCATCACCACCCGTTTCAGCCTCCGCAGGCAGAAGAGAGCACGTCGCTGCGGGACCTGTTTGAAAAAGTGGAAGAGCAACTCCAATCGCTGCAGACTGTGTTCGACGGCGCCGTTGGTCGGCCCGAGCCGAGGATCGTCATCAAGACGGCTCAACCGGATGCGCACGACTGGCGCGGCGGCTCGACTGTCGTCTGTGGACAGCGGTCGTACCTTGTCCACCACCCGGTACAGACGATGGAAGCCGATGACCGGTCCTGGAAGCTGATGCAAGCACGCGCTCACAGCCTCGATTCCCACGCTAACCAGGTTTGGTTGCGCGGTCTGCTCATCGCATCAGGCAGCCGAGGACAGGTGGCCGAGATGGTCGACGGGCTGGCTGCACAAGCCTCATATTTGACCGATGCACGCCACCGAAATCGTTCGGCGGCAGGTTCTTCGCTGCACAAGGACGGCGATCTGCACGTTCTGGTGACCGCACTGCCGACGGGGTCGAGCTGGACCGAGGTGTTTGGGCCTGGAGACTGCCCGCTCGACCCGCTCGTACTCCCGCGGGTGCTGGAGGTCCTCGTCGCGGTGGCGGAGGTGCTTGCCAACCTGCACCGCGCTGGCCAAGGGCATCGTGCCTTGGACGGCGAGTCGATCCTGGTATCCAAGACTGGGAGTAAGGGTGCGTTGCGTGACCTCGGCCTGGCGTGGTGGCCGCGGCTGACTCACGAGGGCCGGCCGTATCAGGCTCCCGAGCAGCAGGCGATTGCTCGTGGGCTGCCCGGACCAGCAACGGACGTGTTTCAACTCGCGACGCTGCTTCAGCATGCGTGCGCGGGGTATCGGCCCACTGCGGGCATGACGATCGCGCTCAAGGCGTTCATCTCAAATTTCCCGGAGCGGCTCGACGAGCTGCTGGGACGGGCTCTTGATCCGAATCCGTCGAACCGCCCGGACATCGCCACTTTTGCTGCGGAACTGAGGCTTGGAAAACAGCACCTTGTCACGGAGGCAAACGCATGGCCGTAGGGGAGGTCGCGGTCGGCGGCCCGATCACGCTCATCTACTCGAACAGATTCCTGACGGACATAGACAACCGGGTCACGCCGTTCGTCCAGGAGATCAGCCAGCTGGCCGGGATGGGGCAGCTGCCGATCACCTTGGAGGTGATGGATCGTGATCCTGGCTGGCGTATGGCCGTCTATTCCAGCCGATACGTGGCATGGTTGTATCCGACCAAAGGCGGCGATGTCTACAATCTTGGCCACGCCGCGCGGCGGCAGTTCCGGGACGAGGACCGTCTGGTCAAGGGCGCCCTGCTGTTGCGTTGTCCGTACCAGCTTCGGTTGTTCCCTAACCTACCCAGCTTCAACCAAGCAGTGCGAGCGGGGCATACGCCGCGCACGTCGTCCCATGCGGACCTGCTTTGGCGGGCGTGGCATGGCCTTCCGGCCATGGACGGCAAGCGCGCGCGACCGCCGTCGTTGCTAACACCTCATACCGACTATCTGGATCTGCTGGATACGGTGGTCGAGGCGAGCCGCCAGATCGAGACTGACCGGCAGACGTCCATGCCACCGCAGCATTATGTCGCTCGCGAGGCCGCCAAGGAGAAGCGCTATTCGGCACGCGGTGTCTACCGTTTCCGCCTGGCTGGGCGCGGGGAGCTGACCGCGAACACGATGGTCTGCCTTGGGGAGTACGCCGAAGCGCGGGGCAGGGTGATCCGCGCCGATGGCAACACCGCGACTGTCCGGTTCGAGCCCGGCACAGATTACGACCGTATCCCGGCTCAGGGAACGCTGAAGATTCTTCTGAGCGACCGGGTCTTTCGTGCGCAAAAGGACGCGATCGCGGTGCTGCGCAACGGGCAGTCGAGCAACCCGAGACTGCTGGACAACCTGGTCTCGACTACCTTCCTGCCGTACCAGCCCACAGCGTCCGGCACGCCGAAGCCGTCCCTCGACCTCGATCCCGACCAGCTGGAGGCATTCCGGCGCGCGCTCACGGTGCCGGATGTGCTGTGCGTTCTTGGTCCACCCGGCGCGGGCAAGACCACCACCATCGTCGAGGTGGTGCAGGCCAGTGTGGCCCTTGGTCGCCGAGTCCTGATCACGTCGCATACCCACCGCGCGGTGGACAACGTGCTGGAAAACCTGCCCTCGGACGTCAACGCGGTCCGGATCGGCAACGAGGACAACATGAGCAGCCGGGTGAAGGCGATGTCCGCGGAGAGCCGGGTCGAGGAGGTACGCGCTGGAATCGTTGCTGGCTCAGGCCTTTTCGACACGCTCCAGGAGGTGGCGCGGCAACGACCGTTGCTGGATAGGTATCTCAGCCATCTCTCATCGAATCTCGACGCGGTGGAGGCGGCGCAGCGCGAGCTGGTCGGCATCACGCCGCCCCTTGCCGAGGCGGTCAGGCGGGCCAGCGCCTCGATCCAGCCGCAGCTTCGCCGGGCCGAGGTGATGCTGGCGCGGCAGCAGTCTGTAGTCGTCAAACAGGACTCCGTTGCGGCGCGCCGCCGCCAACGGCTCAGTGCCGCGGAGTCAAGAGCCGCCTCGGGCTCCGCGACTGCTTTTGTCCACCGCTGGGTCGCCGGCTGGCAACGCGGTCGGCTCGCCCGGTTGGGGCAATTGTTACCGACTGCGCGTACGGCGCTGGAAGCGGCTGAGTCTGCCGCTGCATCCCTGCGGGACCAGGCCGAGGCGATGGCGGCGCACGATCCGAGGGTCGTCGAGCTGATCGCGCGGCGCGACACCGCCAAGCGCAAGCTGGAGGGCGGATGGCCGGATATGGAGCGGATCGGTGCGCTGATCGAGCAGATGCTGCGGCCGGCGATCTCGATCGCGCCGCCGCTACGGCACGAAGTGGTGGACTGGGCCGAGTTTCACCGCCGATGCGTTGCGGGGCTTGGGCTCCTGGAGAACCGGCGTGCACTGCTCGCCGAATGGCGGGAACGGATCAGCGACTTGAGTGCGGGGCTCGAGCGCGAGATCGCCCGCTATTCCGATGTCGTCGGTGCCACCTGCGTTGGCACGGATACTTCGGCGCTGATTTCGGGCCTTGAGTTCGATCTTGCGATCGTCGACGAGGCCGGGCAAATCTCCACTCCGAATCTTCTGATACCCCTCGTACGCTCCGAACGCGCGATGCTGGTCGGCGATCACAAGCAGTTGCCGCCATTCCTGGACGAGGAAGTCAGGAAGTGGGCCGATAGTCTGATCGGGCAGCAGACCTCGCTGACCGCGCAGGGTGTCGCCGATGTGAGTGCGCTGCTGGCCAAGAGTGGCTTCGAGTTGCTGTTCCCGCGGGCTCCACGGTCGAACGCGGTGTGGCTGAAGACTCAGCGGCGGATGCCCGAGCAGATAGCGAAGTTTGTTTCTGACACGTTCTACTCTGGACAACTGCGTACCGCGCATCGCGGTGTCGCGCCGAATTCCTTCTTCCTATCTCCGTTCGCAATGGTGGACACCTCTGACCGGCCGACCGGCGAACGCAAGGAAACCGCTATGCGTCAACTAAAAGGTGCACAGCGGCACGGCTACCGCAACGACCTCGAGGCCGCGATCATCGTCAGCCTGCTGCAAGCCCTCGCCGGGCAGTATCGCGACTGGGCGGTCATCGTGCCGTTCAACGCACAGAAAGAGCTGCTGATCGAGCGCCTCTCGGCCGCGAGGAGCACCTCAACGCAGGTCGCTGACCATGTTGGGAGCGTAGATTCGTTCCAGGGAGGGGAACGGGATCTCATCATCTTCGGGTTCACCCGCAGCAATCCGAACGGCGATATCGGATTCCTCAAGGAGTTGCGGCGGTTCAATGTCGCTATTACCCGCGCAAAGCAGCAGTTGGTACTCGTCGGCGACCTCATGACCTTGTGCAACGCGAAGAATCGAGATTTCCAGGACACCATGGTTGCCATGACCGAGCACCTTCGACGGGTTGGTCACCTGCGCCGGTCGGGGGACGTGATGGCGGCGCTTTCGACCGAGAGCCGGCGTGCGTGATGAGGCGAATCATCTATCCGGCCACTCGAGCCGTGGAGAGTGTGAAGGCACTCCCGGGCATTACGCCCATCAGGATGTTCCCGGTGCTGTGGCCGCTGTGGCAGGTCGATACCAGCGCTGAGATCTATGACCGGCAGGAATTCGAGATAGTCGACCACTTCGTGGTCCGCGCCATCGAAGAGGCGCAGATCCGCGAGAGCGGCGAACTCGCCCGTTTCCTCAACGTGCCCGCAGGCCTGATTGACCGGTGCCTGGCCTTCCTCAGCCTGATTGGCCATGTCACTACGTACGGAAAATTGCTCCAGCTGACTGAGCTCGGTCAGCGGTCGGCTCAGGATGGTGTGCGGTACGTGGCCTCCAAGAGCAGGCAGACCATTCTGATCGAGCGCCAGTCGGGGTCGCCGCTGCCGCGCGAGTATTACGATGCCAACGTCCCGGTGCTCGACACACCAGAGATTGAGGAGGGGCAACTAGCTGACCGTACCCGCTTTCTGCGAGTCTTCACCACCGCCCCGTATCGGCCTGAAGTGCTGCGGTGGCTGGAAAGCAACCCGGAACGGGTCAAGTACAACCTGCCCAGTCAGCTGCGCAACCTGACCGATGAGGGGCACCGCGAGGCTTTCCTGCCCAGCTACCTGATTGAGACGGCCGATCACAGGATTCTGGCCTTCACCAACGCTTCCGAGCAGCGTGACGAGTTCTTGGAGCGGCTCTGCACTCGTACGTCAATCGAAAATCTTATCGAGGCCAGGGGAGTCAGCCGCCCAGAGCAGATCTGGCGCAAGTGGTTGGCGCAGTCGAAAACCTTCGGCAAGGGTCGGCTTCAAGAGTCCGCAGGGGGCTGGCGGGTGGTCCTTGACGCCGACGCCTTCGGTGATTCGCCGAAGCTTCCGTTCCGTCGCCTGGGGTCGTACCAGTTCTACGACAACCACTTCATTCAGGTGTGGTGCGCCGATACGGCCGTGCGCCGGCGCGCGCTGATGGAGCGCTCGCTGGGCATCGCCACTCTTCCGGAGGTCACGACCGAACGGGATCTCCAGAAGAGGATCCGGCAGCTGGCGGGCAGTCTTCGGGTTGCCGAGTTCGCCGTCGCCGACCTGCGCGCGCACGCCGCGAGCACCGGCGACCAGGACCGGCTTCATCGGCTAGAAAACCTCACGTAGAGGCGGTGACTTACGCTCTCATTGGCGAACGCCGGCAGTCCTCAGCAATTGATGTGTTACCCGTAGCGAAATCGTGATGTCGATAAGGCCCGATAACGCGATCCGCGTGAGCCTCCGAATTGGGTAGGGCCGCGAATGTATCGGTCGAGTCGGTCGACATGCTGGCCGATGGATACCTGCTCGACGGCGTCTGAGTGATGCGGCTGTCGATCGTGCCGGTGCCGGTGCCGGTGCTAGCGGCTACCGCTCAACGCGGCCAAGAGAGTCTCTTGGACGTATGTCCACGGTATTCGTTCCTGTTCCAGTCGCAGCGGGTTGCCGTCGTTCCTGAGCGCGGCGAGCGTTTCGCGCTCTGGGTTGGTGAGCGTGCGGTCGGGTGGGTCGACGCGACCGGTGGGGTCGTTGACGGCGAGGCTGATGTACTTATCGAGCGTGTTGGAGTCCATCATGATGGAGGTGATGTCGAGAATGCGGGTTCGTGCCCGGGATAGCAGGGTGAATCCGGCGCGGTCGAGGTCACCCCAGTACCAGGTCTGTGCTGCGGATACCCACGGGATGGCGGAAAGCGCGCCGAGGTAGTTGCCGAGGGAATGTATGACGATCAGGCCGGGTAGATCGGCGATCGGTAGTGCTGATTCTTTGTTCTCGACGATGAGTACCTGGTGAGGACGCAGCGGGAGGTTGGCGATCTCTTCCAGCGGTGCGTTGAGGTGGCGAATGCCGGCGAGTCGGTGCTGGTCGCATGGATCGGTGAGGATGACGTTGATGGTAATTGGCAGCGGTCGTAGGCCGAGCAGATCAAGGTCGCGGTCTGTTAGCTCAACGTGTCCGATCGCCGTTTCTGGCGGTGCGCTCTGATCGCTGCTGATGCGCAGGAGGGCATGGACGAGTCCGCGGTGACGCGCGAGCCACTTGGTGTGCATGCCGACGACGGGAACCTGGCGGATGGTCAGTTCTGACCGCGGGTTTTCGTTGAACCATCGGATGACGCGCAGGAGCAGCGCGAAGTCGTCGTCGCTGAGGTTGGTGATGGCCTGGAGATGCGGCTTGAACTGTTCGCGCGGACCACCAAGGTCGACCAGCCGCGGATAGCGACGTGTCGCCGTGTGCCAATGCGCTTGGGTCTCAGGATCGACGGCTGCCAAGGCGTTGGCGTCGGGCAGGTCGAGGTGGGTGTAGATCTGCTGTGGTCCGATCACTGTCCGGCGAGTCGCGGTGCGTAGGCGGATCGTCGGATGGGTTTCCACCCAGGAGCGCCACGTTCGCAACCATGCTGCGACCGTCGTTGCGTCACGCGCGATTGTCTGAGCATTCGGAGGTGCGAGCGGGAAGGAGAGGCCGTCGGGAGGCGATGTGAGCCAGTCGCGCCAGGAATATTCATAGCGCGTTCGGATCTGGCCCAGAATCTCGTCCGGGGTACGCATCAGGACGCTCTCTCGTCATCGAGTTGGAGCGCTTCTTCGATGGTCATCGGAAATATTCGCACGCTGTCACGGTCGTCCGGGTCGGAGTTGATGTACGCGACGGTCTCAACGTAGTCCTCGAACGCGGTTGCCTTTTCGCGCGGCGCGGCGACGATGAGCTGGAATCCGAGAGCGCGAAGTGCGGCCAGGGATCGTCCGGTGTAGTCGCTGTCGGCTTTGACGAAACCCTCGTCGAGGAGGATGGACGCGTAGGTGGGTGGGCCGTCATCGCCTTCGCCGAGCCGGTAGCGCAGCGCAGCGCCGAGGATGAACGCGATCAGCTCTTGGCCTTCTCCGCCGCTCATCCCCGAGACGCCTTCGTGAATGAGCTCCGTTCCGTCAGTCTTTGTCTCGATGGCTCGGAATTCCACCTGCTCGCGGGCGTCGAACACGCGTCGTCGCCAGGCTTCACCAGTGCGGGAGAGGTCATCCAGACGCTCGAGGCTGCGGTGGAGGCGGACAAACGACTTCTCGATCTGTTCGGCATCGCGTGCGGGGTCCTGCGCGACGGTATTGCTGGTGTAGCGGCTGATGATATCTCGAAAATCCTTGTGGTCTGAATTGGGCCGGTCGGAGGAGTCGATGGCCAACGTCGAGCCTTCCCGGAAAGAGACTCCTTTCAGGACCGTGTTGATCGGTTTCAGGCCATGTCGGATCTGGCGTCCGTCCTCCTCGATCTGGACCAGGACAGCGTTCAGCTGGCGGTTCATATCCTGGTCAACTTTCTGCAGCCATTTTTGTTTGGCGCGAGGCAGATCGTCGTCAAGGAGCTGCTGATGGATCGCCAGCAACGCGGGCAGGCTATCGATCGTTCCATCGATCTCGCGTTCGGTGCGATCGTCGATGTTCCGGTAAGCCTGAATCGTAGCGAGCACGGATTGCTCGTGTGCTTCGCGGTCCTTTCGGTGTTGCTCTATTTGACCACCGAGATCAACTTCGGCGCCGCGTCGGCTGGCGTTGACGGCTGTGTGGTCGGGGCTGGTGGGTACCTTGAAGGGCAGGCTTGCGAGGGCTCCGCGTTCGTCGTCATCAAGCGGCGGCTGGCTGTCGACCAGCGTGGTCGCGGTGTCCTGGATCTCGATGAGGCGCTCCCACAGTCGGTCGAGGTCTTTTTGCCGTTCTTCAAGGCTTGCGGCAGCCGCGCTCGTCTTGCCGGCGTTGGTACGTGCCTGTTCCAACTGCTCTCGCAGTTGGCGTGCCTGCGGCGTGTCGGCACGGGCCAGCTCTTCCTCTAGCTCATGCACTCGTTCTTCGAGCGGTGTCGTATCGATGCTTGACCACGTTATTTCCTCGCCCAGATTCGTGAGACGTTTGATGCGGTCGCGGCATACGTCGCGTGCGTCGGTCGCCGCCTCAGCCTTGGACTCGAGCGAGGGCCGTTCGCGCATGAGGGAGGCGATCTGGTCGGCCAGTTCGGCGCGCAGTTGTTGGTTGTCCCAGCCGATCCACTTGTAGGGGCTCCTACGGTCGTTCTTGATGAACCTGCCGCGGGCGCCGGTGCGCATGCCGGCGCGTGTGACTGCTCCGATGGTCGCAGCGGGTCGGTGGGACTGCAGCTCGGAGTCGCGCTCTACGCACCAGTATGAGAAGTGCTCGATGAGCTCCTTGCTGAGCCAGTCGGCGTAGGGCGACTCGGCGATATCGAGAAGAGCGGGGATCGTGTTGTCGATAGGCCGGGCGCCTCTTCGGGTGTCCGGTACGCCGACCAGGGTGATTCTCTCGCCCATGTCGTGGTCGTTGACATAGCGACGTACGGCGGGCAGGTCCCGTTCGGCGACCAGGAGGTCGCTGGCGAGTCCGCCCAGGACGCTGAGCACCGCGGGCTCCCAACGCCGATGCTCGGGTTTGACCTGAATGAGCTCGCCGGCGTAAGAGAGGCGGTCGGTGGGAACGCCGGTGTCGCGGGCGATGCGGGTGCGGACGGCGTCGGCGGACGGCGGTATGTTGCTCCGGCGCTGCTTGAGCTGTTCGATCTCACCAGCAAGAGTCTGGATGCGGCGCTTCAGATTGACAAACTCCGCCTGCTTGTCGTACGCAGACTGATCAAGGTCATGCTTTTCGTTTTCGAGACCGTTGCGGACATGCTTCATGCTCTCGTGTAACAGGGTCAGATCCCCTTGAGAGGTGGGAAGGCGCATCTCGAACTCTTCTAATCGGCGCGCCAAAGCCTCGCGGTGCTTCTCAAGTGCGTCGAGGTCCTTTTTCTCCCTCTCCAGCTGAACGGTCAGCGTTTGGGTCGGATCGCCACCGGCGGCGGTCAACCTGTTCAGGATGTCGTCAAATCTGTTCTGAGCCGTATTGTCGTCCCGCTTTGCTTCCTGCAGCTGTTCGTCCAACTCGGCGCGGTCGAGCCTGTTGGTGTCGATCTCGTGGTCTGCCCACTCGTAGAGCTTTTCGGCATGCCAGATCGCCAACCGCGACGGCTGATCGGTAGCGGGAAGGTCAAGTAGATGTTGCTTGGCGACATAGTCATTCCCTGCCGTCCTGTATTTCTCGGCGAGGTCGGGCAGGCGGGTGAGCGTGCTCAACCGCTGCCGGGCGTACTCGAACTCGTGGTAGAGCCTGGAGGCCTCTCGGTAGGCGTCCAGTGCTGTGTCCCATCGGGTCAGCGCAAGCGGCTCGGTGAGGACGAACTCCTTGAATAGGGTGTTGATGTTGAAGATGCCTTTCGATGCATGGGCGCGGCGCAGCAGATCCATCGCCAGCTGCTGGGACTCGTCGGTGTGTCCCATGTGCATGACGGTGCGCATCTTGGCGTGGATCCGGCTCTGCGACGGGTCGATAATGTCACCGCGCGCAGCGTCGATCAGCCCGCCGAGGGTTGCCTTCGATATTGGCGGGGCTCCAGCTCGTACGCTGGACAGTCCGTTTAGTCGCGTCAGGTCGAAAAAGCCGTGTACGAATCCGTACACGGTGCTTGCCGCGATCGCGTCGGCACCGATCGTGTCCGGGCCAACCCAGGCGAGGCGAAGAGCGGTTACTCGGCGGCCAGCCTCATCGGCCCATGTGATCGCGGCGCCGCTGGCGAATCCTCGCCCACCAGGTGGCCGTTTGTAGCTTGCCGTGCCGGAACGTTTGTTCTCGTCTCGCCGTTGGTCGGTCTTCCCACGCGCATAGCTGTAAACCGTGCGCTCTCGCTTCTTCCCCTTGTCATCCCGGGCCGCCTGATTGAACTCCTGCGGATTGGGCATGATCACCGACGCCATCGCGTCAAGCAGCTGCGACTTCCCGCGACCTGACGGACCCAGGATCGCGGTACCGGCGCGGCCCACATGCATCACCTGAAGACCGGCGTACCCGCCCCAGTTCAGGATCTGGACCGTATCGATGCGGAACTGCCCGCGAGCGTCGCCTACCATGCCTACGCCTCCCTCTCCACCCTGTCGTTCTCAAGATCCGGCGGCGCTGAGCCGACCATGTCCAGCTCGCGGCGGTACGCGGCCTCGAGACGAAGGACCTCGTCGACACCGATCAGCGGAACGACCACGGGCGAGACCGTGAACAGATAGTCGGCGTCCGGGTCGACGGTAAGCAGTTGCAGATCTGCGAGAGCGCGGATCGCCGCGTTCACGCGGCTCTGAAAACGTGCCCCGTCGCCATCACCCTCCTCCCGGTAGGCGCGCAGAAATTCGTCGACCTGCGATCGGTTAACCACCACCGGCCCGTCAGCGGCGTCGGTGTAGGCATATTCTTGACGCAGGAACAGCAACACAAAGGACGCGTCGCGAGACAGCGGCTTCTCACGTCGCAACAGCCGCGGGACGTCCTCCTCAACCTCCTGCCGCTTGAACGCGACCTCCAGGTCCCTATCGATGACGAGCCGTAGGAACAGGTCCGCGAGCCGTTCACGGATCTCCTCCTCATACGCGAGGAGCGCATCCCATACCTGCCTCTGCCGGGCCCGCGAGACGAACCGGGACCTGAGCAGCGACACCAAAGCCCGCCTGGCGTCCTCCGGCAGCCCCGGCTGGTCAGCGTCGGCTCCATCCAGCCCATCGACATCTGAGGACTCCTCGTTGTCCCATTCCGCGTTCACGATGCCTCACCACCCTCGATCGGACGGTCGAAGATCAAATGCGGGAGCACGACCCGCAAAGCCTGCTCACGGTCACCAGCGAGCGCGACGTACTCGCGGACATCAAGCCGTACGTGCCCGTGGTCGATCGCCAGGTCGAGCAGGGACACCACGGCGCCGAGTCGTTGGAACTCGGTCGGGGTCGCCGCGAACACCTCCGCCGCGGTGACGATATGCCGTCCTCTCAGCAGTGTATTGACCGTCCGCGCCATCACCCGCCGGCTCGTACCCGCTGCCAGGCGCAACGCAGCCCGATCCGTCTCCGGAAGGACCGTCGCCTGCGGGACCGCCTCAACGATCACTCGCTGTGGCCCCAGGTCCCGCCACAATTGAGTCTGCGAGATGTCCGCGACCGCGATCCGGCCGATTCCCAGCACGTCATCGTCGATGCTGCGCGCACCGGGGGAACGTTCAACCCACTCCGCGCCGGCATGCAATGCCCGCTCCGCCAATGTCACCAGACGACGGTGTCGAGCGTGCGCGGACCGGGTGAGGAATCTGCGCAACGACGCAGTCCAACGCAAGTACACCTGCTCGACCGCAAGCTCAGCCCTCATCAACGTCGAGAGCATCGTCTCCAACTGCTCACGTTGCGCCACCGTCATATGATCGCCGGCGAAGTCTTGGGCGAGGATCTGCTCGATATCCTCGCTGATAGAGCGTGCCTGCTGCGAAGAGGCCAGCATGCGCGAAAACCCCTGATAAGCAATCCCTTCAGGCGTACGTGCGAGCAGATCATTCTCCTGCAAGTACTCCTCGACCAAGTCGGCTTTGCTCGGACCGTCCGCCATCGCACGCCGCGCCACTTTCTGGTGCCGGTCTTCCACTAAGGTGCGCAACTGCCGGAAGTCTGCCGGCAACGAACGCGTCATCGCCAGAATTTCGCGTAACTGCTGCCGCATCTCCTCCACGGTCGCCAAACGCGCCCGCCCGGTAGCGATTTCCTTTCTGCGGTTGCGCAGCTCCGCTATCTGCGCGTCGATCCGACGCACTTGTATCTCGCGATCCGGGTTCGTCATGTCAGCCAAGAGGCGGACGGCATGGGCAATGCTCCCCAGCCTCGCACCGGAAACGCTACTCTCTCCCTCAACGATCTCCCGCACGATTCGCAATGCGCGCAATGAGTACGGCGACAACCGATAACGCAGCCTTCCGGCCTCGATCTCCGTCTCCAGCCAACGCGCCTCGACCCACCTGCGGCAATGCTCCGCAGGAGAACGGTCACCGTGCCAGTCTGGATTATTCTCAAGAGCCTCAGCGATGCGCTCGTGGAACCATTCCGCAGACACCGACTCGTCGACCGCCTCCAAATGCTCGGCGAACAACGGAAGAACCCAGTCACGGCTACGGGCGCTCAGCAACCGTAGCGTCGCGTTGCCGAACAGGGCACTCTTGATCTCGCTCGGGGTCACTCCTGCGGCCATGGACCTCACCTCCCCGCTCAACGCGGCGAGCCAACGACGCTCTGGATGTCCTCGATCGCCTACGATCGAAAGAATCCTTCGCGACGCGATCGGCTCGCGTGAATATTCCAGTCGACAAAGCCTCCTGCGCTCACCGATACGGTACGGCGAAGGTGCGCCAAAACCGTGCCTGTCGGACCCGCATCGGCTGAACAGCCCGGCTAGCATCACCGACTGGCCATCGTCGCTCACCTGGACAGATCCTGGACAGATCAGATACATCGACCAAGACATCGCATCTGTAGGTCGGGCTGGTCGACCGTTATTGGCGATGAGTTTCACGACGAGATCACCAGCAATCCAAGGGCGTTGACCACGATGCGCCCTTGAGCCCGGCGTCGGCGTCCTGGTGACCAAGGAGGCTCGGATGTACGACTGCGGCGCTGACGGCCCGCAGGGGTGAAACCTCATACGCCACGTAGCAGCCAAGGCCGTACCAGATCTCGCCCCTAGCATGCCGGCGCGCCTGATCGCAGGCGTTTGAGGGTCCTGTCTGCCCTAATCGTGCCGTCAGTTGTCCGCTTCGCATGGGAGTATTGGTGGGAGCAACTGGGAGCAGAACTGTGTCGAACCGGTCTTAACCGCCTTGAATGGCTCCCACGTGACCTGTGGAAACGGTGTTTGTGCTGGTCAAGGCCGATACATCGACTGGACTGGCAGTGTGGGGGTCAGGGGTTCGAGTCCCCTCAGCTCCACAGAGATAGGACCTTTGACAAGCGGCATTCCCGCAGGTCAGAGGTCCTTTTCTGTTTCTAAATGATCTTGCTAACTGTCCACAGTAGACACTTAGCAATGCTTTATTCATATTTTTGGGAGGATTCATGGGAGCGAAAGGTGTGGGGGTCACCCTCTCGCGCAGTGATCTACATCACGCCGCGTCGCTGATCTCTCGCAACCTCCGTCAACTGCTCTGAACGGCACCCAACGCCTTCAGGTTTTTCCTCGCGAGCAGCGCCCAGTCGGAGTTCGTGGCACCAGATCTCCTTGAGTCGATGACGCCGGGTCTGGGGGTCACGACGACCGCGCTCGGCACTGGCCGAGCAGGCTGGGCTGTCGGATTTGACCCAGCGGAACGTCAAAATCACTGATGCGCCGATCGCCTCGACGGGAGCGAACCCGGCAGGGAAGATTCCCGCGATTGTGGCGGGAATGGTCACCGGCGCTGATTGCATCGATGACTTGGACGTGATCCGCCACGGCGGCATGAAACACCTGTTCTCGGACGTGTACGCACCTTCCACGTTGGGATCGTTTCTGCGCGCGTTCAGCTATGGACACGCGCTGCAGCTGATCACGGTGTTGACCGGGATGTTGGTCACATATCGCGGATCTATTCGCGATCGCGCACGTGCCGCTTCCTGATGGACTCGGTCCAGTGGACCCGAAAGCTGGGTGGATCGTCCCCAGGATCGTCCGGATTGCCATGCGACTCCCGCGAGAGCGAATCATTCAGTTACGCCATGATGTTCAGTCAATGCCTCGCCTTGCCGGCCCGCCATCAACGATCAAGCTGCCAAGCCGAGAGTACCCACCCGGTAGCGGCGCCGTATTGTTGGCAATGCTCGGGAACCGAAACCTAGACCGGTCGGACTCAGCAAAAGTACTCTCTCGAATGGGTGGTATTCATCTCGCAGCCTCAACGATCGGAATGATCGGCGACGGGCGCAAAGATCTGACCAGTGACTTGCTTGCGGCCTTCGGGACAGTCTTCAACATCTATAGGTAGTTTCGTCGCTACACGGATAACGTTTCTCCGTAAGCGTTTGCCCAGCCGGCGCGCGCACAGGCGCCCCGGCGACGGACCACCCCTACGGGCGTGAGGACGACACCCCCCGGGACTGGCCCAGCGCCCCTGATCGGACCACCCCCACGGTCGTGGGGACGCCCGACGCACTCGGCCTGTCCGTTGCTACGTGAGCGGACCCACCCCCACGGGCGTGGGGACGACGGGTGTCCCCGGTCCAGTCGCCAACCTTGAGAAGGACCACCTGGTATTTCGGCTGGATCGCCGGCGTCGCCGCGGTCATCGCCACCGTGCTGCCGCTGACGCTGGACGTACCGTTCGCCAGCAGGATCGCCACGGCGATGATCAACCTCTCGGTGGCACTCGCGATCGGCATACTCACCAGCAGCGGCGCGCGAGCGGCCCGGCGCGATCGCGAGCCGTGGCCACCGACGTTCGAAGATCAGGACCTGGAGGAGAAAGCGCCGGACGTGCCTCCCATCCGCGACCAACGGCACGCCGGCGGCAGTCGCTGATCCCCACCGGTCGTCGCGTCGGAATCTTCACGGTACGGGTCCAACCCGAACGCGGAAACGGCGTGGTTAGGCGAGCAACGCCGGATCACCGAGCAGTTCATCGCCGCTTGCGCCGGCGGCGACCTGGAAACTTTGGTACGGCTGCTGGATCCTCAGGTGGTCGGCGACGCGGACGGCGGCCCCTCGGTGCCGGCGGCCCGCATCAGGGTCAGCGGCCGGGACCGGATCGCGAGGGTGGGTCTCGGTTACTGCCGCCGAGCCGGCACGACGGTGACCGGCGCGACCATCAACGGCGAGCTCGGTGTGGTGATCAGCCAGCGCGGCACGACCCTGGCCGTCCTGTCACTGACCACCCGAGATGGCGTGGTGCAACGGATCCGCGCCATCGTCAACCCGGACAAGCTCCGGCATTTTTCAGGCACTGCCTTCGGCGAGCTTTCCTAGTACACCGATTTTTCGTTGCAGCGCCTGGAGTTCGCTGCGCGCGGAGGTCGCGCCGTTCGGGGTGAGCCGGTAGTAGCGGCGCGCCGGCCGGCCGGCGGCGGCCGGATCGACGTCCTCCCAGTGCGCCTCGACCCAACCGGCGTCCTGCAGGCGTACCAGGATCGGATAGAGCGTGCCGCTCGGCAACCCGGTCGCTCGCATCAGCTCAAGACCGTAGTGACCTTCCTCGGGATCGGCCAGAAAGGCCGCGAGGACCGATGCGACCGACGTGGTGATCCGCATGGGTTTCCTCTCGTTCATGCCGGCTCGGTCCCCGCGATCGAAACGGTCCGCGGCACCCGCAAACGTCGTGCCAGGCCGCGAAAGGTGACGGTGAAAAGGAATGCTACGCCGGCGCTGACGATCACCGAGCCGGTCGCCAGGGGTACGCCGTCGGCACCGTACGCATATCCGGCGATCCGCATCAAAGCGGGGCTCACCAGGGTCGAAACTCCGAAGACGATCATGAGCGCCGGCGTCGAGCCGACCACGACCGCCGCCACCAGACCGATACGCGCGAGGACGACCCGTACGCCTCTCCACGACGACCACCGCGCCAGCGCGAAGAAGTACGTGGCAATCACCAGTCCGCCGTAGAAGATGAACACCAGCCACCAGGCTCCGCTCGAAAGCTTCGCGGTCACCGCCGAGCAGCCGTACAAAATCACCGGAAGTACCGCGAGGAGCGTCGGTTTCCATGTCATGGCAACGGGTCTGGCCAGCAGCGCGCAACAGGAGGCGAGGACGAACAGAGCCGCGCCGACGACGTACGTGCCGGCCAGCAGGTCCACTGGAATCGCCGATACCGGGGCACTGCTGACATTGAACAATGTGATCGGCGCGCAAAACCCGGCGACCATGGCGACCCTGGTGAATCGCGCCGCGCCGTTCGCCTGCTCGGCGCTGCCGAATCCGGCCCGCCGGCACAGCTGGACCGCGGCGAGCACGAGCGCGGTGGCGAGTGCCGCGGCGAAGACCAACGCCGGCCAACCCTCCATGTTCACCCGGTCAATCAATAAATCGGCCACGAAAATCGCCGCGGCGACCAGTGCAGCCGCCGGAGCGGCGCCTCGATAACGCCGCAATGCCAACGAAAGACCGAGACCGACGAGCAGGATCGCGAGCTGCCGGATTTCCTGGATCCACAGGTGTACGGTGTCCGGCGCGTCACCGGCGGCCGCCTCCACCCTTTCCATGAACCTGATCGGCATCGTGAGCACGTCGGCCCACGCCAGCCCGCCAACGGCCACCAAACCGTAGGCAATGCGGGAAAACACCGGCAGCCGCAACTCACCGGGCTCGGGCCGCTCTCGCGTCGCTTCGACCGGCGGCGCGTACGCCTGCATCTGCCTGAGCACGTACGCGACGGCGAAAACCGTACACACCACCAGCACCGGAAGGTTGTTGCCTGCATTGAACATGAAATTGATGGCGCCAGCGGACCCGACCGGCAAATTCGCCTGGTACAAGTGGAAAAGTTGTTGGCTCCAGAGCGGCACCAACGTGGCAGGGGTCCACAGCGGCGCGGTGGCCAGCGGCGCGCCGAGCGTGATCGCCGCGTTGGCCGTTATCACGGCGCCGGCGATCCACACCAGGAGTCCGCCGCCTCCGGCCGCGACCAGCACCGCACGCCAGCGGCGTCCGGCCAACATTTTGCTTCTGGCCCACCAGAAAACCGCGACCAGTCCGAGCGACCACGCCACCAGGCCGCCGGCTGTTCCCGGAACCGACCAGTCGATGGACCCGGATTCCTGGTTGAGCCGAATGCCGGCCAACACCGGAAACGTACCGAGCAGGGCCGTCAACGGTACGGCGAAGACGGCCGCACCGCTGCGCAACCGGCGGTCGCCGGTGCGTACGACCGGCAGCGCTCTTCCGAGCCACCAACCCAAAAAACCCATCCCGGTGACCGCCACCAGCAATGCCAGCACGGTGGCCACCGACTGTGCGAACAGACCCAGTGAGCCCACCGGGTCGACGGCGACCCCCACGAAGATGTTGTAGAGCCCGGTCATCGCGCTGGCGACGCGCCACGCGACGAAACACAGGAACGGCAACGCGAACAACAGAAGGAAAGGTCGTGACGCGCGGCCAGTAGCGGCGACCCGGTCCGGCCACGTCTCGCCTTCCGCGTTGACTCGCGAACGAGCCAGGCTGGCCGCGAAACGCACCGCACGGATGCTGCGTACGACCGGATTCACACCGGGCTCGGACCGGATTTCCGCGATCTCCGCGCGCCATTCCCGCTCGTAGTGGTCGCGTAACGGCTCCGGCCACCTGTGCAGTGCGATCCGGAGCAACGCGTCGAGCACTCTCGTCAGCCATTGACGACCCATGCTCGGAACTCTACATAGGATCGCCGATTTCCGCCAGGGTTTTCGCAAATGAGCCTTTTCCGGCTCGCTGCCGGCCAGCTCCAGCGCCTCCCGGTACGCAGTAGCGGCCTCGACGTCCCGGCCGAGGCGTTGCAGCAGGTCAGCGCGGGCCATGGCGTACGGGTGGTAGGTCCTCAGCCGCGGCTCGCCGGCCAGCTCGTCGAGCAGCGCCAGCCGGACGGCCGGCCCGTCCCGCATCGCCACCGCCGCCGCGCGGTACAGCCGGATGACCGGCGACGGAGCGATCGCGAGCAGCACGTCGTACAGCGCCACGATCTGCGGCCAGTCGGTCGTCGCGACATCGGCGGCCTCGTCGTGCAGCGCCGCGATCGCCGCCTGTACGCCGTAAATACCGGCGGGCCGACCAGCGCGACCGGCACAGCGGGAGCCCCTCCTCGAGCAGCGTACGGTCCCAAAGACCCCGATCCTGGCCCTCGATCAGGACGATCTCGCCATCCCGCGTACGCGCATCCCGCCGCGCGTGGACCAGCAGCATCAGCGCGAGCAGACCGGTCATCTCGCGCTCGGCCGGCAGCAACCGGTGCAGGATGCCACGAGGCATGGCGCGTCGCCGTCCGCCGTGAAGACGAATGTACGACGAATGAGGCGGCGGACGCCGTGTCAATCGCGCAGGCATCAGGTGGCACGAGTGCGGACAGAATTGTACTCATCGAAGTAGCCTCCTTGGGTGATGTGACGTTTCGGGCAGTTGCGTGGCAGGCGTGGCCCGGGTGACAACGAGAAAGGCTTGCTCGGGTCGCGATTTCTGCCTGCAGCAGCTGCCGGTGAGCGAAGAATCATCGACTGCCTCGCCGCGCGGCTCAGTCTCGGACGAGGTTGTGGGGTGAGCTGGTCTTCAGGCGTGGACGAAAATGGATTTCCTCGCCTGGCCGGCTGCCTGGGGATTGCGACCGTTGACGCGACTACCGCGCGGAACTCGCCGGGCGAGGCGGATAGACCGCCGAGAATGGCAGTTGACGAACGGCTAACAGCGCGACGGCTCGCCTGCAGCCCGCCCCGCTGACGCTCTGAGCTGGCGGCAGCGGGCCGGGTTTCAGGCATGAATAGGTCTGCCTGAGCGCGTCGATCCGGCGTCGCTCGGGCCGTACGAACGGCTACCGGTAAAGGTGAGTGATGAGGCTGCGATCTCTGGACGGGTCGAGGTCGTCGACGACCGCGTGGATACTGTCACATGCGTTGCGCAAGTCATCGAGTGATGTGCGCCGACAGATAATCTGTTGGATCGGATATATGGCCGATCACGGAACAGATACTGGCGTCCGATCACGTCGGCTACGGTTCGGTTCGCTGGTCGGTAAGCATGAGGCGTAGCACCTGTAGGTCATTTTCTCGGTGGCGGAGCAGCCGGCCTCGGCGGTCGGCCGCCAAATCAGCCGGTTTTTACGATGACCAACCGCAGGCCATGCGCCGGAATCTGTTCATCGCGGCGGTTGTCGTAGCGCTTGCGCTGCAGTCCTCGGTGTACTCCGCTCACGGTCAGCCGGTCGGGTTTGTCGAAGTGTCGGATCGGCTGGTCATGCTGAATCTCCCGGTATTCGACTACCACGCTATGACCAGGCCAGAAGGCGTCAACTGGCAGGCTGCGGCTACGGCCATCGCGGCCGGGGTCACCCCGCAGCCAGTCGAATCGGACCTGCCGCAGCCCGGGTTCGTTCAAGATCTCGTCGCACAAGGCAAGTACGTAGGCTTCATCGCTCGTCTCGCGGCTCATCCCAACATCGTCCCGCCTACCATGGTGAATCGCGGATTTGGCACAAGACCATGACCGTCTCGGGGCAGAGTCGGCGACGATTTCCCGGCCCCACAGCCTCGCTGGGCTAGGCTCGGACTGTGGCTTTGCGACCGGAAGACTTCTATCACCACGCGTTTGCCGCGGCTGATGACGCGGGCAGGCTGCCGCTGGCTCGGATGACTGGATGGGAGATCTCTCCGTTCGAACCGGAGGGACTGCGAGTGGCGCCGCTGCGTCGACCGGTGCTTCCCGAACCAGCTCGAAACGGTGAGGATCCGGCCGACTGCCGGGCCTGTTCCGCGCAGAATGAGGGAATCTGGTTCGACGATCGGTGGCGGCTCAGCCGGATCGAGCGGGTCGGCGTACCGCTGGTGTTGATGTTGCATCCGCGTGATCATCACGACCTGCCGGATCTGCCCGACGACCTGGCCGCCGAACTGGGCGTGCTGACAACCCATATCGCCCGGCACATCGAGGCGCTACCGCACATCGCTCGCTCGCATGTCTATCGCATCGGTGACGGCGGTGCGCACCTGCACGTGTGGTTTTTCGCGCGGCCGGAAGGACAGGCCCAGCTCTACGGGTCCTGGCTGGTCGTATGGGACGACCTGCTACCGGAGTATCCAGCTGCCGAAGCCGACCAGGACGCGGCGACAGTGGTCGACTCCCTGCTGTCCTCGTACGGCGGCCGGCGTACGCCCGCAGCGGACTCCTAGAAAGTCAGATACCGACAAACCCACGGTTGCGACCAGATTCAGCAGCAGCGACTCACCCACTCCGGGGGCCGCTGGAGGGCCTGAGGTCATGGTGTCGACGTCGAGGTCGTACGTTCGGTGGTCCCGGCTCCGGTCGGCGGCCACCTCGGAGCGGTCGTGTCCGAAGCCATGGCGGAGTGGAGTTTCGGCGTGGCCGTACGGTCGCGCGACCAGATCAGGGGAGTCTCTGGCGTTTTCTTCAGTACTGAAGTACCGTCGTTCGTCGCAGCTAGTTCAGTACTGAACAATCTACGAATGAGGCCCCGTTGATCGAGATTCCCTGGCTCACGCCTGCCGAGCAGCGCACCTATCGGGTCTTTTCCCGGATGACCCGCGACCTGTTCAACCATTTCGACTGCGACCTCAAGCGCGACGTCGGCATCCCCCGCAGCTACTACGAGTTGTTGTTCGTCCTCGGCGAGGCCCACCCGGCCCCCATGCGGATGACCGATCTGGCGACCGGTACGCGGTCCAACCCCAGCCGCATCACGTACGCCGTGACCCGGCTCGAACAGGACGGGCTGCTACGCAGGGAAGCCAACCCCGCCGATGCACGTGGATGGACCGTTCGACTGACCGATGAAGGTGCCGACATGCTCCGGCGCGCGGCGGAGCGGCACGCGCAGAGCATCCGGACCTATCTCTTCGACGCTCTCACCGAACGCCAGCTCGATGACCTACGGCGTATCAGCGAGAAAACCATCGCACGCATTGAAGAGACTACGACGGCCGCAGCGTCATCCTGAGAGCAGGAGCGCGATGACACGGAAAAACAGCAATCCCACAATCGCGTACGCCGGCGTGCTGCTTGGTGTCTTCATCATTGTTCTGGACACCACGATCGTCAATGTGGCGGCACCACGCATCCAGGAGGGCCTGCACAGTACGATCACCGAAGTCCAATGGGTGGTGAACGGGTACAACCTGATGTTCGCCGCCCTGCTGTTGTCCGCCGGTGCGGCCGCGGATCGGTTCGGCGGGCGACGGGTGTTCACCGTCGGCCTGGCGGTGTTCGGAATCGCGTCGCTCGCCTGCGGTTTTGCTCCGTCAGCGGCGATCCTGATCAGCTCCCGCGCGTTGCAGGGTGCGGGTGCGGCGCTGATGCTCCCGACAGCGCTCGCGCTGGCCGGCCACCTTTACTCGGAACAGACCGCGCGGGCGCGCGCGTTCGGTCGGTGGGCGGCGGTCGCCGGTGCGGCCACGGTCCTTGGTCCGCTGGCTGGTGGTTTGCTGGTCGACAGCCTCGGTTGGCGCGCGATCTTTTTCGTCAATGTCCCCATCGCCGTGCTGTCCTGGCTGCTGCTCACCCTGAATGCTCCAGAAACGGCGCTGCACAGCCACAGCTTCGACCTGAGCGGTCAACTCCTTGGGATGGTGACGCTGGCTTCCGCCGCCATCGCGCTCACGGAAGCCGGCAGTCAAGGCTGGAACAGCCCTGTCGTACTTGCCACCCTGGTTGTCACGGTCGTCGCCGCCGCCGCGATGGTCGCAGTCGAGCGTCGGGCGGCCGAGCCGATGGTGCCGCCCGGCCTGGTCACCAACCGCCAGTTCTCGGCCGCGTCGCTGGTCGGGCTCATCCTCAGCGTCGGAATTTACGGACAGCTGTTCGTCCTGTCCCTGTATTTTCAGGAAGCCAGGCACTTCACGGCCTCGGGCACCGGACTGGCTCTGCTCCCGTTCGCGGCGGTGACCACCGTCGGACCGCTGTTCGCCGGCAGGCTGATCGGGCGCGGCTGGGTGACCGGCACCCTGCTTTTCGGGCAGGTCGCCGGCGCCGCGGCCAGCCTGCTGCTGGCCTTTGCCGACACGGGGACTCCGTACTGGACGGTGGCGATCGGTCTGGCGCTGCTCGGGCTCTGTCAGTCAGCATGCCAGCCGGCGGTCGCCTCGGCGGCGCTCATCGACGCGCCACGGCAATACGCGGGCGTCGCGTCGGGAGTGCTGACCGCCACCCGTCAGGTCGGTTCGGTCCTTGGCGTCGCACTGCTCGGTGGTCTGGTCAGCGAACAACGGAGTCTCCTGCCCGGAATGCACGCCGCACTGCTCATCGTAACGACGCTTTTCGTTGCCGGCAGTCTGCTGACAGCGCTGTTCATCCGTGCACACCAGAAGCCCACCGACCAAGCCAGCAGGCACAAAACCGCCACAACCTCCACATAGGAAAGCCATCGGTGGAGCCGCGGGCGAGCGCTCGGCGATCACCGCGCCGTACGGCACAGCCGAAACGCCAGCTGTTTTCGGGCTGAACCGAAAGGTGTGGACGACGCTGTCCGGCCGCCAGGAGACTTCACGGGTCAGCCGGTGGGGACCGGAATGGGAGTAGCCATGCGGGAAACGTCAGCCCGTCTGCTCATCGCCGGCATCGGCTGCGCGGCCGCGGTCGGTACGGCCATGTGTCTGCCGCAGCCAGCCGCCGCGACCGTGGTGACGACCTGTGAGCGTACGGTTTGCCTGGATATCGACGTGAACATCAGCGGCCCGCTCAACAATTGGACGGCCACCGCGTACACGCAACGAACCGCGCCACCGTACGTCGGACACTTCGACATGGAACTGCACACCGCCAGTGGCGCGGTCTCGATCGTGCACGGCAAGGAAGGGGCAGGTCCGCCTCTGCTGAGCGTGAGCGGCACCGGCCAGGAAACGGTCTGCGCCATCGGCTACCGCGCGGACGGCACGCTGGTCGGACGGACCTGCCAGCAGACCTGACCGCGCCTTCACATCCCGAGATGCCTGACGCCCCTGGCCGATGCGCAGAACGCGCGTGAGGTGCGCCAATTGGCCGGGAATGGCTTGGAGAATTCGCTCCTTGTCTCACCAATTTGCGCGTCAGCGGGTCTGGTTTCCGGTGAGGCCGCCGGCCGTGAGACCGGCCAGTGAGGTGCCGGCGGCGAGCATGGTGAAGACGATGGTGTAGCCGGCTGGTGTCGGTTGTCCCTGGGCGCCGGCGGTCGCGGTGAGCACGGTGGCCGACACGGCGGTGCCGAAGGCTCCGCCGACGGCTCGGACGATCTGGTTGATCCCGGTGGCCACGCCGAGATCCGCCGGCGGCACGGATTCGGCGATGACGTTGGGAAGTACGGCGTATGCGGCGCCGACGCCCAGGCCCAGCAGGACGCTCGCGCCGGCCAGGTCGAGGGGTGAGTGCCGCCAGGCGGCCAGCCAGCAGAAGGCGACGAGCATGATGGCGATCGAGGCGATCAGCAGGCTACGGGGACCGCTGCGTCGAGCGAGCCGGGTGGCCAGTTGTACGCCCAGCGGCATCAGCACCATTGCCGGAAGCAGGACCAGGCCGCCCGCGGTCACCGACCACCCAAAACCACTTCCGGCGTGCACCGGGTTGACCACCAGTTGGGGAATGAGAACGTATCCGGCGTACATGCCAAACCCGATGAAAAACGCGCTCAGGTTGCTCATCAGGACCGGGCGAGTCAGGAAAACGCGCATGTTCACCAGCGGACTGGGCACGTTGTGCTGCAGTCGCACCCATGCGCTCATCGCCACGGTTCCGGCCACCAGGAAGGACAGGACCGGGATGGATCCCCAACCCCATTCCGGTCCACGGTCAATTCCGATCAGCATCAACACGAGAGCGACCGCGAGCAGCGCCGCGCCCGCCCAGTCCATCCTCACCGGCGCCGACGACGGCGGCTCGGCCGGGACAGCGGCGAGTACGCCAAGCACGGTCAGCGTCGCCAACACCAGCGCGGGAAGGAAAAGCGCTGTCAAGCCGCCGAGCCCGACCAGGACACCGGCCAACGGGAGGCCGACGCCACCGAGTCCGGTCATCGCGCTGAGCAGGCCGATGCCCAGTCTGACCCGGCCCGGCGGTTGGGTGGCGCTGATGATCCCGAATCCGATCGGGAAAACGGCCGCCCCCGCGCTCTGCAGGCAACGGCCGGCCAGGAGTGCGGCAAAGGACGGCGCGGCAACGCAGATCGCACTGCCGATCGCGAGTGCTCCCATGACGACCAGCAGCATGCTGCGGCGCCCGTAGCGGTCCGCAAGCCGCGCGAAGATGGGCGTGATCACGGTGCCGCCGAGCAGATTGATCGTCAATGCCCACGACGAGGTGCCGGTGGACACGCCGAACCGCTGACCGATCTCGCCCAGTGCCGGGATCACCATGACCGAAGAAAGTCCGTAGGTGAATCCGGCGACCAGCAACACCGCCAGCGTCATTCCGGATTTGGCTGTTGGGCCTGCGATCGCGTGCTCACCAGTCGTCCTTGTCGCCATTTTCCACACTCCGTCCAGGCAAGACCGTCGACGTTTGCCAGAGTGCGCGTTGAAGCGCACTTCAATGCAAGTGCGGGCGTCTGTTATCTCGGATACATCCCGTCCGTACGTCCGCCGGTCTGCATGCGTCGGCTTGACAGCCCGACGCGTTGATCCTTGACTCGGCACGTGAACGAGACGGAGCTCGTGTCGATCGGCGAGGTGGCCCGAAAGTTCGGCGTACCGACATCGACCTTGCGATACTACGAAAAGCTGGGATTGTTGGCGCCCGCCGCGCGCCGCGGCCGGGTTCGCTGGTACGGCCCCGCGCAGTTGCGGCGGCTGATGCTTGTCAAGCTCTACACCGATACCGGCCTGTTGAGCCTACGTGCGGTGTCGCGGATCATCGCCGCCGGACCACGCGGTCGCGCCTCGCAGGAGGTGATAGAACAACACGTCGAGATCCTGGACCAGCGGATGGAGAAGATCCGCCAGGCCCAGGAATATCTGCGACACCACCAGGACTGCCATTATCCGAATCCGAGCCAATGTCCAGCATTGCGGGACGATCTGCAGCAGCGCGTCGACTCCCTGATGGATGGCCGTTGAACGCCGGAAAATGGGGTTCAGGTGCGTGCGGAGACTGGAGACAGGTAGGTGACGCGAATGATTCCGGAGATGGGTTCGCGGTCGACGAGGACGTCGATTCCATAAACCGCGTTGATCAGCTCGGCGGTGAGTACGGTACGGCCCTTCACTGGCTGCCCAGCGGCCGGCTCGTCGTCCTGTACGAGGCCCTTGCCGGCCTCATCAGCCGCGGCGGGGCGTTCTTCAACGCCGACCACCTGTCATCGGGCGCTCCCGGCTCTTTCTTCCACACGGCCAGCGCCGCCGATGACAGCGGTCAGCAGGAAGCCGCGTTCTCGGGTGGCGCGGCCGACTGGGAAGGCTGGTGGGGACGGTTCCGCGCCGTCGACGGCTTCGCCGAGCTCATCGCCGAACGCGACCGCCGCTTCCGGGTCATTTCCGGAAGCCTGGGTGTCACGCCCACCCTGCACACCGAAGCTCTCCGTGTCGCCGGGTTCACCGAAACCGGCACCCTTTGGCAGCATTTCAACGACTACGTCGTCTACGGCATCCGATAGCCGGCCGGACCGCCCGCGCTTCGCTGGTTTTCGGTTGCCGGGTGAGGTTTTATCGCTACACTACCCCGACCGTCACCATCGGTGCCGTGAGTAGTCGGGAAGGAACAGTGACAATGGGACTGTTTGCGAAAAAAGAGGAAACGACCGGCGACGTGCCGCTGGAGACGTACAAGGTCGTCTACAAAGGTGGCTTGGCCTCGCTGCCGAAGGCGAAGGCTGGCGAGATCAAGTTTCACCTGATGAGCGATGAATTCCGGCTGGAACCGACCGTCGGCAGCAGGTCGTACTGGAATCTGCTGCGGATCCCATATCAGGCGGTCAACGACCTGCGGTTTGTGGTGCGTCAGGTCAGCACGGTCGAATCGCTCATGAGTGGCGTGGCCGGACAGCCCGACTCCGATCTGGCGCAGGCCAACAACATTCACCTCGACTACGTCGACGACGCCGGCGTCCAGGTGCTGCTGAGACTGGAGATGCTCACCGGTTTGACGGTGATGGGTCAGGCGAAGAAATGCCGGGAGCTCGATGACCGGCTGCGCGTACACGGGATCCGGTCGAAGTTCCGCGTTCAGCCGGCGCCGGCCGGTGGTGGCGGCGACATCGCCGGCCAGATCGCACAACTCGCCGCGCTGCGCGACCAGGGAGTGCTGACCCCGCAGGAGTTCGACACCAAGAAGGCAGAGCTGCTCAGGCGACTTTGATCACGTCACGACAGGTCGGCCCGCGCCAGTCAGACCGATGCGGGGCGGGCTAGCCCGGGTGTGTCACGCACCCCGCATGAAACACCCGGGACACTGGACCAGCTGACCTATTCTCGTCGGCGTGGCTGAGAGTTCATTGAATGAGACGGCACGATCGGGATACGGGCGGCAGAGCGGCGCGTACGTGCGTGGCCGGCCACAGTATCCGGCGCCGGCGGTCGAGTGGGTGGTGGCGCATCTGCCGGGCGACGGTGAGTCGGTGGCCGATATCGGTGCCGGCACCGGAGCGCTGACAATGCCGCTGGCCGAGCGAAAGATTCCGGTGATCGCGGTGGAGCCGGTGAAGGCGATGATCGAGCGCTGTCCTGCCGGGCCGCACAGGTTGCGCGCGGCGGCGGGACGGCTGCCATTCCGGAATGGCGCGCTGTCGGGGATTGTCGCGGCCACCGCTTTCCACTGGTTCGCCGCGACCGACGTTCTCCGGGAATTTCACCGCTGTCTGGTTGACGACGCGCCGATGATCCTGCTGTGGAATGAGCGTGACCTCCGGGTGCCGTGGGTTGCCGAGCATAATGCGCTCGTCGAGCCGTACGCGGGGGACACGCCGCGGTTTGCGACGATGCGGTGGAAGGCTGTCGTCGACGCGTTCCCGGGTTTCGCGGAAAAAGCGTACGCGGAGTTTCCCAATCCGAGCCCGACAAACCGGCAGGGCCTGGTCGACCGCATTCTCTCCACCTCGTTCATCGCCGCACTGTCGCCCGCCGAACGCGAACAGGTGCGGCAGCGGGCCGCGGCGCTGGCGGGCGCCCTGCCGCAATCTTTTGACTACCCTTATCTGACGCGGATTTGGTGCTATCGGCGAAGGTGAGCACCATGTCGTAGGCTGTGGAATATGACCGAATCTACGCCTACTCTGGACGGATTTCGCGCCGGTTATGTCGAGGTCGCCGGCCGGCGGACCTGGCACGAGGTGGCCGGCACCGGCCCGGCGCTGGTGTTGTTGCACGGCGGTTTTACCGGCGCGGTGAGCTGGGCCGCGCAAGCAAAACCGCTCGTCGACTCGAGTTTCACCGTACGCGTGCCGGAACGCCGCGGACATGCTCACACGCCGGACGTGCCGGGACCGCTGAGCTATCAGCTGATGGCCGAAGACACCGTGGCATACCTGGATTCCGTCGTCGGCCAGCCGGCGCATCTGGTCGGTTGGAGCGACGGCGCGGTGGTGGCGCTGCTGGTCGCACTGAGCCGGCCCGACCTTGTCGACCGGCTGGTGCTGATCGGCCAGTTCTACAATTCCACGGGCCGGATCGCGGACACCGACATCGATCGCTTCATGCACAGCGAGACCGGCAAACAGGCTCTGCGGCAGGGATACGCCGCGACGTCCCCGGATGGTCCGGAGCATTTCGACGTCGTGTATGAGAAAACGCTGCGGATGATCGACTCCGAACCGGAGATCGACCTGGCCCAACTTGCCGCCGTCACCGCACCGACACTGGTGATGCAGGGCGACCGTGACATTGCGACGGTGCAACACGCGGTCGACGTCGCCACCGCCATCCCGAACGCGCGGCTCGCCGTACTGCCGGGCACCCACCTGCTGCCGCTGGAGTCGTCCGAGCTCGTCAACGCATTGCTCGTATCGTTCCTGCGCGACGCCGTCCCGGGGGGAATGACGGGACACTAAGGGTCTGTTTCGAAGTCCGACGCGGCGATAGCCGAGCCGCTGTCACAGCTTTCTCGGGCCGCCTGCCGGCACCGGCCGAAAACCCACCATAGCGCTGCTGTTTGGGCTTCCGTCCGGCACCGGCAGGCGACGTTTGGATCTCGACTCTCATCCACGTGGGACTTCGAAACAGACCCTAGCTACGGTGTCCTGGCCAGGTGCACGTAGAGCGCCGATGAGCGCCGGTCCAACTCGGGCCTCGGTGTCCTTTGTGGACAGTCCGGCGCCGAGCCGCGGTGAACGGCCGTAGGACTCCATCATGTCGAGAAATTCCTCCGTCCACAGGCATGCCGGTCTCCTTTCCTGGTGACGGTAACCGCGTCTTGCGCATTTGCGCAATGCATGTGCATGATGCGTACGCCTGAAACGATTGCCTGAGCCGCGGAGGGCGTACGTGCGGACCCGATGGACCGCCGTCCTGGTGCTTGTCGGGGCCGGTGTGGTGGCCGCGCTGCAGATCGGCAAGGCGGTGGGCGCGTTGCCGGCGATACGCGCGGACACCGGCGTTTCGCTGGCGGTTGGCGGCTGGGTGATCTCCGCGGTGAACCTCGCCGGTGGCATCTTCGGGCTGCTGATCGGGGCTGGTGCGGATCGGATCGGACATCGCCGCTCGGCTCTGGCCGGTCTGGCCACGGTGGCCGCCGGCAGCCTGCTCGGCGCCGCCGCTCCGGGTGCGATGGTGCTGCTGACGACGCGGTTCGTTGAGGGTGTGGGATTGGCTCTCACCGTGCTGTCCGTGCCGCCGCTGCTGCGTCAGCTCAGCGCGGAGCGTGACCGCGGCCTGGTGATGGGGATCTGGGGTGCGTTCATGCCGGCCGGGACGACGCTGGGCATCCTGGCCGCGCCGGTCGCCGCGGGCCTGGGTGGCTGGCGGCTGATGTGGGCGGCCACTGCGGCCCTCGCGGCCGGGTGGCTGCTGTTGGTCGCGCTCGCGACCCGCGACATCGCCGGCACCCGGCACGCCTCCGGCCGGCTGCTGCCCACGCTCAGGGCCGTACTGGCCAGCCGTGGTCCGTTGCGGCTCACCGCGACGTTCGCGGCGTACTCGCTGCAATACCTGTCGGTGGTCGCGTTTCTCCCGACACTGCTGCTCACCGAATACCGCCTGTCGCCGGCGTGGGCGGCCGCGCTGAGCTCCGCGGTCACCGTCGCCAACGTGCCGGGCAACATCCTGGGTGGGTGGTTGCGCGGGCGCGGCGTGCCGCGGTGGTCGGTGATCTGCGCGGCCAGCGTGCTGATGGGGCTCAGTGGCATCGCCGTGTACGCCGGCGGGCTTGGCCTGGGGTGGCGGCTGGCGGCGGCCGCGCTGTTGTCGCTGGCCGGCGGCATGATCCCGGCGACCGCGCTGGCCGCCGCGCTGGACGTGGCGCCCTCGCCGGCGGCGGCCGCGACCACGGTCGGGGTCGTGATGCAGGGCGGGATTCTCGGCCAGTTCGCCGGCCCGCCCCTGGTGGCCGCCGTGGCCGACGCCGCCGGCGGCTGGGGCGCCACGCCGCTCGTCCTCTGCATCGCGGCCGCCGCGGCGACGATGCTCGCGCTCACCCTGCGCCGGCTGGAGCGATCGCTGGCCGCTCGGTGAGCAGTTATGCCTTGTTTTTCCGGCGCTTCTTGGCGGCGGGCTGGTTGCCGAGCAGGTCGGCGATGGCGCGGATCCCGGCCACCAGATCGGCGCTGGAAGGCGCCTCGTCCGGGTCGTTGAGCAGTTGCAGCATCGTCCCGGTGAGCAACGCAAGCTGCACCGAGCCGACTGTACGAACGACGTCGTCCGGCACCGTCCCGTCGGGCCTGGCCGCGACCGCGGCGGCCATGCCGCGCCGGCCGGCGCGTTGGCCGGCCACCAGATGCTCACGCAACTCGGGCATGTGCTCGGCCTGCAGCACCGCCTCCAGGTTGGCCAACCACAGCGTACGGTCTTCGCGGATCGCCGCGATCAGCCGTGACCAGCGCGCTTCGTACCGCTCGGCCGCGGAGGCATTCTCGCTGTCGTCCTCGACCAACGCCGCGGCGATCCGGTCTCCCCACTCGTCCATCGCCTCGACCAGCGCGGCGGTGAGCAGCACTTCCCTGGAGCCGTAGTGATAGCCGATCGCGGCCATGCTCACCCCGGCCGCCGCCGCGATGTCGCGTACGGTGGTGCGGGCCCAGCCCCGTTCCTCCAGGCACTTACGGGCGCCGGCCAGCAGGTCCTCACGATTGCCCATCTCTCGCCAATCTCTCTGCCGCTACGGCCGTAGCAGGACTTTTCCGCGGCTTTGCCGCGATTCGACGATGCGGTGCGCCTCCGCGGCGCTGGCCAACGGCAGCTCGGCATGCACGCGCGCGCACACGCTGCCTTCGGCGGCCATGCGCCACAGCTGCTCGCCATGCTCGGCGTACGCGCGCGGTGAGTGGCGCATGAGGTTGGCCACGGCGAAGCCGACGATGCTGCGCGACTGCCCGCGAAGGTCGTTGACCTCGACCGAGCCGCCGGCCGCGCTGTAGCTGACCAACCGGCCGAACGGCGCGAGCGCGGCGATGCCACGCGAGAGTGCCGGACCGCCGGCGCCGTCCAGCACCAGATCGACCGGCTCGTCCCAGGGTGGCGCCGGCTCGCCGTATCCGACCGCGGCGTCCGCCCCGAGCTCCCGCAGGAACGCGTCTTTCCCGGCGATCCGACCGCGGCCACCACCCGCCGCGCACCCAGTGCCTTGGCGAGTTGCAGGGCGAGGTGGCCGACGCCGCCGGCCGCGGAGGTGACCAGGACGCGGTCGCCGGTCGTCATCCGGCCGGCGTAGAGCGCGCCGATGGCGACGTGTCCGTTGTGCAGCAACGAAACCGCCGGCGCGTCGGCGACCCCGTCCGGGATAGCCGATGTCACCGTCGCGGGCACGACCGCGTATTCGGCGTACGCGCCGCTGAACGCCACCGAGACCACTCGCTGGCCGATCCGCCAGCGGTCCACCTCGGGGCCGACGGCCACGATCGTTCCGGCGACCTCACCGCCCGGTGCGACTGGCCATGGCCCGGTCGCGACCCGCGTTCCGCGTGCCGACGGCAACGAGACACCGGCGGCCGAGACCTTCACCAGGATCTCGCCCGGCCCCGGCCGCGGCCGCGGCACCTCGTCCAACTGCAGCACCTCGGGGCCGCCGCCGCGGTGATAGCGGACGATCCGCACTACCTTTTCCTTCCATCGCGGGCAACGCCGCGGCGAGCGTACTCGACGGTCAGGCATACGCGCCAGGCAAGCGCCTTAAGCGTGCGCGCAAGGCGAGGTGTGGATGCCGCTATGGCCTGTCGTCGGGCAGAAAACGCGCGAGTACGGCGTTGACCGCCACCGCGATCGTGATGACGACGACCGCGGCGAACAGCGCGGCGCGGTAATGGGCCGACTCGGTGCCGGCCGACAGCGGCTGGGTGAAGGCCATGCCGACCAGCGCGATGCCCAGGACGCCGCCGATCTGCTGGCCGGTGCTGAGGATGCCGGACGCCGCGCCGGCGTGCGCCGGTGGCACGCCGCCGAGGATGACGCCGAGCAGCGGCGCGAGCATGCATCCCAGGCCGAGACCGCTGACGACCAGCGCGGACAGCAGCACCGGACCGGTCAGCGACTGCTGGCCGACCGCGAGGAGAAGACCGGCCGAGCCGACCAGCCAGGCAGCGGTGCCGGCGGACACGCAGCCGCGGCCGCCAAGTGCGCGACGCAGCCGGACCGACAGCTGGTAACCGGCCATCGCGCCCAGCGCGTACGGTGTGGCGATCAGCGCGCTGCCAAGTGCGCTCTGACCGAAGCCGTCTTGCAACGTGACCGACAGATAAAGGAAAAACGCCGGAACGCAGACGTACGACAGCACGAACACCAGCAGCCCGACCACAAACGTACGGTCGCGCCACAGCGGCGGCGGGACCAACGCGGTGCCGCCGCGGCGATGTACGGCCCGGCAGCGCAAATGGAACAGGACGAACAGCGGTGCCGCGCTGGCCAGCAGGCCGATCGACCACCATGGCCAGCCGGCCTCGTTGCCTTCCACCAGCCCGACGATCGTCGCGGTCAGCGCGGACGCGACCAGCACGGCCGCCGGGATGTCGATCGTGCGAGTGTCCTCCGAACGCGACTCCGGCAGAAATCCCAGGGCCATCAGCAGTCCCAGCGCACAGACCGGCAGGTTGACCAGAAACGCCGGCCGCCAGGTCAGGCCGAACAGGTCGGCACGCAACAGGACACCGCAGATCAGCGGGCCGGCGATGGTGGCCAGGCTGCTGGTGATGCCGAAAACCGCGAGCGCCAGCGGTCGTCGTGCGGCGGGTACGACGACCTGGATCACCGACAGGGTTTGCGGGAACATCAACGCCGCCGCCACGCCTTGCCCGGCGCGCAGAGCGATCAGTGTCTGTGCGGTCGGTGCCAGGCCGCAGCCGAGCGAGGCCACCGCGAAGCCCGCCAGTCCGATCAGGAACAACCGGCGGCGGCCGAACCGGTCACCCAGCCGGCCGCCGACGACCAGCAGCGCCGCGTACGCGATCTGGTAACTCGCGGCGACCAGCTGGGCCTGGCCGAACGTGGCGTGCAGGTCCGAGCGCAGCACCGGCACGGCAACGTTCACGATCGACGAGTCGGCCCACACCAGGAACGCCGCCGCGAGCACAATCGCCACCGACAGGGTCGGGCGGCCGGCGGTTTTCGCCGTGACAGCGGGCATTTGCTGAATCCGAGCCATGAGTCCTTCTTCTTCGCCGCGCTCAGCGGACCGGATATTCGGCCAGTCGCAATGGATAGTCGGCTGGGGTGGCCAGGTTGGCGACCGTCTCCTGCGACGGTGGCTGGAAATACCATTTCGCGCCGTCGCGGCCGAGTTGCTGGTTGTGCGCGACGTAGCCGCGGAGTTTTTCCTCGTACGCCGCGAAAGCCGTGGAGTGGTCGGTTGCGGTGGCCAGCTCGCCGGCGAGGACGTACGCGCCGATGAGGGCCTGGGAGGTGCCGCGTCCGGAGGTCGGCGCCGCGCAATACGCGGCGTCGCCGACCAGCACCACGCGGCCGGTCGACCACGACGTCATCCGCACTTGGCTGGAGGAGTCGAAAAAGAAGTCGTCGGCGGTGTCCATCGAGGTCAGCAGTCGCTGGACCTGCCAGCCGTCGCCGGCGAACCGGCGCCGGATGATCCCGCGCTGCTCGGCCGTGTCGTGCCGGTCGTACGGCAGTTCCGTGGCGGTGAAGGACAGGCCGACGCGCAGCTCGCTGTTGTCGCGCGCGGCGAAGGCGAGCACGTTCTTGCCCGGCGAGTTGTAGAGCACGCCGGAGCGGTCCAGACCGAGGAAGTTGTCGCTGGTGAACAACGCGCCGTAGATGCCCAGGTGGTGGACGTAAGCCGACTCCGGGCCGAAGGCGAGGCGGCGTACGTTGGAGTGCAGCCCGTCCGCGCCGACGACCAGGTCGAACGTCTGCTCGCCGGCGTTGCGGAAGCCGACCCGTACGCCGTCGTCGTGCTGGTCCAGCGTGGTGATCGAGTCGTCGAACAGATAGTGGACCCGCGGCGCGCCGATCTCGTACAGGATCCGGGTGAGGTCGGACTTGAGGATCTCCACCTCGCCGGCGGTCGCCTGCGGCGGCAGTGTCGCCACCACCACGCCGTCGGCGTCCAGCGCCGCCACCTCACCCATGTGGGTCTGGTGCTCGGTGACGGCGGTGAGCAGGCCCATTCGGTCCAACACGCCCAGCGCCGCCCCGCGGAAGTCGACCGCGGCGCCACCAGGCCGGATGCCCGGCGCGCGCTCCACGACCGTCACGTCGTGCCCGTACCGGTGCAACCAGTGCGCCACACCCAGACCGGCCACGCTCGCACCCGAAACGCAGATCCGCATGTCAGCCCCACCTTCTCTCGTCATCGCGCCGGCTTACCGCGGCGCGCGACCGGAGCATACGCAGGGCTTGCGCGGATGCACAATCCAATTGGATAAGGCGATCGCGCGGAAGTGATGGAGAGCACGTGGCGGGTCGTTCGGACCGCTGTGCGGCTACGTGGGGTCCAGTGCTGTGGCGGTCGGCCGGGGAGGTCCAGTGGGCGCCAGGCCAAGCAGGGTGGCCAGTTCGCCGGTCACCGCCGCCAGGGCGGGCGGTGACGGGCGTCGGGTGACGAGGAACAGCGTGAAGCGAGCCTGCACCGGTGCCTGCGTGAGCTTGTCGTCTGGGGCGGCGTAGGCGACGGCGAGACCGCGGGGCAGGATGGCGGGGCAGCCGAGCAGCCGGCTCATCCGTACGGCGGTTTCCCCGGTGGTTGCCGGCCGTGGGCGGGCACCGAGTTCGGACAGCCGCCGGTGCATCGCCTCGCTGGACGGGTGGTAGCTGTGGGTCACGACATCCAGTCCCAGGAACGGTCGGCGGCCGGCACCGACGCGTACGCCCGGCGGGGTGAACAGGGCCAGCCGATCGCTCGCGAAGGGCACTGCGGTCGCGGCGGCGGGCAGCCGCAGTTGGTCGGCGATGGTGACGACAGCCGCGTCCAGGGAGCCTTCGCCCACCCACTCGACCAAACGGTCGCCGTGATCGGTGACCTGGTGCAGGGTGGTGGAGCTGAGGAGTTGGCTCAGCGCGGGAAAAAGCCACGCCGCGAGGCTGGGGAAGGTGCCCACGCTCAACACCTCACCGCGGGCCGCCGCACGGGTCCGGTCAAAGATGCCTTCAAGATGACCGAGGACGTGGGCCGCCTCCGCGGCCAGAGCCCGTCCTGACGGGGTGGGGCGCGCGCCGGTGGTGTCCCGATCGAAAAGTCGCTCGCCGATGCGCCGTTCCAAGGCGGCCAGCCGGTTGCTCGCGGACGGCTGGCTGATCCGCAGTTCCCGGCCGGCCGCGCCCAGCGATCCGTGCCGCAGCAGCGCCTCGACAAGTCGTAGGTCCTCTACTGTGGGCAGGGAGCTCATAGGCACAGCGTATGAGCCGCTGCACCGATCCGCTCACTACCAGGCGATCCGGCCACAGCCCAGGATCAACGCCGTGGGTATTCGCCGAGATGTCACCATCATGCTGACCACCACCTTTGTCACCTGGATGGGCCAGCGCGCCACCGCGGTCGCGCTGCCGCTCGTCGCCCTCGCGGAGACTGGCTCGGCCTGGACCACCGGGTTGGTCGGCGGCGCGATCGGGGTTCCCCTGCTCACCTCGGCCTGGTGGGCGCGGGGCCTGCGTCAACGGTTGACGACCGGGCCCGCTCTGGCCGGCGTCCTCGCGGTGGGAGTGCTCGGTCTCCTGGTGATCCCGGTCGCCGCGGCGACCGGCACCGTCGGCCCGCTCCACCTGGTCGCCGCCGGGCTGATCACCGGCAGCGCCAACGCGCTCAGCGGCCCCGCACAACGCGCCCTGCTCTCGGACATCTGCGACCCACTGGGATCCGGAGCAGCCGCCCGGATGCTGGCCTGGCAGGACCTGGCACACCGCAGCAGCATGATCATCGCGCCGCCGCTGGCCGGCTGGGCGATCACCGCCAGCGGACCGTTCCCGCTGCTGTGGGCGGAGGCGGCCGCCGGAGCCGTGGGCGCGCTCATGCTGCTGACCGTGCGCGCCACCGGCACAGCCGCCGCCTCCGGTGAGCCCGCGGCCCAGGCGCCGGCGCTGCGGCACGTGTTGACTGAGCACCCAGACATACGCCGCGTCGTGATCATGGGCGGCGTCGGCGGCCTGGCATGGTTTGCCTTCACCCTCGGACTGGCCATCCTCGGCGCCGAAACCACCCGCCCCGGCCTGCTCATCTCGGCCGGCATGACCGGCTACGGTGCCGGCTCCCTGGCCGGCGCACTTCTTGCGCCGGTGCTCGCTCGTCGGTTGCCGCCGCTGGCAACCGCCGCCACCGGCTGGATCGTGCTCGGCGCCACCTTCGTCATGTTGCCCACCGCCACATCGTCTCTGCCGACAATTGGCGTCGTAGCTGCTCTGGGCGGGTTCTCCATGCCGCTGGGCATCGCTGCCGTCAACCGTCTGATCACCACCCGCACGCACGGCGCCCATCGACGCGCCGCTTTTGCCGTTGAGGCGCTCGTACACGACGGCGCCGTCTCGGTCGGCCTGCTCGTCGGCGGCTCGATCATCGGCGCCGTCGGTGCCGGCCCCACCTTGCTCGTCGCCGGCGCCGGACAAATCGCCGCCGGACTTCTGGCCGGGCCGTGGCTACGGGCGGCGCTCAGGGATGGACGGTGTGGCCGTGCGAGCGAAGGGCCTCGGTTGCGGTCGTGAGGTCGGGGGCGCGGACGAGGACGTAGTCGGTGTCGTACGTCGAGATCGCGAAGATGGAGACTCCGGCGTCGGCCAGCGGGGTGGCGATGGCGGCGAGGACGCCGGTGAGGGCGAAGTCCATCGGTCCGTCGACCACGAGTGCTGACCACCCGTCCTGGTGTTTCTGTGCGCCAGCGGGAATGTCTTGTGCCGCGCAGACCAACGACACTTCGTCAGCCGTATGGGTGAGCGCGTACAGCGGACCGGCACACCGTACATTCTGACGTAGCCGTCGGCGTGCCGGGCCGTCAGCGTTCGTACGCGCCGATGTCGAAGCCGGCGCCCGCCGGTCGCGGGTGGTTGTCCAGGTCGAAGGCCGGTGCGCCGGTCGCCGAGCCGCTGTCCACCGCCGCCGAGCCGGCGCCGACGTGGAAGTCGCCGTTGCCCGGATCCACGAACCCGGGGTTACCGGAAATGTTGTGGTCGCTGGTGAAATGGCCGTCAAAGACGTCGCCCTCGCCGTAAATGTTGTTGCGCAGCACGTTCTGTCCGGAAAAGCTGTCGGTGAGAAAGGTGATTGCCTCGTTGCCGTTGCCGTAGAACGTGTTGTTGATGACCTGAATGTTGGAGAGTGTGCCGGTGTCCTCGATCCAGAAGGTCAGCCCGGACGACGCGTTGCCATCCGAGACGTTGTTGAAGAGGCGTACGTTGTCCAACCTCTTCGAGGAAGAGTAGTTCTCGACCGCCAGCATGATGCCGGCCTTCGTGTTGTTTCTCGTGCCGCTGGTGACGTTGTTGTAGATATCGACGTTGGACGATCCGTCGACGTAGATGTTCGGGCCGCGGTTTCCCGACACGACGTTGTCATGGACTTTGGCCTGAGCGTCGTCGTCGTACTTGATGTCGATGCCCTCTTCGCCGTTGTCATGCACGTGGCAGCCGCGGATTTCCACGTTGGTCGAGCCGGAACCGACCGACAGCGCCTCGTGGTCGGCGGAGGTGCCGCGTCCGTTCGTGCCGCGGATCTCGCAGCCGTCCACCAGCACGTTCGCGGTGTTGAGGATGACCAGCCCGCCGTCCGAGGAGCCGTCGACGCCGAAGTCCTGGAACACCAGGTCGTGCGCCCCGTTGGCCATCGCGCCGAAGCCGCTTGAGCCTTTGGAGGTCACGCCGATGAACCGCACCCAGGAATTGCCGCCGATGGCGATGAGTCCTTTGCTCCCGCCGCTTCCGGTGATGACCGCGGTCCCGCCGTCGCCGTAGAACGTGATGTATTTACCCGACGAACCGCTGCGCCGCAGGGTGAGCCCACCGCTGTACGTGCCGGGCGCGATCTGCACGTTGTCGCCGGCCTGAGCCACGTCCGCCGCCGCCTGGACCGTCGCGTACTGACCACCAGGACCAACGGTCAGCGTCTTTCCCGAGGCCGGCGGCGGCACGTCGGCGGCTGCCGCCGGAAGCGCCACGAAGGCCGCCGCGGTAAACAAAATGCTGGCCGCCGTCGATGCCTTTCCCAACCAATACGTTGCGGTTCTCTCCCGGAGCAACGACCACCAGCCGGTCCAACGAGCCGTACGGTGCACGATGACCTCCGCTTGTTCGGCGAGCCCGACAAGACCATCATCCGGATGCCCGTCAGGACCGGTCCTGGACCGTGTCTCGCCCATGTGACCGGGGTGTGGGAGCCGACGCCGATCTCGTGGTTGGCGCACGATTCTCACGCCTCGGCGGTGCCCTGGGTCGGGCTGAAATGCATGGGGACGCGCTCGTTCCTCGTCTCAGGTTTCTTGTGGCTGAGTCGAGGAACGAGCGGGTGTGTTGTTGGTTGGTGATCCACCTGTTCGGTCAGCCGTACAGGTGGTAGGTATTTCGCAGCGGCTTCTGCTCGACATCCACAGCAATTGGCGGGATGAACTCGGGGTGGCCGTTGTTCATCCGTACGGTCCAGTTGGTGTGGTGAATCTCGCGATGATGTTTGGGACACAGCAACACGCAATTTTCCAGGCATGTCGTGCCGCCGTCCACCCAAGACACAATGTGGTGCGCTCTCGTATGCCGGACCGGCCGGGTACATCCGGGCCGGGTGCAGCCTTTATCGCGCGCGATCAACGCCTTCCGCAACTCTGGACCGGCGAGGCGCTCCTTGCGGCCGACATCCAGCGGTACGCCTTCGGAGCTGAGGATGACCGGAATAATGTCCGCATCGCAGGCCAGTCGCCGCGCGGTTTCCGGGCTGATAGTGAGGCCTTCGTACGCGCGCGCCACACCGAGGCAGTCGCGCAGCATTTCCCACGAGATCGTCACGGTCAGATGCGGCCGCTCCGCGCCCTGAATCGGCAACTTCCCCGCATCAGCCACCAAGTCCAGAATTTCCGCTAGCGCGTCACCGTTGCGCTCGGCCGCCGACCGGGGATCAGGCTTGCCGTCCTCGCTCTCGGGTTTGGCCAATGGCGAGAGCACTTCCTGCAACAGGAAACCGGTTTCCGCGTCCAGGATGCCGCGCAACGCTACGCGGCCGTCGCGACCCGTGTGCAGGTGCAGCTCTCGGCGCGGCTTCGCGTCTTCTTTTTCCGACGGCGCCGCACCATCCGGGTCCAGATATGCATGCAACCGGGTGCCGAGCCGGTAGAGACGGCCGGAGTCCATGTGTTTGGCGCCCTCGACCATCGCGGCCTCGGCCTCACGGCGCTGCTGGAAATCCACGTGCGCCGGCAACCTCGTGATCACCGTACGAATCGCATCCAACTGCGAATCAGCCAGATCGCCGCGGCGCATCGCCTCGGCGGCGATGTCCAGCTTCGGCGCCAACATCTCACCGGTCAACGTCATACCCGGACAGAACGCGCGAGCGCGCTGCACCCGACGACGAGCCTCAGCCTGCGACAACAACAACTGGTCTTCCAGCACCTGCTGCGTCGATTTGGCCTGAAGGTAGGCCTCTTTATGGTCGATCGCCTTCACGATATTCAACACACGCGCCGCGGCCTTGCGGTATTCACGCTCGGCGTCGCGCAACATCCCAACGAGCACATTCGCGTCTTCTTCCGGCCACGGGTCACCTACCGGTGCGGTGGTGGCGGAAGGGGCGCTCATGCCTCCAATAATACCGGCCCCACCGACAAAAACACGCCACCACACACATCTGTGGACAAGTATTTTCGCCCAGGTGCGAGAAACCGGCGCCGAGCTGGGTGGTGATCGCCGATTCCGCAAAATTGTCCGGTGTACGTCCGGCAACTCCCGCACGCAACCCACCAATTTATGGCGTTGCTTTCGCGCGCGCTGGGTGGATCGAGAGCAGGAAGTCGTGTCGGTTGTCGTCACCGTCCATCAAATCGGCATCCACGCGTCGCTGGCCAGACGCGCCGAAGGTGACTGTCCGGCCGCAGTGCCTACCAACAAGTTCGTACGCATCGGCGCCAGTTGCCGCTGCAGGTGTACTTGCCATGGCGATGAGCGAAGGCAGGGCTGATCGACACGCTCAACAGCCTGCTGGCGGCGCCGGTTTTCGCGCCATCCAATGACGCTTTCAAGAAGATCCCGGCTGACCAGCTCAACAAGGTGTTGGCGGACAAGGTCATCGTCGTGACTGTACGTCTTTGCCGTACGCGCCATCCGAAGGGCAACCGGCAACGAACATCGGGTATGACATCCACGACGTCGAGCACCTCGCAACGGTCGCCGAAACCGCAGGCCCGGCCGGCGGGTCTTCCTGTGGGCATTCTGCTGTCCGCGATGGTCGGGCTGGTGTCCGCGGCTGTCGCACTCGGAGTCGCCCAACTGGTCGCCGTCCTGACCGGTCCCACCTCCGCCCCGGTCAACGCCGTCGGCCAGGGTGTGATCCGGCTGACTCCCGAGTCCGTCAAAGAATTCGCGATCCGCGCTTTCGGTGAGAATGACAAGCTCGTACTGCTGCTCTCCACCTATGCCCTCGTCGCCGTTTTCGCCGCGATCGTGGGATTTGTCGCCGCTGTCAACCGCCGGCTCGGCGTCGTCGGCATCGCCGTGTTCGGAGCGATCGGCATCGTCGCCACCCAGACCTCACCCGATGCCTCGCCGCTTGCCGCCGCGCCGTCGATCGTTGGTACGGTCGCCGGCATCGCCGCCCTGATGCTGTTCACCCGGCACATTCACCGCCGACCCACCTCACCGAGCGACCCTGACGACGACACCAGCGAGGGCACTGCCGATCGAGCCGGGTCGACGCGGGATCGCAAGCGACTCGCGGTCAACCGCCGGGGTTTGCTGACGACCGGCGGCGCGGCGGCCGCGGTGGCGCTGCTCGGCGGTGGCGCCGGCACGTATCTGCTCGGCAAACGCTTCGACGTCACCGCGGCGCGGCGCCGCATCGTGCTGCCCAAGCCGAGCAGCCAAGCGCCGCCGTTGCCGGCCAGTGTCGACCTCAAGGTGCCGGAGCTCACGTCCTTCACCACGCCGAACTCCACCTTTTATCGTGTCGACACCGCGTTGGTGTTGCCGCAGATCAATCCCGATCAGTGGCTGCTGCGGATCCATGGCATGGTCGACAGGGAGATCACGCTTGGCTACGCCGATCTGCTGCGCCGCCGACTCATCGAGCGTGACATCACCTTCACCTGTGTTTCCAACGAAATCGGCGGCCAGCTGGCTGGCCACGCGCGCTGGCTGGGTGTGCCCCTCATCGACATTCTTCGTGAGGCCGGCCCACACCCGGACGCGGACCAGATTTTTACCACGTCCCAGGATGGCTGGACGTGTGGCACACCAACCGACGCGGCGATGAGGGTCCCCAACGCGATGCTGGCGATCGGCATGAACGGTGAGCCATTGCCGCTGGCGCACGGATTTCCGGTCCGGATGATCGTGCCTGGCCTGTACGGGTATGTGTCCGGAACGAAATGGATCACCGACCTGGAGCTCACCACCTTCGCCGCCGGCCCGAAACCGTACTGGGTGCGACGACACTGGGCCGCCACCGCGCCGATCAAGACAATGTCGCGGATCGACACACCTCGCGCGCTCAGCGAGCTTTCCCGTGGAAAGACGGTGAAGGTCGCCGGAATGGCATGGGCCCAGAACCGTGGAGTGTCCAAAGTGGAGGTGCGAGTCGGCGACGGCGACTGGCGACCGGCCAGGATGGCGGCCGCGGCCAACACGCAGACCTGGCGGCAGTGGGTCTGGGACTGGACGCCGGCCAGCACTGGGCTGCAGTCGCTGTCCGTACGCGCGACGGACGGCACCGGCGCCATCCAGACCAACCAGCGCGCCGACCCGTTCCCGAATGGGTCCAGCGGTTGGCACACCGTCTCCTTCAATGTCAGCTGAGTCGATCCAAAACGACAAAGCAGCATCAGAAGCCCTGGTGCCGGCGCTGGCGCGGACGTCGCCCGTTCTACGCTCTAGAGGGCGCCGGCACAGGGCTGGCAAACAGGTGGCGAGAGGGCAAGGGTGACGGTCAGCACCGCTGAAATCGAGGAGGCGGCCGGTGTTCTCCGCGCGGGAGGCCTGGTGGCTTTCCCGACGGAGACGGTGTACGGGCTGGGCGCCAATGCCGAGGACGCGGCAGCCGTGGCGAGGGTGTTCGCCGCCAAAGGTCGGCCTGCGTCGCACCCGCTGATCGTCCACATCGGCGCCGCGGCGCAGTTGGCCGACTGGGTCGATGACGTGCCGGCTACGGCGCGGCTGCTGGCCGCACGCTTCTGGCCCGGGCCGCTCACGCTGGTGCTGCGGCGGGGCAGGCGCGTGTCGCTGGCCGCGACCGGTGGACTGGAGACGGTGGCCGTACGGGTGCCCGACCACCCGGTGGCGCTCGGCCTGCTCGCGGCGTTCGGCGGGGGTGTCGCCGCGCCGTCGGCCAACCGTTTCGGTTCGGTCAGCCCGACCATCGCCGATCACGTCCGCTCGGAGCTCGGCGACGCCGTCGACATGGTGCTGGACGGCGGTGCCTGTCAGGTCGGCGTCGAGTCCACGATCGTCGACGCCACCAGCGACAGCCCCAGCGTCCTGCGTCCGGGCGGGGTGACCCGCGAGGACATCGAAGCGCTGCTCGGCGGCACGGTGGCGGTGCCGGAGACGAGCCAGGTTCGCGTGCCCGGCCAGCACCCGTCGCATTACGCGCCGCGCGCGCGGGTCGTTCTCGTTGATCCGCAGAAGGTCGTCGCCGAAGCCGAAGCCGCGCGGGAGCTGGGACACCGGGTCGGCGCGCTGCTCCCGTCGCGGCTGTCGCCGTCGGCGACTGGCGCTGTGGCAGGGCTCCACGCCGTTGTGGCGGTGCCCGACTCCATGGCGGCGTACGCACGTGGCCTGTATGGCTTCCTGCGCGAGTTCGACCGGCGCGGCTGCGACCTCGTCGTGGCGTCCCTGCCCGTCGAGACCGGACTCGGCCTGGCCGTGGCCAACCGGCTTCGGCGCGCCGCCGGACCCCGACCGGCCGCATAACCAACGGCGCGGCCGGGTCGTACGCGGCCGCACCGCGCCGCGGGTGGCCGACGATCCGGCGGTTTGTGGCACGGCCTGACCAGCCTCTTGGCGGTGGAGGCGGTGACCGACCGAACCGTTGCCGCCGCTGCGTCGAACTTATGGCAGACGACCCGCAGGGGCGCGGTCGATCGGCGGCAAGAACGAGAAGTCGCTGATCAGCTCGGCCTCGCCGCGACCGGCGAACCCGTCGATGAGCTCGTCGCAGATTTCCTGGATGCGCGGGCGAAGCGCGGCGATGCGGTGCGGCCGAACGCCGGCTGGACCGCCTTGCGCAGGCGGGTGTGCTCGGGTTGGTCGTGGTTGAGCATGTTGTCGGCGAAGGGATTGTTCACCTCCGCGCCCGGATCCCGGGCCAGGTCGGCCGGGTCGATCTTGCTGATCCGCGGGTCGGCGAGCACCGCCCTGGCCTGGTCGTATCTGGTGACCACCCAGGTCCATTCGCCATACGGCGTGTGGCCGCGGACCGGCTCACCGAGCTGGCGCAGCTGGTCGTACGCGGCGTGCCGGGACACGGTCGAGCGTCCGTCCAGCACCTGGGGGGCGAGGTCTTCGCCTTTTCTCATAAGCAAAATCGTGCCATTGGACAAACTTAGCCGAGCCCAAACGCCGCCTGCCGGCACCGGCCGAAAACCCACCATAGCGCTGCTATTTGGGCTTCCGTCCGGCACCGGCAGAGCGACGTTTGGATCTCGACTCTCATCCACGTGGTGCTTCGAAACAGACCCTAGCCTCGATCTTTCATGTCGGTGGTAGTTGATCTTCGCCGGGTGGCTCTGGTGGAGTTCGGTCGATGTTCTAGCTTTTGGGGATGGCGATGGCCCGGTTGTCGCGCCGGGTGGGCGGGTTCCTGGTCCTTTCGGGTCGAGTGGCTGGGTGGGGTTTGTGTTAGGTGTGGCCGAATGCGGCGCGTTGGCGGGTGAACGCGGTGGTCAGGGCGGGTGTCCATCGCCAGTCGCGGTCCAGGCGCAGATGGATGCGGCGGGCTTTGTTCACCAGTTGCCCGGCGACGTGCAGGACGCGGTAGCGGAACGTGTCGATTTCGCATGTCGCGAGGTCAGATTGGTCCGGGTTTGCGTTGAAGGCGAGGAGTTTGGTCCAGGTGATCAGGTCGATGGCGGTTAGCACGATCTGGAGCCAGGCGGCGTTGTGGTCGAAGGCATAGCAGGGCAGGTTGCGCAGTCCGGTGTCTTTGCCTTGCCGGATACGGTCTTCGACCCGGGCGTGCTGGCGGTGGCGCAAGTCCAGCGCTGGCACCCCACCGTCCAGGCGGTGCCGGCCGTGAGCGGGCGTGTCGGTGAGAAAGCAGGTGATCCGGTACCGGCCGCAGTTGGTGGTGTTGCACAGGGTGGTCTGCGCGCCGGGGTGCAGTGGTTCCAGCCGGGCGATCAACCGGGACCCGGTCGGCCACTGGTCCAGCTCGACCAGGTTGGTGATGTCGGCGACCCAGGTATCGGACCGGGTCGAGCCATCGGTGTTGACCGCCGCTTTCCAGCGACGGCTTTTCCTTCTCCCACCCGCATCGGGTTCCAGGAGCGATTCCACGGCGGCGTTCACGCGTTCATCGACGGTGAACCCGAGCGAAAACCGAACACCTGCCTGGCGCAGCGCGGCAGCGAACTTCTTGCTCGCACCGGCCGAATCAGTACGCATCAACACCCGTGGCCCGTCGGGATCGCCGGGTCGGGGACGGGCCATGGCTGGCAACGCTTCCAGGGTCAACCGGAGCAGCTCGATGTGGTCGGCGGCGGTGTTGGACCCGGCGTTACCCGGCCGCAGGAGCCCCGCCAACGCCTCCCCGCCAGCGACCTCGGGACGGTCCAGAAATGTCAACAACGGGTGGAAACCCCAGGTGTGTTTCCAGGTGGCGGCGACGTTTTCCTTGTCCGAATGGGCCACCAGGATCGTGGCGTCCGCATCGATGATCAACTCGCTGGTCAGGTCCGGGCCGGCTCCAGCCGCCCACGCGGCCTCCCGCGCGATCCGGCGAGCCTCGGACACCAACCGCAGATGCCCCGGATCGATGCGTTCCAGCAGCCGCCACGCCGTCGGCATCGACGCCACCTGCCCGAACAACACCCGCCGATCACGCAGCACCTCGATCCCGGTCACCGTCTTCGCGCCATCGGCGACCGCCACCGCCAGATCGCCGAACACCTGCCCAGGAGCATGCAACCAGACACCCCGATACGTATCGGCCAGCGCCCTGGTCACCGCGCCCACCAGCCCCGTATCAGCGGCAAGCTCGGCCAGCAGCACCGCTCCCGCGTGCGACACCAGCCCCTTCCCCGACCCATCAACCTTGACCCGCCGACCACGCTTGCTACCCTTCACCTACGGAGTGCCTTCCCGCGAGAGAACCTGGACCCTAGACAAGCCCAGCTTCCCTTACAGGACAGGCACTTCCGTGCATTTCAAGCCCGTGTCACGCACCCCGCATGAAACACCCGGGCTAGTTCGCAGATTCGGCTATCAGGTCGAGGTCGCGGACGCAGAAGCGGTGGTGCTCGAAGGTCTCGTTGAGCACCGTGCGGAGGCACTGAAGCACCGAGCGGCCCCGGGCGTACGGCGGCCAGACATCGTCGTCGGGCACCGGCGCTGACGCGGCGAGCTGCGCATCGGTGACCTGGTCGAGCCACGCCTCGAGCTCGGCGGTCTGCGCGTCGCGTACGCTCACGATCTCGTCGAGGGCCGGGTCCAGCGAGAGGTCGAGTCCGTGTGCTCCGCGGTAGGGCTCGACGGTCGTCCCGATGCCCATCGGCGTGAACAGCTCCGTCGAGCCCAGGCAGCAGCGCCGAAACCACGAGTCGTGGACGAAGACCAGGTGGCGCATCGTCTGTGCCGCCGACCACTCGTCGTTCACGCTGCGGTGCTCGATGCCGGGCGTACGGCGGATTCGCTGGACCGTGGCGGCCCAGCCGGAATGGAGCTGACGCGCTGCCTCACGCAGATCGGCAGGGTCCTCGGACCGGATCAGCACCCGCACCGGATGCCGCCGGTCGAGTTCCGCCTCGACGTATCCGGTGACCTCGACACCGTTCACCACGAGGTTGCTGACCAGCCCGTCGATCACCGCATCCTGCATGAGAACGCCGATCAGCCGCGCCCCGGTCAGGTCGCATTCGCGGAACTCGGCACCGTGCAGATCCTCGTCAACATATCGCGTCATGCTCCGCATACTAGGTCCGAGCACCGACAAGCCAGCTCCTGGCTTGAGGGCCGTCTGATTGTTGTGTTGGTTGGGTTGGGTGCCGCGGTGCGGTCTGTTTGTGGGGCGGTCCGCCGGAGACGCCGTAGCGTCCCGGGATGTGGCGAGAAGATCCATCATATGGGATTCAGCTGCGCGTGTAGCGCTAAATGTCTGTCTTGCGAGATTTACGGGTAGCGTGAAAGTCGATTTACTGGCGCTAAATGCAAGAAACAAGGCTTCGCGCCCGCGCCGTCGCCAGCCGGTGTGACGGGTGTGACTGCTGAGGCTGGTAATGCTAGTAGCCAGACAGCAGGCGCGCGCGTACGAAGTCCTCGTCGATGTCAACGCCCAGCCCCGCGCCGGGTTGGCACCGCGACCGTCCCGTCCGGTCCAAGCGCCAACTGGCCGTGGCGGACGCCGTTGCTCAGCGTGCTTTTGGCGACGTCGAACTCCACCAAGGTGGCATTTTCCAAGGTGGCAAGGAAATGCAGTCGCCGCGCTCACCGTCCCCGCGGTCGCGTTGCCGGCCGGACTCGGTGCGATCACCGTCGCCGCTCATCACATCCACCACGCCTACCGTTGACACTCGGGTCGGTGCGATCGGGGGTTTGCGTTGCGTGCAGACCGGTCCTGAGCCTCACCAGATCTGGTGACGACAGGCGTTCGGTCGTTACGCAACCCTGTGTACGCAACGGCAACGAAGGACACAGGGGTAGGACATGAAACGATATTTTTCGCGGTTGGCGACTGTTGGCGCGAGCCTGCTGGTCGCGGCGGCGCTGACCTCGGCGGCGCCGGCCCAGGCCATGTCCCCGTGGGTGGGGACCTGGTCGGCGAGCCCGCAGCAGGCCGCCGGCGGTCCGCCGGGCTATCCGGTGGCCGAGGCATTGGAAAACGTGACCGTACGGCTCGTCGTCCATCCGCACACCGGCGGGCCCGCCGCGCGGATCAAGCTGTCCAACGTCTTTGGCGATCGTCCGCTGGTGATCGGCAAGGCCACGATCGCGACCCGTTCGGCGGGTGCCTCGATCGAGGCGCGATCGGTACGCGCGTTGACTTTCGGCGGACGCACCGGCGTAACGATCCCGACCGGTCGTGAGCTGGTGTCGGATCCGGCCGGTTTCGCTCTGCGGGCCGAGCAGGATGTGGCGGTCGATCTCTACCTGCCACGGTCGACCGGCGCACCGACCTGGCACGCACAAGCCGAGCAGACGTCGTACGTTTCCACGGCCGGCAACCACGCCGGCGCCGCGACGCTGCCGGTCGGTAGTGCGGTGACCAGCTGGTATTTCCTCACCGGCCTCCAGGTCGTGAAGCCGCTGGTCGATGGCGTGGTGGCCTTCGGCGACTCGATCACCGATGGCTACGGGTCCACAGTGGACGCCAACCACCGCTGGTCGGACTATCTCGCCACGGCACTCGCGGCCAGGCACTCACGGCTGGCGGTGATCAACGAAGGCATCGGCGGCGGCCGCGTACTGCACGACATCATCGGCCCCAGCGCCATCTCCCGCTTCGACCGCGACGTACTGTCCCAACCGTCAGCGAAATACGTCGTCATGATGATGGGCGTCAACGACATCGGCCTGGCCGATTTCATCGGCAAGCCCGAGCAGAACGTATCGGCCCAGCAGGTCATTGGCGGCTATCGGCAGCTGATCGCCAGAGCGCATGCGCGCGGGCTGAAACTCTACGGCAGCACCATCACCCCGATCGGCGGCTCGTTCTACGACACAGCGCTCAACGAACAGAAACGTGACGCCGTCAACGCGTGGATCCGCGCCACCGCCGGCAAACCCGGTGGCTTCGACAAGCTCGCCGACTTCGACGCGGCCATCCGCGACCCGGCCACACCCGACCGCGTGCTGCCGACGTATGTCAGCGACGACAAACTCCACCCCAACGACAACGGGTACGCCGCCATGGGCAAGGCCGCCGCCGCGCTCTTTTGATGACAACCGAGCTGTCCGACTGCCGGGTGACCTTCCGTACTGCTGCCGCGGTACGGAAGGTGTCGCTCCGTGGAGGACGCCACAAGACCGCATGACTGGCAGCTTGGGTGGATGGAGAAAACGGCACTGGCTCAGCTGCTTGTCCGGCGTTGCGGAGCTGTCTGCTACGCCTTGTGGGGAGTTCTGCACGTCTACGTGGGAATCACGTTGCTGACGGCGTTGCTGCGTCACGGGACCGACCAGGGTCGCCAGGTCGCCTGGGGACAGATGTATTACTCGTTCGTCGTGGTATTCGGCGTGCTTGTCGCGGCCGTCGCTCTGCGGCTCAACTGGCGCGGCGACCTCGCCGGCTACTGGATCAACCTGGCGATTGTCGTCAGCACCGACAGTGTGTTCGCCGTCATCATGATGGCGCCTGGCTACATCACGTTCTCCCAAGGCATCTCCGGTCCGATCCTAGCCGCGCCGGCAGTCGTCCTCACCACGATCGCACTCATTTGGTCACGCCGTAGGGCATTGCCGAGCCGATGAGGTCCCGTCACGACCGCAACTGGCCACCGCTGTCATTGTCTGGCGGCCGGCTCTCGACCATCATTCTACTCGTGTAGAGGAGGTCTGATGATCAGAAGGCTCGTTCGTGTCACCGGCCTGGTGCTGGCTCTGTTGCTGGTCCCGACCGCCGCCAATGCCAGCCTGGCCTGGGATCCCGGGTCGATCCGGCAGGTTTACCAGCCGACCGGCAACGGACCGCTGTTTTACGCGTACGCGCCGTCGGTGATCGAGACCGGCGACAGTTTGCGGTTCTGGACCTGCCACAACGCCGACTCCGGTGTCATCCGCGACCACGCTTTCTACACGCGGATCGATTCGGGCGCGATGGTGGCCGACCGATCCGTGCTCGCGGCCAGCGCCAGTGGCTGGGATTCCTTCCATGTCTGCGATCCGTCGGTGATCCGCGTCAACGCCGTCTACAACGGTGTCGCCTACCAGTACGCGATGTTCTATCTCGGCAACGACGTGGACGCGAGCGAGCACAACCAGGTCGGCGTCGCGTACGCGACGTCGCTGGAAGGCCCGTGGGTCCGCTATCCGCGGCCAGTCATCAGTTTTACCGGCAGTGATCCGAAACAGTGGGGTGCCGGCCAGCCCAGTGCCACGACCATCGACCCGGCCGACGGCACCGCGCTGCTGTTTTGGACCGAAGGCTATGGATCCACCAAAACCTATCGAGCGAAGGTCGACCTCGACGGGCCGTCCGGGCCCGTCGTGGGGCCGCGACTGGAGCTGACGACGGACGGCCTGCGCGGCACCGACGGCAGCCAGGACTGGCTCAACAACGTCGATTTCGCGTACGACCCGACGCGTGACCGGTTCTACGCGGTGCGCGAGCAGCATCCGTATCCGAGCGGAGATCCCAACTATATTGGCACAAACGTCGAGGTGGTCAGCATTTCCGGTGCCAGCGTGTGGAACGGCGGCGGCAGCTGGACCGCCGAGAACACCATCGGTCCGGCGCTGACCGGATTTGGCCGTAACCACAACGCCGGGCTGGTCCGCACCGAATACGGCACGCTGCCGGATCCCAGCCGCCTCGACGTCATGTTCACGACCGCCTGCGGCGACTGCGCGAATTCCCTCTGGCAATACAAACTGTCGCGGATTTCCGGCGCGCTGCGCTAACACTCGTCACTGGCAGCCGCACGAGCCGCGTCGCACCAGCTCGTGCGGCACGACACGTTGCTTGGACTCCAGGTCCCCAGGTGGCGTCAGCAGCATGTCCAGTGCGGTGCCGGCGATCATCTCCACCGGCTGCCGGATCACCGTCAGCGGTGGCGCGGTGAACTCGGCGCCCTGGGTGCCGTCGAAGGAGATGAGCGCCAGGTCTTCCGGTACGCGCAAGCCAAGTTGTGCGCATGCGCGCAGGACACCGATCGCCTGTACGTCGGAGCAGGCGAAAACCGCGGTCGGACGGTCCTTTGTGGACATCAGCTGCAGGGTTGCCTCCAGGCCGCCGAGCCGGCTGAACGGCGCCACCACCTGCAGCTGTTTTCGGTCTGCCGCACCGAGGTCGGTGAGCGCGTCGCGCCAGCCGGCCTGTCGCGCGTGTGAACCCGGCAGTTGCGGCGGACCGCCGATCAGCGCGACCCGGCGGTGGCCGTGCGAGCGCAGGTGGTCGACGGCGGCGCGTGCGCCGCGATAGTTGTCGATCACGACGGTCGCCACGTCGACGCCTTTTTCCGGCTGGTCGATCACCACCAGCGGGATCTTCGCCTCCCGCACGACCGAGAGCTCGGCGTATTTCCGTACGCTGATGACCAGCAGGCCATCGACCTGCCGGTCGATGAACGAGTCGAGCTGAGCCGCCTCGCGGTGTGGGTCGTTGCTGGAGTTTCCCAGCAGCAGCGCGTATCCGCGGTCGAAGGCGGCATCCTCGATCGCCTTGGCGAACTCGGCGAAATACGGGTTGCTGATGTCGGGCAGGATGAGGCCGATCGCGTTGCTCCGCCGCAGCCTCAGCGCGCGGGCGGCCGCATTGGGGCGATAGTTGAGCTTTTCCACCGCGGCGAGGACGCGCGCTCGCGTCTGCGCGGACACCGGTCGTGGTCCGTCGTTGAGGACATAGCTGACGACCGCGCCGCTGACTCCGGACAGCCGTGCCACGTCCATCCGGGTGGCCGGTTTCGGACTCTCGACCACGCGCTTCCTTTCCGTCGGTGTTGCCGAGAAGTCTAGCCATGCGATATAAACCTGTGCAACACGAGTAGACTACTCGTGTAGATAGGTGAAAGTGGCCGGATGACGCGGATTGTCGTGGTTGGTGCGATCAACGAGGACTGGGTGGCCAGCGTGCGCCACCGGCCCGGCCCTGGCCAGACCGTCGTCACCGACCGGTTTTCTCTTTCTCCTGGCGGAAAGGGAGCGAACCAGGCTGTCGCCGCGGCGCGCGCGGGCGCGTCGGTGGCCATGATCGGTGCGGTCGGGGACGACGATTCCGGCCGCCGGCAGCTGCAGGCATTGTCGGCCTACGGCGTGGATGTCCGTGGCGTCCAGAAAATCATCGGTGTGACCACTGGCACGGCATTCATCACGGTGACCGGCGACGGTGAGAACTCGATCGTGGTCGGCCTCGGCGCCAACGGCTTTCTGGCCCCTGGCGTGCCATCCGGCCTGCCCGATCCGGCGGTTGTGTTGGCGCAGACCGAAGTCGGGCCGGACGTGGTCAACGCGGCGGCGACGTACGCGGCCGAGGTGGGCGCGCGACTGGTCGTCAACAACGGACCGGTCGTGCCGCTGTCACCGGCCACGCTCAGGTCGGCGGATCCGATCGTGGTGAACGCACACGAGGCCGCCGACATTCTCGGGTCGCCGGCCGACCCGGCGGAAATCGCCGCGCGCATACGCAAGCACACGTCGGCGCGGTCGGCGGTGGTGACTCTCGGCGCGGATGGCGCCGTGTTTTCGGACGCCAGCGGTGAAACCGCCGTGGCCGGCGTCCAGGCGTCCCAGGTGGTCGACACGACAGGAGCCGGTGACACGTTCGTCGGCGTGCTCGGCGCCCGGCTGGCCGCCGGCGACGGTGTGCGTGTGGCCGTACGCGCCGCGGTCGCGGCGGCCGCGGAGTCGGTGAGCTGGCGTGGAGCGCGGCCGCCGCGGGACTGATCAGCGTTGGAGGGAAAACAGCGTTTGGAGGGGAAATGCGTGGCTGGATCGCGCTCGCCATGGTGGCGGCGCTGGCACTGTCGGGATGCGGCTCGGCCGAGTCCGGGCGTACGACCATCACTTTCGTCGGATCGGATCCGGCGACCGCGTTCGCGCCGGTGATCACCGCCTTCCAGGCCAAGAATCCGGGGATCGAGGTGAAATACCAGAACATTCCGTTCGACCAGTACAACAATGTGATCAAGCAGCGGGTCGGCGGAAAGGACCCGTCGATCGACGTCCTGCTGGTCGACGCCGGCGCCGCGGCGTCGATGGCCAACCGGAAATGGCTGTTCGACCTGACCGCCGAGCGTGCCGCCGCCGATCGTACGTCTTTGTCCGCCGCGGTCGAGCAAAGTGTCTATCAGAACAAGCTGTGGGCGTTGCCGATGTGGACCTCGTGCCAGTATCTGTACTACAACAAGGAGCTGCTGAAGAAGGCCGGCGTCACGGCACCCTCGATCAATCCGGCGCAGCGGTGGACCTGGGAGCAGACCACCGCGGCAGCGCGGAAAGCGCAAGGCGCTGGCGCGAAATGGGGGCTGCTGTTCGACCAGACCGATCGCTATTACCAGCTGCAGGCGCTGGCCGAGTCGGCCGGTGGCGGCAGCGGCGCGACCGGTCCAGACCTGTTGACCGCCAACGTGACTACGGCCGGTTGGAAGTCGGCGATGACCTGGTACGGCTCGCTTTTCCGCACCGGTGTCGCGCCGCGCGGTGTGGCGACCGACCAGATGAACGTCCTTTTCGCGTCCGGCAAGGCCGCGTTCTTCGTCGGTGGTCCGTGGTCGGTCACCCCGATCTCCAAAGGCAAGCCGAAAATCGACTACGGCGTCGCGCCGATCCCCGCCTTCGCCGGCGGGAAACCGGCGATGCCGACCGGATCCTGGTCGATCGGCATCAGCGCGGCCAGCCGGCACACGGCGGCCGCCAAGAAGTTCGTCGAGTTCGTCTCGCTGTCGCCGGAAGGCAACGCGGCGGCAGTCCGTACGATCATCATCCCGCCGACCAACAAGGACGCGTTTTCGGCGTACATCCAGCGGTTGGACGCCACCGACAGGCCGGGCACGCAGGGCATGGGCGCGTTGGCGTTGTCGGAGCTGAAGACGTCGGCGGTGAACCGGCCGAACACAGTCGGCTTCACGCAAATGCAGGACGTGATGGGACGGGCTTTCTCCGACATCCGCAACGGCGGCGATCCGGCCGGCACCTTGCAACGCGCTCAGGCCGAGCTGCAGCGACTGTGGGACCGGCTGTGACCGTCGTCCGCCGCAGACCGATCGGCCATGCGCGTGCCGCCCTGCTGTTTCTGTTGCCAGCCCTGGCATTGCTGGTCGCGCTCCGGATCGTACCGACTCTGCAGGCACTGCTGGAAAGCTTTCAGAAAGGGTCCGACTCCGGCGCGGCGAGCTGGGCCGGGGTGGAGAATTTCGTCCTGCTGCTCACCGATCCCGGGTTCTGGAAGACCGTCGCGGTCACTGGCGAGTTCTTGCTGGTGATCGTGCCGTTCCAGATCGTCGTCGCGCTGGTTTTGGCTCTGTTGCTGGTCGAGAAGGTGCCCGGCCGGTCGCTGGTCCGCGTGCTCGTCTTCATTCCGGTGGCGGCGCCGGCAGCGGTCGCCACCGTCGTGTGGGGAATCGCGTTCCAGCCGCAGGGACCAATCAACGGCGCACTGACGGCTGTCGGCTTGCCGGCGCAGCCGTTTCTGACCTCACCACAGCAGGCGCTGGCTGCGTTGATCGTGCTCATGTCGTGGATCGGCATCGGCTATTGGACATTGTTTCTGATCGCCGGCATTCAGGACATCCCGCGCGACCTGTACGAGGCCGCCGCGTTGGACGGCGCCGGCTTCTGGCAGACGCTGTGGTCGGTCACGCTGCCGAGCCTGCGCCGTACGCTCGCCTTCGTCGTGGTGGCCAACACCGTGTCCAGCCTGCTCGCCTTCGTCCCCGTACAGATCCTGACCCAGGGCGGTCCGGCCGGCAGTACGCGGCTGGTGATGTATGACCTCTACAACACGACTTTCCTGCTGGGGGACCGCAATCTCGGCCAGGCGGAGGTCGTGTTGTTGCTGCTGGTCCTCATCGCGATCACCGTCGTGCAGTTTCGGCTGCTGAGCAGGGAACGCTGATGGCTCTGCCCAACGAGATCGCCTCGACGCGGCCGCGTCGCGTCCTGGTCACCGCGGCGGTCTGGCTGGCCGGCGCTGGCTTCGTGCTGCCGCTGCTGTGGATGCTGACCAGCAGTTTCCGCACCAGCGAAGACATTTTCGGTAACCTGTCGACGTTGTCCTGGCGGCTGTTCCTGCCGCATCCGTTCACCGTCGGCAATTACGCGACACTGGCGACCGGTGAGTTCGGCCTGTCGGTGGTCAACAGCGTGATCGTCACCGCGGTGACCGTCGTCGTCGGCCTGCTGATCTGCGCGATGGCCGCGTTCGCGTTGAGCATGCTGCGATTTCGCGGTGCCGCGCTGGTCTTCTCGGTCGTGGTCCTGAGTTTTCTCGTGCCGTTCGACGCCATCGCCGTGCCGCTCGCGGTGCTCTTTCGCGACTGGCAGCTGAGCAACACCTACGCCGGTCTGATCCTGCCGGGACTGGCCAACGGCCTGGCGATTTTCGTGTTGCGGCAGTTCTTCCTCGGCATCCCGGCCGAGCTCGCCGAGGCGGCACGCGTCGACGGCATGTCGTGGTGGGGGATCTTCCTGCGCATCTATCTGCCGCTGTCGAAGCCGGCGCTGATCGGTGCTGGCTTCACGCTGTTCCTGTTCCAATGGGGAGCATACCTGTGGCCGCTGCTGATCGGCACCGAGCCGTCGAAAGTGCTCGGACCCATCGCACTGGCCAATCTGAGCGGACAGTTTGGTGTGGATTTCGGCGCGATCTTCGCCGGCGCGGTGTTGCTGACGCTCGCGCCGCTGCTCGTGTTGTTGTTCTTCCAGCGCTACTTCACCGCGTCGTTGTCATCGACCGGAATCAAGAACTGAAAGGCGAATCCTCCATGGCGCAGCAGCTGATTCTCGACACCGACATCGGTTCGGACGTCGACGATGCATTGGCGTTGAGTGTGATCCTCGGCTCTCCCGAGGTCGAGCTCAAAGCCGTCACGACCGTCTACGGCGACACGGACGTACGCGCCCGGCTCGCGTCACGTCTGGTGAAGCTCGCCGGCCGCGCCGAAACCGGTCCGGTGATCATCCCCGGTGAGACCGAGACGTTGAGCGGACGACCGGTCTGGTGGGCCGGCCACGAGGGAAAACTCTTCGACGACCTGGCCGTCGAACAGATCGAGACGGGCATTTCCGCGCCGGACTACCTGGCGCAGGCGGTGGCCGAGCAGCCCGGCCAGATCACCATCCTCGCCATCGCTCCGCTGACCAACATCGCTCTCGCGCTGCGGCGCGATCCGAGTTTTGCCACCAACGTACGGCGTATCCACATGATGGCCGGTGACTTCCGCGAGACCGGACGCACGCCGGAACACAACATCAAGAGCGACATCACCGCCGCGAAGGAGGTTTTCCAAGCGGGCATCCCGATAACTGTCACCGGACTCGACATCACCACGCAGTTGCAGCTCGACGCCAAGGCCGTGGCCGAGGTCGCCGCTAGCGGTCCGCTCGGTGCCGCGCTGGAGAAGGAGATCGGACAGTGGTGGAGGTTCCACGGACACGAGTGGAACAACCCGCACGACCCGATCGCGGCGCTGACGCTGATCGAGCCGGCGCTGTTTTCCAGCCGGCGTACGGATGTCGAGATCAGTGACGAGGGTGTGACGCTGGACAGGGCAAACCCGGACGGTCGCACCGATGTCATTGCCACACTGGACAAACCAGCGGTCGCCCGCGCGATCGTCGACCGTATTATGGTGAACGGCGTCTCCTGAGGATATCCAGGAGATCCGAGGCGAACCGGCGCGGTCGACGGCGCCGGTTCGCCTGCATTCGACCAGCGATCAGTGGTGCCCGTTGTCCACCAGGATTCTCGCGTGCATCGGGCCGTCGTCGGTCAACGTCCAGGAGCCCGGCCGGTCGAACCCGGGATTGCGGAACGCGAAGCCGATCGTCTCGATGTTGTCATAGCCGACATCAACGCCGTAGTCGCCGACCCCGTTCAGGTCGCACAGCGCGAACTCGAACGTGACGCTGCTTTCGCCTTTCAGGAACGACGTGACGTCGATGTGGTTCCACGCTCCCTGGTTGTTCATCCACATCGCCGGATCGGCTTGTACGTCCGCTCGGGACAGCAGCTTCCGGCCCTTGCTGTTGGTGATGTAGACATCCTTGTAGTGGTAGTTGTAGCCGGCCACGATCGAGGACTGGTTGTCATACGACCAGAACGACAGCTCATATCGTGGCGAACGTGGGTCGACCTTGACCTGCTGGCTTGCCGATGTGCACATGCCGGCGGAGGTGGCGGTCTTTTCCGGCACGGTCAGCTGCAGTCGGCCGGGTCCGTACATGGACAGGCTCCTGGCCGAGTTCGGGCCGGTGCTGACCCGTGCCTGCGTGCCGCCCCAGCGGGCCGCGATGGCATTGCGGATGCGGACCGGTCGGTCGGCGAACCAGACGTACTGTGACGGCAGCAATGTTTCGGACGTACGCGCGAGCGTCCAGCTGTGCGGCCTCTCGAAACTCGGGTCCGGTGTCGTGAATCCGTGGCTGCGCACGTTGTCGAAACCGACGTCGACCGGGAAGCTGCCGACACCCTGGCGCTCCAACAGCCGGAAGGTCAGCGTCGCGGAGGTTTTGCCGTGCAGGAGCGGAAAAAGCTTGTCGTTGCCGACCGTGGCGTCGGCCCACTGATAGTTGGGGTCGTCCTCGATGTCGGATTCCCAGACCACGGTGTTGTCGATCAGGGCCTGCTTGATCTGATAGCCGGTCACCGCGCTGACTCGCGCGTTTTCGTCGTAATGCGAGAAAGTCAGGTCGTAGGAGCTGGCGTTGGGATTGACGGTGATTCGGTGGCTGGCCTGCTGGTACGAACCGGTCGGCGTCGCGGTGTTCTTGGGCACGATGAAGCTCAGCCGGCCGCGGCCGTCCGTCGCGATGTTGTCGGAGTTGACCTGGGGGTCGTCGGTGATCGGTGCGCCGTAGTCGATGATTCCCTGGATCCAGCCCCGGTCCACGTACGGTTTGGCGCGGTCCATCACCGCGCCGACGTAGTCCTCGGTCGGCGGCAACGGGGCGTCCAGCAGCCTGCCGGCGTAGATCAGCAGCACCAACTCCAAATTTTTGGGGCCGGTGTGGGCCAGGATCTGGTCCATCTGCTGGGTCACGTAGCTCGGGTCCTGGGTGTTCCAGCCACCGCTTCCCAGATACGGAAAAATGATGCCGTCGACCACGCCGCTGATGGTCGTCAGCTCGTCGTCGTTGACCGCGTTCCAGAGATAGAAGGTCGTGTAGAAGCCGAGATTCGGGTTGATCGCGTGCGAAATCGTCCGCAGATCGGTCAGGTAGTCGTGGGTGAACAGCTTTTTGTTCGCGTCGGAGGAGAAGAAGTCGTCGATGGCCCATGCGGTGACGTTCGGATACTGCACCGACAGCTTGGCGATTTCCCTGGCCCAGCTCTTGAAGTCCATCAGGTATGGCCGCGGACAGTTGCCGGGCGGATCCAGCAGGCACTCCGACGGCGGCGCCAGATAGATCCAGATGTTGAGCCCGGCCGCCCTGGCCGCCGGCGCGAACTCCAACCGGAGGTCGTCCCAGTCCTTCGGTGAGACCCAAATGTCATACAGATAGGTGTTCAGGCCCATCGCCTTCAGCTTGGCGATGGTCGCCGGCGTGTTGATGTGCCGGTAGCCGTCGGCGCGCGGCCGCGCCTCGTAAATGGTCGTACCGATGGTGTTGCCGGTGCCTTTGGCGGCCCGCAGGCCACCGGCCGGGATGGCCCCGGAATGCGGCGACACCACCGGATGCGCCGCCGCCTGCGCCGCGACCGGTGGGAGGGCAAGGACAAGACAGAGCAGAAGCAATGTGACACGACCGACACGCATCGCAGCCTCCTGGCGTGGAAACGGGATCCAGAAAGTTGTACCGGATATCTTCGTGATAGTAAATACTTCTACGAGATACCGAAGATTAGACCAGTTGTGTGTGCGGTCCGATCGGTCGCAAGGCGCCGTTCGCAACGGAATTCACGGAATCGCCTTTGTCGGCACAGATCTGCCGATAGCTCTGGTTTGTCTTACTGTGTCGATGGCTAAATTTTGGCATTTTGAAGATGGCGATATCGCCTGATTTCCCCTAGATTGTCCCAGTGTCGGACATGTCCGTCCGGCACGCGGAAAGAACCGCAGAAAGGACACCATTCCTCGATGAACGCACGTTCGGTAGCTGTCGGACTCGCGACGACGCTGGCGCTCGCCACTCTTGGCGTAACCGGAATGACGACGAGCGGCTTCGCGGCGCCACCCCCGCCGGTCGCGATCGGCAAGCCAAAACCGCCGCAGGCGACGGTCACCGGCACCATTGTCGCCATCAAGCACCAGCGACACCATGGTGTGTTGTTGACGGTCAAGACAAAGAAGGGCCAGCTCCACGTTCTGGTCACCGGGAAAACGAAAATCGCGAACGGCAAAGGCATGCGGGTGGTCCTGCACGTCGGTGAGGTCGTCGCAGTGACCGGCCAACCCGCGGCTCATCACGGCCCCATCGTCGCAACGAAAATCGTCGTACGGTAAATAGTCCTGGGCCACCGTGCATCCCGTCCGGTGGCCCAGCGCCCAGTTTGAGAAGTCTCGGATGCGACGCGCGCAAGCCAGCACGAGCATGGCATGACCGCGGCGCGTACGACTTCTCCCGAGCGAGAAAAGCTCGGCCCGCCACGCCGGATCCTCCACGCCGATTTCGGTTAACAGCCCGGCAAAAATGCCAGTTCCTGTCTCGGGACATGTGACACGCCGAGGGTGCGACGTTATAGGTGGGGGCGGCGTCGATCACGAATGTGTCGCCGTGGTGCTGGCTCGATGGTGCTGAACGGCGGACGTTTTATCGGCATCGGGGCTCGGGTTCTGGTCGAGGGGGGCGCGGCAGCCCAGGTCGCGGCGGCCCTCGGTCCAGTCTGGATGCCACGCCGGCCGAGGTGGTGGAGGCGGTCATCCGGGTCCGGAGGTTGACCGCCGACCCGGTTCGGGCGCGCCCTGACCGGTTGGGGAACCCGGCTGATCCACTCCGGCCTCTATCACCCACAGATCTGCGGGAAAATTGCTGCAGTCAAGCAGAAGTGGCTTGACCGTGAGGAGATGGCGCGGCGCGTACGGTGGCTTAGTGGTTGATTTCGTAAGTTCGTCGGGGTGATCGGGCCGCTCGTAGGGCCTGTGCCGGGCACGGTTGCTTGTGTTGGTCGATTCTGGTCAGCAGGTCGTTGAGATCGTCGCGGGTGAATGTCCAGTTGAAGGGTTTTGCGTGGTGTTGTAGTGGTTTTCGAAGTCGGTCAGCCGTTGCTCGACTTCGGCGAGATCGGTGAAGTCGTTGGGCGAGACGGCTTTGCGTTGTACGAAGGAGAAATGGATCTCGATGTGGTTGAGTCAGGAGGCGTGGATCGGGGTGTGCACCATGACCGCGTTGGGGAATCGTTTCGCGAGGCGGTTGATAGCTGCCTGGCCGCGGTGGGAGGAGCCGTTGTCCACGACCCAGAATACGCGTTTGGCTGACGCGTAGGGTTGGATGGTCATGACCTGCTCGACCAGGCTCATGAACGGCTCTATGCCGGTGGAGGCAGCGCATTGGCCGAATACACGGGCATGGTGCACGTCGTAGGTGGCGAGGTAGGCCAGTGCTTCACCGCGTTCGTATTCGTGGTTGACCCGCATCACTCGGGCTTTGCCTGGCGGCAGGCTGGGGGTGGCATCTGCAGCGAGCCTGGATGGAGGTTTTCTCGTCGGCGGAGATGACGTACTCGGGACCCAGTGGTCGATCGTTCCACTGGCCGGCGGAGCGGCGTAGCGGTCCAGGACGCGGGCGGCTTTGGCCGCGAAGTCGGGATCGCGCGGGAAGAGCCAGGACCGGTACTGCCAGGGTTTGATCGCGTCGGTGATCAACCAGCGGTGCACCGTGGCCGGTGAAATGCCCTGGACGGTGATCCCTCGCAGGGTAGCCTCACGAGCCAGTTCTGCCGCCGACCATCGTGACAGCGGCACTCCGGTGACGGCGGGAAGTTCACACGCCAGCGACCGGACCTGGGCAACCTGGACCCCGCCGCGGTCGGCCCGACCGGGGCGGTCTGCCAGGCCCTCCGCGCCGCCAGCGACGAAACGGCCTCGCCACTTGCGGAGCGTATCCACCGTCGTGTGCAGGCGCGAGGCGATCGCGGCATTGGACTGCCCAGCGGCGGCCAACAGCACGATCTGTGCACCGAATCTGTCCCGATACGGAGTTTTCTGGCCCCGCACACGCTGTTTGAGCAGCCGTCGTACCGAGCCCGTCAACGTGACCTGGCAGGCGCGCACCACCGACATCGGAAAGATCTCTCCGTCATGATCAACAATAGGTCGGCTGACCATGCACACCAACGGCGGTCAAGATGCCACCCAACACGCCGAGATCACGCCAGTCCGGCACGATATGGCCATGGCCATCCCGCCGGAGTCCACCAAGATCTCACTGCGGCAACGCCTGCGCGCCCACGCCGACCAGCACTGGCCACAAATCGCGAGCCTGGAATTTCGCTACCGCGGCCAGTTCGCCTACATCGACGCGCGCCTCACCGACGGCGACACCCAGCCCCTGCTCAGACTGCGCTACGGCGGATCCGCCAGCCTCTGGGGATTCGGCCTCTACCTGGCCAGCAGCGACCGCTACGAAAACCAGATCCTGCCCACCGGCCTACCCGCCGGAACACCCGAAGAAGCCCTCGACTGCGCCTGCCGCCTCTACCTCGGCAACTGACCCCTCAGAGGAATTTACGGAACCGACCACTTAGCAGCGCATTGAATAGCGGGTGTGGCGGATGGGTGTCTGTGTCGGGTCGATGGAGGCGGGTGGGACGAAGTACGGTACGCCGTTGAGCATCTGGATTGTCCATTGGTTGTGGTGCAGGATTTGGTGGTGGGCAAGGCACAGTAGCGTCATGTTGTGCGGTGTGGTTTGCCCGCCGAACTTCCACGGTGTGGCGTGGTGTGCGTCGCACCAGTGTGGTGGGTGGTTGCAGCCGGGGACGGTGCGGCCGCGGTCGCGTAGGATCAGCGCTCGGCGGATGGCGGTGGTGGCGGTGCGTGAGGCGGTGCCGACATCCAGCGGCAGACTTTTACCGTCCAGGACTGACGGGGATGATCTGGGCGTCGCAGCACAGCCGCCGCGCCGCGTCCAGCTGGAGCGCGGTTTCCTGGTCGATGCTGCCGGCGATCACCACCCGCCCGTCCAGGCGTTCAGTGATCCGCAGCCGCCGATCCGGCTCGGCCACCGATCCTGGTCGTCCTCGGGTGGTGGGGTTTCCTGCTCGACCCGGTCCGCGATCACTTTGCCGAGCTCTTTTAACGTCCTCGGGGTGGGCCGACCGGGCCAGGGTGGCTAGTGAGGCTTCGATGCCGTCTCGGTCGGGCTACTCCAGCGGCACGACCGACATCGCCGCGATGATTTCCCGTACGTGGCCGGGACTGACCGCGCCGTCAGCCACCGCGGCCGCGGTAGCCGGCCGCACCGGGAACCCGTCCGCGGCGGCGATGCCACGGTTTTCCAACGCCGCCACCGCCGCGACCCAATTCCGCGTACGACCGCAGATGCGCCTGGCACGCCTGCCGCACAAACGCCTTCACCTGATCGTCACCCAACGCGCGGACCTGCTCAACCGCAGTGTCCACGCTCGTACTCATGTACGAAATACTACCACCCGCGAACGCCGACCCCAAATCGCTGGCGCTTTATTTTTCCCATTTATTTAAAGGAACCATGCGCCGCTGGCATGTCTCGCGAGTCGTTAGTGCCTCGGCGGAGGAGCGAGGCTCGCTAGGGTGTGGTTCCAAACCCTTGGCGTTGCGTTCTGGCGCGCTGGGTTGGAATGCAAGAAAACCTGCGATCAGGACCGACTTGAGCCGGCCGATCACGCGACCGGCAAGTCTTCAGGTCTGCTGGTTCAAACTGCCGGTGAATGTCTCCACGTGATCGATGGCGGCATGCAAAGCGTCTTTCAGCGGCGTGATGTCGCGAGCGACCTGAGCCAGGAGCATGCCGCCTTGGAAGGCGGAAAGCAGGAGATGGGCCAGTTGGGCGGGATCCGCGTCAGCGTTGATACGGCCGAGCCGCCGCATCCGTTCGAGGCCGGTTCGGAAGATGTCTGCCCATTGCTCGAAAGCGTTCGCGAGCTCGGCGCGTACGTCCAGGTCGGTCTTGATGATCTCGCTGGCGAGTGAGCCGAGGGTGCAGCCTTCCCGGTAGGAGCGCTCGTACGAGACGTAGAAATCCGCCCATTCCCGCAGCGCGTCGAGGTTTTCGAAGCTGGCGAACCGCTCACTGCGATGGAACGTGAGTATGCGCTCGGCCTGCCACTGGATGACCGCGAGGACAAGGCTTTCCTTGGTTGGGAAATAGTGGTTGAGCTGTGACCCGCTGATGCCCGCGGCGCGACGGAGTTGCTCGTTGTTCGTCGCGTGGACGCCTCTGGTGTAGATGAGCTCGGCGGCGTGCTCCAGGATGCGGGCTCGGGTCGCCTGGCCCTTGCCGGTGAGCTTCTGTGGCGCTCGAGTGGCTTCCATGTCTCAATCATATCCCAAACTGGGCTTGACAGCCCAGATTCATGAGGCCATAGTGGGCTGACAAGCCCAAAAAAGCAGGAGGCAGCAATGAAGGCGATCATCGCGACGGATCCGGCCGCGGTGACAGCGGGGATCACGCTTGCGGAGCGGCCCGAACCGACGCCGGCGATCAACGACGTCATCGTCGAAGTCCACGCGTCGGGCTTCGTCCCCGCGGAGTGGGAGTGGCCATCGACGTGGGTCGATCGCTCCGGCCATGATCGAGGCCAGGCGATCATCGGCCACGAGTTCGCCGGAGTGGTTCGCTCTCTCGGCTACGGCACGACCGGACTTTCGTTGGGACAGCGGGTTTTCGGGATCACGGACTGGCATCGCGACGGGACCCTGGCCGAGTACGCGGCAGTGGAGGCACGCAACCTCGCGCCGCTGCCGGGAAACGTCGATGTCACGGTGGCCGCGAGCCTGCCGATCTCCGGGCTGACCGCGTGGCAAGGCCTGTTCCAGCACGGCCGTCTGCAGGCCGGACAGACCGTCCTCGCGCACGGCGCGGCCGGCGCGGTCGGGTCCGTGGTGACCCAGCTCGCCAGCGAGTTCGGTGCGTACGTCATCGGCACCGGGAGGGCCGCGGACCGCCAGGCGGCGCTCGACTTCGGCGCGAACGAGTTCCTCGACCTCGACCACGACGACCTCGCCGACCTCGGCGGTGTCGACCTGGTCTTCGACGTCATCGGCGGTGACATCCAGCGGCGCTCGGCGAGCATCGTCCGGCCCGGCGGGACGCTGGTGTCGGTGGTCGGCCCCGCGGAGGCCCGCCCTGCCGACGGCCTCGCGATCGACTTCGTCGTGGAGTCCGTCCCGAGCCAGCTGGCGGCGATCGTCGACCGCGTACGAGACGGGCGCCTTCGTACGCACATCGGGACGGTCGCGACCCTCGACGACGCGATCCCCGCGCTCAACCCCACCGAGCGGCGGCGAGGCAAGACGGTCATTCGTGTACGTCCATGAGCGCGTCAGCGGACCGTCCAGGTGATCGCGGTTTCCCTTGGCAGCACCGGATGTTGTCGCGCGATGTCGTCGCTGAGGTCGAGGTAGGTGCCGGCGTCGTTCCAGGACACCAGCCCGGTGAGTCGGTCGCCGGTGACGTAGGCGACCGAGCTCGCCCGGCTCACCGGTGCGTGCAGGCCGAGGATGGCGCCGGTGGGGTTGAGCTCGCCGGCGGCCTGAAGGCGTACGCCGAACTGTTCCGACCAGAATCGGGGCAGTGGCTGGAAGTACGACGCGCGGGCCGGCCCGGCGAGCAGGTTCTCGGCGGCGGCCCGGCCCATCTCGACGGCGTTGATCCAGTGTTCGACACGGTGCGGGCGGGTGGTGAACCGCACGTTGGGCCAGGATGCCACGTCGCCGGCGGCGACGATGTCGGTGACTCCGACGGCGTGGCAGGTCGGTTTGCACAGAATGCCGTCCGCGAGGGTGAGTCCGCTGTCGCGAAGCCAGTGGACCGCTGGTACGGACCCGGCGGCGACCACCACCGTCGAGGCGGCGAGCTGGCGGCCGTCGGCCAGCAGCAGGCCGATCTGGTCTGGTCCGCAGGCCCAGTCGCGGACCTGGGTGCCGACCTCGACACGTACGCCGTTTCGTTGCTGCAGAGCCATAACTCGGGCCGACAGTGGGCTGCCGAGGATGTTGTGCAATGGTGGCGCGGCTCGGCAGACGAGGGTGGCGGGGTGGCCCAGCCGCCGTACGGCCGCGGCGGTCTCGCAGGCGGTCAGTCCGCTGCCGATGATCACGACCGGGCCGCGCCGGCGGATCAGGTCGTGTCGCAGGCTGGCCGCGTCCTCGATGGTGCGCAGCACGTGGACGCGCGCGTCGTGCCAGGGAATCCCGGCGGGCCGGCGCGCCGCCACGCCGGTCGCGATGACCAGGCCGTCGTAGCGGAGCTCCTCGTCACCGGTGAGTGTGACGGTGTGTCGCGCCGGGTCGAGCCGCAACGCGCTGACGCCGGTGCGCCACTGCACCCACAGCGGCTCGTACGTGGGGAGCAGGATGTCGCGCAGCGCGCTTTCGCCGGACAGCACGGCTTTCGAGAGCGGCGGCCGGTGGTATGGCCGGTGTCGTTCGTCGCCGACGACCAGGATGTCGCCGGCGAAACGCAGTTCGCGTAGGCGTTCGGCGGCGCGCAGGCCGGCGACGCCCGCACCGACGATGACGATTCTGTCCATGGTCAGATCTCATCGACGCTGATCGCCCGCATCGGGCAGTTGCGGGCGGCCATCCGCACCTGGCCGTTGAGCGACGGATGCGGACGTGCGACATAGTCCAGGTGGCCGTCCTCGCGCAGGTGGAAGACCTGGCCGGCGTCCTGTTGGCAGAACCCGTAACGGTGGCAGCGTTCGTGGCTCACGCTCACCGCCAGCCGCGGTGGACGCCGATACGAGCGCGGCGCCATCTCGGTGGGAGCGTTCTCCCGCCGGACGTCATAGCGCGCGATGAGCCTTTTCGCGCCAAGCCAGCACACCGGCACCAGCAGCGGCAACCCGATCGGCGCCAGGAGGACGAAGTCGCCGTTGGCCCAGGCGCCGAACGCGGAGTGAGCGACGACGAGAACTGTCGCCGGATAGACCAGCCGATGAACGAAAAGCCACTTCCGGATGCCGAGGAAACGACGCACCGCTGTCGACACGGCGGCGACGAGTACGGTCTCGATGCCGACGATCCCCAACGCATGGCGCGCCAACCCGCCGTCGGCGAACGGAACGACCAACCTGACGACCGGGAACTGCGTGGACAGGAACGCGAACATCGCCGCGTGTACGGCGCCAAACGCCAGTGCCAGCGTCGCGAACACCAGGTGCGCGGCGGTTTTTCCGGCCACCCCGAGCAGCCTGGCCGACCAGCGACGTTCTTCGGCCGGGTTGACCAGCAGGCCCCAGCACAGGGCCGCGCACATCATCACGTACGACAGGCGAGCCGTGATCCGGGCGATCTCCCGGACCGCGAGGTCCCCGGGGACTGCCGGCGCCAGCAGGTGTATCACTGCTCAAGCCTCCAAAGTGGCCGCAGGCCCCTCCGTGCTTGCCAGTTGGCGGCTACCTGCGAGGACGACTCGCGTCGGAGCCGGCGGTTTCGACGTGGTCGCGCCGAAACCCGTCAAGCGAGTGAGACGTTGCGGTCCGATCAAGGCAAGTTTCACGCCGCGGCGGTGGGCGTGACGGCGTCGTGACAGCTTTATGCCGACGGGCCCGTCGTTACTTCGGCGGCAGCGAACGTACGCGCCACCCGCCCGCCCACGCCGACGAGCTGACCGTCGGGCTCGGCGACGACCACGCGAACATGCCCGCTATTCGGCCGTCTTTCCGCCAAACAGGGCCAACACGATCATCAGCCAGGCGATGCCGGTGAGAATGTTGAGGACGAAATCCCCACCGCCGTTCACGATCGAGCCGAGATAGGAATTCCCTTGGCTGGTCGCGTTGAGCCATGCACTCAGCGCCACGACCGGCGGCCACAGCAGCGTCGCCACCAGCGCCAGTACGAACGCCGCGACGGCTCTTCCGCGGCTTCCCGACCGGTTGACGGTCACCAGCACGATCGCGGCCACCAACGCGACCAGGGTCGGGATCTGCGTGGCGAAATAACGCAGCAGCGTGTCGATGACCAGGTTGCCGGCGTTCATCGTTGGCTCCGGCGGCTGATCGTCGCGATCGCGGCGAGCGTCCAGGCGACCGCCACCAGCAGGCTCGCGACCGCGTTCACGACCAGGAAGACGAGGTTGACCGTGTCGCCGGAGTACGGCATGCCGTGCGCGAACACGTTGAGAAATCCGCCGAAACTGCGGAGCACGGTGCTGAGGACGAGCGCCACGAACGCCAGCGCCGTGCCGGTCATCACCAGCACCGCGGCGCGTGGGTTGCGCCGCCGGCGCAGCATCGCCAGCGCGAAACCGGCGACGAGCGCCGCGATGAGCGGCAGCTGCACGACGAGTGTGGAGAGGATGGAGGCAATGGCCCCAGCCATCGGCACGGTCCTTTCGGTTGGCTCGCCAGGCAGCCTACGGTGCGATGTCCAGCCGCGGACTCCTAGCTCGGTTCGAGGATCCGCGCCAGTGCAGCCGTGTCGCGCAGATAGCGGTCGTACGGAAAACCGGCTTCGAGCAGCGTGGTGCGCAACTCGTCGTACAGCGGCTTTCCGGTGTCATGGAAGGCGGCGCGACCGGCGTCGGTCAGGCTGACCAGCCGGCGTCGCGCGTGCTCGGGATCCTGTCGCACCTGTACGAGGCCGCCGTCCTGCAGCGGTCCGAGCGCGCGGCTGATCGCCGGATCGGACACCGACAGGGCCTGCGCCAGCCGGTGCTGGGTCACCGGCTCGATGTCCTCCAGGGTGCCGAGCAGCCGCATCTGGCTGTAGGTCAGGCCGCCGGGGTCGGCGCCGCGCCGCCGTGCGGCCTCGGCCAGCAGGAACACCACTCGATGCAACAAGTCAGGAAGCCCATCGTCCACGACGGCGATCCTACACGAGTCTTGACGGATTAATATTAACCATGCAAGACTCAGGGTCATGAACACGATCTCGTACGTCGCGCAGTCGGCCGTTCCGTTGATCTGGCTGGCGATCGCGGTCGTCGGCGCTTTGGTCCGTACGCGGCACAGTCCGTCCCGTGCGGCGGCGCTGGAGACCTGGCAGCGTTGGTGGGCCGCCGCCGCACTCGGCTGCGGAAGCCTGTGGATGACGCTTTCCTTCCTGCTGATCCCGGACGTGATGTCCGCCGCGACCGGCTTCAACCGCACTCCGTTCGAGTTCGAGATCGCCTTCGCCAACCTCGGACTGGCCGTCATGGCTTTCCGCGCCGCCGCACCGAAATCGTCAGCGAGAGAACGCATCACGGTCGGCCTCGGCGCCGGACTTTTCCTGTGGGGAGCCACCATCGGCCACCTCTACCAGTGGTTTGCCAATGGCGACCACGCTCTTGGCAACACTGGCGGAGTGCTGGTCTATGACGTGCTCATCCCCGCGGTGATGATTTTTCTCGCCTACCGCTCGCGGCGTCTCGCCGTCGTCGGCCAGCCAGTCCAGGTCTGATCCCGATGGCCACCGAAGAGCTCAGGTCACCGCAGCGGTTGGTGTTCTTCACCGACGCGGTCGTTGCGATCGCGCTGACCCTGCTGGTGCTGCCGGTCGCCGACATTGTCAGCGACGCCAGGAAAACCGGTCCGATGCCACCGGTGTGGGATCTGATCGTGGAACACCGCGCGGTGATCGGCGCCTTCGTGGTCAGTTTTCTGGTGATCGTACGGCTGTGGCGCGAGCATCACCGCGTTTTCGAACAGGTCAAGGCATACGACAAACGGCTGATGACGGTGAACATGGCGTGGCTGCTCACCGTGGTGATCCTGCCGTTCCTGACCGAGCTGGCCGCCAACTACCGGCTCGACGACCGGCTGGTGCTGGTCATGTACGTCGGCGCGCTGTCGATCAGCAGTCTGCTGCTGACCGCGCTCCTCTGGATCGTACGCGACGATCCAGAGGTGCGGCGCGCGCCGGCCGCGGTTTCCGACAGTTGGCGGATCGACTCGATCAGCACCACGGCCGCGTTTGTCGTCGCATTGGTGTTGGTGGCCGTGTTTCCGGTGTTGAGCTATTCTCCGTTGTTGCTGCAGCTGGTCGTGCCGTACGCCGTGCGTCTGCGTCACCGGCGGCCATAGAGCTCGATCTCGTCGACGAACATCTTGTCGGCATCCGCGGAGTAGGCCTTTTGCAGGGTGATCCGCAAAAATCTGGCCTGCGCAGACGGAAAGTCGACGTCGTACCAGATCCGTGCCTGGTCGTTCGGTGCCACCGCCGGCCGGCCGCGTTGCGTCCAGGTCGTGCCGTCCAGGCTGGTGGCGACGGTGATCTGGTCGGGCCGGTAGGCCGGATATTCCTCGTACGCGTGCATCCGCAGCTCGTCCACGGACTGTGCGCGGCCGAGATCGAAGCTGATCGTCACGGTGTTTTGTCCAGGCGCGAAGCCATAACTGCGGCCGTCGTCCCAGGCGTCGGCGAGCACGCCGTCGGTCGACTCGCGTCCGGTGTCGTCCGGTGTCACCGCGGGCGCCGGACTGACCGCGTATCCCTTTCCGCCGAGCAGGTTCGTCTTGGCCAGTGGCCGGCCGACGACGTCGACGGTGGTGAGAGCGTACGGTGTGGTCGCGGCATCCAGGTCGATCCGCACGTACGCCGCTTTGCCGTTGAGGCCAACGAAATCGTCGCCTCCGTCGCTGCCGGTCACGGTCTGCGCCGTCGTCCAGTGCGTTGCGTCGTAGGAAAGCTGGACCCGGTAGGCCGGTGGCTTCTGTTGCCCCCAGTTCAGTCGCAGGCCGTCGAGCTGTGACTGCCTGCCCAGGTCGATACGCAGCCACTGCGCGCTTGTGCTGTCAGGCCGCCAGGCGGTGCCGGGATTGCGGTCGATGGCATTGGTCGGGTCGCCGCTCGACGCGGTCGCGCCGGCCACTCGTGAGGCTGGGATGGGCTTGCCGGCGGCGGCGTCCAGCATGATGCGCCGGATCCGCGCCTGATAGCCGGTGTCGGGGCTGTATTTGTCCGCGGTCTGCGTGAGCGAGGCGGCCAGGTCCCTGGCCAGGCCGGGGTTGGTGTGGCCGAGAATGTTGAGCGTTTCCCAGTCCTCGATGCCGTCGCGCAGCGACTCCCACCGTACGGTCGACTCGATGGTGTTGTTCGCCTTGTCCGGCCAGGTGATGTAGTGGTCACCGGCGAAGTCGTCCTTTTCCAACGGTGTCGCCCATTGCGCCATCGCATAATGCAGATAGCCGCTGGCGCCTCGGGAGTACGCATACCAGACCATCATCCGCTGATCGAACTGCGGCTGGTCGATGAACCGGTTGAGATAGTTTCCCTGCGGGATGTTGCAGGTGTAGAACCACAGCCTTTTGCCCTGCTCGCGGACGATCTGGTCGTACGGCCGCGGGTTGGGGCTGTAGTTGAGCAGGTTGGGGATCATGAAGCTCATGGTCGAGGCGAGCTGTGCGGCGGTCGGCTCGTGGAAGGCGGCGTCGGCGATGCGTACGTCCGGCCAGTGCGACCGCATCCGGCTGGCGATGCCGCGCCAGGCGGTCTCCTCCTTGTCGCCGACCGGTTCGTCGCCGACGTGCATCCAGTATTTCAGGCTTTCGGTCCATCCCTTGGCATCCAGGTGCGCCTTCAGGGCCGGGATGAACTGGTCGATGAAGTTGTTCGCCTTCGCCGAGTCCCAGTTGGCGTAGTTGCGATGGCCTTTTCCGCCGGTGCCGTCGATGATCTCGACCTCGCGGATGCCGTCGGCCGGCCGGCCCCAGTTGTCGGTGTCCGCCGAGACCCAGAAGCCCTCCAGCTCCTTGATCACGCCCTGGTCGATGAAAAACTGTACGACCTGGTCGATTTTGCTCCAGTCGAAAGAATACCGGCCGGTGCCGTCGCTGTTGTCGGTCACCGTCGTGTCGCCGTCGAGCAGCATGTTGACCAGCGGCAGCGTGACGACGTTGTTGCGATGCCGCTTCATCTGCGTGGCGACGTTGTCCATCAGGTTCCACCACTGCGGCGTGAAGCGGTGATAACCATAGAACTTCTCGATCGTGGGCAGCCACCCCGGTTCGAGCGAGCCGTCCGGTTTCCAGGAGATCTCGCCGTTGAACTGGTTCCACAGCGAGTTGCTGAAGGTGCCGTCCTTGCTGTCCGGAATCGTCACGGCACGTACGTCCGCGGTCAGCGGCACGCGTACGTCACCTCTCGTGGTGCGCACGGTCGCGACGCCGGTGTAAACGCCGGCCGGCACGGTTTTCGGCACCGTCAGCGTCAACCAGATTGGTTGGTTGTCGCCGGCCGGCACGTCGATGGTCCGCGAGTTGGAGAGCGCGTCCGGGAAATCCGCCACCGCCTTCCTGGTCACCGGATAGGTGTGCGGCGTGTTTCCCTTCAGTGTCTTGTAGGTGATGAAATTGTATGAGAGCTGGTCGGCCGCGATCCGGCTGCTTCCGTTGGAGAGCGCGGAGAAACGTACGCCGGTCACCGTGAAGGCGACCGGTGAACGCACCACCACCTGAGCGCTCTCGGCCTCGTTGCGCGCCGTGTCCAGCCGGATGGAGCGGCCGGATTCCTTGGTCGGCAACGTGTCCCGGAAGACGTTGGTGCTCGACGGCTCGGTCCAGTAGTCCAACCCCGTGCCGGCCTTCGGCGCGGCGAACACCTGTCCGGGGACGACCGCGACCGTGAGCATGAGCGCTAAACCACAGAGCACTCCACGAGCGGTTTGCCGGAATCGCATGACCACCACCATGTCCTCGACAGTTTTTGGCGTGCGCAGTCGTTATACGGCGAGGTGCGGCGCTGTCCAATGCCTCGGGCCGTACGATTCCTCATCAGGACGCCAATTCGACTAGACCAGCGGTGGCGATCCGTCGAGTGAAAGCCCTCACCACAAGCGGTAACGCCGGCGCCGCTGGTCTAGGCCGGTTTTCCTCTGTACGCTGCGCCAGTATTGCCGCGCAGGTCGATTTTCCAGCGGTACGATCGCAACTGGCCTGGTCCAGTTTCGCGAGCGATTCCGCCGACGGGGAGTGAACAGATGAGATCCAACACGAACGTTGCTCGACGGCTGGACTTCGACCGGGATGCGGCTGGCTACACCGTGGGCAGGCAGGACGCGGATCCGGCCACCATCCGATCGGTGCTCAGCTGCTCGCCATCGGTCCACGACGTGTTGGAGATCGGCGCCGGCACCGGCCAGGCCACGTTGGCGCTGGCTGCCGAAGGACGACGTGTCGTCGCGTTGGAGCCGGGAAAGAACATGGCGGCAGAGCTGCGGCGACGGAGCGGCACGCGGAAGATATCGGTGGTCACCAGCGATTTCGAGTCGTACGCGCCGGACCGAACATTCGATCTGGTTTGTTCTTTCGACGCGTACCACTGGGTGAGACAGCCAGCGGGTACGCGGAAAGTCGCCGGTCTTCTGCGAGCCGGTGGTCACCTCGCGCTCGCGTGGTCGTTCCGCATTTTGGCTCATGAAGCCGATCAAGATCGCGCCAACGAGGTGTTCGCGGCCGCAGAGCCGGACTTCGCCAGGACCTGGCCGACCTTCGAGCGGGACAGCCTGCGTGCGATCCACGAAGGTCAGCTCGAGACGGTCGAGAGCGGCCCGTTCGATCTCGTCGCGTGTTTCGCGCAGCGGCGTGAAACAACGGTAGGACCCGACGGATACGCGGACTTTCTGGCGAGTCTGGCCAATGGTGACAGCGTGACCGCGGATCTGCGAGCGAAACTGCGGCGGGTCCTACATAGCGACTGCGGCCTGCGCGATCTGACGATCGTCAGTGTGTACGAGAAGCGGCCGTAGTCGAATAGGCGAGGACGACCGCGCCGTTGCCGATCTCGGTCACTCCGGTCAGGTCCATCGGGGCCGTAGCCACGCCGGACAGCAGCGATTCACCGGCACCCGCGACAAACGGCGAAATGCTCAGGTGCAGCTCGTCCAGCAGTCCCGCCTCCAGAAGCGCTCGACTGAACGGGCCGTTGCCGTATTTCACCAGCGTTCCGTCGCCTGACTCCTTGAGTTTGGCGACAGCCGCGATCGCGTCGCCAGTGAGCACTTCGGCGTTCCACGTGGTCCTCGTCAGCGTGCTGGAGGCGACGTACTTCGGCAGCGCGTTGAGCCTGTCGGCGAGCTCACCGGTCATCGTCGGCCAGGTGCCGGCGAAGCCTTCGTACGTCATCCGGCCAAGCACCAGACCGGCGGCGTCCGCCAGCAGCCGGAGCTGGTACGCGAAATGGTTGTCGTTCGGAGCAACCGTCATCTGCGCACCCCAGAAGGCGTCGCCGGAGAACCGTCCATCAATCGAGACGTGGTCGTATTCGATCAGTTTTCGCATTCCCGGAGACAACCATCCCGGCGATCGACCCGTCTTGTATCGAACCGAATCATCAGTAAGCGAGGAACGCGGTGGGGGACCGCAACTCGCCTGGCGTGTGACCGGTGGCCCAGCGCATCGCCCGCGCGAGCTGCGGTTGGTCGTAATAGCCGCAATTGGTGACCACCTCGGCGATCGGCGCACCGGCGGCCAGCAGCCGCGCGGCCTGCCGGGCCTGCTCGATGCTGACCAGTTTGCGGCGGGAAATCCCGACGGCGCGGCGAAATCGGATTTGTGCCGTACGTTCGGACATGGCCCGTGGTCGGTCGCCGTGCCGGATCTCGTCGACGAGCGGATCGAAGACCAACAGGCCGGCGCGTACCAGCCGTTCGAGGAAAACGTCGACGTTGTGCTCGGTCGGCATTTCCCAGTCGCGGTTGTCCAACACGATCCGGCCGCCGGAGCCGGTCGGCAAGCGAGCGTCGTTGAGGTCGGCCAGCCCGGACGGTGGAAACAGCGGCAGGTAGGCGCCCAACCGCAGGTCGACACCGAAATACTCGTAATCCCGCGGACAGATCATCCTGGTGGCCCTGGTTTCCGGCCCGCGCAAACTCACCGTCAACGCGCCGCCGGCGCGGGTGAACGCGATCATGGAGCAGCTTTTTGCCACCGAGGTGAAGTCGGTCGGTGCGTCACAGGTCGCCGACCATACTCGTTGCACCAGCGGCAGTTCGCCGGTGACGGCGTGGAACGTCAACCCCATGAAACCGAAGTGTAGACAGCGCAACCGGCGGCGGCCGGTTGGTATCTAGCAGATAGATACACAGGTACGGAAGGTGGCGCATGAACGCGGATTCGCTGGTGGACGGTGGCCGGCCCGTGCTGTCCAGAGCCTGGAGGACGTCCTCCGAGCCGCCTGTCCGCGGCTGGTCGCCAGCTTGTACGCGTTCACCGGCGACCTCGCCGAGGCGCAGGACGCCGTCCAGGAGGCGTTCGTACGCGCAGCGCCGCGTGAGTCGCGGGTGATGGCGGCACAAAGTCCGGAGGCGTACCTCTGCACGATGGCCCGCAACGTGGCCAGGCGTCGTTGGATGCGCGCGTTCCAGCTGCGACAGCGCGTCGAGCAGATGGCGATCACGGACCGCAATCTCAGTCCGTCGCCGGACCGCGTCGCGGTGATCCGCGCGCTTGGCCAGCTGCCGAAGACCCACCGCGAGGCGCTGGTGCGCTATCACTTCGGCGACCAGTCGGTGGAGGACATCGCCGGCGCTCTCGGTGCGTCGCATAACACGGTCAAGTCATGGCTGGCCCGCGGCCGTACGGCGCTCGCCGCGCTGCTGGACGACACGGTCGACGACCTGCCGGCCGGCGTACGGACGACGATCAACCAGGTGCGGTCGGAGGTCGGTGCGGCGGTCGCCGCCATAGACGTACGCGAGGTCCGGCAGCGCGGCGCGCGGCGCCAGCGCCGGCGCAGAGTGGTCGCTGGCGGCGCGGCGACGCTGATCGCGGCGAGCTTCGCAGCGATTTTCAGCCTGATGCCGGTAAAAACTGCTCCGGTGAGCCCGCTGCACGGATCGTTGGTCTCGCACCGCGTCGCGTCGGCGGCCACGTCGGTCGTACGGTCGGAAGTGCCGGTCGATCCGGACCATGCGTACGCCGTCGTCGATGTCGGCAACCGGTCGTACGCGTTGGCCCGTACGTCCGACCGCGGACGGCACTGGGAGGCGTGGTCACTGCCGGACGCGCTGCAGGGTGGCCGCTGGAAGAAGCGCATCTTCGTCGAGCACGCTTTTCCTCCGGCGTGAATATCGCAAGTCCGCGGTGATCTGCCTGATTCGCATTTGGACGCGATCCGTACGGTCATCACGAAATTGCCGGCGCACGTGGATTTCCAGCGGCGGCGTGAGGCCGAGTCAGCGATGGTGGAGGGCGCCAAACATATGGACGCTGGCCGGCTTTATCGGCTCGGCGCCCGCTTGCACGCCTACTTGGACCCCGACGGTGCCGCACCGTCAGACAAAAGAAGACACCAAGCCCCGCCGCGAGCTGCATCTGCACACCGGTCGCGACGGCCGCGTCGCATTGCGCGGCGGCTGGCTGGTCCGGAGTTGCGAAAAGCGTTGACAGCACGGGACAAAGGTTGCACGCGCCCGGGATGTACGCGGCCGGTGCGGCACACGAGAGCGCACCACATTTTGTCGTGGTGGATGGTGGCACCATCTGCCCGGAAAATTGCGTGTTGCTCTGCGACCGCCACCATCGCGAGATTCACCATACCGACTGGACCGTACGGATGACCAACGGCCACCGCGAGTTCATCCCACCAGTTGATGTGGATGTCGAGCAAAAGCCGCTTCGAAATACTTACCACCTGTACGGCTGAACCGAACAGGTGGACTGCCAACACAAACGCTCGTCTTCATGCCTCAGCCACAAAGAAAGCTGAAACAAGGAACGAGCACGTCCCACGCCTTTTCAGCCCGACACGGCAGAGCGAGGCTCTGCCCGCCGTCGCGCTGGTGCCTCATCGACGGCTGGCGGTGGCGAGCAGGCCGGGCACCTGGACCAGTTTTTCCATGATCTGCGCGAGGTTGCCGGCCTTCGGCTTGGTACGTCCGGATGAACGCGCCGGCCAGCAGGTCGGCACCGACCTGTCCGGCCGCGCTGATCACCGGGTGAGCCGCCGACCACTGAGTCGTCAGGTCCTGACCGGCCTGAGCGAGGATCGTCATGTCATAGCGCGTGTCTTCGGCGGCCATGTCGATGCCGCCAGAGTCGATGACCATTGCCGTTCTCCGTTTCGAGGCGTCGCCGGCGAGTCTGCCCGCTCGGCGGGTACGCGGTCGGCGGCCCCGGCCAGTTCCTGCCCGCGCCGGGCGCACGGCGCGATGGTTGCGGGAAGCGGCGATCTCTGGCAAGACTGGAAGCGCTTACAGTCCAATCGTACGCTCGGAGGGGCCGATGGCCGACCGCGACCGGATGCCGCCTGACGCCGGCGACGAACGCGCTGAGCAGGGGGAACGCTTGACGCCGCCGAGTGGCGTGACGATCTACGAGGTGGCCGCGCGGGCCGGCGTGTCGATCGCGACGGTGTCGCGCGCGCTGCGTGGATCGGGTCCGGTTTCGGCCAAAGCGCGAGAGCGGGTGGAGGCCGCGGTCGCCGAGCTGCGGTTTACGCCGAGCCGGCTCGGCCGGTCGCTGGCCGAGCGGCGGCATGCCGCGAACGGCATTGTTTTCCCGGATCTGTCCGGTCCGTATTTCGCCGAGGTCGTGCTCGGTTACGAAGAAGTCGCCGCCGAGGCCGGCCGCAGCGTGTTGATCCTCTCGACGCACGGCCGCCGTGACGTGCCGGCGATGGTGCGCGACCTGGCCTCGCGCGTCGACGGCATGGTGATTCTCGGGCGTACGGTCTCGGACGCGGTGATCGGCGAGCTGATCGAGGGCGGCCTGCCGGTGGTGCTGCTCGCGCGGCCGCGGGTGAATGGCGCCGACCTGGTCGCCGCGGAGAACACCGCGAGCGCCGAGCATCTCACCGAACACCTTCTCCTGCACGGATATTCGCGACTGTCCTTTGTGGGCAGTCCGCAGCTTTCGCCCGACGTGGCGGAAAGGTGGCTCGGCTTCCGCCGGGCGCTCGACCGGCACGGCGTACGCGCCGGCAAGCCGGTGGCCTGCGAGCTGGACGAGGAGTCCGGATTCGCCGCGACAGAACGGATTCTGCGCCGGCGCGACCGGCCCAGAGCGCTGGTCTGTGGCAACGACGAGGTCGCGCTCGGCGCTTTGCTCGCCGCCGAGGCAAACGGTGTCGACGTGCCAGGTGAGCTGGCGATGACCGGTTGGGACGACGTGATGGCGGCGCGATACGCGCGTCCGGCGCTCACCACCGTACGCCAGCCGATGCGCGACCTCGGCGCACGCGCGGCCAGAGCCCTGGACGAACTCCTTGAGGGGACGCGAAAAGTCCCCCGGCACGACGTACTGCCCACCGAGCTCGTGGTCCGCGCGAGCTGTGGGACGCACCCGACGGAGGTGTCACGGTGAAACGGATGGTCTGCCTGCTGCTGGTCGCAGTGCTGGCGATGAGCGCCTGCGGGAGATCGGCCGGCGAGAACGCCGGCGGATCGTCCGAGGCGATCGGGTCCGGACCGGCCAAAGGCGCGATCACGGTGTGGGCCATGGGGACCGAAGGCGAGAAGCTTTCGGTGCTGGCCAAGCAGTTCGAGGCCGCCAACCCCGGCGCGAAGGTGGCCGTGACGGCGATTCCGTGGGATGCCGCGCACGACAAGCTGACGACCGCGATCGCGGCGCGCAAGACGCCGGACGTGAGCATGGTCGGCACGACCTGGATGGGCGAGTTCGCGCGCACCGGCGGACTGGACGCCGTGCCGCCGGGTCTGGTGAAACCCGCGAACTTTTTCGCCGGTCCGCAGGAAGGCACCGTCGTCAACCGCACGTCCTACGGCGTGCCGTGGTATGTCGAGACCCGTGTTTTGTTCTACCGTACCGATCTCGCCGCCAAGGCCGCGGTGCAGCCGCCGAAAACCTGGCCAGAGTTGAAAAGTTTCGCCACCGCGTTGCGCGACAAGGGCGGTGCTCGGTTCGGCTTCGCATTGAAACCCGGCGGCGAGGGCTCCTGGAACACGTTCATGCCGTTCGCCTGGCAGGCCGGCGCGTCGATCGTCGGCGCCGACGGGAAGACCTTCACCCTGAACTCGCCGCAGATGGTCCAGGCGTTGGCCTACTACCAGTCGTTCTTCACCGACAAGCTGGTCCCGCCGACGCAGCCGATCGGCCAGCCGATCCAGGACTTCGTGGCCGGCAAGACCGGATCTTTTGTCTCCGGACCGTACGACATCACCAATATCGACCAGATCGGTGGCCCGTCCTTCAAGCAGAAGTACGCGCTCGCGCCACTGCCGGCCGGCCAGACCAACGCCTCCTTCGCCGGCGGCGCCGACCTGAGTGTCTTCAAGGACTCGAAAAACCGCGACACCGCCTGGAAGTTCGTGAAGTTCCTCAGCCAGCCGGACGTGCAGGTCAAGTGGTACCAGACGGTCAACGACCTGCCGGCGGTCAAGAGTGCCTGGCAGAATTCCGCGCTGGCCAACGACAAGTTCCTGTCGGTCTTCGGACAGCAGTTGAACAGCGCCAAGTCTCCGCCGACGATCAGCACCTGGGAACAGGTGGCGCGCGCGATCGACAACGGTGTCGAGCAGGTCTCACGTGGCACCCAGGCACCAGCCGCGGCCGCCGCGCAGATCCAGCAGCAATGCCAGCAAATCGGCACCGGTTCCTGACATGGCCGGCCTGACCGTGGCTCGTACGCGCGCGGCCCGCACCGCCGGCGCGCGTACGGCCCGCAGTCCACACCGGCGCCGGCAGATGTACGCCGCGTGGGGTTTCGCCGCGCCGTTCGGCGTCCTGTTCGCGGTTTTCCTTGCCGGGCCGGTGATCGGTTCGCTGATGATGAGCCTGACCGACATGCGCAGCGCCGACCTGCGCAACCCGTTCGCGGTCAACTTCGTCGGCCTGGCCAACTTCGGGAAGCTGGCCGGCGACCAGATTTTCGGCCAGGCGGCGCTGAACACGGCGTACTTCGTCGGCGTCGGCGTGCCGCTGACGATGGTCGTCGCGCTGGCCGCCGCGGTCGCGCTGGACCGCGGCATCGACCGGTTCCGTATGGCTTTCCGCGTCGGCTACTACCTTCCGGTCGTCACCAGCATCGTGGCGATCTCGGTGATCTGGCGTTTCCTGCTGCAGCCGGACAACGGACTGGTCAACACCGTCCTGTCGTGGGTCGGCGTGGCCGGACCGGACTGGCTGGCCAGCACCACCTGGGCCATGCCGTCGCTGATCGTGATGGCGTGCTGGCGCAATTTCGGCAACCTGATGGTGATTTTCCTGGCCGGCCTGCAGGCGGTGCCGCGCGGCCTGCTGGAGGCGGCGGCAGTCGACGGAGCCACCGCGATCGAGCGCTTTCGTTACGTGACCGTCCCGATGCTGCGGCCGACGCTGCTTTTCGGTGCGGTCATTACCGGAATCGGCTATCTGCAGTTCTTCGAGGAGCCGTTGGTGATGACCGGCGGCGGACCGCTCAACCGGACGTTGTCGGTGTCGTACGACATCTACAACCAGTTTGGCTTCGGCAACTACGGCTATGCGGCGGCGATGAGCTATGTGCTTTTCCTCGCGATCGTGCTGCTCACGTTGTTCCAGTTCAAGCTGCTCGGCCGGGGAGTGCGGTGATGCGGCGCTGGTGGCTCTACGTCATCCTGGCCGCCGGGATCGTGGCCGTGGTCGGACCGTTTGTCTGGATGATCCTCGGATCCTTCAAGAGCCAGGGCGAGTTGTTGCGTACGCCGCCGACCTGGCTGCCGAGCCAGCCGACGCTGGACAACTACGTCCAGCTCTTCACCAAGCTCGACTTTCCGCAGTATTTCGCCAACTCGGTGATCGTCGCGCTGTGCGTCACCGCCGGCAACCTGGCTTTCTGCTCGATGCTCGGATACGCCCTGGCCAAGCTCGACTTTCCGGGCCGTCGGGCGCTTTTCGTGCTGGTCGTGGGCAGTCTGATGGTTCCCGGCATGGTCACCTTCGTGCCGAGCTTCGTGCTGGTCAGCAACCTGGGCATGAGCGACACGCTGGCCGGCATGATCCTGCCGTTCCTGGCCGGCCCGTTCGGCGTCTTCCTGATGCGGCAGTTCATCTCCGGCCTGCCGGACGAGCTGATCGACGCGGCGCGGGTGGACGGTGCCGGCGAGTTCCGGATCTTCTGGTCGGTGATCGCGCCGCTGTGCAAGCCGGCGATGGCGACCCTCGGCATCCTCACGTTTCTCGGCTCCTGGAACAACTTCCTGTGGCCGCTGGTGATCGCGCAGACCGAAGATCGCTATACGCTGCCGGTCGCGCTCGCGCTCTACGCCACCGGCCAGAACAACACCAAGTACGGCCTGCTGATGGCCGGATCGGTCGTCGTCGTCCTGCCGGTGCTCGCCATTTTCGTCGCCCTGCAACGGTTCTTCGTGCAGGGCATCGCTCTGACCGGACTCAAGTAAGGAGTCCCCATGCGCAGATTCCTGGCCATCGTCGTGCTCGTCTGCCTGCTGCCGGTGCCGGCGGCAGCCTCGGCGCCACCAACCCCGATGCGTTATGCGGCGGACACCTGGAAGTCGATGACCGCCTCGGTCGACCCGGGGACCGGCCTGATCGCCGACAACGTCACCGGTGACCTGAAAACGCGCAGCGCGTACACCTCGCCGACCAACATTGGCGCGTATCTGTGGTCCACGGTCGCCGCGCGCGACCTCGGCATCGTCAGCCGTGCCGACGCGTACGACCGGATGCGAAAGACGCTTTCCGCACTGGAAAAGCTGACCCGCAGCCGGCAGGCGGGGATGTTTTTCAACTGGTACGACCCGCGGACCGGTGCGGTGCTGAGGCACGATCCGGAAGGCACCAACCCGATCACGCCGTTCCTGTCCAGTGTGGACAACGGCTGGCTGGCCGCGGCACTGATGGTCGTCCGCGCGGCCGAGCCGCGGCTTCGCGCACAGGCCGACGGACTGCTGGCGCCGATGGATTTCGGCTTCTACTACGATCCAAACGCGCGACCAGGTGTCGGCGGCCTGATCCACGGCGGTTTCTACGAGCAGAAGCCGTCCGGCTGTTCGGTCACCGGCAACTATCGCGGCGGTCCGCCGGTCTACTACACCTGCAACCACTATGACGTGCTCAACAGCGAGCCGCGGATCGCCAGCTACCTCGGCATTTCTCGCGGCCAGATCCCGGCGACGCACTATTTCGCGCTGAACCGCACGTTTCCGCCGATCTGTCAGTACGCGTTCAAGCAGAAGCCGGTCGGCTACACCACGACGTATGACGGAGTCCCGGTTTTCGAAGGCGCCTACACCTATCGCGGCATGAAGTTCGTCCCCACCTGGGGTGGCGACATGTTCGAGGCGCTGATGCCGGATCTGTTCGTGCCGGAGGAGAAATGGGCGACGCACAGCTGGGCCGTGAACCACCCCCTCTACGTGCGCGGCCAGATCGAGCACGGTCTTGTCGAGACCGGCTATGGCTACTGGGGGTTTTCGCCGGCCAGCAACCCGAAAGGCGGCTACGGCGCATACGGTCAACCATGGCTCGGGATGAGTCCGGACGGCTATCCGTCCGACCTGGAAGGCACCAGGGTCGATCCCGGTTTCGAAGGCTGCCGGCCGCCGGGGCCGAAGCCGGTGTTCGGTGACGGAGTCGTCACCCCGCACGCGGCTTTCCTCGCCTTGCCGTACGCGCCGGGCGCGGTGCTCGGCAATCTCGCGAAACTCCGGGAAAACTTCGACGCGTACGGTCCCGGCGGCTTCTACGACTCGGTGGCGGTCCGCAGTGGCACGGTGGCCAAGCGTTATTTGGCGCTGGATCAGGGAATGACGATGGCCGCGCTCGGCAACTACCTGGCGCGCGACGACATCCGCCGTGCGTTCGTCCGTGGACCGGTCGAGGCGAAGATCCGGCCACTGCTGGCGATCGAGACCTTCAACGCGGGAAAGGAATGACTGGGTGACCAGCTCACGACCGGCCGAACATGCGCGTACGGACTGGGAAAACCGGATCGGCCGGCACAATGCGCGGCCGGCCGGTGGCATCACCGCGCCGCCCGCGCCGGCGACCGTACGCGCGACGGCCGGTCGCGGCCAGGTGACGCTCGACTGGGACCCGGTGCCGGGAGCGGCCGGCTATCTGGTCCACCGGGCCGACATCTCCGACGGCGATTTCCAGCCGGTCGACCACAAAGGTCTCGACGTCCTCGCCGTACCCGATCCGTCCTATGTGGACACGACCGGCGTGCCCGGACGCCCCTACCGGTATGCGGTGGCCGCGCTGGCCGATGTCGCCGCCGTCGGTCCGCTGTCGCACTCGGTCCAGGCGACGAGCGACACCGGCGGCGACGGACGGATTGGCTTGGACGTTGACGTTTCGGCTGTCGTCGGTCCATTGCACCGGCCATGGCGGCCGATGGTCGGCAGTGAACACCTGAGCCATCTGCTGTCGACGGAACAGACCGGCGGCCGGCCGATCGGCGCGGAGCTGGCCGACGCCCTGCGGATCATGCGCACCGAGCTTGGCGTGGAAACCGTACGCGCACACGGCATTCTGTGCGACGACCTGCGCGTTTATCGAGAGGTCGACGGCGAGCCGGTGTATGACTTCAGCGGTGTGGACCGGGTCTATGACCAGGTCCGCGATCTGGGTTTGCGGCCGGTGGTCGAGCTTTCCTTCATGCCGCGAGACCTGGCCAGCGATCGCAGCAAGACGGTCTTCACCTACGGTGCGATCGTGTCGCCGCCGAAGGACTGGGATCGCTGGGCCGACCTGGTACGCGCGTTGGTGCGCCACCTGCTCGATCGTTACGGCACCGAGGAAGTCGTCGAGCACTGGTCGTTCGAGGTCTGGAACGAGGCGAATCTCGAGGTCTTCTGGAGTGGCGGCAAAAGCGACTATCTGCGGCTCTACGACGTGACCGCGGCCGCCGTACGCGAGGTGGACGACAGGCTGGTCGTGGCCGGTCCGGCGACGGCGGCAGCCGGCTGGGTCGAGGACCTGCTGTCCCATGTGGACGGTTCAGGTGCGGCGTTGGACGCGCTGACCACGCACACCTACGGCAGCCAGCCGCTGGACTTCCGTCCGGCGCTGGCACGCCACGACCGCGCCGACACCAGGATCTGGTGGACCGAATGGGGAGTGACGCCGCGGCACTTCGCGCCGGTCAACGACTCGGTCTTCGCGGCCTGCTTTCTGGCTCGCGGCATGAAATCCGCCGCCGGCCGGGTCGACGCGCTCGCATACTGGGTCTGCTCGGACCACTTCGAGGAGCTCGGCCGGCCGACCGAGCTGTTGCACGGCGGGTTTGGCCTGCTGACCGTGGGAAACCTGCGCAAGCCGCGGTTTCATGCCCTGTCGATGCTGGAAAAACTCGGCGACGGCGAGCTGGCCCTGCGGTGGTCCGGCGACGGCGGTGGCGGCCTGGTGGACGCATGGGCCTCCATCGACCAGCAGACCGGCCGAGTCGCCATCGCCGGATGGAACGCGCCGCTCGATCAGTCCAAAGTGGACGGCGATCCGCTGCTCGACCGTACGCTGACGCTCACCGTCACCGGATTGCCGCACCAGACCTACGAACTCCGTCACCATCGCCTCGACGCGACACACTCCAACCTGGCCGCCCGGTGGGGCTCAGGTTGGCCGACTGCACAGGAATGGGATCGCTTGCGCGCCGCCGACGGCCTCGCCCTCGGTGAGCCGCCGCGGGCGATCTCACCCGCCGGCGGCCGGCTCACCGTCACCTGTGACCTGCCAGAGCCGTCGATGGTGCTGCTGGAGCTCCTACCTGGCTGAGGTAGGCTCGAGAATGGCCGGCACCACGATGTCCCAGCTGTGCCGAGGAAAAATCTCGTGGCCGACCGCCTCGAGCCCGATCAGCCGTGCGCCGGGGATCTCTTTTGCCAGCGCGACACCGTGTTCGTACGGGAAGAGCGGATCTTCGGTGCCGTGCATGACAAGCGTCGGCGCGCTGATCTCGCCGAGCCGCGGCCGCCACGCCGGGCCCGCGTCGATCAGGTAGGGGTTGGTGAGCTGTGCCGCGATGGTGTCGTCGGCACGGTCCGCGGCGCGCTCGGCGCCGGCACGTACGCTCACCTCGTCGAAAGTGCGCGACGAGGCGGCGAACGGACGCTCGGCGTCGACCAGATAGTCGACCACGGCGGCGCGGTCGGCCCAGTCCGGAGTCGGCGCTTCTTCCTTGAACAGGGCCATGATCTCGTCGGTCGGCGGTGGCAGGTCAGGGGTGTCGTGGCCGGGTCCGCCAGGCGTGGAGGACATGAGGATCAGCGACGCGACCCGGTCCGGATGGTCGAGCGCGAGCAGCTGACCGACCGCACTTCCCTGCGACATCCCGACAACGCCGGCGCGGTCGACGCCGAGCTCGTTTAGCACTCCGGCCGCGTCGGCGACCAGATCCGGCAGACCGTAGGTCGGCGAGCCCACTGGACTGCTGGTCGACCGGCCGGTGTCCCTGGAGTCGTACCGAATCACGAACCGCCGTCCGGCCACCAGACGCTCGACGAACTCGTCGTCCCATGCGGCCGACGACTGGCCGGCGCCGTGCAGCAACAGCACCGCCGGATCGGCAGGGTCGCCGGCCGTCGTGACGGCAAGCTCGACACCGTTCGTCGCGATCGTTGTCTCCATGGGAAAATCCTTCCTCGTTTGCTGACAAACCAAAACTGATCGTTTCACACTGGCGAGATCCGGCGTCGCAACGCCGGAGCGATGACCAGCTGTGCCGCGAAAAGCAGCAATCCGGTCGCCAGGCACGCGATCCACAATCCGGTGCGGCCGGCAGTTGCGAGCAACGCGGTCCCCAGCAGCGGTCCAAGCACGGCGCCGACGCTCCACGTGGCGGACGCGATTCCCATGTATCGGCCCCGAAGATCGGCCGGCGCGAGGCCGGCGAAAGTGGCGCCGAACACCACGGACAGGCCGATCTGGCCAAAAGTCCACACGAGCACCGACGCGGCGTAGGCAGCGCCACCGTGTACGACGGCGCCGAGTCCGCTGCCGATGCCGACCAACAGCATGGAAACCGCGAGAACCCGGGCCGTGTCGCGGCCGGGCAGGAGCCGTACGGCAATCGGTTGGACGACAACGATCGCGATCCCGTTCAGGGCGAGCACCGCGCCGTATGTCCCCGGACCGAGACCGTCGTTCGCCATGACCAGCGGAAGGGTCGAGAAAGACTGGAGAAACATCGTGAAGTACACGATGTGAATCGCCGCCATGACGAGCATGACCGGATCGCGGAGAAGGGTCGGCAGCAGCGCTCGCTGGGTCGTTTCCCGCTTTTGCGGACGTGTCTCGGGGATGAACCGCCACACGATCAGCGCCGCGAGCACCGAAGCGCCGGCATTGATCCAGAACAACAGGCCATAGCCGTGTTGCGCCAGCACACCCGCGGCGACGGTCGAGACCGTGAAGCCAAGATTGGCGGCCCAGAACAGAAATCCGAAGGCACGCGCTCGATCCTGCGCCGGCAGGTCGGCCACCGCGGCCGATCCGACCGGCCGGAACAGCTCCGCCATCAGGCCGACGCCACCGGCCGCCGCGCAGATCACCGGCATCGAATCCGCCGAGCCGAGCGCGATCAGCGCGACCGCCGTACCGAGAAATCCCACCAGCATGCTGTTTCGCCGGCCGATGCGGTCACTCAGCCAGCCGCCGAGCAGTTGCGACCCGATGTCTCCCACACCGACCGCCGCGATGACGACGCCGGCCGTGGTCAGCGAGAGATGCCTTTCCTGGGTCAGATAAAGCACCAGGAACGAGCGCGCCAGGCTGCCGGCGCGGCTCACGAAATGCGTTGCCGTGAGGGCCCACACCAGTTGCGACCGCGACCGTACGGATCGAGGCGCGATCGCCAGCCGGAACGGCGCCCGCGTGCTCTGGATCGTCATGTCCCAGACGTTAGGCGCGCGACCGTATCACGAAAAGCGATTGTTTCCGATCAAGTTGATCGGCATCGACTATGCTTCGGTTGTGATGGATGTGGAGCTGCGGCACCTGGCGACGATGGTGGCCGTGCTGGAGGAGGGGACGTTCGGCCGTGCCGGCGCGCGGCTGGGTTACACGCAATCGACGATCAGCCAGCAGATCGCCGCGCTGGAAAAGTCCGTCGGCGGTGCGGTTTTCGAGCGGCCAGGTGGTCCCAAACCGGTACGGATCACGCCACTTGGCGCGGTCGTCCTGGAACACGCGCGCGACCTGCTGGCCAAAGCCGACGCGCTGGCCGATGCCGTCGAACGGTTCAAAGCCGGCGACGGCCGGATCGACATCGGCACATTCCAGAGCGTGTCCAACGTGATCCTGCCGTCGGTCGTACGCCGGCTGCGTGACGAGCATCCCGGCTGCGACATCAGGCTGTCGGACGTGCCGCCGGACCCGGAGATCGGCGACCTGGACCTGTTGTTCTACGACCGGCCGCTGGAGGGCGACCTCGAGCACGTCAGGCTGGTCGACGATCCTTTCCTGCTGGTGGCTCGACACGGTGACCTGCCGGACGGTCCGGTGCCGCTGGAACAGCTCGACGACATGCCGATGGTCGGCTGCCATCAGACCTGCGACCAGGCATGGATGGATCAGGCGCTCGCCGAGGCCGGTGCCCGACCGCGGATCGTTTTTCGGTCGCCGGGCAATGAAACGATCCTGTCGATGGTGCGAGCGGGCCTCGGCTGGGCCGTCCTGCCGTGGCTCGCCGTGCACGGTTCGGACGTACGGACGGACGACCGGCTCGCCATCCACGAGCTGCGGCCGGCGCCGACCCGCGGGATCTATCTGCACTGGCCGGCCGCGTCGACCCTGTCTCCGCTGGCCAAGCGTGCGATCCGGATCGCCACCGAGATCGCCGCCGACATTTCGATTGGTTAGAGCCTGTTTCGAAGTCCCACGCGGCGATAGCCGAGCCGCTGTCACATCTTTCTCGGGCCGCCTGACGGCACGTTTGGATCTCGACTCTCATCCACGTGGGACTCCGAAACAGACCCTAGACCCGAAACCAGCCGGTGCGAAACTGCCAACGCCGTCCGGCCTGGATGTGGTCGATGATGGCGCGCTGCAGCGTGGTGTCCCGCGGAAGCCTGTCGAGCTCGTCGAGTGGACGCCGGAAGACGAACTCGACAATGGTCTTGTTGTCGTCCTGATCGGGATTTTCCAGCGGGATCAGGGTGAAACGCCGCTGGAAGGCCAGGATGTTCGTGTCGTACGCGAGATATTCGGTCAGCTGTGGGTCCAGGACCCACGAAACGCAGGTGGCGTAACGATAGTCGTGGTCGGGGTAGTGGCGCTGGAAGAACGCCTGCGCCGTGCGTATCGACTCGTCGCAGGAGGCCGGGGTGAGTCTTCCCTCCGGAATGTGCAGGCCGAGAGCGTCGTCGCCGCGGCCCGGTGCCGGCGGCGGTCCGGCGTCGAACCAGATCGGCCGGCGCTCGAAGTGCAGCCGGCCGAGCGGATAGACGGCGCCGCGGAAATGGTGCGTCACCCAGTTTTGCGTGTGCAGGCCACCTTCACCGTAGACGGCCCTGCGGTTGCGCATCTGGTCGGCGAGGATGCCGAGGCTGGCCCAGGAAACCTCGTCCGAGATGCCACGGGCGGCGTGGTATTCACGAGCAACGTCAGTGGCGGCAAGGAAAACCCACACGTACCCGTATCTGGCCAAGGCGCCATGCCGCTCCGGCAACACCGGCCAGTCCGGCAGCGGACCGGTGGTCCCCATCGCCTCCACCAGGCTGTGGTATGCCTTTTCCAGCTGGTCCCACAGCTCGGTGCCGTGGCGCGGCGGAAAACGTAACATCTCGGCCCGGTCCTCGGCCGACATGCCGAGAGACCGTGCCAGTTGCTCAGCACGTTCCGGCTTGGGGATCCGGAAAGTGGCGGATTTTTCCATTGTCACTGGTGCTCACTTCGGCCAGTGTGCGGCGCTGGCCATCTGCTTGACCTGGCTGGAGGTCTGCTTGATCATCGTGTCCAGGCTGACGTGGCCGAGCAGGTAGTCGTTGAAGGCGCCGACCAGATATTCCTGCGGCTCGTACGGAAGGACCGGCGTGAGCCGCGAGTAACGTGTCTGTTTCGCGCCGGCCTTGAGAAACGCGGTGATGCGTGGATCGGGGAGACCGTCGAAATAGGAGTCCGGCACCGGAGTGAGTGGATACGACAGGATGCCGCGGATGTATTCCCGGCGCAGCTGCGGTTGCAACAGATATTCGATGAAGTCCAGTGCCTCGGTCTGGTGCCGGCTTTTCGCGGCTATCGCGTAATAACCGGCCGCTCCGACCACGAACTTCCCGGCTGGTCCGGCCGGCAGCTCGATCACCTTCAGCCGCGCGTTCGGAAAGCGGCTTGCCTGCTTGGTGCTGAGAAACTCGGTCCAGGCCATCGCGACCCGGCCGCTCACCAGCAGGTCGTCCCATCCGTCGGTGCCGGAGTAGAGCGTCATCGGGGTCGCCGCGCCGGAGTCGACCATCGCCTTCATGTGCTTCAGCGCGGCCCTGCCGGCGTCATTGTCGAAGCCGATGTCACGACGGTTCTTGGAGACGATGTCCGCGCCATAGGACCAAAGATAGTTCCAGACGTAGTTGGTCTGGATCCCCGGCACGCCGGGCCAGCCGAATCCCCAGACGGCGATGTTCTTCGCGTCGAAACCGGCCTGGTCCATCGTCCTGCCGGCGCGATCGAACGTCATTTTCCGCGCGAACGGGATCATCTCGTCGTACGTCGTCGGCAGCGCCGGACGACCCGCGCGTTCCCACACCGCTTCGTTGAGCGCCAGCACGAAATGTCCGGCCGAGATCGGCAGTCCGTATCGTTGTTGCTTCGGTCCGTAGACGACCTCGGCGATCGAGTCCGGCACTCCGGCGAAATAGGAGTCCAAACCCGATCCGGCGGCCTTCGCCAGGTCCAGCAGAGCGCCGGAGTCTCGGAACCGGTTCATCCACGGCACGATTTGGTAGGTCACGTCCGGCGGCTGCGATCCGACGAACCCGGCCGTGTATTTCGTCAGCGCACTGTCCCACGGGATCACCAGCAGATCGACCGGCGACTTTCCCTTGGCGTGCTCGTACTGGGGAATGACACGATCCTTGAAGAACAGGTTTTCCCAGGACAGCTCGCCAACCGGCGGACGCCAGAACGCCAGCCGTCCGTTGGACCGGCTGCACGCGCCGACACTCATCGCCGCCGTCGACGCACCCGCCATCGCCAGCAACCGGCGACGGCCGATGCCGAGCTGGCGGGGCCTGGTCAACGTCGAGGTTCCGCTGGCAGTCATCGGTCAACCTCCCAACCCGGCCGCATCGACCGGACCGATGATTCGAAATATCGAAAACATCTTCGGATTAACGACCATACCGGTACCGCGATGCGGAGAGCAAGAACCCTGTTCGAACTGCTACGGGTTGTGAAGTTTTGCGAACTGTGCGACGCAGTTGTCCATACGCCTTTCCAGCTCGGTCCCTGCCACGGGTTTGGACGGAGACACGACGACCTTCTCCTGGACCTCTTCGGTGTATTTGTTTGTCCTGTCGAGGTTCTTCTCGATGGAGCCCTGGATCGGATCGACCTCCCATCTGCCGGCGACCACCAGCCAGGCATGGCGGCTGCCTTGCGGCTTCTGGCCGCTGCGTACGGTCGTCGGAATTCCGAGGTCGGCCAGCACCACCTGTGCGAAGAGTGCCTTTTCCCGACACATGAGCGCCTGCGCCTCGAGGAGATCGCCAAGTGGCGTGCCGGTCCTGCCCTGGCCCTCGGTCAGGTCCTTGCGCATGTCCTTGTTGTTTTTCAGGTTCTTGTACATGTCGTAAACGCTTTGGGCCGCTCTCCTGCCGTAGCTCTTCTTGGTTTGCACCTGTTTGGTGTCGTGGATGCTCTTGGCCAGCTTCGGGTCCATCAGTGGATCGACATTGACCTTCGTCATGTTCCTGGCCTCGTACGCCTTCACGTTGCCGAGGTCGGCGATCCTGAGCTTCACCATTCGAATGACCTGCAGGACATCTTCCGTACTGAAGTGCTGCACGAGGCCGTCGACGTCGTCCTCGGCGTCGAACTTGACGCCATTCATCTCGACCCACCGCTTGAATTCGTTCTCTTTCCGCTGCTTGTAGGCAGCCTTCTTGCCCAGGCTGTTGAGCGCGATGGTCAACATGATCTGGCTCTTGGAAGTGCGTTGAATCGACAATGGGCCGCCGTGATGGTGAGCCGGCGTTTTGCTGGTCAGCAGACGGGTCACCGCGGCATTGCCGGCGGTGCGCTGCAACATTCCGACCTCGCGTGGACCGACGAACCCCCGCGGATCCGCGCTTATGTCGGAGGGACTGTTCGAGTCGAGGCGCGATCCGGTCCCGGCTTCCACGTCCTGTCGAGCCCTGCGTGTCATGGCGTCAAGCACTCCGCTCGTACGCGTCGGCGCTACCCAGTGTCATCAACCTGTGGCTGACCGCACTTACCATAACGTCAGGCGTCGCGCCTTTAGGGCAGATCTCTTGCCCTCATGTGCAATGACGACGCTTTGTTTGACCGGTGCGCCGATGTACCGAGATTGCCGAAACCGTGCTGCGCCGGAGCCAGCACCACGTCTCTTGATCGCGCGATCGCATTGTCCGGACGAGACCCGCGCTGGCGGCCGCACTCCAATGCCGGCTAGTTCCGCGACCGTCGTTCGCACCATTTCATGAGAAGCATTCGCGGAGAATTAATTTGTCAATCCGGACAACTATGCAACCTGGCGTGACCGCGGCGAAATGGTATCGGACTGTCACTTATGAGAGTCATCGACACGATTTGCCATGGAGCGCTAAAGTGGCGATCGCGAACGGGTGCAATTCGACCGTCTCGCACGTTAGTGGCAGTTGAGTGTCGGATTCAGCCGGCACTTCTTCGTTGCAGGAAAACGAAAGGAATGACGTCTATGCGCAAGTTGCAGGCGCTTGCCGACGGGGTGCTCGCGCGCTTCGTACCGAAAATCGACGCCGCCGCCGGCTGCCAGTCGGCCTGCTACCCGCCGGGACAGTGTCCGGACCGCCGGTGCGGTGGGCACAGCTGCTCCATCATGTTCGACTGCACGGTCTACTGCGGAAGCTGACCCTTTGGCGAGATCATTCACCTGATCGGAGTGTGGAACGTGCGTGTGTTCAAAGTAATGGCCGACCGGCTGTTGGCGACGTTCGTGCCGTCCGTCGACGCGGCGGCCGGCTGTGTGCCGATGTGTTACGGACCGGGAAACCCGTTCTGTAGTGCGAGGGGCTGTCCAGGCGGTTGCAACGTCGACGCGGACTGCCGGATCACGTACTGCGCCTAGTAACGGCACCGGGTCGGACGGGACCGGCGTGTCCCGTCCGGCGCGGGTCGCCGGTTGACCGGAAACAGCTGGGGAATCCTTGTCATATCTCGAACTGACGGCGCGTACCTGCGTCGCGTTGGTGTTCCTGATCTCCTCGGTCAGCAAGGTCGTCGGCGGATTCGACGCCTTCGCCGGCTCGGTACGCGACCTTCGCGTGCTGCCGGCGGCGATGGTGACTCCAGCCGTCTGGCTCGTGTTGGTCGGCGAGTTCGCCGTGTGGATCGCATTGGTGATTCCTACGCGGGCCGGCGCGGTTTCGGGTTCGTGGTCGCCGCCGTACTGCTGGCGGCATTCGCCGCCGGAATCGCTGCCGCGCTTCGTCGCGGCGTGGCCGTCCCGTGCCGATGCTTCGGAGCATCGAGCCGTCCGGTTGGCCGTCATCATGTCGTACGAAACGTCATTCTCGCGGGTTTGTCGGTCGCCGGCGCCGTTGGCTCGCCGGCCGCGCCACCTTCGCCGACCGCTGTGCTCATCGCGGTCGCGGCGGGCCTGCTCGCCGGCGTCCTGGTGGCGATGCTCGACGAGCTCATCGGGCTTTTCCTGCCGATGCAAGCACAACAGCGGTCGGTCCGCGGTCATTAACATAGATTCGGAGTCACAGCATGTCTTTTCTGATCGCTCTGGTGGCCGTGCTGACGGTCCTCTGCCTGCTCAACCTGTTGCTGGTGTTCGGCGTCATCCGGCGTCTGCGAGAGCACACGGAGTTGTTGGCGGCGCAGAAAGGTGGCACCGCGACCGTGTCGATCGGGGAGCGCATCTCCGACTTCGAAGCGACCACCGTCGACGGCATGCCGTTGAGCAACGCGGATCTCGGTGCCGAGACGGTGGCCGCTTTCTTCTCCCCGAGCTGCAAGCCCTGCCAGGCAAAACTACCGCGATTCGTGGAATACGCCGGCCAGTTGCCAGGTGGCCGTGACCAGGTCCTGGTGACCGTCGCGGCCGAGGACGCCGCCGAGGCGAGCGAGTTCGTACGCAAACTCAGTCCGGTCGCGCGTGTTGTCGTCGAGGAAGGCAACGGGCCGGTGGCCGAGGCGTTCGGCGTACAGATGTTTCCCACTTTGCTTCGCGTCGCGCCAAACGACGCCGGCGAGCTGGTGGTCACCGCCAACCGGGTCCGGTTGGATCGCGCGCTCGCGACGGCATGACCGCCGGCACCGACGACCGCGGCTGGTGGCGGCAGCTGCGCGGTGTCTGCGCGCTGGCCGTCCGAGCCGCGCCAGGCCACCTCGCGCTCTACAGCCTGATCACGCTGGTCACCGGCCTGGTGCCGGTCGTGTCGGTGTGGCTGACCAAGTCAGTGCTCGACGGTGTGACCAGCCATGCGCCGGTTGGCCACTTGGTCTGGCTGGCGGTCGCTCTGGCCGTCATCGGCGCCACCGCCGGCGTCGCGCCGATGGTGACCAGATACCTACGCGGCGAGTTGGAGCGGCGCGTGGCGCTGTCCGCGCAGGACCAGCTTTTCGTTGCGGTGGAAGGCTTCGTCGGCCTGGAGCGGTTCGAAAACCCGGCCTTCGCCGACCGTCTGCGTCTGGCGCAGACCGCCGGACGTACGACCGCGCAACAGGTCTTGGACGCCGGTTTGGGGATGACCAGGTCAGTCTTTACGGTGGCCGGGTTCATCGGCTCGTTGGCGGTGTTGAGCCCAGTGATGACGGTCGCGGTGATCGCCGCCGGTGCGCCGATCCTCGTCTCGGAGTTTCTGCTGTCGCGCCGAAAGGCGCGGATGCTGTGGGAACTGGAGCCGACCGCTCGACGAGAGTTTTTCTACAGCGAGCTGTTGTCCGGCGCGACCGCCGCGAAGGAGGTGCGCCTGTTTGGCATCAGCGCGTTCCTGCGCAACCGGATGTTGGAGCAGCGGCACGCCACAAATGCGGCCACTCGCGCGAACGAACGTCGCGAGGTCGGCATTCAAGGCGGACTCGCGCTGCTTGCCGCGTTGGTGTCCGGCGCCGGCTTGGTGTGGGCCGTGGTCGCGGCGCGGGTCGACACACTGTCGGTCGGCGACATTACCGTATTCGTCGCCGCGTCGGTCGGCGTCCAAGGCGCGCTCGCGATGTTGGCCAAGGACGCCGGTGCCGTCCAACAAACGCTGTTGATGTTTGACCATTTTCTTGCCGTCACGGATGCCGGACCGGATCTGCCGACGCCGCCGACCGTACGACCGCTCGCGCCGTTGCGGTCCGGCATCGAGTTTCGTGGCGTGTGGTTTCGCTATTCCGACCAGCATGACTGGGTTTTGCGCGGAGTGGATCTGTGGATTCCGCGCGGTCGGTCGCTCGCGTTGGTCGGCCTCAACGGCGCCGGAAAATCGACCTTGGTGAAACTGCTGTGTCGTTTCTATGATCCGAGTCGCGGGTCGATTTTGTGGGACGGCGTGGACATTCGCGAGATCGATCCGGCCGAGCTGCGCCGCCGGATCGGTGCGGTCTTCCAGGACTACATGCATTACGACCTGCTGGCGGCGGAAAACATCGCGCTCGGCGATCTGGACGCCTTGCACGATCGACCGCGGTTGCGAGCGGCCGCCGAGGAGGCTGGCATCCATCGCAAGCTGGCGACGTTGCCGTACGGTTATGACACGATGTTGTCGCGTGTTTTCACGGTGGGATCGGACAAGGACGATCCCACCACGGGTGTCGTGCTGTCCGGCGGTGAGCAACAGCGACTCGCGCTGGCCCGCGCTTTGCTCCGCGACCGCTGCGACCTGATGATCCTCGACGAACCGGCGGCCGGACTGGACGCTCAGGCCGAAGCTGAGATCCACCAGTCGTTGCGGCGCCGCCGAGAAAACCGGACCAGCCTGCTGATCTCGCACCGGCTCGCGGCCGTACGCGACGCGGACCACATCGTCGTGCTGTCCGGCGGGATCGTTGTCGAGCGCGGCGACCATTCGGCTTTGATCGCCGAAAACGGCCTGTACGCACAGCTGTTCGGCATGCAGGCGTCCGGATACCAGGCCGAGCCGGTCGGCGGAGCGTGACATGGGACTGACCTCGTTTCTGGGACGTCGTTTTGTCGTCGCCACCGTCCGGGGGCTGAGCATGGAGCCGACTTTCCGCAGTGGCGAACGGGTCTTGGTGCGCCGCGGACAGAAACATCGGGTCGGGCAGATCGTCGTCGTACGGATGCCTGGTGACCAGCCGACGGAGGCGGGACCGTTTGGCGGCCGGCGCTGGATGATCAAACGAGTCGTGGCAACTGCCGGCGACCCCGTGCCGGCCAACCTGCGCGCCAGGCTCGCCGGCACGGTCGTGCCGGCCGGAAAACTCGTCGTACTCGGTGACAACGCGGCGGTCAGCAACGACTCTCGCACTCTCGGCTATTTCGCCGCCGAGGAGGTGTTGGGGACCGTGCTTCGGCGGATCTGAGATCTACGACTCGGCGAGCAGATCGCGTACGGTGCGCGGCTCACGGCCGAGGATGGTGGCCAGCAACGGGTCGGTGCCGGCGAAAAAGCCTTGGTCGGCGGCTTCGTACATGCCCAGCAGGAGACGCGCGTTGAGCTCTGCCGGCTGTGTCGCGATCCATTCGTTTGGATCGACAACCTGGCATTCGATCGTACGGCCGGTGACTTTTGAAGCGATGGCGGCGATTTCGGCGAACGTCGGTGCCGCGCTCGCGGTGAGGGTCGTCGGACCGTCGTATTCGCCGTCGGAGATGAGAATAACGGCTGCGGCCTCGGCGGCGTCTTCGCGTGCCGTCCACGACACGGGTCCGTCGGCCGGTACGGCGATGACGCCGGTTTCCCGCCATGGCCCCATCAGCCAGCGCAGGCTGTGTGCGTAGAAGCCGTTGCGCAGCGAGGTCCACGGGATGCCGGATGCGGCGAGCAGTCGTTCGGTCGCCGCGTGGTCGCGTCCTGGCCCGAACGGGCTCGCGAAGGCGGCTCCTTGGTGGCTCGTGTAGAGGATGCGGCCGACCTCGGCGGCGACGGCAGCGTCGATCGCGTTGCGGTGGAGGGTGACGGCATCGGCGGTCGGATCGCTGGAGGAGACCAGCAGCAGCTGGTCGGCGCCGGCGAACGCGGCTGGCAGAGACGCCGGGTCGGCATAGTCGCAGTAGCGTACGCCGACACCGCGATCGGCGAAGCGGCGAGCCTTCGCCGGGTCGCGTACGGCGACGGCGATCTCGTCGGCGGCGAGCCGTTTCAGCAGGTGGTCGGCGGTCGCGCCGTTGAGTGCGCCAGTGGCTCCGGTGATGACGATCATGACCGCTCCCTCGTTATCGGCGATATCGCGTACGCGCTATCGATGGAAATATCATTGATAGCACAGTTGCGGTATCGTTGGAAACCATGAGCCAGTACGACGACACTCGGTCGAAGATCATCGAGGCCGCGGCGCGACTGCTCCGAGAGGACGGCCCGGCGGCGGTCACCACACGTGGAGTCGCGGAAGGAGCCGGTGTCCAGGCACCGACGATCTATCGCCTGTTCGGCGACAAGGACGGCCTGCTCGACGCGGTCGCGGAACACGTGATGGCCGGCTATGTGTCCGCCAAGGCCGCGGTCGTGGCGGCCGCGTCGGCGGACGACGCCGATCCGTTGGACGATTTACGTGCCGGCTGGCAGACCCAGATCGAATTCGGCCTCGCCAATCCGGCAATTTTCCGGCTGTTGAGCGATCCCGACCGAGTGCGGCACTCGCCGGCCGCGCAGGACGGCAAACGTGTCCTGGCGTCGCGGGTCCACCGCGTGGCGGCGACCGGTCGGCTCCGGGTCACCGAGCAACGCGCCGTCGATCTCATCCAGGCGGCCGGGATCGGTGCGATCCAGACGCTGTTGGCCACGCCGCGCGAGCAGCGCGACCTCGGCCTCGCCGATGCTGTGTACGAGGCCGTGCTCCGGCAGATCCTCACCGAGCCGCCGGAGCGTACGGACGGCGGCGTGATGGCGGCGGTGGTCGCTTTTCGCGCCGTCGCACCGCAATTGGACACGTTGAGCGGCGCGGAGCAACGGCTCCTCGCGGAATGGCTCGACCGAGTGATCGCCGCGATCTCCTAACCTGGTCAGGGGGTGCGCGCCGGTGCGCCGCGACGAGGGACGGCTGGCAGCTGGAGTGGCGGTCGGCGCAGCCAGGTGGCCCAGCGCCACAGCCATTCCAACGGACCAAACCGGAAATGGCGCAGCCACAGCGTGGACCACAACCACTGCGTGGCGAGGATTGCCACTGCCACCAGCAAAACCTTGCCGAACGGCCAGTCGTCCGGGCGGCCGGGGATCACCCGGCTCAGCACGAGCACGAGCACGGTCGCGGTCAGATAGTTGGTCAGCGCCATCCTGCCGAGTGGTGCAAACAACGTTCGCAGTGCGCCTTGGAGCGGCGTCCTGAGCAGTACGAGCAGGCCGCACACGTACGCGCCGGCGGTCAGAAGTCCGGCCAGGCTCGAGGAAAAAGTGAAGGACGACACGTTGAGCTGCAGCCACACCGCCGGCACCGCGAGCACCGTGAAGACCAACAGGAGCAGCGCCGGCACGCCGGTGGAGTCCTCGATGCGCGCGATCACGCCATAGCGGACCAGCGTCAGGCCGAGCAGGAACAGCGCGGCGACCAGGGTGAATCGGCCGTCCGACAGCAGCACGGCGGCGACCAGGAACGCGCCGGACAGGCAGCCGGTCAGCCACCGCGGCAACCAGGACGCCGGCAGCAGCACCACGATGCCGACGACGGCGTACGTTGACAGGATGTCGCCTTGCCACAGAAGGAAAAAGTGTGCCAGGCCGGCCACCAACAGCACGGCCAGGCGACGCAGCAGGACCAGCCGCGGTCGCGGCGTACGGTTGCCGGCGGAGTCCAGCAACAGTGCGAAGCCGACGCCGAAGAGAAACGCGAAAATCGGAAAGAAACGGTGGTCGACGAACAGGTCCTGCAGCGGGTTTCCGTTGCCGGATCCCGGATCGACGGCCTGCGGCGGACCAGTGTGCGCGATCGGAATCACGTTGGCGACCAGGATTCCGCACAGTGCGAATCCACGTATGACATCCAGCGCGGCGATCCGCTCTCGCGCGGCCGGTGTTTGCGAATGAGCCATGCCACCATGGTGCGAAAGACCGACGGCGGTGGCATCAGACCAGAGTGCGTTCCGGAACAGTACTTTTGACCGGTGCGACAGCGCGCCGTCCATTCCGTAGTCTGGTCGCGTGAATGTCGTTTTAGCGGTCGTCGCGGCCATCCTGCTCGCGTTCTCGGCCGTCCAGCTCTCCGACAGCTGGGGCGGCGGTTATTGGCTGTTCGGCTGCGCGGCGGGCGCGGTCGTGTGCACGATCGCCTTGCTACGCCGCCGCCAGCGAGTTGTCGCGGCCGGCGCCGGGTTGCTGTGCGCCGCTATCGCGGTGTTGGTCGCCTGGCTCGCGGCGCTTCCGGCCGAGCCCAGCCCGGCCATGGCGCTCGGCCTTGCCGTGCTTGTCGGTTCGGTCGTCCGTACGGTCAAACCGATCCCGGCCACCGTCGTCGCGGGCGCCGGTTTCGTCGTCGCCCTTGGCGGCCTGGTTTTCCAGCGTTCCGACCTGATTCCGCCAGTGCTCAGCTGGAATCTGTTCGGCTGGTCGGCGGCCGTCGTGATCGGCTACGGGTTACGGTTCGGCAGGTCTCGGCGGCAGGAGATCGCCGACCGGATCCGCCGGGACGAACGCCTGGAGTTGGCCAGGGAACTGCACGATGTCGTCGCGCACCACATCACCGGTGTCGTGCTGCAGACCCAGGCGGCACGCATCATCCGGCGGAAAAATCCGGCCGAGCTCGACGATTCGCTGGCTGGCATCGAGGCGGCCAGCTCGGAAGCGCTGGTCGCGATGCGGCGAGTGGTCGGTCTGCTCCGTGACGCCGACGACGCCGTGCCGGCCGCGCCCGGCCTGGACCAGGTGCGCGCACTCGCCGAAAGAATGCCTGGCAAGGCCGTGCGCGTCGACGTTCCCGACGGCGCGGACTGGCCGCCGGAAATGATGCGTACGGTCTATCGAGTTGTGCGGGAATCATTGACAAACATCGGGCGACACGCGTCGACCGCCACGTCGGTCACCGTTGCGATAACCGACGACGGCCGGTCAGTGAGTGTCGAAGTCACCGACGACGGAAAACCGCACCGCGGCGGACATCGCGGCGGCTATGGTCTTGTCGGCATCCGCGAACGCGTGGAGGCGCTCGACGGTGTGCTCAGCGTCGGTCCGCGTGCCGAGGGCGGTTGGTCCGTGCGCGCGACTTTGCCTTTGATCGCGGGAAAACCACGATGAGCATCAGTGTCCTGCTGGTCGACGACCAGCCGATGGTGCGCACCGGACTGCGGCACATCCTGGAGGATCAGGACGACATCAGCGTGGTCGGGGAGGCGGCCGATGGCGCCGAAGCCATCGAGATGGCGCGAAAACTACGCCCGGACGTGTGCCTGGTCGACATCCGGATGCCGCGCGTCGACGGCATCGAGGTCACCCGAGCGTTGGCCGGACCCGAGGTGGCCGATCCGCTTCGGGTCGTCGTGGTCACGACCTTCGACCTCGACGAATATGTCTACAACGCGTTGCGCGGCGGGGCGGTTGGTTTCGTGCTGAAAGACGCCGGTCCTGGCCTGCTTGTGGAGGCCGTACGCGCGGCGGCCGCCGGCGATGCTCTGGTGTCGCCAGCGATTACCGTGCGGCTGCTGCGCCAGCTGACCGAGGCGTTGACTCCGGTCGGAAAGCCGACCCGTCAGCTGTCCGATCGTGAGGTCGAGGTCGCGTGTGCGGTCGCGCGAGGGCGCACCAATCAGGAAATCGCCACCGAGCTGTTCATCTCGCTGAGCACGGTGAAGGGCCACGTCGCCGCCATCCAGGCCAAGCTCGGCCTGCGTAACCGGGTCGCGATCGCGGCATGGGCCTGGGAAAACCGAGTCATGTGAGCAGAAGCGCGGCATCCCAACCGGTGCTCGTGCGACCGGCTTCGTACGCGTGGAGTGCGAGCGCGATGCCGGCGGCACCGGTGACGAGGCCAGGCTCGTCGGTCGGCGCGCGACCCGGTCCGGCCCACTGCCGATAGCCGAAGCGAAAGCGGGGGTCGAACTCAGCGACGGTCCGTTCGGCCAGCTGATCGACCAGAGCGCCGAGCCAGCATTCCGGATCGTCGGCCTGGATGCGGCCGAGCACGTGCAGCAGTCCGGCCCAGCCATGGCACAGCCCGGTGCCGCGGACTCGCCATCTGTCAAAGGAAAGTGCCGGCAGATCGCGGACGGCGTCGCGTACGAAGGTGGTCCAGTCATGGCGGTCAAGGGCGAGCGCGGCGAGCTGGATCGCTCGTACGACGCCAGGCCTGCCGTAACACCACGCCTCGCCGCTGCGGGGCGTCGGTGACAATTTTCCCTCGGCCTGTCGCAAAGCGTCCGGCCAGTAGCGGACTTCGTTGTCCAGCAGCGAGTGTTGCCGCAAGATCTCGACGATCGCCTCGATCGTTGCGTCCTGTCCAGGAACACGGACGCCGGCGCGCCAGGCGATGGCCAGCAGGGCGAGCGGCCCCGGAATGCCGTGCGCCAGGCCGAAGTTGGCGTGACCGGCCTGAGTTTTACGGCTCGGTGCCGGATCTGTCATGGACCACCAGCCAGGCAGCGGCGTGCCGGCGACGTCGACCGGACGCAGCAGAAGCGCGACATAGTCCAGGATGCCGCGCAACAGCGACTCCGCTTCGTCGATGTGCCGTCGACACAACAGATATCTGCCCAGTCCGGTGAGCCCACCGATCAGGTCGAAAACCAGAGTGCTGGTCAGCGGGGTACGGTCGCGCAGCCGTGCCTGTTCCGCGTCGAGATTGGTGCGTACGCATTGAAAGACAGACTCGTCCAGGCTCCGCAGAAGGTCCGCGTAGTCGCCAGGATCGTGCGCGGCAGCAGCCGCGGCGAATGCTACTGCCGGAATGCCGTCGAAAAGCGAGTGCACCATGTCCGCGCGGAGCGCCTGGTTGGCGGCGGCGAGGTGGCGGTGCGCGAGTTGTCGACAGGCCGGATCGTGATGTCCCAGCTCGGCATACAGCAGCGCCACACCTGCCTGCCGCTCCAGAAGTGACTCGTGTATTTGCGTGTGATCGCGGAAAACCGCGTCTGGATCCGCCAGCCGTTCCGACAGCGTCGTGACGACCGTCATCGGCCGGCTCGCGCGCGTCCACGAGAGGCCGCCGCGATCCTGCTGGCGACGGCGTGTGCACGCGCCTCCGACTCCGCATCGGTGCCGATCAACCGGTTGTGGTGGATGTGCAGCAGGCTGTTGATCGCCGAGCGATAGTGTGGATTCTCCGCCGTGCGCAGCGCTTCGCCGTATCGTCGCAGCGACGCAGCGCGATGCCTGCTGGCATGCGAAAAGGCGGTGTCGGTGTCGGTGTCGGTCCACATTTCGACGGCTTGCCGTACGTGGCGGTGCATTCCTTCGTAATGCTCGACCGACACATCGGCATACCAGTGATGCCAGCCCGGCTCGACAGCGCGCAGGATGTCGGCGAAGTTGACGCCGGCCAGCACCTCACCATCGCGCCAGTCAGCCAGCTGCGCGAGGACAGCCTCGCTGTCGGCGTGGAAAACCTGCTCTGCCAGCTCAAACAGTGCCGGTCCGCCATACCGGTCGACCTCCGGCCGGTAGGTGTCCAGCTCCAGTTTCCGCGCCAACCCTGACATGCACAGCTCGTCGGTCCAGCCGGACAGTGCCGGCAGCAACTGCTCGTTGAGCGTCGCGGGCGTGCCACGGAAGCGAATGCGAAGGTGGTCGTCCGGATCGCGATAGCGGAGGAAATACCAACTGTCCACTATGGACTTCGTGGATGCCAGAAACCGAGGAAGGTGGTCGCGGAGGATCTCCAGGTCTTGTGCACTGTAAATCTTGGCGTAAAGCCAATGACCGCCCGGTGGCGTGACCGTCGGCCGTACGGTCGCCAGCGACGTTGTTCTTTCCTTGCGTTTGCGTGGATGGCGGGCGGACAGCGGCACGACGACCTCGTTGGCATGGCCGTCCAGCCAGCCGAAGCCGGTCTCGGGGTCGGCCACCGACTCGGTGACCACCAGATCAGCCTTGCGCCGCAGCTCGTCGGCGAACAGGCGGCGGTGCAACGGCACCGACAGATCGAGATCCAGACTGTGGTCCATGACCCGTGCCTGAATCCGGTCCGGCACCCGCGCTGCCGCCCGCCATCGGTCGAGCTCGCGATCCCACGTCGCCGGATCCGTTGCGGCGTCGGACAAACGTCGTGGCAGCCGCCACCGCGCCGCGGCGAACACCGTGCGGCCGTACTGGATGCGAGGAAGTCGAGGCAGGCACCTGACCGCACCCCATCGCCACGGGTCCAGCGTACGCGCGCCGTCGGTGCTGATGTCGCTCAGGAGCCTGGCCGCGTTTGGCATCCTGCGGACCGGATCGAGCATGTGTGGCGCCAAAGTGGTCAACGGCCTGAGGTCAGGAAGAGAAACCAGCCGGAGGCGGTCCGGATCGGCGACGATTCCGATGTCGTCGAGACCCAGCGCGCGGTCGTCGAACGTGCCGATGGAAAGGACGCGGTCGACCACGGCTGGCACTCGGGTCAGGTTGGACAACCGGCCGCCGGCCGGCTGGAACGCGAGTTGGACGCAGGATGACGCGTACGCGTCGAGCGCCATCGCCTCGGCGAGCGAGCCGGCCGGATCGTCGAACAAATAGCTGAAACGACCGAACATCGCGCCGGCGATCAGGCCGGCCGCCGGCGCGCACACGAGGTGGAAGTCGCCTCGGTCGATCGCCTGCCCAGACGCGGCGACCAACTGGAAGGTGAGCTCGGCCGTGGCCGGTGGTGGTGACGGCGGTTCGTCCGGCTCGAGTCCGGCGATGATGTGGTCGTTCAGTGTGATGGTGCTTTCGTTACGTGTCAACGAATCCTGGACAAGCTCGGCGATGAGCTGGTCTCGGGCCGTATCCACCTCTGCCGGCGGCAGTGGCAGCCGGCTCTCCGCCGGCACCTGATAACCGGCCGGTGGACCGAGGCCGCGCTCGGGGTCGAGCACTTCCTGCACCGGCACGGCATGATCCCAGCCGTACCGGTCGATGAACGCTTCGCGAAAGTCGGCCAGCCGCCGCTCCGAGCCGGCCGGACGCGACAGCCGCAGCAACGCGTCGGCAGCCGCTTCTGCTTCTTTGGCGACGATTTCAGGCAACGTGACGCTTGCGTCCAGCCGGAGGTCGACCTGGATGGGTGCGGATGTCGTTGGCTGCAGCTCGCGCGCCGCCGTGATGGCTCTCGACCAGGTCGCCTGGCCTGATCCCAGCGGAGCAGCCGCGTATTCGTCCAGAAGTTTTGCCAGACCTCGCAACGCCGCCGTCTCGGCAGCGGGGGTGTTTTCCAGCAGTGCCAACACGTGGCCAAGCGGATCTGTCTGATCTGGCGGTGGTGGCAGTTCGGTGCACAGCAGTCCGTGGTCGACCAGCTCGGCCAGCAGCCGGTCGATGCGTGCGCGACCTGCGTCCGGAAACCGCGTGGCCAGCTCCGCGGACAGCGTTTTCCAGGTGGTCGGTGTCTTCGCGGCCGTCAGCGCCACTCCTACGGCTGCGGTCGCGCGTACCGATTTTTCGCTCATCCGCTGGTCTGTGGCCTTGTCCAATGGAGCGTATGGCACGACGTACCGGTCGCCGCGTTCGCGGCACAGGTCATTTGTGCGCAGCCGCAAACGACACCGGATTTCCGGCCGTTTTTCCAGCTCGCTTACCACACTGCTGAGCCATTCGCCGTCCGGCCGGCAGCCTTTGCGGTGTGCGTCGCTCATCGCGACCTGCGTCCGCTGGCCGAATCTGGCCGTTGCGACGCCGGCAAGCAGGCCGAACGGCGTCGGCCGACCGGTCATCCGGAGCAGATATCGGCAGGCAGCGTACGTGCCGCGGCGCAATCGCGCGATGCTGACTTCCGTGCCGCGATCGATTTGCCGCAGCAGCGCGGCCAGGGATTCACTGGAGACCGCGACCGCTTCGCGTACCACTGGATCAGCGGTGACCGCGCGAAGAATCCGGGTCAATGCGGTGCGTTCGTGCGGATCCTCCTGCGCGGTGAGCACGGCAGCACGTCTGGCTGGGAGGACAGCCGCTCGGACGTACGCGACGCGACCGGCGCGAAATGCGGTCATTTGCTTGTCCTTTGCTGACAACGAAATCGGCACGCGCCGCATGGGTTGGACCACGCGGCGCGCACCTCCCGATCAGTGGATCAGTCGTCGGCGTAACAAAGTGTCGGACAGTTGGTGCACTGGGTCAGATGCGTGTCGGTGCTCAGGTGGATCGGACGCGCCTCGCTGGGGTAGAGCGTGACGCGCGCGTCCAGATCGAAGACGTCCAGTCTCGCCTGAACCTCACCGACAGGCCGCGTTTGCAAGACGTTGTTCATTCAACCTCCTTGGCCGACTGTGCGGACACCGAGCGTAATTAGCGCTAAATACCCTCTCCTGCCACCATAGTTGCCGATTCGCCAGACGCAACTCCTGCGGCGATCGTCATCCACTCGACGACCCGAGGACTGGTGATCGGCGGTGGCTCGCCGCCTCGGTCTCGCCGGGCGATCGTGTTCGCGCGCGGGCTTCCGGTGTCGCCTGGTTGAGGGCGTGCTGGCGCCGTTCCACCTTGCCGTGTCGAAGATGGAACAACTCCGTCGCTTGGCGTTGCGCGCCTTCGTACGTGGTTGGTTGGCGGTCCACCTGTTCGGTTCAGTTGAACAGGTGGTAGGGATTTCGTAACGGCTTCTGCTCGAAATCCACATACTGCGGCGGAATGAATTCCGGCACGCCGTGAACAATCCGGACCTGCCAGTCACCATGATGAATCATCCGGTGATGGAACTCGCAAAGCAGCACGCAATTGTCGATGGAGGTCTCACCACCGTCGGCCCAGTGCCGCACGTGATGAGCCCGCGTCCACCGTACGGGCCGGGTGCACCCGATCATCGCGCAGCCACGGTCACGCGCGATCAACGCTTTGCGCAGCTCATCGGGACCAACCGCGCGGTGCGGCCGACATCCAACGCTTCACTTTTGGCGCCGAGCACCAGGGGCGTGATGTCGCAATCGCACGCGAGCCTTCTGGCGGCCTCGGGGCTGATGACGGTGTTCTCGTACGCGCGGACCTGCCCGAGCTTGTCCCTGAGCATCTCCCAGGACAACGTGATCGTCAGATGCGGACGCTCGCGGCCCTGGATCGGCAGCTTCTCACTGTCCGCGATCAAATTCAGCGCGTCCGCCAACGCATCCCCGTTGCGCTCGGCGGTCGAGCGGCGGTCTTTGGTTTTGCCTTTGTCGTCGGTGCGCGGCTTCGCCAGCGGTGACAGGATCTCCTGCATCAGGCTGCCAGTCTCGGCATCGAAACTGCCGCGAAAGGCGAGCCGACCATCGGTGCCAGTACGTAGATACAGCTCACGGCGAGGCCTGGCGTTCTCCTCTTCCGACGGCATGGTGCCATCCGGGTCGAGATGGCCATGGACGCGGTTGCCGAGCTGATGCAACTCACGCGCCCGCAACTGGGACGCCACGTCGACCAACGTTTTCTCGGCGAACCGCCGCTCCTCGATCCCGATCCGACGCGGCAACCTGGTGATAATCGCCCGGATCGCGTCCAACTGCGAGTCCGCCAACTCACCGCGGCGCATCGCTTCGCCGGCGTATTCCAACTGCGGCGCCAACTTCTCACCAGTGGCCAGCGCGCGGCTGCCGCAGAACGTACGAGCGCGCTGCACACACCGACCCGCCTCAGTCGGAGAGAACTTCAGGAAATCCTCCAAGAACGCGGCCGTGTCAGCGTGACCGAACTTCGACGCGATCGTCTGGTCATCGGCCGCTTTCACTACCGCCAGAAGCGCGGCTTTGGCCGTACGCACCGCCTGCTCCGCGAACCGCAACCGCGGCCGCGAACTCCTCCTTGCGCGACAGCAACGACGGATCGCCCGCCGGCTGAAAAGGAGGAGTGGTCGTGCCAGCAATAATACCAAACCGACCGACAAGCCCAAGCCTCCGGGGTCGCATGTTTCTGTTGCTGCGCAAGCTAAATCGCAGCGCGCGCGTTGGACTGCAAAACCGCCACTACTACAGTGCTCTCCAGAAACGCCGACAGACATACTGCCTCGCGATCTGACCGCGAGCCCCCGTGCCGGCTGTCAACTCCGCATGCACAAAGGCCTTCACGAGGTGATGACCTTGCGTCGGGTGCGCCACCCGGTTGATCTCATCGCCGGCCGGATACAAATGCAGGTAACGGTACGTTTCGATGAATCCACGGCTGGCGTACCACCCGAGTGCGGGCTGGTCGTCGCGCGTCCAGGCCTCAAGCGAGGCAACGCCGCGTTGGCGGAGTTGGGAGATGGCGCGGTCGAGCAGGCGCGTCCCGATGCCGGAGCGTTGGAAATCGGGATGCACCGCAATGGTCTGCGGCACCGCAGCCGGCTGTTCGATCGTCGCGTCCAACAGCCCGACGACCTGCGTCGGCAACGAGTTCGCTGAGTCGTGGGCGCGCTCCTGGTTGAGCGACAACAGTTAAGCGATGACTTGACTTTTGATGAGTCGGCTGTGATAGTTAAGGACATGCCTAACCATCCTGACCGGCTCGGCCGCGTCTTCCAGGCGCTGGCCGATCCGACGCGGCGGGCGATCGTTGAGCGGCTGGTACGGGGTCCGACGTCGGTCAAGGCGCTTGCCGAGCCGTTGACGATGTCCCTGCCCGCGGTGATGCAACACCTGCAGGTGCTGGAGGGGGCCGGCGTCATCGTGACCGAGAAGGTCGGCCGGGTACGCAGTTGCCGGATCGAGCCGGCGGCGCTGCGTGAGGCCGAGCGGTGGCTCGGCGGTCAGCGTACGGAGTGGGAACGGCAGCTGGATCAGCTCGACGACTATCTGAAGGAAGGGTGATCATGGACGTAACGCACTCGACGTTCACACTCGAGCGCCGGTTCGCGGCCTCGGTGGAGCGAGTTTTCCGGGCCTGGTCGACGCCGGAGGCGCGCAAGCGCTGGATGGCGCAGGGAGCCGACCATTCGCTGGATTTCGTGGTCGGCGGTTTCGAGACGGTGAAAGGGTTTGACAGCGAAGGCCGCGCGCTGACGTTTCAGGCGCGCTACGACGACATCGTCGCCAACCAACGAATTCTCACGACATCGACGCTGCACGCCGAAGACCAGCTGTCCACCGTGTCGGTCAGCAGTGTCGAGTTTTCCTCGGATGGCGAGGAAACCGTGGTCGTGGTGACCGAGCACGGCATGTATCTGCCCGGCCAGGAAAAGCCGGAATGGCGCGAGCAGGGGACCGCGCAGCAACTGGACACACTCGTCGCGGAGTTCAAAGCGAAGGAGGACTGATCATGGCGTACGTTCAGCACGTGCTGGCGGTGGTCCCGGTGAGCGACATCGCGGCCGGTCGCGCCTGGTACACCAGCCTGTTCGGCCGCGAGCCGGACAACAACCCGATGCCGAGTCTGGTCGAGTGGAAGATCACCGACGGCGGCTGGGTCCAGGTGACCGAGGACGCCACCCGAGCCGGCCACGGCATGCTCAACCTGGCCGTGTCCGACATCGAGGAGGGCGTACGCGAGATCCGCGAGATGGGGCTGGAGACCGGCGACATCATCGACGCCAACAAAGGCGTACGGCTCTGTCCGCTCGCCGACCCCGACAACAACCAGATCCACCTGGTCGGCAGTTTTCGCGAGAAATACTGAGAAACTACGGCTGGATGTGCTCCAGATCGTCGAGCAGGCGCGGATGCGTCGGGGTCCAGCCGAGCTCCTTGCGCGTGTACGCGCTGGACGCCGGCTGGTCGGTGGCGAAGATCGGCCCGAGAGCACCGTACGTGTCAGGAGACACCGACTGGACCGGCAGGCCGAGCCGGCGGCCGATGACGGCGGCGATGTCGCGCACCGCGTCGCCTTCGTCGGCCACCGCGTGCCACGCGCTGCCGGCCGGCGCGTTTTCCAGCGCCAGACGGAAAAGTGCGGCCGCGTCGAATGCGTGTACGGCTGGCCAGCGCTGCCGGCCGTCGCCGGCATAGCCGGACACCTTCGTCTGCCGCGCGATGTCAGTGAGCAGACCCGCGAAACCGCCCTTGCCGTCGTTGTGGACGGTCCGCGGCAGGCGTACGGCGGAGCTGCGGACTCCGCGTGAGGCCAGGTCCAGGACCGCCATGACCGCGCGACCGCGGCCGCCGACCGGTCCGTCCAGCGGCAGGGGATCGGCTTCGGTGGCGGCCCGGCCCGGCGCGTGCGGCGTACCGGACACGGTGACCAGCGGCCGGTCGCTGCCGGCCAGTTCCTCGCCAAGAGTCGCGAGAGCGGCCGTCTCCTCGGCGATGCCGCGCGCGAGAGCGTCGGCGCTGCTGAAGTCGTTGCTGAAGGCCAGATGGATGACTCCGTCGGCTTGCGCGGCGCCGGCGCGGACTACGTCCAGGTCGGCGAGGCCGCCGCGCAGCGGCTTGGCGCCAGCCGCTTCGGCTGCTTGCGCGGAGGCGTCGGATCGCGCGAGAGCGAGGACGGTGTGACCGTTGCCGAAAAGCTCGGCGACGACGGCGGTGCCGATCAGGCCGGTGCCACCGGTGACGAAGACCTGCATGTCGTACTCCTGAAGTGATGGGACTGCTGTCTCGTCACTCTACAGCGTGACGGGACATGTGTCTCGTCGCCTACCATGGACGCATGGCACGGTGGGAACCAGGAGCGCGCGAGCGGCTCGTCGTGGCGGCCGTTGACCTGTTCACCGAGCAGGGCTACGACGCCACGACGGTGGCCCAGATCGCCGAGCGCGCCGGCCTCACGAGAAGCACGTTTTTCCGGCATTTCACGGACAAGCGCGAGGTGCTGGTGGCCGGCCAGGAGACGCTGAGCCAGCTGCTGGCCGAGGGGATCGCCGAGGCGCCGGCCGACGCCAGCCCGCTCGACGCGGTCGCCGCCGGCCTGCGGCGGGCGTCGAGCGCGATGGGTCCGATGAACCGCGAGCTGGCTCCTCGGCTGAGGGCGGCCATCGCGGCCAGTGCCGAGCTGCAGGCACGCGACGCGCTCAAAAGCAGCAGCCTCGCCGCGGCGATGGCGGCCGCGTTGACCGTACGCGGTGTGCCCGACGCGACCGCGCGACTCGCCGGCGAGCTCGGTGTGCTGGCTTTCAAACGCGGCTATGCCGAGTGGTCCGACGGCGACCATGACACCGCGGACGCTCTCGCGCGGCTCGCTGTCGCGGCTCTGGACGAGCTGCGCGCGGCGACGAAAACTCTCGGTTGAGATCTAGTCGTGTGTTTCCGAAATGGCACGCCGGTTCCGGCGCCCAGAAGCCGCCTGGACGCACCGGGAAGGCGCCCGGATACGCCCGCGCTATGAGGGCGCTTTCCCGGCACGCCCAGCCGCCTTCTGGATCACCGGACCCGGCATCCCATTCAGAACCACACCACTAGGGTTTCCTGGCCTCGACGGGCCCGCAGCAGGTGGCTGCGGCCGGGCCGTCGAACAGTCCCGAGCCGCCGCAGACGCCCGTCTCCGGCAGGGTCAGCTCGACCCGCCCGGCGGCATCGGCGTCGCCGGCGATCGCGGCAGCGACGCTGCGCACCTGCTCGTATCCGGTCAACGCGAGAAAGGTCGGCGCGCGGCCATAGCTTTTCATGCCGACGACATACATGCCGGGTTCGGGATGCGCGAGTTCCTTGACGCCGTGCGGATAAACCGTGCCGCAGGAGTGTACGTTCGGGTCGATCAGCGGGGCCAGCGCGACCGGCGCCTGCAGCCGCGCGTCCAGGTCGAGCCGCACCTCCGACAGCCACGACAGGTCGGGTCGAAACCCGGTCAACGCCACGACCCGGTCCGCGACCAGCCGCCGGTCGTCATCGCCGACCAACACCAGCGCATCGCCGTCGCGGTCGACGCGTGCCGTACGAAACCCGGTCACCACTTCGACCTCGCCCGTCTCGACGGCTTCGCGCGCGTGCTGGCCAAGAGCGCCACGAGCCGCCAACTGGTCGGCCGCGCCGCCGCCGAAGGCGGTTGCGACGGCCTGCCGGCGTACGGCCCACGTCAGCCGCGTGCCAGCGTGCTGGCGTGCGAAGTCGGCAAACGCGACCAACGCCGTCAACGCCGAGTGGCCGCTGCCGACCACCACGATCCGCTTGCCCGCGTACGCCTGCGGATCACTGAGGTCCGGCACTCGATAGCCGATCGCGCCGATGCCGGTCTCGCCGATCGCCGGCAGTCCGTCGCCGCCGAGCGGGTTCGGCGAGCCCCACGTGCCGGAGGCGTCGATCACCGCGCGCGCGAGCGTGTTGTGCTCGACGCCGTCTGCGCTGGTTGTGCGTACGGTCAGCGGCTCGGTGTCTCGCCCGGCGTCCACGACGCGGTCGCGTCCACGACGTGCGACACCGGTGACGCGCGTACGCAGGTGGACGCGTGAGCCGAGGGCCCGGGCCAGCGGCTCCAGATACAGCTCGGCCCACTGCCTGCCGGTCGGATAGCCGTCCGCGTCCGGCTCCTGCCAACCGGTCTCGGCGAGCAACCGGCGCGCGGCCGGGGCGACGAGCTCGGACCAGCGGGAAAACAGCCGGACGTGGTGCCATTGCCGCACCGCTGCGCCGGCCGTCTCGCCAGCCTCGAACACCACCGGTTGCAGGCCGCGTTCCAGCAGCTCGGCGGCGGCGGCGAGGCCGACCGGTCCGGCACCGATCACGACGACTTCTGGATAGACGTTCATCTAAGCAGCCTTGCAGAGTGATTCGATGAATGTCAATATAGAGGAGTGTCGAAACAAGGAGTCTGCTGCTGGCCACTGCTGACCGCACCGCTGGCCGCCGATGACGCCGCCGACCTGGCCAAAGCGTTCAAGGCACTGGGCGACCCGATCCGGCTCCGGTTGTTCTCGCTGATCACCTCCGCGCCGGACGAGATCTGCGTCTGCGACCTCACCGACGCGTTCGACGTCACCGGGCCGACGATCTCGCACCACCTCAAGGTCCTGCGCGAGGCCGGCCTTGTCGACTGCGAGCGCCGCGGCACCTGGGTCTTCTACTGGCCGATGAAGGAAAAACTCGCGCGGCTGTCCAGCCTGACAGCGTTGTCAGACCCTGGTGCTAGCGTCCGCCTTTGACCGAAGGAGACGCATGTCGTACGCAGGCGACCGGCCGCTGTTGGACAACCACCTGGCCTTCCTGGCTCGCCATCGGGGCCAGGTGCGGCAGTTGGCCGGCGCGGTCGAGGTGGTCGGTGAGAAGGACTTCCTGTCCTGCTGGATCCCGACCAGTGACACCGCCGAGCTGCCGGAGGCGGCCCACACCGTACGGCTCGTGCCGTGGAGCGGGCCGGACTGGCCGGAGCGCCTCCGCGAGCGGGGATACGAGCCCTCCGGCGCGCTGTCATACATGGTGTCGCCGCTCCGCGCGGAGCCCGCGTCCGGCCCGGTGGCCGAGGTGACCACCGCGGCGGACGCGCGCGCGTTCGCCGAGGCGCAGGCCGCCGGCTTCCTGGAAGAGGAGGAGCCGGACGACGCCTGGTGGCGAGACGCTTTCACCCGGATGGCGCTGAAAAACTACGCCGACCCGGATCAGTCTTTCTATCTGATCCGAGCCGGCGAGCTGCCCGCGGCGGTCACTTTGGTCGTACGCACCCAAACCGTTTTCGGCATTTACGCGGTGGCGACCCGGCCGGAGTTTCGCAACCGCGGATATGGCACAGCTCTGCTCAGGCGCGCGGCGAACGACGCGCTCGACCGCGGCGGTCAGCGGCTGACCCTCCAGGTGATCGAAGGGTCGTACGCCGAGCGGCTCTATCACAAACTCGGCTTCACGACGGCCTTCCGGTCACCGCAGTTCCAGCTCATTCGCTCCGGATCGTGACGGTTTTCGTACGGTAGTCCTGGAAAACCGTGGCCTGGGTGACGCTCTGCCGGCGTTGTCCGGCGTCGATCAGCCTGACCTTGCTGTCGATGTCGAGCGCCTTGCAGCGCAGGTGCACGCAGACCACGTCCTGCGGCGAGACGCCGTCGGCGCGACGCAGCACGGTGACGTTCGTACGGCCGTCGGGCTGTGGTTCGATGCGGACGAATCCGCGGTCAACCCGCGAGAACGCTTTCCGGGTTTCGGTCATGTCCATCGTCCTTCCGGATCTAGAGCGGAATGCTTCGGCCCGAGCTGACGCCGCGGTCGCGGACGGCGGTCGCTCGATATGTTCCTGGTGACTCGTACAAAACGCTGGTAGCGGTGATGTGGCGGCAGCGGATGACCCACCGCACCGTCTCCACGTGCCGGCGTGAGTGCCCGAGTGTGTACGTCGCCTCCGTGCTGCTCCAGCGCGACACGTGGACGACCCGGCATTCGCGCCAGCGGACGACCAGATAAGCCTCCTGGAGACCGGACACGCCGGCCATGATCGCCTTGCCGTGCCACCGAAACCTGGCGATGAGCCGGATCCAGGCCAGCCGGTTGGCGCAGGAGAACTCGGTCACGACCAGCGCCGGCGCGGTCCTGGTCACGGCGTCACCGCCTTCCACAGCACCTCAAGAAGGACGATCCCGAGGATGACGGCCGAGACGACCCTGGCCGTGACACGGAAACCCTGTCGTTGCAGCTGGCGGAAAAACCGCGCCGGCCCGAGTTTCACGTCGGCGGCCACGGCGACACCTTCGATGAGCAGGGTGGCGACGTAGAAAATCGCGATTCCGGCGACCGCGGTGGCCGGATCGGCGACGGCGAGCACCAGCATCACCCACACCAGCGAGGTGACCTTGATGGTGGTGAACAGCAGGCCGATGTCCAATCCCCACAGCAGTCCGCGCACCGGCGCCGGGAGCACGGCGAGGCGTTGCGGTGTCTGCCGGTCCAGATGTGGGGTCCGACCGAATATGTCCAAAACAAGCAGCGTGCCGACCGCCACCGCGACGATGCCATAGCCGAGCCGCGGCGATATCAGTGCGTACGCGGAGGACATGAGGCTCACGCCGGCCAGCAGCGCGACGGCCGCGAGGCCGGTCCCGACCGTATAGCCGGCGAACAGTGCGATGCCGCCGCGCACGTCACCGCCGCGGAACACGGGGCTGGTCACGCCAACCATGGACACACCTCAAGGACTGAAAAGCTGTGTGAGCGCCGCGGCCAGTGCGACGGCGACGATGACGTACGGGCTCACCGGATCAGCAGCAGTTCGACGCCGACGCGGTGGCCCAGTCGGCCTCGCAGCAGGTGCACGAGCCGCAATACCAGAGCCAGTCTCCGTTGACCAGGCACCATTCGACGCTGCTGCGCGCGGTGTAGGCCAGGTTGCAGCAGCCGCAAGGATACGTCGCCATGGCCGGGCTGGCCTTCGCCATCACCAGCGCGGCCGCGGCCAGTCCGGTGGCGCCGACCTTCATGAACCGGCGCCTGGTCTGGGACACCGCCAGGAAAGAACGTTCACGGATTCGCAGGGACATTCCGTTCTCCCTTCTGCTGACTGGCCTCGGTCCGGGCCTGTTCCCAGAGCGCCGGTATAGCGGTAAACGCGGACAGCGACCAGCCTTTGGCCACGCGTCCGCCGACGATCCGTACGAATGCCGGCGACGTGTTGACGCCGAGGACCTCTCGACACCACTGGCCGCGCTGGTCGAAACGGGCGGCGATGGTGCGCACGTGTTTCAGGCCGGTCTCGGAAAGAAACCGCTCGGCCGTCTCGGCGGTCGGCGCGGAGATGACGACCGACAGCGGGCCAGGCAGTTTTTCCGCCTTTGCCGAGCGAGCGAGCGTACGCGCAAAGGCATCGCAGGACGTGCAGATGGTCGACAGGACCAGCACGCCGGCATCCGTCGGCGCTTCGACATCGGCCGGCGGGCCTCCGACGGTCGGCGGCAGGGCGGACACCTCGGTGCCGATGGAAACTCCGTCGATGACTGCCGTCTCCGCGGCGGCGCCACCGCGCTGCAGCTCGGACGGTGCGAGGACCCTGGTGGCGAGCTCGCCGACCATCGCGAACAGCACGCAGACGGCCACCGCCAACACCGCGACAGCGACGTAAACGACAATCACAGGCTCTCCTTCCCGGTGGACTCGCCATAGATCGTGGCTCGCCGCAGCCGCAGATAACGGCCGCCGATCACGACAACGATCAGCAGGACGGCGATCGATTGGCCGTAAAGACCGAGATATTCGGTCGGCGTGGTCGCCAGCGACAGCACAACGCTGCCGCACAGCATCGCGGCCACCAACACGACCTGCCACGGTCCGCCGGCGCGGTTGTCCGTCAGCGAGCCAAAACAGCCGCAGGCGAGCGAGCCGCGGCTGTGGCGATACGACAACGCGAGCAGTGCGCAGAACCCGAGGCTGCCGACGGTCGACGCGACCGCCGACAGCCGCTGTGTCGCCGGCGTGACCAGGCCGACCGACAACAGGACCTCCAGCACCGCGAAACCTCGTACGGTGGCACCGGAAATGCCGAGCCTGGGGAACAGGCCGGTGAGGAAGGTGGCAGCCGTACGCGGCGTCGCGAGCTTGCCGGCGCCGGCCAGCAACCACACCACCGACAACCCGATGACCACCAGCTCGATCATTTTTCCGCTCCTGAAGCCAATCGGAGGACTTCGGCATGATCGATTGCAACGACGAGCTTTGCTGTGATCGGCCGGCATCCGAGGCCAGCACGCGCACACGGTAAGCCCGCCGATGCGGAAAGGCAATACGCATTCCGCGTTTGAGCGGTAAACGCATCGGCGATACCGACAATTGCGCCAAAAGTCCGCGAGGGTGGAGCGGTAAAACAAATGCAGGTGTTTGGTGAAGTGTCCTTTTGTCGAGTCAGCCGCGGAGGGATCGAAGATCGATGCTGACCAGATTGCGCGCGCGGATGGTGTAGAGCACGTCGGCGCGCGCGTCGTAGGCCGGCTGCGGATTGTTGTACCAGTCGCCGTGCAGTCCGGTCACGATCGGCTCGGCGGACGTGTCGCCGAGCCGGAAGACGCTGTTGGCCGTCACCGCCAGCAATCCGTGCCGGGACTGGAACAGCCGGGCGGCGGAGTGGTCGGCGAGCCGGTAGGTGTGCGGCACGGTCTGCCGGCGCGGATCGGCGACGAACACGACTCCGGCGTCGGTCACGCCGTAGAGGAGGCCGTTGTGCATCAGCAGGTCCGCGATTTCTCCGGCGCCAGGCACCGGCGTCCACAGCCGCACGACTTTCCCGGTGTGCAGGTCAAAAGTCGCCAGCTGCGCGGCCGGCGAGACCGGAGGCAGGCCGTCGGCGTAGATTTCGCCGCCGAGGTAGGCGAGCCGAGCGCCGGCGAAGGTCACCGCGGTGATGCCTTGGTCGGGGATGACGTCGTCGAAGCGGGTTATTCGGTTGGTACGCACGTCGACGAGCGCGAACGCGCCGCCGGTGTGGCCGTAGTTGGACCGCGATCCGATGCCGAGCTGTCCGCGCGCGGCCAGGTATGCCATGGCGCGCGGCCGGTTCTGGATGCCGCCGAGCTCGCCGCGCCGGACGACCTTGCCGGTGCTCGGGTCGTAGGTGTCGACGTACGCGCCAGGATAGACCGCCAGGTAGAGCTTTCCGTCGACGGCGATGGCGGTTTTCGCTTCGCCGCCGATCCGCACGTGTGTGCTGGTGCCGCTTGTCTGGTCGTGCACCTGCAGGCCGAAGTTGCCGCCGACGTACGCGTATCGGCCGCCCTGCACGGAAACCGACTGCACGGGCTCGGTGGAGGTCGGCATGCCGGCGGTGACGATGTCGGTGGTCTGCACGGCTCCGCTGGCGCGGTCCAGCGTCCACACCTGTCCGGTGCCCGCCACGCCGACAATCTGGCCGTTGTCCGCGAAGATTCCGCGGTTCTCGTCCTGTGGCAGCGGTGTGCCGACGGTCGTGAGCTTGCCGGTGGCGAGGTCATAACGATAGATGTTGCCCGACGTGCTGCCCGCCGCGAGCACTTCACCGCCGTCGATGGTGAGCGCGTTGAGGACGTGGTCGTCGGTGTCGACGATCGTGTATTTGCTTGGATCGTGCCGATCGATGACCGCGAGTTTTCCGCTCGGCTCGGTGCCGAACGCGACAACGTCGTTGGAGACCGCGATGTCATACACCATTGACTCCGTACGCAGCTCCGGCGGCGTGATGTCGGTCTTGCCGCCGGTTTTCGGGTCCACGGCGACAAGTCGTGCCGCGGTGCCGGTGCCGGCATAGACCGTGCCGTCGGAGGCGGCCGCGATGGATCGCACGTACTGCTGGCCGGTGCTGATCTGGCCGAAGTCACGCGTGGCGCCGGTTTTCGGGTCGACGGCGAAGACCTTGCCGTTGGGATAGGTGCCGGCATAAAGCGTGCCGTCCGGACCGGTGGCCAGGTCCCAGACGAATTCCTCGGCACCGAGCCTGGCCGTGCGCGTCGCCGTGTTGGTCGCCGGATCATAGTGATAGACGTCGGCCGGATGGTAGGTGCCGGCGTAGACCTGACCGCCGGACACCGTCGCGGCCCAGCCGCCGATGCCGGTCGGCAGGGTGGTGTGCGCCGCGATTTTCCTGGTGGCCAGGTCGAAACGTGCGACCACGACCGGCTGGAGTCCGCGCGACACCAGATAGACGTTCTGGCCGTCGCGGGCGGCGCCGGTGATCGGCGCGGACACCACACCGGGACCGAGGTCCCGGATCGGCGGTGTGGCCGCGGCATTCGCCGGCACTGGCAACGCGGCGATAATCAACACTGCCAGCAGACCGATCATCCTAACGGTCATATCGCTGTGCTCCTATCACGCAGTGCGCGAAACTGAGGACGTAGTAGCCGAAGGTCGGCGGAAAGGCGAGTGACTCGGTGACCGCGAGCGCGTGCCGGTAAACGTCCGGATTCCATTCCGCGACCGGGATCCAGCGCGGCACTTCCTCCAGATAGAGCGGTCCGGCCGTGCCGGCGCCGTCGACCGAGAAATGCGCGCTGGTCGGGCCGCTGACGATGTTTTTCGTGTACGTGTTGGCCAGCTGTCGCATGTCCGCGGCCGTGAAGGTGTTGGCCAGACCGGTGCGACAAGCCGCCAACATGAACTCCACGTTGAGCGCACCATGGCTGATGTCCTCAGCGCCCTTCGCCGCGCCGATCGCCTGCGTGTAGCTGGACGTGTCCGCCGCCAGATCGCCGGTCGCCTGCCAGCCGTGATAGCCGCCGGAATAGACCGGCCAGTAGGGCCAGCTGTACGCGTCGTTTTTCTCGGCCAGGCTGGCCCGCATGCCGGCGGAAAGCTGGACGACCCGGTCGGCGAAGAATGTCGCGCCAGTGGCGCGATAGAGCTCGGCCGCGGTGGTGGCCAAGGTGTTGCTCTGGTTGAGCGGCACATCGCTGCCGTCCAGCGGCACCGGCGTTTCCTTGAGCCAGCGATAAGCGCCATAGCCGGTCGCCGGATCGTATCGGTATTCATGCTCGTGAAAAGCCATCGCGGCGACAACAGCAGCGAGGTAATGTGCTGCCTTCTCGCGGAAAATCCGCTCATTGTGCAGTCGTGGCTCGCCGCGGACGATGCGTACGAACGACGCCAATGGCCGGCAGAGCTGTCCGGTGTGCACGGCGAACGCATACGGCTGCGGCTGCAACGTCGCGCGGCCGGCCACCGGCAGGCCGGCCGCTGTCGAGGTGTCGCGGCGCAGGTCGCGTACGCTCCAACGAGTGTCCGCGTTGTAGACGTTGTGGTAGACGACGCGGACGACGTAGCGATCGCTGGCGACGTCGAAGTTGAGATGTGGAATTGTCGAGACGACACCGCGCGTCGGCCGCAGGACGAGCGTGAACGGCGAGGTGTCGGTTTCGCCGCCGCTGTGCACGATTTCCGCGCTGGCGCCGGTGTTGACCGAGCTTTGTGCGCTGCGCACCTGGAGCAGCGGAGTGCCGGCACTGTCGGTCAGGACGGTCGAGGCGGCCGTGTAGTTGCCAAGCGCGCGCCACACCGGACCAGAGACGCCGCGATAGTCGCGTACGCCACGGACACAGTCGCGTTGGTCCAGAACCGCGTCGGCGTTGTGGATGAAATGCCGCAGATATTTCTTGTCCTTGGTGAAGGCGTACATCCGCAGCAGGGCCAGCAACACGTACGCTTGGCCCCAGGCGAGCTTGCCGGTTTCGTTGGTGTCCGACGGTTGTCCTTCGGCGCCGGAATTCTCGAACTCCGCCAGAAATGCGTCGAAGCTCCGGCGGGAGGTGTAGTCGAATCCGGCCGCGGCGGCCGGCGCGGCGCTCAACAGCCCCGCGCCGAGTCCGGCCGCGCCCAACAGCAGGCCGCGTCGTGAGATTCCGGTTGACATGCTTTCTTCCTCTCTCGCGGCCGTAAAACGCGTCCGCTTACTGGCAGACGGCGGATCCCCACAGCGTGTAGGTCCCGTTGGAGTTCCTGATGTAGAACGTCGCGCAGGTGTGTTCCCAGGTGCCGTTCTGGCCGAGCACCGGCTGCGTCACCGTCGGCCAGTAGGTGCGGTCGGTCGTGATGAGGTAGCTCTGTGTGTGATACTGGTTCCAGAAGTTCCAGTGTCCGTATGCGCCGTTGCCGTCGGGAGACTTGAAAAGCCAGACCTCGACGAAGCCGCCATCGTTCTGGATGCCGATGCGGCTGTTGCCGACGATGCTGGCGGGCCGCACGTCCGCATGTGCCGCCGGCGCGTACGACAGCAACGCCAACGCCACGCACGCCGTGGCGGCCAGTTTCGCTGCGAATCTCATCAACCTTCCGTCCTTTCGGGAAAATTACCCGGTGTGGGCCGAAAGTACGGTAGCCGTCCATGCTTGCAACAACCTTGCAGGTCTCTCATCGCTTGTACGCCTCGGCGAGGACCTGCGCCAGGGCGGCGGTGTCCTCGTCGTCGAACCGCTCGTTGATGAGCGCGATCACCAGGCTGCGCTCGATCAGGTCCTCGGCGACCGGGCAGCTCACTGCCGCGTAATCGTGGTTTTGCCGCGCTGGCGGAGAAATCAGCGGAAAACCGGAGGTGCCGTAGGTGCGCCGCTCGGTCAGGACGGTCGTACGGTAAAGCGGCCGCGAGAGATAGCCGGCGCCGACCGGCGCGCCACTGCCGGCGAGCCTTCCCACGTATTCGCGGTGTTCGAAGCCGGTCACCGCGGTGTCCAGCACGATCGGATAGAGGAAATACGAGTGTCCTTGGTCAGGCGGCAGCAGCAGGCCAGGCAGGTCGCGCAACTGATCGGTGAGCGCGGCCGCCACCTCGCGCCGGCGCTCGACCGAGCCGGCGAGCTTGGCCAGCTGTGCGCGTGCGACCGCCGCGCTCAGCTCCGGCATTCGATAGTTGAGGCCCAGCAACAGATGATTGCGTTCGCCGGTGTCGCGCGGCCACCCTTTGTCGGCGAGCAGCCGCATCCGCCGGGCCAGCCGCTCGTCGTCAGTGACGGTGAGGCCGCCTTCGCCCGCAGTGATGTGTTTGCTTTGCTGCAGGCTGAAACAGCCGATCAGGCTGCGGGTGCCGGCATAGCCGCCGCCGGCCGGCCTGGTCAGATAGGCCTGCGCGCAGTCCTCGATCACCGGCACGTCGCGCGGGTCGCAGACCTGCCGGATGCCGTCGATGTCAGCGGGACAGCCGAAAAGATGGACGACGATGACCGCGCGCGTGCGGTCGGTCAGGCACGCCGCGACGGACTTCGCGGTGAGGCAGCCGGTGAGCGGGTCGACGTCGGCGAAGACCGGCACCGCGTTGGCCGCCAAAACGCCAAGCACAGTGCCGAAATCGGTGAGTGGCGGCACGATGATCTCGTCACCGGGTTCCGGATCGACCGCGGCGACCGCCAAGTGAACCGCGGCCGACCCGGAGCTGCTGGCCACCGCGTGCTCGGCACCGATCAGCGTGGCAAACTCCCGCTCCAGCGCGGCGGCCTCGGTGCCACCGACCCTGGTGAGGTGACCGGAGCGCAGCACTCTGGTCGCCGCCTCGATTTCCTCCGCGCCGATCGTACGGCCGGTGTGATCCTCGACCGTGGGGTAGTTTCTCATGCTGTCCCGTCCTTGATGGCCGCGCAAACGCGTTCGAGCAATGCGATCGGCCGGGTGAGTTGGCCGGCCGTCGGCGCCGGCTTGCGGCCGGCGACGGTGTCGAAGAAGTCGTCCAGGCCCGGTGCCACATAGTCGGCGGCGAGTTCGAGCTGTGTCGCCACCGACTCCGACGACCAGCGCGCCTCGGCGTGGAATTCGGTGCCAGGCCCGGTAAAGACCAGGTGTACGGCGGTCGGGCCAACGGTCGTGATCGCGTCGATCCGGTCGTCATGCACCCGCACGGTCAACGGTCCCGGCTCGCCGTCCAACACCGACAACGCTGGATCGACCAGGTGAATGCCGTAGAAGAACAGGCCGCTCCACGGGCTCGCCGGATCCGCCGGACCGTCGAGCCGCAGGTGGCGTGGAGCGCCGCGCTCGGCGCAGCGGCGTGCGATTTTCTGCCAGCCGACGGTGAACCGAAGCGGCGAATGCGACACCAGAATTCCGCCAGTTGCCTGCGCGATCATCGCAGCCGCATCGCGTACGCTCGTCGCGAGTGGCTTGTCGACGAAAGCAGGCTTGCCAGCGCGAAGAAACGGCGCGGCGCTGGCCAGATGCCGGGCACCGTCGCGGTCGCACACGACCGCACCGTCCACTGTGGACGCAAGAGTGTCGAGGTTGGGCGCGGGCGTCAGCGCCGGATCGAGCTCAAGCAGCTCCGTGTCGCGTTTCGGATCCAGGCTCAGGAAACTCGTCAGCCGCACACCAGGCTGACGCCGGTCGAGGTTCAGATAGCGGATGACCTGCTCCGCATGGCTGTTTTCGATGCCGGCCAGACCGATCCGCATCAGCGTCCTCCTCGCTCACCCGGATCGAAGCAGAGCGACTTCACCGCGTCGAGGTCGACATCGACGCCGAGCCCCGGACCCTCCGGCAACAACGCGTTGCCGTCTTCGACGCGTACGGTCGTGTCGCCGGCATAGGCGGACTCGACGAACTGCCGGCCGTTGAGGTCGACCGGCCGATCGATGCCGAAAGCAGCGAAAAGTTGCACGGAGGCGGCAAAACCGACTTCGGTGTCGGTCAGTCCCGATCCCATCAGCCGCAGGCCGGCGTGCTCGGCCAGCTGGCACAACTGCCGCGACCTGGTCAGGCCGGCGTTGCGCTGCACCTTGGCGATGGCGATGTCGATCGCGTCGGCGACGACGAAAGTCAACAGGTCCGCCGGATGGCGCAGGCTCTCGTCCAGCGCGATCGGCAGTGACGACCGCGCGTGCAGGCGCTGCAGGCCGAAAACATCGTTGGCGCGCAACGGTTGTTCGAAGGCCGTGACGCGGCAGTCGCGTACGGCGTCGGCGAAAGCGAGTGCTTCCGAGACGCTGTAGGCCTGGTTGGCGTCCACCCACAGGTCGGCCTGCTCGCCGGCGGCCGTACGCACAGCCGCGACCAACGCGGCGTCGACCGCCGGCTCGTGGCCGACTTTTACCTTGAAACCGCGATATCCGAGTGCCGCGCCTTCGGCGACAGCGTCGCGTGCGGCGGCCGGCTCGGCGGCGGAGACGATCCAACCCAACGGCACGCGGTCGGTGCGGCGTTGGCCCCACAACACGTGCACCGGCACGCCGAGCAGCCGCCCGACGAGGTCGTGGACGGCCACGTCGATGGCGGACTTGGCCAGCGGCATGCCGGTGCTGAAGCCGCTCGCGATCGCGCGGTCCATGGCCCTGGCGATGCCGTCGAGGTTCCACGCCGGCAGGCCGGTCACCGCCGGCGCCAAGTATCGTTCGATCGTCGCGAAAATCGACTCGACCGTCTCGTACGTCCACTGCGGTGTCGGTGTGGCCTCGCCCCAGCCGTAGGCGCCGCCGGCGCCGACACGCACCAGGATGCGGCTCGTCGAGGCGCCGCGGCTGGTGATTTTGCCGCCAGAGATGGAGAAATCCCGGATCGCCGGCAGGCGTACGGCGTACACCTCGACGGTCTCGATCGCGGTCACCGGCTATTTCCCGCCGCGTTCGGACAGTGCCTTGCGCAGGTCGTCGCGCACCTGGTCGCCGCCACGCTTTCGCCACTCCGCGGCGAAAGCGGTGACGTCGGTGACCGGCCGGCGTCCGGTGACGATCTGGGTCAGATACGTGCTGGCCACCTCGTCCAGCGCCGGACCGAGCCGGTCTGCCACCTGTGAGGACAGGCCGTCGCACGGGTTGGCGACGCCGGTGCGTACGACCTGCTCGCAATATGCGATGATGTCCCTGGCCGCGTTGGGTTCGCCGGCGACATACCAGACGTTCGGCCGATAACCGTAGGTCAGCGTCGAGGCGTCGGCCCGGAAGGCGCTTTCGTCGATGAAGGTCGGCGCGCCGTTTTTCCAGGTCCAGTATTCGTTTTCGGCGCCGTTGAGCATGTATGTGTTCTCCGCGCTGCCAAACGGCGCCTTGAGCCAGTTGACCACGCGCAGGATCTCGTCCAGCCGCTTGTCGTCGGAGCCGGCTTTCGCGCTGATCGCGAGCAAACCGTAGACCGAACCACCGAGCCAGTAGGTCCCCACGCCGCCGTCGGCGCCCGGCACGACGTATGGCACGATGCCGCCGTTGGCGGCGCGCAGCGTGTCGTTGTATGGCGCCTGATGCCAGCCCTGCATGGAAATCGACAGGATCGACAGCTGCCCGCCGGTGAACAGCGACAGCTCCTTCTGGTTTTGCGTGCTCAGCGCGAGCGCGTCCGGATGGAAGCCGCCGTCCTTCCACACGCGCGCTGCGAATTCCAGTGCTTTGGCAAACTGCTCGCTCTCGTACATGTGGGTGAGCTCGTTGCCGTCGCCGCTCCAGATGTTGGGCACCTTGAACATCTGGTTGATGAACGGGTTTCCGTTGGTGGTGACGCCGAAAGTGGCCAGGCCGAACGCTTTCTGGCCGTTGCGGCCGACGTTTGCCTTCGGCACGCCGGTGAGAAACTTGTGAAACTCCTCAGCGTTGGCCGGCGGCGCGGTGAATCCAAGCTTCTTGGCCCAGTCCATCCGGATCCGCACCTGCTGGTTGCAGATCGGCACGTCCAATGGGATGCCATAGATCGTATTGTCGACCAACACCTGCCGCCATTGCTCCGGCCGGGTCCAGCCGATGTTCGGGTATTTCTCGATGCCGCTGCCGCCGAGCACGTCGTTGAGGTTGGCGAACGCGCCCTGACGCAGAGCGGAGTTGGCCGCTGCGCACGGACGCAGGATCGTCAGATCCGGCAAGTCTCCGCCGGCGAGCAGCGTGGCGAGCTTCTGCTCGTAGCCGTCGGCCGGCGCGATGGTCGGTTTCCACGTGACGCCAAGGCGTTTGTTGAGGCCCTGCCAGTATTTGTTGTGCGCCAACGGCGTCGGCTGGCCGGCCCAGGTCATCGTGTAGGAGGTGATCGTGCTGCCGCGGCCTGGCACCTCCTTGACGGTCGCCACCAACGGCCGCGGATATGTGCTGTAGCCATACGGAACTCCGGGGACCGATGAGGTGATGACGCCAGGAAACGTACGCGCTGGAAGGTATGTCGGGACGGTCAGCGTGCCACCGGCGGCCGATCTCGATCCGCCTGACGAGCATCCGCCGGCGACCGCCGTCGCGGCGATGCCGGCGCCGAGGCCGAGCAGGGCGCGCCGCGAAAGGCCCGTGGAGTTCTGCGACATGGTGTTGCTCCTATCCCTTGACCGCTCCGGTCAGCACGCCTTTGCTGAAATACCGCTGCAGGAATGGGTAGACGATGACGATCGGCAGCGTGGACAGCACGACCACGGCCATCTGTACGGCCTCGGCCGGCGGCTGCGGCGCTTCCGGATTCTGGATCTGCGACAGCGACGCACCCTGCAGGACGTACTGGTTGAGCACCAGCTGGATCGGCCATTTCGTGGCGTCGTTGAGATAGAGGATCGCGTTGAAAAACGAGTTCCAGTAGGCAACCGCGTAGAACAGCGCGATGACGGCGATGACCGCCTTGGACAGCGGCAGCACGATCCGCAGGAAGGTCTGCCATTCGCCGGCGCCGTCGATGCGCGCGGCGTCCAGCAGTTCTTTGGGCAGCCGCATGAAGAAGTTGCGCATCACGACCATGTTGAAGGCCGACACCAGGCTCGGCAGGATCAGCGACCAGTACGAGTCGATCAGCCCGAGTCCCTTGACCAGCAGGTAGGTCGGAATGATGCCGGCGGCGAAGAACATCGTGACCAGCACCAGATAAAGCACCGCGCGGGTGCCGGGCACCTCGCGTGTGCGGCTCAGGCCGTACGCGAGGGTCGCGGTGAGAAAGACCGAAAGCGCCGTGCCGACGAGCGTGATGCCGATCGAGACGAACAACGCACGCGTGACCACGCCACCGCTGAGAATGCTGCCGTACGCCTCGAACGAGAACTCCGACGGCACCAGGCCAAACCGCTTGAAGGAGTTGTTGGTGCCGAAGGAGGCCAGCACGACGTACACGAACGGATAGACCATCACCGCGATGATCGCGGCGATCACGACGCCTTTGAGAGCGCGGACCGGAATCGACGCGCGTTCACGCCAGAGCGGTGTCGTCATCAGAAAAGTCCCTCCGCTCCGGACCTTTTGGCCAGCCGGTTGGCCGCGACGATCAGTACGGTGCCGACGATCCCCTTGAGCAGCCCGGCGGCGGTCGCGAGGCCCCAGTCACCGCCGACGACGCCGCGGAAATAGACGAAGGTGTCCAGCACCTGCGACGCTTCGGCACCGACCGCCGGCTGCTGCAGCAGGATTTGCTCGAAACCGACGGTGAGTACGCTGCCGAGCCGCAGGATCAGCAACAGCAGCGTCACCGGAATCAGGCCGGGCAGCGTGATGTGCCAGATCCGCCGCCAGGCGCCCGCGCCGTCTGCCGCGGCCGACTCGTACAACTCCGGCGGGATCGCACTGATCGCGGCGAAGAAGATCACCGTTCCCCAGCCGACGTCCTTCCAGATCACCTGCGAGGTGACCAAAATCGGAAAGGTGTCCGGGTTGGCCATCACGTTGACGTGGCCGGCGCCGAGCTTCGCCAGCAGGTCGGCCAACGGTCCGGCGCCTCCGACCACCGCCTGCCAGATCGCGATCACGATGACCCAGGACAGGAAATGCGGCAGATAGACGATCGTCTGCATGATCCGCTTGACCCGCTCGGAGATCAGCGAGTTGAGCAGCAGCGCCAGCGCGATCGGCGCCGGAAAGGCGAAAACGATCTGCAGGACGGAAATCACCAGCGTGTTGCGCAACGCGTCCCACACTGCCGGATCGGTGAACATCGCCGCGAAGTTGTCCAGGCCGACCCATGTCGAGCCGCCGAAGCCGAGAAACGGGGAGTAGTCCTGGAAAGCCGCGATGTTGCCGAGCAGCGGCAGATAGGCGAACACGACGAAGAACAGGAATCCCGGCAGCACGAAGGCATACATGTCGCGCTCGCGCCACATCCGGCCAGCCAGACCGGTGCCCGGCCGCGGCCGGGTCGGTTGCTGTGTCGGTTGCCGTAGGTGGCGAGCACTTCGCTTCAGCAGCATCGGCGCCTCGTGAGGTTGACCAGCCGTGTCTCAAAGGGCTGTTTCGGCTCTACGGCCAACAGGCTGACGGACTGTTGCAACGTTGTCAAGTCCCGATAACCTCGGGTACGCGTAGAGGTCATCGTCTGTCCGAAATTCAAATTTAGGACACACAAGGAGGGCAAGATGGATGGTGTGGTGGTGGATGCGCATGCACATTTGGGGCCGTACAGCCGGTTCTTCATCCCCGGCCCGGACGCGGCGGCAATGGTCGCGGTGATGGACCGCGCCGGCGTACGGCTCGCCGTGTTGTCCTCGCATCGCGCCATCCAGCACGACGCGCGCGCCGGCAATGTCGAGACTTTGCGTGCGGTCCAACGGTTTCCGGACCGCCTGGCGGGCTATGCGGTGGTCAATCCGTGGCAGTGTCCGGAAGAGGCCGTCGCGCGCCTTGCGGACGAGCCGGGTTTCGTCGGTGTGAAGGTGCATCCGGACCTGCACCACTATCCGCTGACCGGTCCGGCGTACGAGCCGCTGTGGGATTACGCCGCACGGACCGGCCTGCCGGTGCTGACGCACACCTGGCTGCCGTCCGCGTACAACACGCCGGCGCAGGCCGACGAGCTGCTGACCCTGTGGCCTCGCCTCCGGCTGGTGCTCGGCCACGCCGGCGGCACGGTCCCCGGAATGGCGGCCGCGATCGAGGTGGTGCAGCGCCATCCGACCGCTTTTCTGGAGCTGTGCGGCTCATCCATGACCGGCGCACTGATCGGCTGGCTGGTACGCGGCGTCGGCCACCGCCAGGTGCTGTTTGGCTCCGATTTTCCGTTTATCGAACAGCGAATGTCGCTCGGCCGGGCCGTCAACGCCGGCCTGCCGCCGGAGGCACTCGCCGCGGTGCTCGGCGGCAATGCGATGGCTCTGTTTGGTCTCGGTTGTTAGAGCCTGTTGGTAGACGGTTGCGTTCGCGGGGGTGGGTTTTCATGGTTGTTGCGTTTTTGGGGGTGGTTGCGCCTTCTTCATCGGTGTGTTGGGTGGGTGGTGGTATTCGCCTTCGCGGCGGGCGCTCCTGCGCGGAGGGCGACCTCAAGGGGAGGGGTGCGCGGGGTTTCGTTGTTGGTTCTGTTGGGTGCGGCGGGTGCGGTTGTGTTTGTGGTGTGGTCCGGTTTGTTCGTTCTCCCCGCCGGCGTCCGGAGGATGAGCACATGTCGACCGGGACAAACCGGACCAGGAGTGTGGCTGGGGCGCCGGCGGCGCTGTGGCGTCCCGGCGGGTGGCGTGAAGGTCCAGCATGTGGGACGCGAAGGCATGTGGAGCGCTAAATGTCCGGCTTGAGAGGTTCGCGGATGGCATGAATGTCGAGTTACTTGCGTTGGACGCAAGGAACAAGGCTTTCACGCCGCCGTGATCTTCGGAGGCGGTGACGGGTGTGACTACTGAGGCTGATAATGCCGTTGTGACTGCTGGGCTGCAACAAACGCCCGTTTTGATGTCTTGTTAAACAGGTATTACGCAGTCAGCCGCCCCAGCACGATCGTTTGGCGTCCATCCCGACGGGTTGCTTCCCATACGTGACCGAGCAAGCCCAGGAGACCCAGCCCCGACCGCAACCGCCGCCCGCACCCTCAATGCACACGATTGGCGGCCACGCGCCCCCTCCCTTGAGGTCGCCCTCCGCGCAGGAGCGCCCGCCGCGCAGGCGAAAAACCCACCACCCACCCAACGCAACAACCAAGAGACGCAACCACCTCCCCAACGCACCAAACAGAAACCCAACCACCCCCAACCCGACAAACGGACAACCCAACCACCCTTTGTTTCTTGCGTCTAGCGCCAATAACTCGACATTCACACCATCGATAAACTTCACAAGACAGACATTTAGCACTACACTAGCCCTTGGTTTAGCCTTCGATCCTCCGGAGCAGTCGTGTCGCGACAGCGGCCACGATTTCCGCGCTGCCGCGTGCAAACGGCGCCGGCATGCCGTAATAGCGGTGTGCGGCATCGATTTCGTAGCCGCCGCTGTCGTACGCATCGGCGGTCGGCAGATAGCCAGGACAGTCATCGGCATAGCCGGCGACGATGCAACCGTGTGCAGCGGAGGCCTTCTCGATCGCGGTGCCGGTCGTCAGAAACGGCTCGCCAGGAAGGAAAACCAGGCTGACGCCGCCCCAGCCGAAGGCTGTCACGCGACCGTTCCAGACGCCGGCGCGTCCGGCGCCGGGCCGGCCGGACCAGTCGATCCAGGTGCGCAACACCGCGGCCTGTCCCGGTGTGGCATCGACCAACTCGGCCCGCCATCGCTGAGCCAGCTCGGCTGGTGACAGCTCATCAACCGTACGCAGTTGCAACGAAATCCGCTCGATCGCGGCCTTGGCGCGACCGGTCACGGGTACGCGCCGCCAGTCGGCGTCCGCGACCGCGCGCGCCAGCTCACCGCCGATCCGTTCCGCCTCAACGAAAGTCCGCGAGGCGGTCGGAGCGGTCGCGTACGACGCCGTGGCCAGGTGACCGGTGTTGATGTCGCCGGCGCAGCCGGTCAGAAACAGCACTGGCGCGCCCGACGCCGCTTCCAGCTGAGCACGCAGCGCGGCGGGATAATCGGCGGTGAGCTGGCGATTGTCGGCGCCGAGAACGACCGGATGGCACGGATAACTGGCGATCGTCGCAATCGTCTCGCCGCTGGTCGCTGTCCAGCGAAGCGCTCGCAGGCGCGCCGCGTCCGGATGACCGCCGCGCCGCCGGTCGGTCGCGATCGGCAGCGCGCCGGCATCGGCAAACTCCAGCGTCGCCGGCCGTTGTCGTTGCCTGGCACGGATCGCGGCGCGTACGCCGGCGCGTACGACCAGATCGGCCGCCTTGTCGTCGACGGCGCCGAGCCGGCCGGTCATCACGGCCGGACCGCCGTGCGTGTGCGTCGCGGTCACCACCATCCGGTCGGAGTCGAATGGTGCCTCGGCGCGGATGCGCTCAGACATCCGGTCGTCCACGCCGACCACGTCGGCCGCGACCACGCAAGTGTCGCCAACCGCGAGCGCTCGCACCGAAATCGGATCGTGCACACCGGTCGACGGCTCTGATCGTGCGGCGAATCCGGACATGCGCACCGGCCAGCCCGGCGTCGCGTCCTCGACCGCGACGCCGACGGGGATGCCGTTCACCCGCGCCGGCTCACAACCACCGGACCCGGCCGGTGAACCGCGAGACGAAGGCACGGTTGGCCTCGTCGCCGCCGGACGCGTTGCCACTGCGCCAAATCGGTGGCGAGACGCCGCTTTCGGTGAGTTTTTCCAGCGTACGCAACACAAGCACGTTGAGAGCGTACGCATTGGCAAACGTCGACACTGCTGCGACCGGCTCGCTTACTCCCGGCACCTCGACGACCGCGTCGCCGATCGGCACTTTCGTGTCGATGGCGACCTCGACCAGGTCGTGCAGATTCGCCTTGGTGGGATGGCGGGCCGGATGGTCGGCCGCGGTGTTTTCCGCGTGTGCGCGAGAACTCACGCCGATTGTCCGCACGCCGCGCTCACGTGCCGTCAGCGCCGCGTCGATGAGCGCGGCGTTGATGCCGTAAGCGTTGACCAGGATCAGCAGGTCTGTCGCGCCGAGGCCGGAGTTTTCGATGACCACGCGGCCATATCCGGGCGTACGCTCGATGGCCATCGACCGCAGGGCGCCGTTGGACAACAGTGTGCCTTCGTCGAGGATCGCCGACACGTGCATCAGGCCGCCGGCGCGGAAGAAGATCTCCTGTGCGGCCAGGTTGGAGTGGCCGCCGGGTCCGAAGACGTGCACCAGCCGGTCGGCGCTGATCTGCCCCGCCAGCAGGCCGGCGGCTCGGTCGATCGCCGCCGCCTCCTCGTCGAGGATCCGGGTGAGCAGGCCGGTGATCGTGTCGAGATAGCCGCGGCCGAGCGACCTCACGAGTTTTCCTTCCGCAGCTTGGCGGACAGCAGCAGGGCGCGGGCGACGTGGAACGGGTCCTTGACCGGCAGGCCGACCACCTGGTCGAGCGGAGCGCCGCGGCGGTCGCGGATCTGGATCCACTCACGGCCTTGCGGCGCTGGAAAAGTCGCGTAGGTGTAGTCGCGGATCCGGTCGTGCCAGTCCATCAGCTCGCCCGACTCGAAGCGACTGGCCAGCAGCGCGGTCGCATACAGAGACTCCGCGTGTGGCCACCAAAGTTTCGTCGACCAGGTGCGGTCGACCAGCTCCTCGTACGCGACACCGATCCGGTCGCCGACCGGTGGTCCGCCGTCGCGGTCGACGAACCGGAACAGGCCGCCGTCCTGCTCGTCCCACCCCAGGCGCAACGACTCGACCGCGCGGCGCACCATCCAGTCGCCGAGTTTCGGCCTGATTTCCGGTAAAGCGTCGGCCGTGTCGACCAGAAACCAGAGCATCTCCAGCACGTGTCCGGGCGTGCGGTGCCTGGCCATCAGCGTGCCCGCCGGCCGCCGGTCGGCATACGCGAAATCCGCCGGCACCGCGTCGGCCGCACCTCGGATCAGCTCGTCGGCATGGGAAAGTGCGACCTCCTTCGCGGCGCTGTCCTGTGTGGCGCGAAAAAGCGCGGTGGCCGCGCTCAACATCATCATGCCGACGGCGAGACTGGTCATGCCGTCTGGGACCGGATACGGCTCGGTGCGGATCGCGCCGTCGCGTACGCGCCGGCCGGCCGACTCGAGCAGCTGTGCCGCCACGGCTGTCCACTGTGGACAACGCGGATCGCCGGTGTTGCCGACCGCGGCGCCGGCGAGGCCGAGCACGACGAACAGGTCCGCGTAGAGGCTGGAGTGCAGCGAGCCGTCCGGCTGCTTGACCGGCCGGCCGTCGGCGGTCAGCTGATAGATCGTGCTGTCGTCGGGCAGGATGGCGTTGGCAACCAGGAAGTCGGCCGTACGTGCCGCTCGCTCGGCCGCCTTATCGGCACCGTACAACGGAAAGTCGGAGGTCGCGATGGCGCCGGTCAGCCAGGCCCAGCGGCCCTGGCTCCAGGTGTACTTGTCGGTGGAGACCAGCTCGCCGTCGTTGCTGAAGCAGGTGAAGACGCCGCCGCGGTCGTCGTCGGAGCCGTTGTCGAACCACCACGGCAGCACCTGCGCGTTGAGGTGGCGCAGATCTTCGGCTGCCGCGGCGGAGATCCGTTCGTGCGGTGTCATGCGGTGACGGTTTCCTTTTCGGTCGGTGGAGTGTCGGTGTCCAGGCTGGCCAACAGAGCGTCCGCTTTCGTGTCATGCCACGGTTTGACCAGACCGACGCCGAGGAAGACCAACAGGGAGACCACGATCGGCGCCGCGACGGTGACCGCCTGGCTGGCGTCGCCGAGAGTCTTGATCCAGCTGGCCAGCACGTATTTGGTCAGTGCGAAGGTGACCAGCCCGGCGGCCCAGGACAGGATCGCCGCTGCCGGTCCGCAGCGGCGGAACGGCCGAAGCATTCCCAGCAGCATCGGCACCGCGATCGGTCCGACCAGCGCGCCGAACCACAGGATGAGCAGGCCGATCACGCCGCCGAAGGAGTCGGCGGTGAGTGCGATGACCATGGACAGGCCGATGAAAAGTACGGTCGCGACGCGGCCGGCGGTCAGCTCCAGCCGGCTTTCCTTGAGATCGCGCCGCCGGGTGAGCGCCGGAATGATGTCGCGTACGACCACCGCCGAAATCGCGTTTGCGTCCGACGAGGTCATCGCCATGGTGTGTGAGAACATTCCGGCCAGCACCAGGCCGATCAGGCCGGCCGGCAGGAGTTTGGTCGCCAGCAACGCATACGACTGCGTCGGATCGGCCAGGTGCGGCAGGATGATCGGGGCGGCCCACATCGGGAAGAACAGGACCAGCGGCCACACCAGGTAGAGCGCGGCGGAGAACAGGCTGGCGCGGCGCGCCGCCGAGCCGGTCGGGGAGGCGATGAACCGCTGTGCCAGGTTCCAGGTGCCGCCGCTGTAGGAAACGGTCGAGATCAGGCAGTACGCGAGGAAAAACCACGCCGAATACTGGCCGTTGAACAGGTTCGAGTGCTCCGGCGGCAGTTTCTGCCAGATCGTCCACAGGCCCGACACGCCACCGAGCGTCGCCAGCACGATGACGAACATGACGACGCCGGCGACCAGCTGGATGAGAAACTGGCCGAAATCGGTGAGCGCGTCGGCCCAAAGCCCGCCGACCGTCGCGTAGATCAGCGTGACGCCGCCGGTCAGCAGGATCCCCCACACCAACGGCACGCCGGCGAAAACGTTCAGCAGCACCGCGCTGGCCGTCCACTTCGCGCCAACGTCGAAAACCTTGAGCACCGCACCGCTCCAGGCCATCACCTGCTGCGTCGGCACGTTGAAGCGTACGGCCAGATATTCCAGCGGCGACACGATGTGCAGCCGGTCGCGCAGCCGCGACCAGCGTGGCGCGAAGACGAAGGCGCAGACCGTGCAGGCGATCGCGATCGTCACGGCCCACCAGACATACAACGCGAAGCCGTTGGTGTAGGCAATTGCCGCGTACGCCACGAAAACCGCCGCGCTGTAGCCGGACATGTGGTGCGAGATGCCGGCCAGCCAGGCCGGCATCCGGCCACCGGCGGTGAAGAAGTCGGCCGGCGTACGGACCCGGCGCCGAGCCCAGACACCGACGAACACCATCGCGACGAAGTAGGCGGCGAGGACGGTCCAGTCCAGGACGTGCATGTCGGCCTCCTCGGCAGCCGCTGTCCTAAAGCCTCGTTTTTGCATCGGATGCGGATAGCGTGTCGCCCGATCCGACGCCTGTCAAGGCCAAGAGAGCAAGTAGATCTTGACGACACGGTCGCGATGCGTCACATTCATCGGTGTCCAAAGCGGCAGTTTTGGACACCAGTGGCAGGAGAAGATCGTGGCGGAACGGGATCTGCAGGTGGTTGGCGAGCGTACGCCGGAGATGGCGATCGGCCTGTTCGGGCCGCGGACGGCTGTGCGCGCGATGATGGCCGCCGGCAAGGCGATGCTGGCGCGCGATCCGCGCCGCTCGGTGCGTTTCCTGCCGGCCGCGCACGACGACGTGGCCGAAGCCGCAGACGGCTATGCCCGGCTCGCCGACCGGATCGACGCGGCGGTTTTCTCCGGTCCGTGGCATTACGACCTGGCGCGGGAATCCGGCTATTTGTCGGTGCCGGCGTCGTACGTGCGGCTCAGCGGCGCCGCGCTCTATTCGACATTGCTGCGTGGTCGCATCAACGACCAGCTGGACCTGACCAGGATCAGCATCGACTCGCTCAGCCGCGAGTCGGTGGAGGAGGCGTACGCGGAGATCGAGGTCGACTCGTCCGCGGTGCGTTGCTCGCCGTACACGGATCCGGCTTCTGCCCTGGAATTCGCCGATTTCCACCGGCCGCTGCTGGAATCGGGCACGGTGACCACGGCGCTGACCACGATCCTTGGTGTCGAGCAACAACTGCGTGCCGAGGGGTTTTCGGCGATGCGGATCCGCCCGACGCCGGCCACCGTACGCGAGGCGCTGGAGACCGCGGTTTTGCTCGGCTATGGCACGAAACTGGAAGGCCAGCAGATCGCGATGCTGGCGGTGCAGGTGGTCACCGAGGGATCGCTGGCCGGCCACACGAGCTACTGGCAGCAGGAGGCGGTGCTGGGGGTGCATCGGATGCTGCTCGACGAAGCACGCGCGGTCGGTGCGACCGTTGTTCGCAGAAGTGACGGCCAGTTCGGCATTACCACGACATACGACGGTCTGGACGCGCTCACCTCCCATCTGACCCACGCGCCTTTCGTGACAGCGGTGAAACAACAGCTCGGCCTGCCGCTGGCGGTCGGCATCGGAGTCGGCCACACCGCTCGCGACGCCGAGGCCAACGCGTACGCCGGACTCGACTCGGCCCTGGAGCGGCACGGCGACGTGGCGGTCTATCTGGACGGCAGCGACCGGCAGCTGGTGCTGTCGGCTTCCGCGCCGCGCGAGCCGGCGCCGGCCGGCGAGCAGTCGCGTGCCGAGCAGATGTTGGAACGGATCGTCGCCGCGCATCCGGACGACCTGATCGTGGACGTCGCGGACGTGAGCGCCGCGCTTGAGGTGACCGGTCGTACCGGCCGGCGAATGCTCAAACAGTTGGTGGAGGCCGGATTGGCGTGGCCGCTGCCGGCGCAGCCGACACCCGGCGGCGGCCGGCCGCGGCTGCGGTTTCGCTTACTGCCGACCAAGATCTCGCCGGAATCACTGTCCAGCTGAGGAGAAGTCAGAGGTGTTCCAAACGGCGCGGCGGCCGGTGCTGGCCGTCATCTTTTTCCTTGTCCTCGCACTGATCGGTGTGCCGGCGTATGCGGCCGCCGACGTGCCGCTCGCGGACTTCGAGACCGCTGACCTGACCGGCGTGACGGTCGCCGCGTCCAGCGATCACACCGCGGTCAGCGATGCTTTCGCGACCAGCGGCGGCGGCTCGTTGCGTTTTGACATGGCCAGCACGGAATCCAAGGACAGTCGAGTCTTTCCACGTGTATGGCTGGAAAACGGCACCGCGCTCGCGCCGGCCGACTGGCGCGCGCATGCCTATCTGCGGGTCGCCGTTTTCAGCGCCAATCCGGATCCGTTGACGATTTACCTGGTCGTACGCGACAAAGCCGGCAAATATCTGCAACGATCGCTGCCGGCTGGCGCGTACGCGGTGCGGGTTTTCTCGGTGCGTACGGCCGACATCGCCGCGGCCGGCGTCGACCTGGCCAACCTCCTGCAGGTGCAGATCAGCACCGACCGTGGACCGGTCGCCAAGACGTTCTACGTCGATGACGTACGGCTGGCCGACACTCCGGCAGACGAGGCCGCTGTGCAGGCTGCCAGTGCGCCAAAAGTC